>NZ_JCADBG010000038.1:0-61388 GCF_059358815.1 Streptosporangium nanhuense
GAGGGACTCTTTTTCCAGCCGCACGTACTCGTCGTGGACGCCCGCCATCTTCTGCAAGCTGGAGACGGCCTCCAGCAAGGCGTCGGCGGCGTTGCGGCTGTGGGCGCGGGTGCGGCGCGACAAGCCCACCCGCTCCAGCAAAGGGACGCGCTTGCCCTTCTTGGGCTTGTGGTGGCGCAGCCAGGTGGACACCAGCTCCCCGTCCTGCACCAGCATCAGCGCCAGGGTGCGCGACAAGGCCTGGACGTTGTAGAGGTGGTTTTCCAGGGCCTCGTGACCGGCGATGATCTCGGCGGTCTCAAACTTGACCATCTGGCTGCCCAGGTCCTCACTGCGGTTGCTCACAGGTCCTCCTCGTGGATCACGGCGTCCAGCAGGTGCCGGGCGGTCTGCTCGGTGCTGCTCTGGGCGATCAGGGTTCCGTCGGCCAGCACCTGCACCGAGGTGGTGGTGGCCGCCGAGCGGGCCCAGGAGCGGGCCACGGCGCGGGCCCGGCCGCGCAAGGAGGTCTCCTCGGCCAGCGCGAAGGCCACCAGCAGCGCCGCGGTGGCCAGCAGTGCGACCGCGATGCCGTGCGCGGCCCGCTCGGGCCAGCCCGGGGAGAACGCCGCCGCCAGCCAGGTCACGAAGGCGCTCACCGGTTCGCCTCCCCGCTCGGGCGCGGCTGCGCGCCGGGGTTGTGCGCACCGTGTGCGGTGATCTTGTGCGCGGCGTGTGCGGGGTCGCTGACCTGCTGTGCGCTCATGTGCGGCCCGTAGGTGGCCGCGCCCTTCGCACCCTGCGGGGTGCCGGTGACAACAGGCCAGTCCAGGCGGCACCACGCGGCGCGGGAGGCCTCGGTGAGGGTCACCTCGTAGGCGTCGGCGAGCTCGCGCACCAGGGTCAGGCCGCGCTGGTACTCGCCCTCCCCTCGGGCTGCCGGCACCAGCGCCGGGCCCTGATCGGTGCAGGTCAGCGCGACCGCCCCGGCCTCGCCGGTCGAGCCGGGCTCGACCTCGGCGCGCAGCGTGAACCGGCCGCCTACGGTGCCAGACGCGCTGTGCAGCACGGCGTTGGTGGCCAGCTCCGACACCACCAGGGCGACGTCGTCGGCGCGCGGGCATCCGGCGGGAAGGCAGGTCAGCACCCAGGCGCGCACCTCGGCGACGCGCTCCGGAGCGCCGGGGAACACCCGCTGGTAGGCGAGGGTGACGGTGACGGCCATCACGCCACCTCCCCGCAGGTCAGGACCGGCAGGGCGGGGGCGGCGCACGCGGCGAGCAGCACCACCGGGCGCGCTCCGACCGGCGGGAGCTGCCCGTGCGCGGCCAGCGCGTGACGCAGGTGGACCAGCGGGTCGACCTCGCCCAGCTGCGCGGCCGCCACCGTGGCGCGGGCCGCGGCCAGCAGCTCGGCGTGCTCGGCGACCAGCAGCGCCAGCTCCTGGCGGGTCAGGGTGTTCTGCCTGGTCAGCGTCTTCATGACGTCACCTCGCCCAGGATCGTGGCGATCGCGGTGTCGACGTCGACCTGCTCGCGGCCGTGTGGCACGAGCCGGAAGGTCTGGTCGACGAAGTCGATGACGAGCTCGCGGACCGCGTAGAGCAGGAACGGGTAGCCGGACTCGGGAGTCAGGGTGATGGCCAGGTAGGCCTCGTCGAGCTCCTCGTGCGGCGCCACCAGGACGTCGCCCTCCCCGGCCGGGGCGCGCACGCCCTCGGCGAGCAGGTCGCGGCCGAAGGTGTACTCGGAGGTGACGGTGCGGCCCCGAACGAACATCAGGTGCACCGCGTGCGGGTCCGCGACGGTGTAGGTCAGCACCGCATTCAGCGGCGTCTTGGGACTGTCGGCGGGCCACAGCCGCACGTCGTAGATCACCTGAGGCTTCATGCCGACACCTCCGTACGGGCCTGGTCGCTGTCACCGGTGAGGTCCGTACGGGCCTGCGCGGCCCGTACGGCGTGCTTGTCGCTGCCGTCCGTACGGAGGCGACGCAGAACGCCAGCGACCTCCTGGTCGCCGGTCTTGTCGTCGGCGCGCTCGCCCGTACGGGGCGCCGGTGATCCGGTATGGGCGGGCGGCGTACGGGTCTCCTCCGCGCCCGTGCGCGCATGGTCCTCGTCCGTACGCAGACCCGTACGGGCATCCCGTACGGCCTTCTCACACCAGCTGCGGCGCCGGTCGTAGCGCTCCTCCAGCACCGCGTAGTCCGGCGTCCACACCTCATCGCGCGCAGCGGCGGCAGCGATCTCCTTACGGATCTCGGCCACGGCCTCCTCCCGGTCGACCGGCGTCAGCGGCGGAACCGTACGAGGCGCCTCACCCCGTACGGAGCCCGTCCGTACGGGCTCCGTACGGGGTGAGGCCGTACGGGCGTTCTCCGTACGGGACCGGGACGTGTTCTCCGTACGGGGCGACTCCGTACGGGGTGAGTCCGTACGGGACTCGATCGCCGGACGAGGGCTCGCCTCGATCGAGGGGGAGCCGATCGAGGGGAACGCGATCGAGCGGGCCACGTCCACGCGCTGCGCGGAGAAGGCGCGCAGCCGGGCCATGGCCTCCTCGCCCTCGGCGCTGGCCTGAGGGCTCTGGGCGCCGGGGCGGACGATGGAGCCGTCGACGATGACGAGCTGGCCGGCCTTCGCGGCCTCCTTGTCGGCCTTCTTCTCGTAGCGGACGATCGAGCGGGCCAGCTTGCGGTCCCTCCTCGAGGAGCCGGGGCCGACGCCGTAGCGGTCGATCCACGCGGCCGTCCAGGCGTCCTCGATCGAGCAGTCCTCGCCGCGCGAGGCGCGGATCGAGGCCGCCGACCACGACAGCCGCGGGTAGCGGACCCGGCGCCAGGCGGCCCGGCGGATCTCGGCCGCGCTGCGCCGGGCGGTGGTCTGCTGGGTCAGCGACGCGGTCAGCTCCCACAGGGCGATGCCGAGCAGGGAGGCCAGCGCGAGGATCACGCCGACCTGCAGCCCGGCCCACGCGTCGGCCTTCGTGGCGTTGGCGGTGATGCCGTGCCACAGGTTCATCCCGGCCGCGATGCCCGCCATGCCCCAGGTCGCGACCCGGTAGCGGCCGATCGGCAGTTTCGCCTGGATGGCGCGGTGCACCAGGAACGCCAGGTACCAGACGCCGCCCTCCAGGGCGATCGGCAGCGCGGGCGACATGAAGCCCAGGTGCATCACCTGCTCGGCGAACTCCAGCTGGCCGCGCCAGGCGATCGCGATCGGCGCGCCCATCGCCACACCGCCCACGATGACCGGGGCCCGGGTGACGAGCGCGGCCGCCAGCAGCCTGGCGCCACGGCGAACCGCCGCCGAGCGGGCAGCGCGATCCCGGGCCCGCTGGCGCTGACGCTCTACGCGGCGGGCCTCACGACGGTCCTCACGGGTCTGCTTGTCGCGGCGCTCCTGGTCGGCCTGGCGGGCGGCCTGCTCAGCGCGGGCGCTCTCCAAGCGAAGCGTGGTCTCGGCGCGGGTGGCCTCGGCGTCAGCGCGGGTCCGCTCGGCCTCGGCGCCGGCCACGGCGCGCTGGGCGCGGGTGTCGTAGTAGCTCATGCCGCCACCTGCGCAGTCCCGGTGGCCTTGGCCACCAGTACATCGGCGAAGACCTCGACGACCTCCCGGCCGATCGCCGTGGAGATGTCATCGGCCCAGCGCCACCCCGCCGGTATGACGGCGACGCAGGCGAGGACGCGAAGTAGCGCCTGCTGGTCGGCCACCGTGCGGACGCGGGCCTGCGGGCCGTACTGGTCGGTGAACGAGATCTCGGCGTCGGCGATCGAGCGGAGGCCGTGGATGTCGACCATCAGCCCGGCCGGGCTGATCACGCCGGCGTGCGCCCACTTCCACTCGTCGTCGACCAGCTGCTCGACCGGTGCGAACGGCCAGCCGGTGCGCTCGTGCATCGCCGCGGCCAGGAGCACGCACTGGGAGTAGCCGAACAGCTCAATGGCGGCCTCGTCGACCAGGCCCGGCCGGATCACGAACTCGGTCTGCTGGAGGCGGCAGGACGGCCTCTGGAGGTTTACCCGCACGCGCAGCTCGTGCAGCGCAAGCCCGTCGGCGCGCTCGGCCAGCGTGGGGTACGTGGCGAGAATCGTCATCGCCCATCACCCGCCTCGGCCAGCTCGGCCTGGGCGATGAGCAGGTCGGCGAACACCCCGACCAGCTCGTCGGTGAGGGGGTCGATGGCGCTGCCGTCGATCCAGCCGCTCCGGAGCTCCTCACGCTCGCCGATGACGTCGAACAGCAGGTCCAGCGTGGGCAGGGGGCAGGTGGTGACCCGCAGGCCGTGCTCGCGAGCGTAGTCGGCGACGACCTCATCCAGGCTGCGGGTGCCGTGGATGTCCAGCAGGCGCCCGGCCGGGGTGAGCACGCCGACGTGCGCCCAGCGGTAGGGCCACTCGACGAGCTGCACCAGGGCCAGCGGCCAGCCGGTGCGCAGGTGCAGGGCGCGGGCCAGCACGGCGCACTCGCCGTAGCCGTACAGCTCGATCGCGGCGTCGTTGACGACACCGGGGCGAACGGTCAGCTTGTTGTGACCGTGGAAGGTCGGAACCTCCAGGGTCACGACGCACTCGACGGCGGCCAGCGGCCGATCACCGGCCGACGCGGCCAGCTGCGGATAGTGGGAGCGGTAGGTGGCGGTCGTCATCAGACGCTCACCGCCTCAGTGTTCTCAGCGGCCTTGGCCTCTTCGGCCTGCGCCTCGACGATGCCGTCACGCAGGGCGGTGTACACGGCCGACTCCCAAAAACGCAGCAGCCGCCCGCCCGGGGTCCGGACTGCGGTCAGCTCGCCGGTGCGGGCCCAGCGGGCGACGGTCTTGGGGTCGACCCGGAACAGGGCGGCGACCTCCTGGGAGGTCAGCAGCCGTTCCCTGGGCATGGTGAGATCAGGAATGATGGACATGAGTCGGTTTCCTCTCAGGGTTTCGACTCGCCGCGGCCCCGGTGTGACAGCACCGGGGCCGCTTGTTTGGTAATCGGACCTTGCGTCTGCCTCGGTGTGACAGCACCAAGGCCGTACGTTTCGAGCATGTAAGCCTCCAACTTGGACCCGAGTCGCTTGCGCGATTCAAGTCCCACAGGAGGTGTTAATGCCCTACGTTGATCGTTCTACGTTAGTAGTAACTCTACGCTCCCAAGGTGTCAATGCCCAATGCCCTACCTTGGGCATTGGGTACTAGGGTTGTGGCATGGAAGTAACGCCCGCCCGGGGTCAATACCGCCAGGTTGCTGACATATTGCGCACTGCCATCGCTGAGGGTAAGCACCCTCGTGGCGAGACGCTTCCTGCGGAGAGTGAACTTGCGAAGCGGTTCGGTGTGAGTCGCCAGACTGTCAACCGTGCGTTTGCGATTCTGGAAGCCGAAGGGTTGGTGCGTGTCGAACGGCCGACAGGAACGATCGTCCACGAGTTGCCGCCGATCGTCCGCAACGCCGCCGTTCGGCATAGCCGCACTCACCGTGAGCGTGAAGGCAGCCGAGGAGCGCTCGCCACGGAACTTGCCGATCTGAACTATGAACTGCGGTCCGAAAACACCGTTGGCCCTGGCCGTCCCCCCGTCCACGTCGCCGAAGTGCTCGGTGTGGCTCCTGACGAGGCCAGCGTGGTGGTCCGGGCTCGCTACATGCGCGCCGAAGGTGTACCTATCCAGATCGTCACCAGCTACATCCCCCTTACCATCGCCCAAGGCACTCCCATCGAACGGGAGGACCCTGGAGTTGGTGGCATCAGCAGTCGCCTGGCGGAGCTTGGCCACGCTCAGGCAGAGATCGAAGAGCGCGTCATAGTTCGCCCTCCCGTACCGCGGGAGGCCGCTTTTCTGCGGATGACCGAAGATCAGCGCGTCTACGAGATTTTCCATGTTGGCTGGACGCGCGACGATCGCCCCGTCAAGGTGACGATCTACATCATGCCGACCCATCAATGGAATCTGCAGTACAGATACCCCGTTGACTCCTCCGGCTAGAGGAAAGGGTGCGGCTTGGACGCGGGCGGCGTGCAGAGAATCATGTAACGAAGATCTGCCCGCAGAGACTCGATGCCCAAGTGTCACCCCTATGTCACCGCCCCAGGACCAGGGCGTTGACTGCGACTGAGGCAGAAGACCGCATAGATTTCCCGCTTCAGGAGGCAGCCAGATGGATGATCGGCCGTCATGGGCACGCCGTATCCGTGCTGAACGCGAGGTGAGGCACTGGTCGCAGACTGAGGCCGTCCGCGCCTTGGAAACCCATTCCGACTCCCCCATCCAGGAACGATCCACCTTGGGTGGGCTCTCTGAACGGTGAGGATCTGGTCCTGGTCGCGTCCGATCGGGTGTCTGTGTACGACGTCGTGCTGCCGACCCCCATCCCCGACAAGGGGAAGGTCCTTACGCGGTTGTCGTTGTGGTGGTTCGACCAGCTCGCCGCCCTCGTCCCCAACCACGTGATCTCCGCGGCCGATGTCCCCGCGGAATGGGCCCGCCGGGCGGTCAGGTGCCGCCGGCTGGAAATGACGCCCGCGGGGTTCGTCGCTCGCGGGTACCTGGCCGGGTTGGGGCTCAAGGAGTACGAGAAGCACGGCACGGTGCCGGGCATCGCTCTGCCGCCCGGCCTGGTCGAGGGATCCCGACTGCCTGAGCCGATCTTCACCCCGACCACGAAGGCCACCGTCGGTCATGACGAGTTCATCACCTACGACGATGTGGTGACCGAGATCGGCGCCGAGACGGCCGCGGCTCTGCGGGATTTGACGTTGAAGGTGTACAGCCGAGGTGCCGCCCTCGCCGCGGAACGGAGAGTCCTCATCGCCGACACCAAATTGGAGTTCGGCCGCGCCACCGACGGCACGCTCGTGCTCGGCGACGAGGTGCTGACCTCCGACTCCTCGCGCTTCTGGCCCGCCGACTCATGGGAGCCCGGCCGCCCCCAGCACGCGCTCGACAAGCAGTTCGTCCGTGACTGGTCGAGCACTCTGGACTGGGACAGCACTCCCCCCGGACCAGCCGTCCCGGACGAGATCGTCCAAGCCACTCAGGATCGCTACGTCGACGTCTACGAACGCATCACCGGAAAGAGGTGGGGAGTAACCATGGCTGAGGATGAGTACTACGACACACGCCCGCGAGAGGTGATTACGGCGTAATCACCTGATCATCTGAGAGAGTTGCTCCGCCATCCGAAGTACCAGTGCAGTCACTGGGAAGCACACGGAACAGGAGCCCTCATGGCAAAGGTCCATGTCGTCCTCAATCAGAAGGGCGGCGTCGGCAAGTCCACGACGACGATGAATCTCGCCGCCGTCACAGCCGACGCGTCAGGCGAGCAGGAAGCCACCGTCGTCGTCTCGATCGACCCCCAGGGGTCCGCGGTCTGGTGGTCCAACCGGGTCGTCGAAGCGGCCGAGGAACTCGCCAAGACCGATCCGGACAAGGCCGCCGCCCGGGCGTTGCCCTTCGACTTCGTCCAGGCGAACGCCGATGACATCGAGGACCTGTCGAACCTCCGAGACCTCCCGGGCGTCAAGCACGTCTGGGTGGACACCCCGGGTTGGATTCCCACCGTCGACGAGGACGCCGACGACCCGTTCGACGGTTCGAGCTTCGCCGAGGCGCTGCGCCGGGTTCTGGCCTGCGCCGACGACGTGCTCATCCCGATAGAACCAGAGTCGTTGTCGTTCGAGCCGACGTTCAACACCGTCGAGAAGGTCGTGAAGCCCCGCGGTATCCCCTACCTCGTGGTGGCCAACAACTGGGACCCGCGTGATGGTCGCGCCGACCTGGACGAGACGCTGGAATTCGTCCGCGGCCAGGGGTGGCCGCTCGCCCGCACGATCGTCCGGCACTACAAGGTGCACACCCGCGCTCCGGCTGAAGGTCTCGTCGTCACGCAATACCCGAAGAACCGGGTCGCGATGGAGGCCCGCGAGGACTTCTACAAGCTGGCGCTGGAGCACGAGCGGATGCGGAACGGAAACGGCTGATGGCAGGACAACGCACGAGCCTGGCGAACTTGAGGGTCGGCAAGGCCGCCATGCCCGAACCGGTCGCCCCGAAGTGGCCGGACACGGTCAAGCTCAGAGATCTGGCCGACAACCCGGACAACCCCCGGGAGGAGCTGCGGGACCTGGAGGGCCTGGCCGCGACCATCAAGGAGCGCGGCATCCTGCAGCGGCTTGTGGTCGTGCCGCGGGCCACGTGGCTCGGCACGCATCCGCATCACGCCGAGAAGATCGGTGACGCGCCGTTCGTCATCCTCATCGGTCACCGGCGGCGCCACGCGGCCGAGCTCGCCGGGCTGGACGAGGTCAAGGTGGAGGTCCGGGAGTCTGCCTCCGGCAGCCGCACCGACGCCCTGATCGAGAACATCCAGCGATCCGACCTGGACCCGCTGGAAGAGGCGAACGGCATCAGGGATCTCATGGAAGAGGAAGGGCTCTCCCAGCGCGGCGTCGCCGAGCTGCTCGGCAAGTCCCAGGGGTGGGTGTCGCAGCGACTCGTACTGCTCAAGCTCATCCCGGAACTGCGGCAGGCGATCACCAACGGAACCCTGAGGATCGAGGACGCGCGGGAGATCGGGAAACTGCCGCCACAGGAACAGGCTTTGCCCGTTGTTCCCGCACCCGCCCCGGAACTCGACCTCGGGCAGCCCGCCCGAGGTGAGCACAGTCCCGTGGACGCACCCGTTGACCACGACCCGTCGCCGCGGACGGGAAAGGGCGCGAAGGTGTCGAGGGGGCGCAGTGATTACGGCGTAATCACCCTCGGCCCCCCGGCGGCGATCGCGGCGGCGCTTCGCGAGCGGCTGACGCTGGAAGACCTGGAGACGCTCGTGGAGCTGCTGTCGGCGACGACAGCCCGGTGATTACGCCGTAATCACCCAACAGGTGAAGCCTTCGCCGGCCCGGTGACGCAGCCTGGTGATTACGGCGTAATCACCCGACAGGTGGAAGCCCTCGCCGACCCGGCGATGGCAGCTCAGTGATTACGGCGTAATCACCCGACCGGCGAGACTCCGCACCCTGGTGATGACGACAGCCCGGTGATTACGCCGTAATCACCCGACAGGTGGAAGCCCTCGCCGACCCGGCGACGCAGCCTGGTGATTACGGCGTAATCACTCAACGGGCGGAGGGCTTCGCTCCCGCCCTTCTTCGCAGGTCTCAGGGCGGATGTCGCACCGGGGCAGGTGGTCGTGGGGGGGTTAGGTGGTGCGGCGGATGAAGTCGCGGGTGACCTGGGTGCCGGCTTCGCCGAGGAAGTGTGCCAGGTCTTCGGAGATGAGGCTCTTGTCGATGCCGATGGTCATCTCGTGGGGGGTGATCTCCACGATGGCGAGCTGGCCGGCGAGGTCGGCGCTGCGGCGGAACCGGATGCGCAGGGCGGGGGTGGGGAGTGTTTCGTCCACGGGGTGCAGCAGGTTGAGCACGGTGGCGCTGATCGTGTCCATCGGGGTGGTCAACTCAGGGCTGAACTGCATCTCGTTGACGTGGACGATGATCTGGTGGCCGGGCAGCATGCGGATGACTCCGGGGCAGCCGAATGCCAGGGGGGTGCGGTGGAACTGTGCTGTTGGCCGGGACGACGATGACGGGTTGATCACGCACCGAGGCCTTTCTGCCCAAGCTGTTTCCTGAGCGTTTGTACGGTGTGCAGATCGCTCGGATGCCTGGAGAGTTTGGCGTATCTGACCCCGGTAACGATGGCGTATGAGGAAAGCTCCCATTCCTCATGGTCGGTGCCGCTCTTCACCATCAGGGCCGGGTTGCGTGGCGTCGATCGCTCGTTTGAGCTCGTTGGCCAGGCGGGTGTACTGCTCGGGGGTGTAGTTCCCGGGCACCCGAAAGATCAACCGCTCACCCCCACCCGTCCGGATATCGGCGATCTCCCACCCCATCCACTGGGTGATGGCCATCGCCTTCACGCTGTCGGAGTCAAGGCCGAGTCCTACCGCCAGAGCGTGCAGGCGCCAGACGTCGGGCATGCGGGGCACCCGGCCGCTCAGCACGTCGGTTATCCACTGGGCGGTGAGGTGCTGGCCGGTCGCCGGGTCCACCGACAGCAGGGCGAGCGTGCGAATACTGAGGTCTTTGACCTTGGCGTAATCGCGGATGTGGTCGCTCAGCGGGGTGGGGGATGGATCTGCTGTCACGTGCCATGACGGCATTTGGTTGTCAGCTCCTCAACTTTTTCTCGCCGTGATCGCCATCATGATGCCTGCTGGATCCTGACAGCGCGCAACGATCCTCTGCAAACCCCGGGAACCGCTGTTGTCAACAAGATGGACGGTGCTGTGGCTCCCGCGGCGGAAAACTCGGACGCGAAACCTTTCGAGTTCCCCGGTATCGCCTGCCCATTCGCATTACAGTGCGACACGCAGTTGAGTTGTCAGCAAAATCTGATGACAGAGCAACCCATCGGAGAGGTTGGCGATGGCAGGAAAGCCGCAAATGCACCTGCGGAGCGCGGCGCTCTTGCGTGTACTCATATCCGGCGAAACGGCTGGCAGTGTTACCGCGTTCGCACACCGTGCGTCCCTCACCAGGCAATGCATCAACAGCCTGCTCAAGCGAGGCACGTGCCGTCGCACCACCGCGGACGCCGTCGCGTCGGCGGCAGGCGTGCCCACCCTCGACCTGTTCGACCCTCTGGTGTCAGCAAAATCTGCTGACAAAGAAGCTTTGTGATCTTCGTCGTGTGCGCACCTGACTGGCTGACCCCATGCTCTCGATCTTCGGAGCGGCTCTCGCCGCGAGGGCCCGGGCACCCGCGCCGCCCCGACGAAAGGACGCGTCCCGGCACGTCGTCGACGGCTCCGGGAACGCGTATCCGGCACCACCCCAGCCTCGGCGGAGCCCACAGGCTCCCATAGATCTCGCGAGAGGAGTCGTCTGTTGACGATGAAAAGAGTGCTCATCACCGGTGTCCTGGCCACATCCGCGATCGTGGTGGCCGCTCCCGCGGCGCAGGCCGTCCCGCTGACCGGCGTGGCCGCCACGACCGCCCAGGTGGCCGCCAGCCCCTCCCCGGGGAGCGGGTGGGGCCCGGGCGGTTTCGCCGGCTTCAGGAGGGGCGACCTTCCCTGGGACTGGTACGGCCCGCGCGTCCACAGGTACGTGCTGGGAGGGCGCACCTACATCCTGCCCAGCTGCCAGTACGTCGTGAACGGCGGCGTGTACGTCACGCCCAGCTGCGGACCGGGCCAGCGCCGCCCGGTCTACATCGTGAGCGGCCGCCACTACGCCCTGCCCGGCGGCTGGCACGGCCGGTCCTTCGGCTCCGGCCACTGGTACGGCCGCGCCGGTGGCCCCGGCCACGGGTTCGTCCGGCCCGTCGGCCCCGGCCTCTGGGACGGCCGGCCCGGTCACCGCCACGGCTCGGCCTGGGACGGCGCGGACGGGCGGGACGGCGTCCGGCACCGCGTGGCACGGCGCTGACAGGCGGTGTGCACACCGGCTGCCCGGACTGCGCGGGCCCGTTGAGTCCGGACGACGACTCAGCCGGACCACGTTCAGCCGTCCGGAGACGTCAGGTCAGCGTCTCCGGACGGCCTCTCGGCCTCTGCCGTCCCTCCTGCCCTCCTGGATCCAGGTGACGGCCCGGCTGTGGCGCCGCCGTACCGCCACAGACGAGCGCGCACCGCGCAGGGGCCGGCCGATGCTCCGGCCCGTCGCGCACCACGGTGTCCTTCGCCGCCGGAACGCCGACCCCTGGCTGTGACCGCACCGTCCGCCCCCGCGAGGGGGTCTCAACCACGACGCGGATTCTCAAGCGGTCTTGACCTGGGGCGATCACGTTGATCAGAAGATGCCGCCGACCTCCTTCTTCCCACGCCCAGGGTCTTGGTCGTCGTCAATCCCCTCACCTCGGTACTCCCCCATACGTCCGAGGCATCGACGACAACAACCTCATCCGCCGGCGACGGCCCCTCGGACGTGTCGGCGACGAAGGAGTCGCTATGAATGTGTACTGGTGGGTTAGCGGGACGGTGCTCCCGGCACTGCTCGTGGCGGCGGCCTGGCGCCCGTGCCGGGCCGCCCTGGCCCGGCCTCGCCCTCGGCCGTTCGACGACCTCGCCGAGGTCGACCCCGACGACATCCAGCCGTACGCCCTCAGCGGCGTCAGATGGCGCTCCGCCACGCCGATCATGGACATGTGGGACCAGACGCGCACACCGCGAGGCGTTCCGCGGACGTCACCCCCGTCTCCGACCGCAGGCCACACGATGCCACAGGGCGGCACCCGCCAGGCGGCCGGATGTCTTCCGGCACCGGCGGCGCCCCAGGGGAGAAGGCGCTCGGACCGCCGCGCCACGCACAGGCGCGGATGATCCCCCGGCCCGGTACCCGCCACGTACGCGGAACTCCGCGGCGGGCCCCGGGCCGGGCCGCCGTGCCCCACGCTCGCGCCTCCGCTCCCCGGCCTGCCGGACGATCTGCCCAGAACGAGGCACCGCCCGCCACCCGCGTCACTTGATTGCCGTCCGTTGACCTGCTCGCGTCCAGAACCATGATCAGAAGCTGGGTAGCGTAATGGTGGTCACGCTGAGTGATCGAAATCAACGGGAGGTCACATGACAATGATTCGCCGACTGCTTCTGGTCGGTTCCGCTTGTGCTGCTTTGGCTGTCGCGGCTCCTGGTGCCGCCTCGGCCTCTGCGTCCACTTCGTACCAGCCGCTCAAAGTCACGCAGGCCACCACCATGGCCCACGGCGGGAACTGGGGCGGCGGCCACTGGGGCGGTCGTCCGTGGGGCGGCAACTGGGGCGGTCACTGGGGCGGCCACTGGGGGGGGCGTCCGTGGGGCGGTTTCGGGGGCGTTCCCTGGGGCGGTTTCGGGGGCGGCTTCGTGGGCGGCGGCTTCGTGAACGCCGGGTTCGTAGGCGGCGGCTTCGTGGGAGGTGGCGTGGCGGTCGTCGGCGGCGGCTGCGGCATCCAGTACGCCCCTGTCTGCGGGCCCGTCTGCGCTCCTGTCTGCTTCTGATCCGCCGTTCGTTCATCGGTGACCGGGTTTAACGGTTACCCATGGCAATTTTCACTCCCTGTTGTCAGCGAATTCCGCTGACAACAGGGAGGGTGGCCTTCGTCGCGTGTGTTCCCGGCCAAGGGCTCACGGGCCCGCGATCATCCGGCTGGTCGGCGCGACGCCGCGAAGGCATGGAGGCGGGAAGGTGGAAAGGCGACGGGACCTGTGACCGGCCTGCCGGACCGCCTGACGGCCATCCCTCCGGGAGGAGAACCCCGCCGGGCACACGCCGGGATGATCGAGCCGCTCCGGGGCGTGCCGGCGGCCATACCCGGCGATTCCAGGCCGGCCCCGGTGGCGAGTACGGCGTCCACCCCACGCGCCCCTCGTAACGGAGCCCTCACGGGCGCGGAACGCTGAGCGCGCCGGTGAGGCGACGTGCCACCGACGGCCGACGGCGGCACTCGCCGACGACGCCCCGGACATGGGGTCACGGTGACCAGCCGGCCTGGACCTCGCTGGTCTGGTCGTGGCGTCGAACCGGTCGGCGAGCCTGCGATGCCGCCGCGATTCCCGGCCCCGGTGCCGACACACCGGGGCCGGGATGGGCGGCGGGCAGAACTCGGCGCGCGAGGCGGCCGTCGTGGGTGCGGTTGTTCTCTCGCGGGTCGGTGCGGGTTCGCGGGGAGTCGGTGGTGCGGCGGATGAAGTCGCGGGCCGGTGCGTGCTCTGTGGTGGGGTGGGGTCTGTGGGGGGTCAGGTGGTGCGGCGGATGAAGTCGCGGGTGACCTGGGTGCCGGCTTGGCCGAGGAAGTGTGCCAGGTCTTCGGAGATGAGGCTCTTGTCGATGCCGATGGTCATCTCGTGGGGGGTGATCTCCACGATGGCGAGCTGGCCGGCGAGGTCGGCGCTGCGGCGGAACCGGATGCGCAGGGCGGGGGTGGGGAGTGTTTCGTCCACGGGGTGCAGCAGGTTGAGCACGGTGGCGCTGATCGTGTCCATCGGGGTGGTCAACTCAGGGCTGAACTGCATCTCGTTGACGTGGACGATGATCTGGTGGCCGGGCAGCATGCGGATGACTCCGGGGCAGCCGAATGCCAGGGGGGTGCGGTGGAACTGTGCTGTTGGCCGGGACGACGATGACGGGTTGATCACGCACCGAGGCCTTTCTGCCCAAGCTGTTTCCTGAGCGTTTGTACGGTGTGCAGATCGCTCGGATGCCTGGAGAGTTTGGCGTATCTGACCCCGGTAACGATGGCGTATGAGGAAAGCTCCCATTCCTCATGGTCGGTGCCGCTCTTCACCATCAGGGCCGGGTTGCGTGGCGTCGATCGCTCGTTTGAGCTCGTTGGCCAGGCGGGTGTACTGCTCGGGGGTGTAGTTCCCGGGCACCCGAAAGATCAACCGCTCACCCCCACCCGTCCGGATATCGGCGATTCCCTTCTTCTCCCCGAGGTGAGGTGCCGGCCAGTGAGGGCGCCACCGAATGACCTGGGGCCCCGTCCTCGATGTGATCGTGAACGCGGTCGCCCGGCGGGACGGGTGACGGCTCCGCCGCCATGCGCCATGACGGCATTCGGTTGTCGTTTCCTCACCCTTTTTATCGCCGTGATCACCATCATGACTCCTGCTGAATTCCGACAATTGGCAAAAATCCTCTGCGAAAACCGATAGCTGTTTCGTCAATGGGATGAATCACGGAACGCACTCATCTTGAGAACAGGTATGTCAGACCTTCCGGGTTCACCTGCGCTCGCCGAGCGATTCGCATTACAGTCCCACCTGCAGTCGGGCTGTCAGCAAAATCTGATGACGAGCAATACGTCGAAAGGGACTGCGATGGTGGGAAAGCCACAAACGCACTCGCGAAGCACAGTGCTCATGAGCGGCCTGACACCTGGAAGCAGCCGCGGTGTGGCTGAATTCGTCTGCCGCGTGGCTCTCACCGAGCAGCGTGCCGGCGGTCCACTCAAGGAAGGCGTGTTCCGCCGCACCGGAGCGAACGCCGCCGGGTCGGTGACGGGCGTGTGCGTCGCCGACCTGTTCGGCCCCTGATTGTCAGCAAAATCTGCTGACAATCAGGGGCCGGCAACGCTCGCTGTGCGGTTCCCGAGCTGAAGTGTCCGCGTCCTTGATCTTCAGGTGGCGATCCCGCCAAGCGCTCGGCCCAGACCGTCTCGACCGAAAAACGATGTTCTGTCGCGTCGTTCTCCGCTGGCTCACCGAATGCGCACTCATCATTCCGCCGGCCAGGACGGGGCTCGTCCCCGCCGGTAAACCTCACGAAAAGGAGTCGTCCCTTGACGATGAAAAAAGCTCTCGTCGCCGGTGCCCTCACCGCGGCCGCGCTGGTCACTCCAGCGGCGCTGGCCGACATCTCCGCGAGCGCGGCGACCGCGACCACCACGGCGGCCGCGCAGGAGGCTGCCACCCCGTACCCCGGCAACTCGTGGAGCCGGGGAGGCGGTTACCGCGGGTACGGTTCGAACAACCGCGGATACAGCCAGCGCGGCGGTCGCGTCTACGTTCTGGACGGCCGCCAGTACACCCTGCCCAGCTGCCAGTCCGTCGTGAACGGCGGCGTGTACGTCACGCCCAGCTGCGGACCGAGCCAGCGCCGCCCGGTCTACATCGTGGACGGCCGCCAGTACGCCCTGCCGGGCGCCTGGGACGCCGAGTCCGTCGGCCTGCCCGGCCGCTGGTACGGCCTGCCCGGTCAGGAGTACGGCGCCGGCGACGGCCGCGTCTACATTCTGAACGGCCGCCAGTACACCCTCCCCAGCTGCCAGTACGTCGTGAACGGCGGCGTGTACGTCACGCCCAGCTGCGGACCGAGCCAGCGCCGCCCGGTCTACATCGTGAGCGGCCGCCAGTACGCACTGCCGGGTGACTGGTGCGACGAGCCCGTCGGCCTGCCCGGCCGCTGGTACGGCCTGCCCGGCCGCGGCTACGGTCACCCCGGCTGGCACGGCGGTGGCGGTGGTCAGCACGGCGGTTGGGGCGGTCAGCACGGCGGCGGCCAGCCCGGCGGTGGCGGTGGCCAGCATGGTGGCGGCGGCCAGCCCGGCGGTGGCGGTCAGCCCGGTGGCGGTGGCGGCCAGCCCGGTGGCGGTGGCGGCGGCCAGCATGGTGGCGGCGGCCAGCCCGGTGGCGGTGGCGGCGGCCAGCATGGTGGCGGCGGCCAGCACCGCTGACACGGGCCTGCGGCAACCGGTGACGTCGCTGCCGGACGCCCGGACGCCCGGACGCCGGGAGACCCGGACGCCCGGACGTTCCGGTGCCCGCGCGGACGAGCGGTGAACGCTCGTGCGCACCCGGAGCGCGAGCGGCGACAGAGCCCGTACAGGCACGAAGGAAGCCCGTTCCGCGAGATTGACGGAAATGCCCGGGTACTCGGCACGCGTCTTCGGCCGAACCCGTGACGGGCTGTCCTCCACGGCGAGCCTGGCGGTAGGGGGCGGAGGCGCCGACCGCCAGGCGATCGTTTCCGGTCACGGCCGGGACCTCAATGAACGGCGGCAAGGTGACCTGCGAACCGGTGGGGAACCACGAACAGGTCACCGCCGTCATCGGAGGACAACGGCGGCATGGTGACCGGCGGCGAACGCCTGCTCGGCCACGGCGACGCCGACGCCGCCGATGGGAAGGCGCCGTGACCACGACCGATCAGGTGGTGCTCAAGGGAGTGCCACCCGCGGGCGGGGACCGGCGACTCGCCGGAGCAGACGGTGACGGTCTGGTGCGTGGTGCAGGTCGGGGGGACCGACACCACACGTCACCGGCCGTTTCGAGGCGGAGCCGCCTAAACGGCGGTGTCGAGCCCCTCAGCGCCGAGGGTGGCTCCGGCCTCGGCGCCGGCCGCCCTCCTCACGATCGGGCAGTGGCGTCCCCGGCATACCCGGAACATCACCGGTGACGCCGGTGGAGGTCGCGGCCGCCGGGAAGCGGGGAGGGCGACACCCCGGAGTCGTTTGGGGCGACTCCGGGGCTCGTGCCCAGCCTGTCGCCCGGCGAGCCGTCACGATTCGGCCAACCTCTCCAGGTGCCCGAGCCCTCAGAACGCCGGTGCGAAGGGCATGCCTCCTGCGCCGGCGGCGGGTCACCGGAACAGGGCTGCGATGAAGGGAGTCGCGATGAACGCGCACCTGTGGATTGCCGGGACACTGCTGATACCGCTCGCGGCGCTGGCCTGGCCCGCCTGGCTGACCTTCCTGTTCTGGCACCAGCCTCAGCTGCTCGATGGCGTCGAGACCATGTTCGACAAGATCGAGGTGTACACACTTGTCAGTGTCGGCGCCGAACGGTGCACCACCACACTGGTCACAGCCACCTGGGACCAGGTCGCCGCGCAGGCCGTGAAGCGTTCCACGGAGATCGGCTCCGTCTATGTCTGCGTGCTGCACGGCGTCCGGGAGTGGTACTGGCAATGCGGCCGTATGACCAATGTCGTCATCGACGCGCGCAAGGATGACCGTCGCCCGTCGGACACGCCGTAACGACGGCGATCGGCACATCCCGTCGCAGTTCGCCGGACCGCGCCCATCGGCCGCGGCAGAACGGAAGGCCCGAGCCATGAGCGCCGGCACCGGAGACGTGATCCCGACCGGTCGAGACAGGCGCGAGGGGCGCGTCGGCGCCGCTGACGTCCGTCCGCGCTCCGCCGGCCTCGCCGGGTGGTTCAGGCGAACCCGCCGGATCCTCCTGACCGCCTGGCGACGGCTCGTGATCGGCGAGGGGCTGCCGCTGAGCCGGAGCCGTCGCGCCCCTCGAACCCGTCGTGGCCGTGTTCGACAGTCCGGGCGCCCCCCGGGCGCCCGTGGGGGCCTGCACCGCAAAGACTCCGATGAGCGCCCCCACGTCCAGCAGCGAACCGCCGGTGCCGCGGGCCGCCACCGGGCGACGCGGCCACGACCGAGTCACGACCGGCCAGGCCACCGCGATCCGAGAGCGGAGCGCGACAGGGCGGACGCGCCGACCGAACCTATCCGGCCGGTTCAGCCGTGGTTCACGGACGCGGTCTCATGAGGTTCCCATCCGACGGGCGATCACCCGTCCGCCTCGGTCGCGCTCACCTCAGGATCGATCTCGGCTCATCACCCTGAGCAATCATTCTGTACCATTTCGATAAACCTTATTACTCTGTGTTGATATGAAACCTACTTTGCGTATATGTCCATTGAATTTTCAAACGGCGTGACACCGGCGACGTGCTGTCACCGAGGTGGCGCGCCCTCGCGGACTGGACGGAAGGAGACCCTCCTGCGGGCCGCCGCGCCCAGGGCGCCGACCGGCCGGCGAGGGTCGGAACCGGAGAGGACCCGCATGCGGCGGCCGTCCGCGCCCCGCCCGGGCCCGGGAGGTGGAGACCGCCCGGTGACGACAGGCAGGGCATGGGGGAGGCCGTGATTCGCGGCGGGTCCTGGAGCACGGTCCGGCCCGGAGAGGTCGGCGACCGGAGACGGGAGCACGGCCGTGCTCCGACCACTTCGCCGAGGCCCGCGACGGCGGCCCTGGGAAAGCCGCTCCGGACGGCCGACCGCTTCCCCGTGGCCGGCGCCATCTCGTGACCCGCTTGGGCGCTCTTCCCCTCCCGCACAGGGGCAGACCAGGCAAACCCGAATGGAGCGTTCCATTTTTCTCGTAACACTCAGAGCGCCGCACAGCTCCGAGGTCAACGCCCGGCTCTGCCAGGACAGGGCGGAGGCGGCATGAGCGCGCCCGGCCAGCCCCCGACGCCCCGGCCGCGAGGGGAGGGAAACGCCGCGGCCACCCGGGCGGGCAAGGTTCCGGGTGGGGCGGCGGACCTCGGCGAGCAGATCATCGTCACCGCCGGGCGGCGCGCCCCGTTCACCCAGCTCGGCGACTGGGTGGTGCTCGGCGACATCGACTGCCAGGCCAAGGCCCTGTACTGGGCACTGGCGATGCACGTCAATCAGCAGCGCGGCGACTTCACCGTCTGGCCCTCGCGCGAGGCCCTGGCCGAGATCCTCGGCTACAGCCGCCCCCAGTCCGTCGACCGCTACATCGACCAGCTGGTGGAGCTCGGTGCGATCAACGTCTACGAACAACGCGTCAGCGGCGGGCTGCGTGGCCGCCACGTGTACGAGATCCACCAGACCCCGCCCCCCGGCTATGCCGGGCTCATCTCCTCAGCCGACTTCCACCAGGCACGCAAGGCACGCCTGGTCGCCGAAAAGGCCGGTAAAGACGCAGCACACTCCGTTGTGCGCTCCAGCGCACAACGTGGTGCGCCCCAGCGCATCCCGGTTGTGCGCCCCAGCGCATCCGGGTCATGCGCTGGGGCGCACACGAACCAGACGAAGATGAAGAAGACCAAGAAGAACGATACGAAGACCTCCTCCGCCGCCCCCTCCGCCGCCGCCCTCCCCGAGGGTGTGCCGCCGAAAGGGGAGGAAGGACAGGAGTCTCCAGCCACCGGGCAGGACGCGGCGCTCGGCACCCACTCGCCCGCCACGGAGTCGGGTGACACTCCGGCGCAGACCGTCCCGAGCGAGGTCGCGACGACGTTCCTGCGGACCCTGCCCGCTCCCTGGCGACTCGCCGCCTCCGTTGTCGGCAAGGCCGCCCCTGCCGTGGCGGCCGCCCTGGCGGACGGATGGACGACCATGGCGTTGCGCGAGTACCTGACCCGGAATCCCGGCGGCATCCGCGACCACGGCCGGGTCCTGCTGCACCGCCTGAACGATCTGCCCGCCCCGCCGCCGAACAGCCCCGCCTGCCCGCGGCACCCCGGAGCCCGCCGTCGAGGCGACGAATGCGGCGGCTGCTGGGCCGACCGTCAGGGCTGAACCGCCGGAGAGCAGCTGGGCGAGGCGGGCGGGCAGATGCCAGTGCTGACCCTGGCGGGCGATGACGAGCATCTCACCGTGATCAGCGCGGTCGACCTGAACTGAGCAGAGGCCGGCGGGGTGGTGCGGGCCGGGGGCGGCCGCAGAGCCGCAACCCGGCCGCGACCATCTGGTGGCGCATGGTTGGCCGTTTCGGCGTGGAAATGCATGTTGAGGAATCACAGAAATTGAGCATTCACCTGAAGTGACGAGGCGAGCACTGATAGACACTTTGATGAAGGGGGTCTCGGAAACAGAACCCCCCGCCCGAAGGGAAGGGACAAGATCCTGATCGTCGGCTTAGCCTGGCCCGCCGCAGTGTGTTTCGTCGCGGCGAGCGTGGGGTGCGATCTCTTCGTCTCAGCGTGTCGTGTGGCGACGTTCGGGGGGCGAGCCAGCGCCGAGGGTCAGCAGGCCGTCTCAGGCGAACTCCGGGGGAGGGTCACCGGTTGGCGAGGGGGGTTCCTTGGCAGGCTCGTCTTCGTCGATCAGGCCTGGGGGCAAGACGCCCGCGGCGTTCCACGGGGGTTGGGTGAGCTGGTGGGAGGCGCCGTTGAATTTCGCGGCCGCCTCGGGATGGCCGAAGCCGGCGGCCCGGCTGAACAGGCTCGCGGCGGCCCAGTCCTCTCCCTTGTCCTGGTGGATCGTCGCGAGCCGGTAAGCGGCCGCGGCGTGGCCGTGGTCGCTGGCCAGCCGGTAGAAGAACATCGCGACGCTGAGCTTGGTCGGATCGGCCCGCTCGTAGTCACGGCCGTAGGTATAGGCGAGATCAGCAGCGGCCCGCCAGTAACTGGCCTGCAGCCGACCGGCATGGTCAAGCAGTCTCGACACATCAGGGTGATCGGCGACGCGGGCCTGGCGCAGTTCCGGCTGCGCCTCGGTGGAATAGCCCCGCAGCAGGGCGATGACGGCCAGGTGCATGCAGCGCTGGCTGTCGCCGTTCTCGCTTCGGGTCAGCAGACGGGCGCCGGTCCTGCCGTAGATCTGCAGCAGCCGCTGACGGGCTGGGGACAGCGGCGGGAATTCGATTTTGGCGGGCGGCGGCGGGCCGGGCGCGCTGGTGCCCGGCGGCCGGATGGGCTGCGGCGGCGTAAGCGGCGCGTGCCGGGCCGGGGGCTGCTGTGCGGGTGAGGGGAGCGCGGCCGGCGGGTCGGGGGGACGTGCCTGCTCTTTGTTGCCGGCGACGATCGGCAGAGGCGCCCACCCAAGACGGCGTTGACTTCCAACGAATTGAGACGTAGCAGGAACGCCCCGCTTCCACACGAGAGAAGCGAGGCGTTCGCCATCGGCTATGACACGGTCTCTGACCGCTGGAGTCTCAGCTGTCGGCATTCCCGAGGAATTGCTGTTTCAGCATCGCTTCCATGTGTCGTAGCTGGGGGCAGGCAGATACGAGGGCCACGACTGGGTGAAGGTGTACGACTTGCTCTGCCCAGGGGGGGCTGTGATGCATTCGCCGTCCTTACCGTTTGCGGCGATGATCTTCACGCGATCTGACTGCCCAGAGTGCTGGCAGTTATACCACGTACCCCAGATCCTCGTGGTACGCAGCCCACCCGAAATAGAATGACTCTGGCTGCCCGACCAGCTGTCGCTGTTTTTTCCCGCGCACGGGTTGGGCTCTGCGCTGGCCTGCGACGCTCCTCCCACTACCAAGGTCGCGCAAATCGCGGTAGCGGCGGCAAAAATGGCCGCAGACTTGCTTCTTCTGAGCATGATATTACTTCCGTTCCGATGTTGGATGCGGCTATGATAATTACAAGGTGAAAGATTAAATTTATTTGCGAAAGCAATTCATGAATGTGTTCACGGATTTTCAGATACAAATCGCGACCATGTCTGGCGGTTGAGATCATGAGACAGTTTTCAGCGTTGGCGAAAAGGACACGATTGAACGCTTTTGCTGTGGCAAACCGAATCTCGCGTGCCGTCCGGCTAAGCAGATAAGGCCGGGATGGGGTTCGATCGCGACAGACCGCGCATTTCGCCCTGAAATCGCAGCGAAGCCCAATCCATCTACCGTCGTTTACCAATCTCCATCTCTTCACGAACATCATTTCCTGTGCTCAATAAGAGCAGTTCTGGCTTGTATAGAAGTATCTATGATTCTTAGGCCGCGTAGTTGACTTTGCGCGCACGAAGCCTTGCTCAGTTGCGCTGGGGCTTGTACGGAGTTGCGATCAGAGGGATTCGCCTACGCGTTGGTCTGTGGCCCCGGTAGATCATCGTCATGGCACGTGGAGAGCTCACCGATGAGAAATGGTCCTTGATCGAGCCTGACCTGCCCCTGGGTGAATGAGGCCCGATCTCGGATCCGCGGCAGCAGTTCAATGCGGTGATGTGGCAGTTTCGTACCGATAGCCCATAGCGGGATCTGCCTGTCGAGCACGAGCCCTGTCCACCATGTTGACGACGCGCGAACGGTGACCCCCTGGCGACGGCCGAATAGTGACCCCCTTGTAGTCACTCTGGAGGGTGATCAAGGTGGAGGACTGGGCGGAGATCCGCCGGTTGCATCGAGCCGAGGCGATGCCGATCAAGGCGATCGCTCGGCATCTGGGTATCTCGAAGAACACCGTCAAACGGGCACTGGCAGCCGACAGCCCGCCGAAGTACGAGCGGCCAAGCAAGGGATCGATCGTGGACGCGGCCGAGCCGCAGATCCGGGCGCTGCTGGCGCAGTTCCCGACCATGCCCGCGACGGTGATCGCCGAGCGGATCGGCTGGGAACGCTCGATCACGGTCCTCAAGGACCGGATCCGTGTGCTGCGGCCACGGTTCAAGCCGGTCGATCCGGCGTCGCGGACCACCTATCACGCTGGTGAGCTGGCTCAATGTGATCTGTGGTTCCCGCCGGTGAAGGTGGCGGTGGGGGCTGGGCATCTGGCCGGCCCGCCGGTGCTGGTCATGGTCAGCGGCTACTCGCGGTGGATGATGGCCCGGATGCTGCCCTCGCGCACTGCGGGGGATCTGTTCGCCGGGCACTGGGCTTTGTTGTCGGAGCTGGGTGCGGTGCCCAAGACGCTGGTGTGGGACAACGAGAGCGCGATCGGCCAGTGGCGAGGCGGCCAGCCGCAGCTCACCGCGGACGCCAATGCCTTTCGCGGAGCGCTGGGGGTGGGCATCATGCAGTGCAGGCCGGGCGATCCCGAGGCCAAAGGGATGGTCGAGCGGGCCAACGGTTATCTGGAGACCTCGTTCCTGCCCGGCAGGGAGTTTTCCTGCCCGCAAGACTTCAACACACAACTGGCCGGCTGGCTGCCTGTGGCCAACAGCCGTCATCACCGGCGCATCCAGTGCCGCCCGGTGGATCGGCTGCACGCTGATCTGGCGGCGATGGTGGCGTTGCCGCCCATCGCTCCGGCTGTGGGCTGGCGCACCTCGGGTTCCGGCCGACCCGCGTCACGCTCACCTTCAGGAGATGACCATGCAGGACTTCCTTCCCTGGATTCCGCTGATCGCCGCGGGCTTCAACGTGGCCGCCGCCGCGATCCGGTTGATCACCGTCCGCTTGCGACACCGCGCCAGCAGCACGCCCTCCTCCGTCGGCCCCGGCTCAGAGCCGTCGCAGACCCACAGTAATCGCGCCCCCTCGTAGATGACAGTGGCGGAGCCGACGTCCACTCTGGGGGATCCGGTAGGAACGAAACCGTGCCCCCAGATTGGCGTCACATCCGCTGGAGGCTGGCGCTTGCAGCTGCCCGACGCCCTTGAGGACTCCCGCTCCGGCGAGGCCTGAACCCTGAGGAGGTCGGTGCCTGGATGGACGAGACGCTGACCGTGCACAGCCAGCAACGCGCCGAGACGACCTCCTGGCCACCGGCACCGGACACGCTGCCGCGCTTCGTGACCCCCATGGCGGTCATCCCAACACCGCCACAGCCCAAGATCGAATGAGACTTTTCTTCACGCTCACCTTGGCCAGCTCAATCTCCACGCCACCCGCCCCTTGCCCTTGCCTGCCCCGCTTCGCCACCTGGCCCCTGAACCCGCCGCGTTCGCCCGCGCATAACCGGATGGCATGCGCAGCGGATCACGGGATCACTCACCGTAAAACAGGTGATTGCCGCGCAGCGATGGTTTCCTTCGATCGGTACCGATCCGCCGTCCGCATCGTGATCCGGTAACCACCCCTTCCCCTTTCACCGCCACCGCCCAAAGGGGCGTGCCGGCCAGAGGAGCTGAGATTCAGGGCGTGATGGGCAGGTCGCGGCGGGCCTGGTCCAGGTCGCTGCTCCAGATCCACAACCTCTGGGAGGGGGGTACCTGGTGGTAGCCGTAGGGGCCGACCTCAGTCAGGGTGCGCAGATCTACGCACACCCATTGGAACGCTTGATCGATCGTGGCGGCGGGGCCGTCGGATAGGTCGCGGGCGCCGAGTTTGATGGCGGCCCGGTACTCATAGCCCAGCAGCAGGTCCTCACCGAACTGCGCCCATGCCCCGCGCTTGTCGGCCCACGCGGTCTCGGCGTCGGCCACCAGCAGGGTCAGGTCGGCCGCGGTGGGCAGGGAGGGGTGGATGAGGAAGGTTGCGGCCCAGTCGGCGGCGACCATGTCGAGGTTGAAGGTGCGCCGCCGCGGATCATCACGCGGCGGCAGCGGGTCGCCGGCGCCGCCGGTGAACCAGGTGCCGGTGTAGGCCAGTAGGCGTCCGTTGCCTTCGATGAGCTCGCCGGTGGCGATGACGGCGAGCTTGCGTTGCGAGCCGTTGGGGCGGGTCAGCCGGGCGGTCACCATCGCCTGGTGGGCGGCGGCCGCGGCCTTACCCGCGGCCAGGTGCCGGGCAGCTGCGTCCGGGGGGAGGCGAGAGAGCAGGTAGGTGCGCAGCTCTTGCGGCAGAGCGTCGTAGGTGCCGTCCAGCAGGCGGGTCTTGGTGCGCTCCAGGGTGGCTTGCGCGGTGGTGGGGGTGCCGCCGTAGGCACTCTCGGGGGTGTCGATCGATACCATCCGGATCGCCATCGCGATCGTGGGGGTGTCGCCGTCGGTGACCCCGAGCAGTTGGTAATCGTTGGCGGGTTTGCTCCAGCCCGACGAAACCAAGATCAACCATCAGTGCTCTCCTGAACGGTCCGGCGGCGATGAGGGAGGCGTGCGCGTTCAGCAGGAACATCGCCGTTGATCACCACTTCGTTGCCACCCATACCGAGCCGATCGCCCACCACCGCCGTGATTTCGGCGGGCCAGCTTCGCAGGCTCCTTTGGAGGAGGGCAGGGGCATATGCCCCCTGCCCTCCAAGTGATGTTCAGCTCTTCGCCGCAGCGGCGTCAGTGCTGATGGGCCGACTCGTCGGATTGGTGGTTAGCGATCACGGTGGCCGCGCCTGGAAGCGTTACGACGAAATGCGGCTTCCAGCAGTCCGATTCCTGAGTGCCGAGCTCGGCACCGCATCCGGGACAGACGAGGTTGAGGCCATCCAGTCCATCGAGGCCGCAGCATCCGTTGAGACGTTGAGGGTCGGGGTGGCGTTCTGTGCCCGTGACATCGTCAGGATGCAGGATGAAGCCGTTGTTCCAACTGGAGGTATAGGTCCCCGGCGCCATCCGGGCCTTGCCCGCAAGGTTATGGCCGGCCGATGGCGGAGCGTTCTCCGGGCTGATCTCGGTGGTGAGACGCCGCTCGCATTGGGCGCAGACGAGGAACGACATGAACGCCATTTTGGAGGTTAATCTCTGTGCTGATCAATCGGCGCTCCGCGGGTCGGTATTCATGTGACCGCGTCAGGGCCCCGTGCTCGTCGGGTGGCCGAGGTGAGGTCTTCGGGGCGGGGCAGGGTGAGGGTGTCGACGGCTGCTTTGCGTTGGCGGCCGGGGCGCCGGTCGTATCCGGCGGTGGTGACCGGGGAGGCGTGGCCGAGGAGTTGCTGGACGCGGGCGAGGTCGACGCCGTTGTCCAGCAGGTCGCCGGCGAACGTCCTGCGCAGGTCGTGCGGGGTCAGTGGGGGCAGGCCGGCGACCAGGCGGCGGACGTTGAGGGCGTCAGCGACCGCGTCCGGGGTCAGGTGCCGCGGTTGCGTGGTGCCCCAGCGGTTGATCGGGACGAACAACGGTCCGCGGATGTGTTCGGTGGCGGCGATCCAGCGTCCGAGGTAGGTGGCGGCGACCTCGTGCAGGTAGACCTCGCGGGACTTGCCGCCCTTGCCGGTGATGACCAGGCGCCGCTCTCCAGGGTCATAGGCGGCGCGGGTGGCCATCGCCAACTCCTCCCGGCGGATACCGGTCGACTGCAAAACGGCGATGATCGCCGCGTCGCGCAGCCCGATCAGGGTGCCCGCGGTAAGGCAGGCGCGCAGCATGGCCGCGACCTCCTGGTCGGCGACTGAACGGCCGGCCTTCGCCCGGGCGCCGCCGGGAACGTTCTTCACCGCGCGGGCACGGTGGTAATCCTCCGCGCTCATCAGCCCGAGCATCCACGCCTGCTCCAGCACCTTGCGCACCGCGCTCAGGTGTTTGTTGATCGTGCTCGGCGACCAGGCCACCGCCCGCCCGTCGGCACCCGGATAGGTCTGCTGGATGAACAGGGTGCGCAGCCGGGCGGTGTGCTGGAAACGCAGCATCCCCCACGGCACCATCGCGCCGTCGGCAAAGCCGAGCAGTTGTGCAGCCTGGTCCAGGCACAGGCGCATAGTGCGGCGCGAGGCCGCACTGGGCAGCGATCCCAGATACACCCAATACGAATTCTGATCCCGAGGAGCGGTGGCCGGCACCGTGGCCAGCACGACAGGGGGCGTCGCCGGCAGCATGGCGGGTACTGCTGCGGGCAGGGCGGCGGGCAGCACTGGGCCGGTCTCAGCGATCTCCGTCATGGCCGTCAGTCTAGGTGATCAACTCCGGGGAATCGTCATTCTCCGGAGCCAGCATGGCGGCCGGAATCGTTTTGTTTCGTTACGAACGGAATCTGGTTTTAGAAGAACGGTACGTTGATATTTGCGACTGAGAGGAGCGTCCCAAGGTGGTGGCCCTAGCCGAAGGGGCAACGCCGCAGTGGCTGGCCCTGCCCGGTGACAGCCGGGCGGCGGTGGAGGTGGTCAGGACCATTCGGGGCCGTCAAGGGGTACTCGCCCGGCCGCCACACCGCAAACTCCGGGCGATGATTGAACCCCATCAACAGCGCGATCTCCGGACCGCCCCAGCACGGCACCCGATACCGCAAGATCCTTCTCAGCGCCAACGGCACGCTCAGCAGGCTGCTTGTGGCCGATGGTGAATCGCAGGGCGCCTTCAGCAGCTTCGCCGATACGGCTCGCGTGGAATGTATCGCTGCCACTCATAAGCGGTGAACGACCGCTCCGCGATGCCGCAGACCGCCCGGAGAAGATCACGAGGCAACGCGACGTTCCAGATCCGCACCGTTTTGTCCGCTCCACTGCTGACCAGGCGGGTACCGTCCAGGCTGAAGGTCACCGAGAGCACCAAGCTGGTGTGGCCGGTGAGCGGCGCACCGACCTGCTGATGAGTAGCCGCATCCCACACCCGCACCGTCCCATCACCTCCAGCGGTGGCCAAGCGAGTGCCATCCGAACTGAAGGCCGCCGAGAACACCGAGCCGGTGTGGCCGATGAGCGAGGCACCGACCTGTTTGCCAGTGGCCAGCTCCTCCACCTGCACCGCCCCATTCTCTCCAACGGTGGCCAAGCGGGTGCCATCCGGACTGAAGGCCGCCGACATCACCTGCCCGATGTGGTTGCCTCCTAGGGGGGCACCGACCTGCTTGCCAGTGGCCAGATCCCACACCCACACCGGCGTATCTTCCCCAGCGGTGGCTAAGCGGGTGCCGTCCGGGCTGAAGGCTGCCCGCCACACCCAACCGGTGTGGCCGGTGGGCAAGACATCAACCTGCTGGCGAGTGGCCGTGTCCCACACCCGCACCGTCCCATCATCTCCAGCGGTGGCCAAGCGAGTGCCATCCAAGCTGAACGCTGCTGACAATATCGAGCGGGTGTGGCCGGTGAGCGGGGCACCGACCTGCTGGTGGGTGGCTGTGTCCCATACCCGCACCCTCTCGTCTCCAGCGGTGGCTAGGCGGGTGCCGTCCAGACTGAACGCCACTAAGGATGCCCACGCGGTGTGGCCAGTGAGCGAGGCACCAACCTGCTTGCCAGTGGCTGTGTCCCACACCCGCACCGTCTGATCGCGTCCTGTGCTGGCTAAGCGGGTGCCGTCCGAGCTGAACGTCACTGAGAACACCGGGCCCGTGTGGCCGGTGAACGAGGCACCGACTTGCTGATGGGTGGCCGTACTCCACACCCGCACTGTCCCATCGCCTCCAGCGGTGGCCAAGCGAGTGCCGTCCGAGCTGAATGCCACCGACAATACTGAGCCGGTGTGGCCGGAGAACGGGGCACCGACCTGCTGGTGGGTGGCTATATCCCATACCCGCATCGCCTCGTCTCCAGCGGTGACCAGACGGGCGCCGTCCGGGCTGAACGCCACCGAGGACACCCAGGCGGTGTAGTTGAACGGGGCACCGACCTGCTGGTGGGTGGCCGCATCCCACACTCGCACCGTCTCGTCGCGTCCAATGGTGGCCAAGCGGGTGCCATCTGGACTGAAGGTCACCGACAACACATAGTCGGTGTGGCCGGTGAGCGGGGCACCAACCTGCTTGCCAGTGATCGAGTCCCACACCTGTACCGTCCCCTCGACTCCAGCGGTGACCAAGCGGGTTCCGTCCGAGCTAAAGGCTGCCGACACCACCTGCTCGGTGTGGCCGGTGAGCAAGGCACCAACCTGTTTGCCAGTGGCTGGGTCCCAGGCCCACACCGTCCCATCCTCCCCAGCGGTGACCAGGCGGGTGCCGTCCGAGCTGAAAGCTGCCGACACCACCCGCTCGGTATGGTTGGTCAAGACAGCACGTGCGGGTTGGCTGAGTAGCGCATACATGCTTCCCCTCGCCTCAGCGGTGGGGGCAATGGCCCAGGCCGCTGCGGCCAACCGTGCCGACGTCATTGGGTCACTGGGGAGCAGAGACTGGCTGTGGAGAGCTATTTGGCGAGACAGGAGTTGTGCGTTGCGGCTGAGTGCCACGGCGCGTTGACGTTCGGCTTCCTGACCGGAGCGGACAGCGCCCTGCGCCGTGACGATCGCGATCACCAGTAGCGTCGCCAACACCACGAACAGCGCCTGCCAGCGACGCCGGGTGCGGGTAGCAGCGTGTTTGCTGGCGTCCAAGAAGGCATCTGCCGGGCCGGGCAGACTGAGGCCGGGATACCGCGCCGGGTCAGCCTGCCAGCGTCTGGTGGCGGTGCGGGCGGTCTCCAGCCGAATCCCCTGATAAAGGAACGAAGGGTCGCGGTCTTTGCTGGTCCATTCCGTAGCGTCGTGTATCAATTCGCTATACAGGGCTTGTTCGTGGTGGTCTCCGGCCAGCCAGCCGGCCAAGCGTGGCCAGGCGGTCAACAGTACGTCGTGGGCGAGTTCGATGCTGTCGCCATTAGCCACCATCAGGCGCCGGGTGGTGAAGGCCTCTACGACCAGATCGATCTGGTGTGCCTGCTCGGGTGGGTGGCCGGTGTGTAATTCCTGGCGGGTGAGGGGGCGCCGCGCGTAGTGGCCGTCCGGTAAGACGGCGGTCATCCGATGCATCAGCTGCTGGGCGAGGCCCTGTTGCGCTGGCGTCAAGGCGGTGTAGGCGGCCTCGGCGCTGGTTTGGACCGCGTGGGCGATGCCGCCGCCGCTGCCGTAGCCATGCCGGGTCAGTCGATCGTCTTCGCGGTTGTCCCAGGCGGCGCGCATCGCTTGGGACAACAAGGGCAACGCTCCCTCCCCCACCTGTAGCCCCGATCGGGTGAGGCCGGGTGTGTGCGTGCGCAGTTCGCCCAGCACTAGGTCGACCAGCCCGGCTTCTAGTTGGAGGCCGGCGGCATGGGCGGGGCCGGTGATGGCGCGACGCAGTTCCGGCTCGCTCATCGGCCGCACCGTGAACGGTCCCGCCTCCAATGCCTCAAGCAACTGAGGGTAGGCGGCGCAGCGGTCCCAGAAATCACCGCGTATCCCCAGCACGACCAGCGCGGCCGATGATTCATCGGGACCAACCGGAACGTGTGCGGCCGCGTGCAACACCGACACGAACGCCTCCCGGCGCGCATCAGCGCCCAGAGCCGCTGCAGCATCATGCTGGCCGGTGGCCGATAGCGGAGATCGGGTGCTGTCAGCGGCGAGGGTGAAGATCTCCTCGAACTGATCCACCACCACGATCAATCGCGCCTGCTGCGCCTGCCGAGCACCGCGCTGGTGTTCTTCGAGGTATTTCGCCACGGCTTGGCGCATCACCAGAGGGGCGCGCTCCGGGGCGGCGGCTAGCGTGTCGGTCAATGTCACCGCGTCGATGCCTGCCAGCGCGGCCAGATGCACCGCCAGCTCGGTCAGCGGATCGGCGGTCGGGGTCATGACCAGCCGCGGCCAACGCGCCGCCTCCGGCATCCCGGGCAGTCGGCCGCTGGCCAGCCGGGCCAGTAATCCGGCGCGCAGCAAGGAGGATTTACCTGCTCCCGAGGCGCCGGTCACGACCAGCATGCTCGGCCCGCTCAGCCGCTCAGCCATCACCGCGGCCAACTGCGCGCTGACCTGCTCACGGCCGTGGAAGATCTCCACGTCATCCTCGCCGAACGCCACCAGCCCCGGATACGGACACGCCCCTACCCAGGTGGTCGAGGGGTTCCCGCTGGTTGTGGCGTTCTTGCTCCGGCGCGAGCGCATGCGTTTGTCGATCACGGCAAGCTGATCGCGGATAAGGGTCAACTCGGCCGATTGACGGCGGCTGCGTTCACGATCGGCGCGGTGTTCGGCGTCTTGACGCTGCAATGTCTGTTGGATCCGCACTGCGGCGCCCTCAAGGCCGGCCAGCAGGAAAGTGAACTCTGTGAAGGTCTGCCCCAGCTCAGCGAACACCGTGGCCAGGTGGGTGTGAATCCGTTGCTCACCCACCTCCATCGCCTCAAGGACGGCGGCCTCGGCGGCATCGATTTGATCCAGCACGGCGGCGATCTCCTCGCGCAACTGCGCGGCACGCTCATCATCTGCGTCCAGGACCTGCTCGATGCACGCGCTCAGCTCACGCTGCGCCTCCTCCAACCCGAAAGAAGCGCCAGCGGGGGTGGGTTCACGCCAGCGGTCGGTGCCGCGGACGATCATTTCACTCAGAATGTTCGTCCCCAGCCCGGCCAGCGCTCCCATCCCCGCCCCGGCCATACCGCCTAGCACCACACCCCCAGCGGCAACCGCAACCGGCGCCAGCGCTGCGGCACTCAACCCGGCCAGCACGACAACGGGCGCTGTACGCCCCACCTGGGCAGCGCCGCGACGCATCTGGTGAGCGCTTAGCCGCACCCCGTCCGTGCCCATCTGCACGTGGTAGGCGCCAAAGCGCACCCACCCCCTGACCCCTTGACGCATCTGCTCAACCAGTGCAGCGGGCGCCTCAATACCGCCGATCAGACGGTCCTCGTGCTCGTGCGGAGGGTCAGGTGTCGAGGTCATCACAAAATCCTCGCCCGGAGTCAGCGAACACAACAAGATGCGCCGGAGTTACTACATTCCGCCACGTAATTACACCAATTCCAGAGCCTTCCAGCCCAGCGAAAGCTGATCAATCGGCTGCACCCCTGGAGCAGCTGCGAATCGAGGACAGCTGATGCCCTATCGCCCATGCCGCCTCCCGCTGGCCCATTCAGGCCGACCAGCAGTGAAGTCGCACCTGCCCCCTGCGACCTTGTGATGGTTCAGGCGGCGGCGGACGCCCACATGCCGCACGACGAGTACGAAGGCGAGTACGGGCGAAGGAGCGGAGGGGCGGAGGTTCATCAGCAGTCATACCGACGGCACCCGCTACTGCGCCACACCAGCAGCGCGGCTCAGCCAATGACGGTGACAACCCGATGGCACAAGGCCGCGACGAGGACCTCGACGGAAAGACGCTCCAACCCCGCCGCTCTTGCCTCGGCTGATCAGCGGATTTGCCCTGCGGACGGGAATGAGCCTGTGGTGCGGCGAGCCCGCACCACCCCGAGCCGCAGACGGTGATGTGCCCTGAGGAGGCGACCCGCCCCGAGGGCGTCCATATGATATGGACGCATGTCCTCCCGTAAAACCCGCGCCTTGTCTGATCGGGCCCGCCGCGACGCCACGGATGCGATCTTGGATCGGCGCCGCCGACTCGGGGACCCCGACCTAGAAAAGGCCTCCGACCACCCGGTGGAGCTGGTCACCTACGTATTGGGCCACCAGCGCGTCTCGCGCAGAGCGATCGGCGCCGATGTGCTGGACGCGCTGGTCGTTTTGGAAGGGGCGCGCCGCCAAGCCCAGCAGGAGTTCGACCGGCTGGAGCACCTGCTGCTGGAACAAGGCATCACCGCGGGCCTGTCCCTGACCGACCTCGGGGTTGCCGCGGGCGGGTTGGGTAAGTCCACCATGCACAACCGGCTGCTACGCGGCCGCGCCCGCCACGCCGGCCTGGCCTCCAACGAGAAAGCGCTGCGCGCCCAGCAGCGCGGCGACCAGTGGCTAGCCGAGTACGGCAAACGCCTACTCGCCGCCGCCCACCAGCTGCCGCCACACGCCGAGCGCGTCGCCGCGCAAGGCGATGAGGATTTTGCCGACGGCCTGGCCGAACTCGCCGAAAGCCTCGCCACCCTGTCGGCGGCCGCCACCGACCCCGCCCAGCCGATCCCGGCCGCCGACATCACCCGGATGCGGTTCATCGCCGCCCGCCTCCGGGTGATCCTGCACGAGATCACCGCCCCTCACCTCGCCACCCTGCGCGCTGAGCTCGCCCCGGTCTTGGCCGAGTTGGCCGCGTTGACCGGCCAGCACGTCACGGTAACCGCCTACACCTGACCTACGGTGATGAGAGGAGACACCCGCCTGGTGAAGGCATGACGTCGTATCCTCGGTCAGATCGCGGCCACGACTGCCATCCCCGACCTGTCCTCACCCCGCACACCGCAGGAGCCCTTCGCGCGGGCTGTACTCACTCGAGCCGTTCATGATGTTCCGCCGAGCAGGGCCTGCCCCCACTATTTATGGGTTCTTCCTTCCGTATCAACGCAGGTCACAGGGTTGATCGATGATCTCTAAGGGTAAGTGGGCTTTGGCGAACGAGCCAAGCGTGTCGCTGGCCTCATCGTGCCTCCTGAGCATGTAGTCAGGGGCTGAGCGAACCGATTCCTCGTATCAGAGCACCACAATCCATGGGGGGAGACCATGTCTCTAACGACACGAACGCTGCTGACCGCAGCAGCCCTCGCCGCGACCGCAGCGCTTTCACCCGCCGAGGCGGCATCGGAACAAGCCATTGACGTCGCATGTGATCCCAACCTGGTGGCAGGGCCAGGCAGTCTCATCGGGGATCATTGGCGCACGAACGGTGGTGAACACAGTGTTTTTGGTTGCCCGATAACCAAAGAGTTCGGTTACCCCAACAGAGTTGGCTCGTTCCAGCGGTTCGTCAATGGACAGATCATGTGGTCGCCTGCCCTGGGCGGCGGCAATCTGCTAAGGGTTTATAACGCTGGCAACATGATCGTGTTCCGGTGGGGTCGCACCCAGCGTGACTGGGACTACTTCAACGTCCGTTGGAGGCACAACACCGGCGGGCCCAACCAGGTGAGGGTGGGGCGCGAGACAGCGTGGACTGGATTCTATGGCTTCACCCCAAACAATGTGAGACGCCTACCTGAGCACCATGGGACCGAGACTTTTACTTTCTCAGTCCAAGGCTGTGATCGAGAGGGCATTTTCCAAACCGCCACATGCGGTTCTTGGAGCGACGAGATCTGGATTCCGAGAAGCTTCTAAGCACGATTTAGATCATGTGCTGAGTGGGACAACCACCATCAAGAGCAACTGCTCGACCTAGCCGATGCCTCGGGCGATTTTCGACGTCACGGCCCCAGCCTGACTCGGCGCGGAGGATCGCGTCGTGCAGGTAGGTCGCCTGGGGCAGCTCCGCACTGTATTACACCCGAAAATTACTACTGGGGCCATTACGATCAGGAGGTGGATCTGGTCGGCCGGACGCGTGAGGTTGGGGTGCTGGCCGGTGCGTTGGAACGCATGCCGCGACTGGTCTTGTGTCGAGGTGAGGCGGGGGTCGGGAAGACCCGGCTGGCCGAGGAATTCGAGCGGTACGCGCGGGCCCGCAGGGTGCCGGTCGTGTGGGGCCGGGCGACGGAGACGGCCGGTGCGCCACCGTACCGGCCGTGGCGGCAGGTGGTTGACACACTCGCCACGGGCGCACTTGATCCATTCGCCAGATTGTCGTCTGGCCGTCCGTCCGACGACGGCGAGGACATGGAGGGCATGGCGGAGCGGTTTCGGCTGTTCGACGCGGTGAGCAGACTCCTGCGTACGGCAGCTGCCGATCGCGGTCTGGCGGTCATTCTGGACGACCTGCACTGGGCTGATCGGCCCTCGATGTTGTTGCTGCGCCACCTCGCGAGCGACCTCTCCAGGAGCCGACTCGTCATACTGGCTAGCTACCGTGGCGGTGAGCACGCGGGCGACGGGCCGATCGGGTCGATCGTGGCCGATCTGGTCAGAGAGTCCGTCACCGAGCGGCTCAATCTGGCGGGCCTGACTGCGGCAGCCGTCGGCGCACACCTCGCAGGGATCACCCGCGTGTCTCCCCCGTCCGATGTCGTACGGCGGGTGCATGAGGTCACCGGCGGGAACCCGTTCTTCGTCGGAGAACTGGCGCGCATGCTGCCAGAGGACGGCGGATGGCGGTTGCCGGCCGTGGTGCCGCTGAGCGTGCGGGCGGCGATCGCGCTGCGCACGGCACGGCTATCGCCGGTCTGCAGGTCCCACCTGCGGGTCGCAGCGATCGTCGGGCAGGACTTTCCGGCGACTGGGGTCGCCGCCGCTGCCCGCAGCCAAGACCGAGTGTGCTTGGAGGCACTGGAAGAGGCCGTGGCCGCCGGGTTGATTGAGCCTGCCGACGCAGTTGGCCGCTATCGCTTCACCCATGCCCTCATCCGCGACGCCGTCGAAGCTGACTTGACCGGCGGCGAGGCCGCCGCGCTGCACAAGGCAGCGGCCGAGGTGATCGAGGAGTTGCACACTGGCCGGCTCGGGCCGCACCTGGCCCAGCTCGCTCACCACTGGGCGGCGGCGGCTGTGCTCGGCGATCGGCTCAGGGCGGTCGGTTGGATCGAGCGCGCCGCGGATGACGCGCTGCATCGGCTCGCATTTGAAGAGGCAGCGCGACAGTACCGGGTGGCACTGGAGACTGGTGGTAATGACCTCGATGACCTTGACGGCTATCGGCTGCTGAGCGGGCTCGCTGATGCTCTGTACCGCTCGGGCGAGGTAGGTCCCGCCCTTGAGATGTGCGTCGCGGCAGCCGCCGTTGGTCGGCGGCTCGGCCGCCCCGACCTGATCGGCGAGGCCGCGCTGACAGTGGAGTGCGTGGCTGACTCGCGTCACGACGCCACATTGCGCCGACTCTGTGAGGAGGCACTGGATGGCTTGGGCACGCAGCCGTCGGCCCTGCGCATCCGGTTGCTGGCTCGCCTGGCCGAGACTGGGATGTACCTGGATGAGTATGATCACGCGAACGTGGCCAGTGGCCAGGCTCTCCAGGAGGCGCTAGATCAAGGCCCGCCGGACGTGCTCGTCGCCGCCCTACGAGCGCGACGGCTGGTCCGCAGCGGGCCAGACGGTGTCGAGGAACGGGTCAAGCTGACTGAGCGGATGGTGGAGGCTGGCCGGTTGCTGCGCAGCCCGTCCACCGAGATGTGGGGCCGGCTGTGGCGCTTTGAGTCGTGCTTTGAGCGAGGAAATCTCGCTGAGGCGGGCGCCGAGATCGAACGGCTCGCCCAGGCGGTCGATCACGTGGGCGGACCGCTGGCCCGCTGGCACCTGATGAGCTGTCATGCGGTACTCGCCCAGGCCAGAGGGCTCTTCGCGGACGCCCACCGACACCTCGACGAGGCTTATACGGTGATCGCGCCGACCCGCCTGCCCGCAGCGATTCCCGCGCGAATGGCCCTGTTGACGCTGCTTGACCACCACCAGGGCCGGCAGGATTGGGCCGAGGCAGAAAGACAGCGGCCGAATCTTGCGCGGCTGGACAGCATGGGGATCATGGATCGTCTTGGTCCTGTCTACGGCCTGGTTGGGGTGGGCTTGCTGGACCAAGCAGCGATGGCTTATCGCGCCCTTGGCCCTGTGGAAAGCTGGCGTCCGCCGCCGTTTTTCCGGCTGGTCTGCCACACCTTCGCGGTCTCGGTCGCGATCGCTCTCGGTGAGCGCGATGACGTAGCGACGCTGCGCGAGTTGCTGCTGCCCCATCGACAACTGCACGTCGTCTCCGGGCTGACAGTGGTCAGCTACAACGGTCCCGTCGAACTGGCGCTCGGCCGTGCCGCCGCCTTCCTGGGCGATCTCGACGCCGCGGTGACTGACCTCGACGAGGCGGCGGAGAGCTGCCGGATCAGCGGCGCCGAAGGGTTCCTGGTGGAGGCACGCTGCGAGCTGAGCACCGTCCTGGTACGGCGAGGCCAACCCGATGACCTGCTTCGCGCACGTGGCCTGATCAAGGGCTGGGCCCGCACGGCCCGGGCCCTGGGCATGGCACCCTACATCGAGCGGGCCGCCGCGCTTTCGGCTGAACTCGACGCCGCTACCGCCCTGCCGCTCACCAGCCGCGAGGTCGAGGTAGCCAGGCATGTCGCAGCCGGGATGACCAACCGCGAGATCGCGGCCACGTTGTTCGTCTCTGAGCGCACAGCGCAAAACCACGTACAGCACATCCTCACCAAGCTCGGCTTCTCCCGGCGCAGCCAGATCGCCACCTGGGTGACAGCGCATCTGAGTAGCCCGGGGAAGTAATTCGGCGGATGCCTCAAAAGGCACGGGTTCATAGCGTCGGCATCGACCACCAAAACCCGTGGAGACCGCGATGCCCAACCGTTTCGTTCATCTGGCCGCCAACGCAGCCATCGTCGGCGCGCTCGTACACGTCGTCGGCGCCGTCGTACAAGCGGCCGTTCCGAAGGATCCGGGCGAGCCCGGCTTCGCCCTGGCCAACGCGCTCGCCGGTACCGCTCACCTCACCTTCCTCCTCGTAGCGCTCGCGCTAGGCACCAGCGGGGCCGCAGGCAAGGGGCCGCTCGCCAGGATCGGCGTCGGGATCGCCGTGCTCGGCTGGGGAATGCTCGTCACCGGTGAGGTACTGGCCCAAATCCTGCTCACGATCCTCGCCCCGCTGTTCAACGCGGCGGGCCCGGTAATCGGACTGGGCATGACAATCACCGGTGTCGCCGTCTTGCGTGAACACGTTTGGCAAGGGCCGCAGCGCCTGATCCCCTTGCTGTGTGGCCTCTACCCTCTGCTGGTGATGGCACCGGTCTTCACCGCCACCGGAGGGCCCAACTACTACATCATCGCCGGCTGGGGACTGTTCTGGCTGCTGCTCGCCATCACGCTCCGCCTACCCCTTTTCCAAGAAGACGCCCAGCCGAATCCACCTGGCCTGATGCCTGGACACGCGACGCCCACCAGATCGTCGGCTCCCTCAAGACAGCCCCTTTCCCCAGAGCCATGACACGCCCTTCAGCACAGCCACTGATTCTCACCACCGTCATCGCGGTCTGGGCCATGGCCGTGGGGGTCGAACTATTCCTGCGGCACCGATCCGCGTGATCACCATCCGTACAAATTCACGAAAGAAGGAACTCCCGATGACCATCTCCGCACGCCTTCGATCAGCAGCTCTGCTCGTCGGTGCCACGCTGTTGCTGCTTCCCGCGCTCACAACTCCCGCCTCGGCGACGACCGCACTGGTTACCGCCGGAACGTGCAAGGAGGGCCCCAAGACCGGGCAGCTCACTTACACAGCGGAGCCCGGCGTAGCCAACGAACTCACCATCACTCAGGACGCCGCCCTCACAATTTTGCATGACGAAGCTGGTCAGATTCAGGGCTGCACCCCCAACGGTGACTCCGTGACCGCCGCGCCCGCCACGGAGATCAAGGTCGTGGCCGGGGACGGGGACGACGTCATCGTGGTGAACACCCCGGTGCTTGGGCAGCAGGTGCTCGTGCTGGGTGGCGAGGGCGACGACGAACTGCGCGGCACGGGGAACGCCGACGACCTACGCGGCGGGCCCGGCGACGACACTCTTCGCGGCACCGGCGGCAACGACATGCTCCGCGGAGACGCGGGGGACGACGAACTCCGTGGCGACAGCGGCGCCGACGAGCTGAACGGCGGCAACGGTGGCGACGACCTGAGCGGCGGCGCCGGCACCGACGAGCTGAACGGCGGTAACGGCGAGGACGAACTGCGTGGTGACGCCGATGCCGACGAGCTGAATGGCGGAGGCGGCCCCGATGAACTCGACGGCGGCGCCGGCACCGACGCATGCAACGGCGGTCCGGGCACCGACACCGCGACTCGCTGCGAATAGCGAGACACGGCCGGACTTCGTCCGGCCGTGTCTCAAGTTCGAATTCGCCCAATAGACAAAGGGGCGGCGGCCCGCACGTGATCGTCGCGTGCGGGTCGCTGCCGTATTTCTCCCAGACACCACGGCAACCCCTTCATGACCACGGCCGTGCCAGGTTCACGAGATGAGATCACTCATCTCCGTCTCTTTTCCGTCGCCGCGCTTCTGCTCGCCCAAGATGTGTGCCGAACGCGGCCAACGCCGTCTCCGCGGCGGCCGCCACCGACCCCGGCTCACGGGGCCGAAGCACCACCACGTTGCCGGCTCCGGAGTCACTCCGATCGGCAACGCGGTTGTCGACTCGGTCGCCATCCCGGCCGCCATCGCGACCGTCAACCTGGTTGCCGGTCTCGCCGTCGCCGCCATTGTTGATCTTGCTATCGGTGTTCGCGGTCACCCTTCGGACCCCTCCCCTTATTATCCGGGGAGTTTTTCCGGCGTTAGCCCGGCCTGCGCCCGGTGGTTATCCGGGGAGATCCTACCGAGACTCCCCGGATAATCGTACTTATCCAGGGAGCTGTGGGGTGGCGCGCCGGGGCCGCATGTCAACTGGTCGTTGGCGCGCGGGTGGCGGGGTGCTGAGCCGTTCACCGTAGAGCCGCCGCTTGGTCGCCGGACTCTCCTCGGCTGGCCGTAGTCAGTGGAAATGCCGCATGGGGACAACGGCTTCACGTTCACTAATTCATGCGCCGTGAGCTGCGGTTTCAGAGGGAAAAGACTCAAGGATAAAGCGTTATGGTGTCGTGATCGAAATTTCCTGAGCCTAGGGCGTAACACTGAAGACGAGCAGGATCCCGGAAGGCAGGCAGGCTCCCGTTGACAGATCTGGTCTTCCACAGCAGCACCCTTCCCGTATCCGAGCGGTTCGCCAGCTGGTGTGAGCTGGCCGCCGCGTCGCTTATCCCGACCACGGTGGACTCCGCATACCAAGATGATTTCCACGGGTCAATGCGCCTGCGGGCGCATGGATCGGTGCAGGTCAGTACGGTCACCTGCTCAGCCCTGACCTCCACACGATCTTCGGACCTGATCCGCCGCGGCGATCCCGACATGTACTTCCTCGCGCTCGTGCAACGCGGAACCCTGGGACTGACCTACGCCAACAGGGAAGTGGGCCTGAGCGCGGGAGACCTCGTCATCTACGACTCCTCGGCACCCTTCAGCGCCCACATGATCACCCCGACGCTCTGGAGCCGAAAGGTGCTGGTCTCGATCCCGAAAACGCACCTTCCGCTCGCGCCGAAAAAGATCACACCGCTCCTGGGCGCCGGCATCAGCAACAGCGACGGCCTCGGCGACATCCTCTCCCGCCTGATAACCCGCGCGGCTCTTCCTTCGAGCGCCGAGAGCGCCGAGAGCGCGGGCGAGGCCCGGCTCAGCGGTGCGCTGCTGGACCTGCTCTCCGTTCTCCTGGGTCACATGGCGGGCGATGCGCCGGTGCCCCCCGAGGCGCGCCACCACGGGCTGCTGCTGCGGATCCGGGCGTTCATCGCCGACAACCTCCACGACCCGCACCTGACACCACAGATGATCGCGGAAGCACACGACATCTCCCGTCGCCAGCTGAACCGGCTGTTTCACAACGAAGACCTGCCCGTGGCCGCCTGGATACGGCAACGCCGCCTCGCCCGATGTCACCGCGACCTGGCCGACCCGGCCCTGCGCTCGCAAGCCATCTACGTCATCGCCCGCCGCTGGGGGTTCACCGACGCCCCCTCCTTCACCCGCGCGTTCCGCGCCGACTACGGCGTCACACCGATCGAACACCGGCAGGCCGCCCTACGCGCCACCGAGCCCGCAAACACAAGAAACCCGGCCTGAAAAATCAACGACTTTCCCCTGCGCTCCCCTCAAACTCAAGATCGTGCCGGGACATCGCTCGCATATACGACATACGAGGACGACTGCTTCTGCGTCTGACCCCTCACGCAACGACGCGAACCGGCTCTGCATGATCGTTTACTTGTCCTGCACTCCGAACCGTCGTCTTCGGCCTGGCCGAGACGCCACGACGGACCGGGGTAACGCGAGGGCCTTCCTGCTCGCGCTGAGGTGTTCGGAGGATGACGGGATATGCGCCGGAGTTTGTCATGGTCGTTTTCAGCCCGCATAAAGAAATGGACGTCGGTGGCCGTCATCACGGCTGTGACCCCGGGGCTGTTGCTGTTCCAGGCGGTTCCCGTGTCCGCCGCAGTGCGATCGGCCACGTTCTTTCACGGCACCCCTGACACCCCCGATCAGCTGACCGGGTCGGCGGCGAGATTTCCCTCCCTGGTGGATTCCGCAGCCACCACCACGACAGTGAGGCTGCCCAAGGGGCCTGAGCAGGACATCCGAAGCAGCAAGGACGCGTTGCCGCTTGAGAAGCGGCTCAGCGGTGAAGGTGCTCGGGCTTTGGGGACCGGAACCGGAAAGGGCGGCTCCACTCCGTCAGATAGCCGACGGGCCGAACGGCAGGGCGCGGCCGCCACCGGTACTGGGGCGGTATCGACGTCAACCATCTGGTGTACGGACTACCCATATTGGGATTCGACCCGACGTTATGGCTTTGGGGACGTGGTCGTCTATGGCATGAACGTGTGGAAGGTGATTGGCTTCAACAGCACGGTAGGGGAGCCTCCGGGGTGGCGCGGCACTTCATGGGCGAAACAGGGACCTTGCTCGGCCCACCAATCGCCAGCGGTGGATCTCGCCTACCCCTACGACGGGACGTTGATGGAGTCGCGGACGCCGACGCTGCGAGCCACAGGTCGTAGTAGGGACGTCATCACGTCCCCGGTGTTGATCCGTTTCACCTTCAAGGTGTGTGACAACGCGGCGATGACCGGGACGTGTCCCGCGTCCGGTACGGTGACGAACTACTACTCGGGAGAGTGGGAAGTTCCCTCGGGAAAGCTCGCGTGGAGCAAACAGTACTGGTGGAACGTCACCGCCACCGACACGAGCAACAACCTGAGCACGACCTCGTCGGCGAGGTCGTTCACCACCGGGGTGCGCCAGCCGGTGATCGGCTCACAGCTGGCTGCGCGCGGAGTCAACGGCCAAGAATTCCACCAAATGCCGGGCAACTACACCACCGAGGCCACGGATTTGTCGGTGGCTACGTCCGGTCCGCCGTTGTCGGTGACGCGCTCCTACAACAGCATGGACGCCCGCACCGATGGGATCTTCGGTGCGGGCTGGTCGACGCGCTGGGACATGAAGCTGGTGCGCGAGGTGCGCGGTGACCTTACCAGCGCGCTGGTGACCTACCCCGACGGGCGCCGGGTGCGGTTCGCCGCCAACGGCAACGGAAGTTTCCAGCCGCCACCGGGCATGCACGCCACCTTGGCCGACGTCACCGGCGGCGGGTGGAAACTGATGGACAAATCCTCCACCGTGTACGTGTTCGACGCCCAGGGCCGACTGACGAAGGTGACCGACGCCCACGGCCGGGCCCAAGACCTCCTCTACGGTGCGGGCGGCAAGCTGGAGAAGGTGACCGCGGCCGGTGGCCGGTCGCTGAGTTTCACCTGGAGCGGCGCGCACGTGGCGAGCGTCTCCAGTGACCCGCTGGACGGCTCGCCGGTGACGTGGACCTACCACTACGAGGGCGACAAGCTCACGGCGGTGTGCGCGCCGGTGGCCGCCCCCAACTGCACCCGCTACACCTACGACAGCGGCTCGCAGTACCGCGGCATCGTCCAAGACAGCGAACCCTACGGCTACTGGCGGCTGGGCGAGGCGTCCGGGTCGACGGCAGCCGACCTGGGCTCGGGGGCGGGCAGCGGCCAGTACAGCAACGGCGTCACTCGCGGCAGGCCCGGCGCGCTGGCGGGCACCCCCGACACGGCGGCGGAGTTCAACAACTCCCTGGTGATCATGCCGGGGAACGTGCTGTCGTATCTGGGTGATCAGGTCTCGGCGGAGATGTGGTTCAAGACCACCACCTCCGGGGTGCTGCTGGCCGCCTCGAAGGACTACAGCATCGTCCCGGAGGGGCCGATCTTGTACGTCGGCACCGACGGCAAGCTGCGCGGCGCGTTCAAAACCGTCGCCTCCCCCATGGGGTCGACGACCGTGGTCAACGACGACCAGTGGCACCACGTGGCCCTGACGGCCGCCGGCACCGATCAGGTGCTGTATCTGGACGGTGCGCAGATCGGCACGATGACCGCCCAGGTGGACTCCTGGCGCCCCTACTCCGCGATCGGCACCGGTACCGTCGCCCGCGGATCGGCTCCTGGCCTGCCGACCGGGACCGGTACGCAGGAGTTTCCCTTCCGCGGCCTGATTGACGAGGTCGCGATCTACGGCAAGCCGCTCACCGCGGCCGAGGTGGCGCTGCATTACGCCGCGCGCGCCGAGGCGCCGCACAAGCTCACGAAGATCACCCTGCCGTCCGAGCGGGTGTGGGCGGCCAACACCTACGACGCGGGCACCGAGCGGATCAGCACCCATACCGACCAAAACGGCGGCACCTGGAAGATCAGCCAGCCCGTCTACGTCCAGGAAACCGGCCTGTCCACGGTCACGGTTACCGACCCCAACAACAACACCCTTGGCTACAGCCACGACGCTTGGCGCGGCTACCGCCCGGTCAGCCGCACCGACCAGCTGGGAAAGATCACCAAGTACGAGTTCGACACCGGCGGCTTCCTCACCAAGGTCACCGACCCCAACGGGGTCGTCACCGAGCAGGTCAACGACGCTCGCGGCAACGTCACCGCCACCACGACCTGCAAGGCGACGGGAAACTGCCAGACCACCCGCCAGGGGTTCTACCTCAACAACGCCAATGAGTTCGACCCGCGCAACGACCGTCCCGTGACGCGCAGGGATGCCCGTTCAGCGAACGCCACCGACAACACCTACGTCACCACCACCGAGTACACCCCTCAAGGGGAGGTGACCAAGCACACCACCCCAGCCACCCCTGACTTCCCCGCCGGTCGCTCGACGAGCACCACCTACACCGATGGCACTGAGGCCGCGATCGGTGGTGGTCTCACCCCTGCGGGGCTGGTGGAGTCGGTGAAGGATGCCAAGGACAGCGAGATCACCTACCGCTACAGTGCCGCCGGAGATCTGGTCGAGCAGACCAGCCCATCAGGGCTGGTGGTGAAGTTCGGCTATGACGCGATAGGCCGGGTAATCTCGCGCACCGAGGTGTCGGCGGCTCACCCGGCTGGGGTGACCTCGACGTTCACCTACGACGGGGCCGGGCGGTTGCTGACGCAAACCGATCCGGGGGTGAAGAACGAGGTCACCAATGTCACCCACACCGCCAAGGCCACCTACACCTACACCGCCGACGGCGACACGCTGACGGAGACGGTGGCCGATCTGACCGGCGGCGATGCGGCGCGGACGGTCAGCTACACCTATGACGCCAAGGGGCGCCTGGAGACGGTCACCGACCCCGAGGGCGGGGTGACCCGTTCAACGTGGGACAGCACAGGGGCGCGGGTGTCGGCGACCGATCAGCTGGGCACCGTCTTCGCCTACGGCTACACCAAACGCGGTGAGTTGACCTCAACGACGATTAAAAACTGGACCGGCAGCCCGCTGGCCCCCAAACCAGCCCAGGACGTGGTGCTGGAGGCGCGCTCCTACGATGACGGAGGGCGTCTGGGCGGGCGAGCCGATGTGATGGGCCGTAAAACCCGCTACACCTACTTCGCCGACAACCGCCTGTCCGAGGTCATCGGCGATGATCTGCTGCTGAATGAGGCGACAACGGCTACGGCGGATGTGGTCGTGCAGGCCAACACCTACGACGCGGCCGGCAACCTCGTCAAGCAGATCACCGACGACCTGGTGGCCGGCCAAGACAGCGGCGGTGAGAAGGTCACCACCGACTACGTCTACGACGCGGCCGGCCGCTTGACCTCCACCACGTTCGATCCCGCCAGACTCGGCCGCAAGACCGCCTACACCTACGACGCGGCCGGCAACGTCCTCAAGGAGACTTTCACCGGGGCGGGCAGTGCCCGCACCGAATCCACCGCCTACACCTACAACGCGCTGGGCCTGATGGACCGGCAAACCGTGGAGAACGGCGCCGATGACCTGGTCACCACCCGCACCTACGACGACCGGGGCTTGTTGACCGCGACGACCGATCCGCGCGGTAACGCCTCCGGAGCCACGGCCGCGGACTTCACCACCACGATGCGCTACGACTTGGCCGGGCGGCTGGTGGAGGCCAAGGCGCCGCAGGTGACGATCGAGAAGAACGCGACAGCGGTCACCGGGCGGCCCACGGTGCGTTACGGCTACAACAGCGCCGGCCTGGCCACCCACGCCGTCGACGGTGAGGGCCGCACCCTCACCGCCGCCTTCGACAAGGCCGGCCGTTTGACCTCGACCACCTCGCCCTCCTACACCCCGCCGGGTGGCACCGCGCTGATCCCGAAGATCAGCTACGGGTACGACGCAGCCAGTCAGCTGACCACCGTCACCGACGAGCGCAACTACGTCACCTCCACCACCTACGACGCGTTGGGCCGCGCGGTCAAGGTGACCGACCCCGGCCCGTCGGGGCCCGGCGGCGCCTGGACGGCGGAATACAACCTGCGCGGCGAGCAACTGGCCGCAGTCGATCCCACCGGCGCTCGCACCGAGGCGACCTATGACGGGTTGGGCCGTCAGATCACCGCGACGCAGATCGAGCGCACCCCCACCACCGCGGCGCACACCACCAAGCTGACCTACGACGCCGCCGGCAACCTCACCAAAACCGTCGCCCCCGGCCCCGGCTCCAGCACCAAGACCACCGACTACATAGTCAACGCGGCCGGGGAGCCCACCTCGATCACCGACCCGCTGACGCACGCCTCCACCTTCAGCTACGACATCCTGGGCCGCACGGTGAGGGTCACCGACCCGCTGAGCAACGCCACCGAGGCCGAATACGACCTGGCCGGCCGTCAGATCGCCGCCAAAGACCTCACCAAGATCGGGTCGACCGACACGGTAGTGCGCACCTTTGAGTTCGGCTACGACCTGGCCGGTAACGCGACCAGCACCACCTCCGGTGAAGGGCGCATCACCCGGCGCACCTTCGACGCCACCGACCGGATGACCTCCCTGGTCGAACCGGTCACAGCCGGCACCTCGATCACCTCGACATTCGGCTACGACGCCACCGGCGCGCGCACCCGCACCACCGATGGCCGGGGCAACGCCACCTGGACCAGCTACAACACCCTCGGCCTGGTCGAATCGGTCATCGAACCGGCCACCAGCGCCCACCCGAACGCGGCCGATCGGACCTGGACCAGCCTTTACGACGCCGCCGGCAACACCACCGCGACCCTGCAGCCGGGCGGGGTGCGCATCGACCGCACCTTCGACCACCTGGGCCGGCTCACCACACAAACCGGCAGCGGCGCCTCGGTGACCACCCCGGAGCGCAACCTCACCTACGACGCCGCGAGCCGCGTCACCGCGGTCGGTGACTACAGTCTGGAGTACAACGACCGTAGCCTGCTGACCAAGGTGTCCAAAGCCACCAACCAGGTCGCCACCTACGCCTACGACGCCTCAGGCAACCCCACCCAGCGCGTCGACCCGACCGGCACCGCGACCTACACCTGGGATGTCGCCGACCGGCTCAAGACCGCCAGCGACCCGGTGACCGGGCGCACCTGGACCTACGGCTACGACAACGCCGACCGGCTCACCAGCAAAACCTCCGCCTCCCCGGTCAACACCCAGACCTACGGCTACGACGCCGTCAACCGGCCCGCCTCCCAGACGGTGAAGAACAGCTCCGGCACCGAACTGGCGAAAATCGTCTACGGGTGGGACAAGGACGACAACCTCACCAGCAAGACCACCACCGGCACCGCCGGAGCCGGAACCAACACCTACGGCTACGACCACGCCGGACGGCTGACCTCCTGGACCGCACCCGGCGGCGCGACCACCGCCTACACCTGGGACGAGGCCGGTAACCGCACCGGCGCCGGCAGCGACACCTTCGTCTACGACCAGCGCAACCGGCTCATCTCCGGCGCCGGAACCGACTACACCTACACCCCCCGCGGCACCACCGCCACCGAAACCAAAGCCGGCACCACCCGCACCCTGGCCTTCGACGCCTTCGACCGGCTCATCTCCGACGGAGAAGCCAACTACGGCTACGACGCGCTGGGCCGGGTGACCTCCCGCACCAAGGGCGCCGATCAGCGGCGGTTCGTCTACTCCGGCCTGGACAACGACATCGCCACCATCGCCGACGGCGCCAACACCACCCTGGCCAAATACGGTCGCGGCCCCTCCGGCAGCCTGCTCAGCCTCCAAGAAGGCGCCGGGCCGGCGCTGGCCACCATGAGCGACCAGCACGGCGACCTGGTCGCCACCTTCTCGGCCACCGCACTGGTCGACTCGGTCGCCTACGACCCCTTCGGCAAACCCACCCATCACGCCGGCACCCAGCGCACCCTCGGCTACCAGGGCGAATACACCGACCCCGACACCGGCAAGGTCAACATGCACGCCCGCTGGTACCAGCCCGGCACCGGCGCCTTCACCTCCCGCGACGACTGGGCCCTCGCCCCCACCCCCTCGATCCAGGCCAACCGCTACACCTACGCCAACGCCAGCCCCCTGGTCCACACCGACCCCAGCGGCCATGCCCCGTGCTACTCCGACACCCGGGCAAAAGCAGGCCAGGTGCCAGGGATGCTGATGGCGATGGCGCCCCCGATGGACCCCGGTGGCGGCGGCTGCCCCGACAACGACAAACCCCGCACAGGTTCCGGCAACGACAAACCTCGCGGTGCAGGCTCTGTAACTGCCACCCCGCACTCCGATTCCGCACCGAGAAACCCGCCCCCCAGCGGAGGCAAAAACCCGACTAAGCCAACCCCACCCAAACCGACACCGCCGCCGAAGCCGAAGCCGCCGGCGCCGGCGCCGGCGCCGAAGCCGAAGCCGAAGCCGAAGCCGCCCAAGGAGAGGGTATATACGATCGATGAACTCATAGAAGCGCATAACCCCAGGAGCAACATTCTCAACACCGTCGAGAGCCCGAACATCGGCAATGGCGGATCCGACTGGGACGACCCCACAAACTCCGGGCCGGGCAGCAACACCGAACCGGTCGACTACACCCCGCCCATCTCCACCAGCCCCCCGCCTCCCGTAAACCCCCCGTTACCTCCAAGCATCCCCGACGGAGATTTCTGGGACTGGCTTGACGGGCTCATCTCGGGAATTAACGACGCAACAACCTCCTATGATCCCTGCTGGGAGCATCCACCATGCAATCGCCCCCATTTCGGGGATACGGGCACCGAAGCATTCGAAGACGGCTATGGGGATGGCCAAGCATTTATAAACAAAGAGCCATGCTCCGGCCTTGAAGGAATGGCCTTCGATGCCTGTTGGTTCACAAATCAATTAACGTCTGGCGCCATAAAAGGCGGAGGGCGAGGTGGCGCTCGGAGCGGGGGGGCAGGAAAGAAGTCAACCCCAAACAGAAGTGCGGCTTCTCCGCAACAGCCGCCAAACATTTTCCGAGATGCTATCGGCAAGATTAAGGACGGGAAGGGAACCCCTCGAACAAACAATGGAGTACAAAAAATATGGACAGGCGAGAGAAAAGATGTCCCGCTGGCCGTGAAGAGACGCTGGGGCGGCTCTACAGAATGGGAGGTTCCCGGAGGAACGGGCAAGGATAGGATCTTGCGAAACAGCCATGGGGACTTCGGGTGGACCAATGACCACTATCAAACCATCCACCCATACAACCCATAGATATAAAGCAATTTGGGCATTTTTTAGACAGAGCCCAGCTACCGACCTCAAAGGGCACTTGCTCCAAGAGCATCTTTCGAGCGGCATCAAGGACCAGAAAATCAACCTCAAGGTATGATGACTTTATGAGAAATGAAGGGCTGTCATTGGGGGCCGAGGCGGCACGCCAGCTGGCACGGCTCGATTTCGTCAAAATTAAACAAGGGCTAACAGATAGAGAATTTTCGATTATTGAACAAAAATTCCAGATCGAGTTCGCCGATGACCATCGATCATTCCTAGCCGCTGGCCTCCCCGTCTGGGCTTACGGATACGATGACGATCCGAATAAAGCGACAATATTTGGTTGGCCTGACTGGCGTAATGGCGATCCCGATCTGCTACGTGGCCAAATAAATCTCCCCATCGAATACTTGCTACAGGAAATAACGGATGGCTACTGGCACCACACGTGGGGTGACCGGCCACAAAATATCGAAGAATCCTTATTTGTCGCAAAGAAGCATCTAGCTGAAGTGCCACGAACGATTCCAATTTATGCGCGTCGTTACCTAATTTCCGGCCAAGGCTCCTTCGGTAACCCAGTATTGTCAATACTCGGAACGGATGTTGTCTGTTACGGAAAAAATATTCTAGATTACATAGATCGAGAGTTTATAAACAATAATGAAGACAACAGTGAAGGATTGAGCACCGACATCCCGTTCTGGAAAGATTTCCTGTGAAGGTTCATCCTGATAGAATCTGAAAATTCTGCATCGCAGTGATTCTCAGCGCCGGAGCAAAAAATCCTCAATTAAAATTGCACCTTGAAACTCCTTCAGCACGGTCGACTTCCGTGGGCCCAGCCGCTGGCAGGTTCCGCCGGTGGGTCTCCTAGATTAGGTGCCGGCGGGTCTGCTGCTGGCGGAGAGCCCGATTGTGGGTGAGGGTGCGCAGGACGGATCGACTGAGATGGTGGAGTGAGGCGGGCCCCTCTGCATGTGGGTTGGATTGAGATGCCCCGGTCCAACCCAAGCTGCTTTTAAGTCCATATAAAGTTGAGATGCTCTCTTCACCTATCAAACGCCGTCAAGCTCGACTATGGGCCAGAAAGCACGGCGGCAAAACAGGGCAGCGAGCAATGGTTGACTACCAAATCGCGACCACTAAGCTTGGCCTGCTACACGAAAAGGCCCAACTTCAAATAATAAATCAGGACATATTTGAGCAACAAAATCAGCTATTACATGAGCAAATTAGAATCGCAAAATCTTCATTCATCTAGTTGTCGTCTCGGTGGCATCGGCTAGGTCCAACAGCTCGACCAGTTGCGCGAGGCGCATAACGATCTGCGAGCGGCGCCCGTCGGCAGCTAGGGTCTCGACGTCGGCGGCTTTGACGTCGACCAGGCGCAGCGGGAGGTGGTCGTAGCGGCCGTCGGGGGCCAGCAGCCGCCCGGTACGGCCAGTCTCGACGGCGCGCATCGGCCCTGGAGCGGGCGGACGGCCGTGCCGATCCGATACAGCACCTCCAGGGCGGCCCGTCCGGCCAATGCGTCCGGCAGCTCGCCGGGGGCGACGTCGCCTACCGGTCGAACGTAAGCAGTTCCTCGACCTCCTCCAGGACGATGAGGAGGTTGCGGTCCTGGTCGGGCACGAGCACGCGGATGGCCATTATGAGTGTCCTCCGGGGGAGTCGAGGGTGTCCTGGGGTCCCGGTAGTAATCGCCGAAAATCCAACGGATATACCCCTGACCTGCTCCGATGTGAGGGCGTCGCATGGCTGGTATGCCGGTTGGTGAGCGCAGCGGGCTGGGGCGAGGGTGCCGCTGACCTCACCGGATGCTCCACTTCGACGCTCGCGAAGCGATATCCGTTGAATTTTCTGCCGTTACTACCGGAACCCCGGCAAGGGCCGCCACATCCGGCTCGGTTTGTATTGCAGCGTCGCCTGTCTGGTGCGCGCCGGGGAGATGCTGGAGGCCGGGGCGGCCGAGCACGCGGCCCGGATGGACCTGCCCACCGAAGAAGAGCGGCGCCGCGAACGCGCCCGCGTCGTCGACATCGCCCAGACGCTGCTCTCCGGCGGGCTGACAATCCGCCAGGCTGCCGAGAGCCTGAACGTGGAGACCTTCACCCTGAAGATATGGCTGAAGGAAGCGGGCATCCAAATCAGCCCGGCCGCAGCCGCGCCGCTGACAGCGGGCTCGTCGGGGTCAGCAGAGTCGTCGGGCGGGGTGGGGTCGGGGGAGCGTCATCCAGTGAGCGTGTTGAACGAGCTGACCCAGCAGGGACGCATCGAGACGGTCACCTGGACGGTGGAGTCGACCGGCCCATCGCACGCGCCGGCCTTCACCGCAACCGCCCTCACCCGCCTGCTTGCCACGAACACGCCGGTGCGCGGCAAGGGGAGAGGGGCCAGTAAGGCGGCCGCGCGGTCGGCGGCCGCCGCAGCGTTGCTGGCCCGCCTCGATGCGGTGTGACAGTGCCGACAGCAGGTGTCGGCGAATCTCGCCGTCATCGAGCTCGTGGTGCAGTTACTCGCTGCTCTCGCGGATGATGCGGGTCAGCCATTGTCGGTAGGTGAACCAACGCACCGTTGCGCACTGGCCGGGGCAAGACTGGTCTGGTGTTGTTGATCAACTACCTATGAGTAATAGGTCGCCAGTGTTCAAGATCGTGATGCCGATCGCGGCTGACGACAGCGCGACTGCGGCGATCGCAATCCAGCGGGTAGTCGGTTGATGAGGCAGCGGGCGTGACGGTAGGAGTGCTGCTGGTAGGGCCGCAGTGAAGGCAATCACAACGATCATGCCCAAAGCGTTCGTGACCACCGCGGTAACTGCGTCGAAGGGGTAGGACCACACCGTGAGATAGCGGAGCCATACCGCCACGGCCGTCAGGAACGTCGCAGTAGTGGCGGCGGCGATACCCGGCGCCAGGCCAGCCTTGCCGGCCAAGGCCAGTAGTGCGATCAGGCAGGCGACGCCTGCGCCGACGGCAACCAGAAGATCGAGTTGGAAGGCGTAGTGGGGGTTGTTCTTCTGTACCGGAGAAGTGATCGCGATGCGCACCACGAAGGCGGCAACCGCTGCTACGCCGCTCATGATGGCGATGAATCGTGCGGGTGACCACGGTGGACGAGCACGGGCCTTCCCATCGCCTGTGGACGACCGGTGATCCAGCGACTGGCGTGTTCGGATGATCCACCGCCATGCCAGCAAGGCAACGACCGCCAAGCTCGCTGCGGTCACGGTCTCCTTGCCAGTGGATATGCCGCTGGCCAGGTAGCCCTTGAACCAGTCGACTGGATCGGGCTGAGTGCCGCTAAAGGTCTCGCGGATGGAGAGGGATGTCGCGGTGTCCGCGCCGACCCAGAACCCGCCGACGAAGAGCGCGATGTTGACCGCCACGGCGACCACGTATCCCTGCCGGGTGAGAAGGCCCCCACCGGGGTGAGATCGCGCCCACAGTTTGGCGAACGCGATGCTAAACAGACCCGCGCTGCCGACCGCGATCGGCAGGGTTACCGGCATCAGCCAGTTGAAGAGAGAGCTGGCATTAGTCTTCCAGATGGATGTCGCATGTCCGACGATTACACCACCACACAGCGCGAAGGTCAGCGTACGGGTGCGCACGGCCTGGCCGCCGATCTCGGCGGCCGCGACCATGCGCCATAGCGCTGTACCCCAGCCCAGCGCCACAACCAACCCGGCAACCAGTCCGGCCGCACGTATCTCACTGTCCGTCGGCATGGACTCGGAAAAACCGTATGGCGCCATGGAGTTCAAGTCGAACAGCACCGTGGTCGCCAGCATGCCCACCACGAAGGCCTCGATGGCGGAAGTTCGTAGCGTCAGGCCGGGTTGTTGCAACGTGGCGATCCGGTGGGCGGGAGTCGGGTGGATGGCCCTTAAGCGCTGCCACCAGGAACGGCGTACATCCGGCTGCCCACGCAGCAGATCCACCAGCGCAGCGCCGGTGTGCCCGCGAGCGGCTCGAAGGTCGGCCTCATGTTCGCGGGCACGCAGCACCGCCAGTGAAATCCCCGCCACCACGCTGAGCAGCAAGGCAGCCCGTATGCCGTAGTCGAGTGTGAGCGGATGGCGCAGCAGTGCCGCGCTGATGAACACCACCCCTTCGAGTTTCGATGCCAGGCTGTCGTCACCGAAGAGCAAGTCCACGATGACGCCATCGAGGATCGGGGCGAAGGTGAAGATCGGCGGGATCAGCAGGATCGGGGGCAGGGCCCACCACACGCCGCGTGTCAGCCACACCAAGGTGACGTCGCCGGCGCGTACGTGGGCGAGCTCGTGGCGGATGATGGCATCGGCTTGCTCAGTCGGCAGGGCTACGATGCCTGGCGGCAAGACGACCTGGGCCCGGCCCGGCCGACCAACGGTGAACGGCTCCTGCAGGCGCAATGATCCGAAGACCGCTTGTGGTGCGCGCCGCAACCTTATGTCCTTGGCCGCCGCCTCCACCCGGGCGATCCATGAAGGAGGTAGAGGGTGCAGCGGGCCGGCGCGACGCACCAGCCGGTAGGGCAGCAACAGCATTAATGCCACCCCCAACATGAGGACCGTCAGCGCGCCGCCTAGCGCCCACAGCACTCTGCGCCCCTCGACCGGAGCCATGCAGTCGCGCTGCTGCCGATAATTACGGACAACGTCATCACGATTTTTGCGCATGCTCTCTAGATCGGAGGGAAACCCTATACCACTGTCTCCGGCTATGTCCTTTGCGAGGCATTGATCCATCGTGTGGGCCCATGATTTTCCCCAGACCTGACTATGGATGTTATGGCCGACGAACGCTCCGCCCAGCAGCATAACGATCACCAGCAGCAAATAACGGCCACGGGCTGGCGAGGGCAGGGCGAAGGGATCTCGATGAAGGGAGCGGACGGCCCCATCGTCGGCGGGCTGATCGAGGTGTGGGGGGGCCGTCATGCTTGGGGATCCGTCCCGCGCAGGCGCAGTGCGCCGATCACAGCTTCGGCCAAGCGGCCTGCCTGAGCCTCGGTCAGCCCTTCGGCCACACTACGAGCCTTCATCACCGCATAAAGCTCGCGTTCTTGGGAGGGATCAAGCCATGACGGCCCGACGTGATCACCACTCGATCCCAAGGTCACCTCGACGGAGGCGTCTTGGCCGCGGGCCAATCGACCAGGGAGGCGTTGAAGCAGGAGGGCAAGCTTGTCGCGCGTCGAGCGCTCCAGTTTGTCGAGCGCCGCGTCGGTGACCCGGTCGGCGGTTCGAGTGGCCGCCGCCGCCAGCAGGAACGATATCGCCGACAACACGTACGGCGTCAGCAAGACCAGGTCCACGCCCGCTCCCACGGGAGCGCGCAACTGTGTCCGGCCCAGAACGCGACCAGGGTCGAGACGGTATTCAGCCGCCACCTGATCGAACAGTTCCAGCTCACCGGGATAGGCCAGGGCGACGATGTCACGGGCGTACTCCAGCTGGACCTGCCAGATCAGCTCGGCATCGTCTCTCGCCGCTGAAAGGTGCGTTATTGCCTGTTCCTGCCGTGACTTACCGCGTCTGAACATGCCACCCTTTCTTCGTACGGGTATCCCGGCAAGCCAAAGAGATGACTGCGTCAAAGACCAGAAAACCGTATCGGCACATTACCGCTGTAACGGTCTTTCGGAGAGAAAAGTGCCCAACGTCGAGAAGCGAAAAGTTCCGCCGATCAAGAAGGAAGTAACAAAAAAAGAGCTTTTAAAGCTTTTGGGCGAATTAAACCTTTTTACCGTATTGCGTATTTGGGGTGTCGGTAAGAATCGTGTCACCAGGCCCAAACGAGCACGCTCGCCCAGATCAGCCGGGCTGAGTTCATAGAACAGAACGTGCCTTCTGTAGGTCGGCGCCCTTCACTGACGAGGCGCTGAGCAGGCATAACGCCAACGCATGTACCTGGTTGCACCAGTCTTACCGACACCTCAGGAAACGCGCCTCCCGCAGGCGGGGGCCGTAGGTGACGGCGTCGCGGCAGGAGACGTACACGACCACCGGCGGTTCGGCCAGCCCGGCCAGACGGGCCGCCACGGCGAAGCCGTCGGCGTCGGGCAAGTTGGATGTCGAGCACCACCACGTCGGGACGCAGCCGGTCGGCGGCGACGACGGCCTCCGCGCCGGTAACCGCGTCGCCGACCACGACGAAATCCCCCGCTTCGAGCAGTGCCCGGGCCGAGGAGCGGAACGCGTCGTGATCGTCGACGATCAGTCCCGTCCGGGCCGCAGCCGGATGGTCGCACACACCCCGGGGCGGGGCATCGGTGCTGGCATGCACCTCCGTTCAGCCGGTGGGCGGGAATTCCTGCGAGCAGCGCAGTCCTTCGTGTGACGCCGTGAACACAGCGGTTAGCCATCGGTCGAGCGACGTCAGCACCTCGATCTGCGCCACGACCGCGTAAGTGATCTCGCTGCCCACGATCTCCCCTGGCGAGACCTGCATCCGCAAGCCTGTGGTGCTCATCGGGATCGCGTTGGCGCCAGTCAACCGCAAGCGCCAGCCGGCGGTGCTCGTGCCCGTCCCGAAGGCGGCCAACCGCACGAGCGCCCGGGTCAGTTCGGTGCGGCGCGAGCGGGCCACCTCAGCCTCCACGCCTACCGGGAGTTCCAGGGTGGCCCTGAGCGGGCCGGACCGTTCGGCGACGACCAGTTCCCAGTCGTCGAGCACCGCCGGATCCAGGTCGCTCAGGATCGCGCCGGGCAGGTCCAGTGAGAGTTCGGCGGAGCGAAAGCGGCAGCCCTCGTCGGGCAGCAAGGTCAGGTCGAGTTCGAGCGACCAGTCGGCCGCGCCCTTCCTGGTCCAGCGCGGGACGCCGAGGGCGATGCGGTTGCGCTTGTGGCGGGCGGTCTGCCAGATCTGCTCGGCGGCCCACGAGCGGCGGCCCCGGGTGTCGAGGGGGACCAGGTCGAAGGTGGCGAACTCGGTCATGGGGCAGTGGTGCCTTCCGTTGCGAGGTCGAACAGGGGCCAGCCGATCAGTTTGAAGCCCGCCCAGTCGTTAGGCCGCAGGTCCCATGTGCCGTGCGATGGTCTGCAGCTGAAACTTCGCTTCCTAGGCCTGCTGTCTGGCCTGCGGTTTCATATTGTTGCGGCCGGCTCCCACCGCGTTTCGGCGGCCTTTGTCCATCCGCCTTCGGCTGTCAGGATGGCCGCCATGCCCTACGCCCCCGCTCCCGTCCCGGCCCGCGAGGAGTTCCTCGATCTCCTGGAGCACCTCGACGTCACAGATCACCCCGGCGCCGGACACGGGGGTTGAGCAGCAACCGAACCGTCAGTGGCGTTAGCGAGTCCTCGCGGGGCGCGTTACCGCCACTGACGGTTCGGATGCGGGTCGCCGCTGGTCGGTGTCGGCAATAGACGATTTTCCGACAGGCACTCAATCAGCGCTGCGGACCTGCCGGAAAATCGGACATTGAGTGACGAAGCATGACGGCGGACGGCCGGTTTGGGGCCGGAATTGACGACAGTATTTTCCGACAGGCGGTAACGCGCGCCCCAATGGCTCGCTAACGCCATTGACGGTTCGGTTGCTGCTCAACCCCCGCGTCATCCGGTGAGCGTGCTGAACGAGCTGACCCAGCAGGGCCGCATCGAGACGGTCACCTGGACGGTGGAATCGACCGGCCCCTCGCACGCACCGGCCTTCACCGCAGCCGCCGCCACCCGCCTGCCGGCCGCCCCCTAAAAACGCCGAGATGCTCGGCGCCACGCAGACGAATCTACACAGTAAAGCCCCCGGCCATTCCTCCTAGAGGGGCCGCACCATGGCTGGTGCTGCCCCTCCCCCGAATACCCGACATTCGAGCACGGGTCATCTCATCGATGCGGAAAAGCCCGGCCCTGGGCGGCGCCGCGGGGAGGGATGTGCGGGTGGGTTGTGTGTGCCCGAGGTCCTTTACAAAGTAGATTCCTGGTGTAGCGCGTGCCGCTGGTTCCTGTACGTGGGCCTTGTTGGAATCCCTCATCGGTTGTCTTGGGGGCGGGTGGCCATCGCTTGCACCAGCCAGGCCCGCTCTGCGGCGAACGCCGCCTCATCGTCGGGGTCGTGCTGGGGCGCGGCAGTGGGCGGGGCGTGGCGGTTCAGGAACTCGCGCTCGAAGACCTCCGCAGGCTCTACCAGCTTGGGCCACGGTGTCTGAACGGGCCGCTGAGCGTTGATCGCAGCGTCGCGGCGGGCTTGGCGGGCCTGCTGGGTTTGGCGGCGTTGTATCGCGGCTCGAGCGGTGTGGCTGGCGGCCGCGAGTTGGGCGCGGGCGGTGGCTGCGGCGGCGGCGGCATCGGTGGCGCGGTGGGTGAGGGCGGTTGCGCGTTGTTCGCGGGTTTCGATGAGTGCGGCGGCCGCGGCGGCGCGGCGCTCGGCGCGGCCGCGAGAGCGCGGCGCTATCGGGGTGCCTTCGGCGCTCAGCCAGCAGGCGAGCCGGTAGCGGATCCAGCCGGGCACGTAGCTGGGATCGCTGGTCAGGGTCCAGGCGTTGCCCTCGGGGCGGTGGTCTAGGCCGTACAGCACGTCATCGGGGCTCCAGCCGGAGGTGAAGAACGCGCGCAACAGCGAGCGCAGGTGGCGGGCGGAAAGACGCCGCAGGATCGAGCTGTGGGTACGCAGCGCCTGGGCGGCTTTGAGCATGTCGGTCTTGGTATCCGGCGTCGCGGTCAGCGGCCACGTCCAGGCCGTGCCGCCCGCGAGCCCGGCCTCCTCGCTGCTCCCGTCCACGGGCCGCAACGCCCCCACCCCGAGATGATCATGCTTTTCGCGCGCGCGTCGCGCGCCCGCGTTACGGGGATCAACCCCTTTCTCGGTTCTCTTCAAGAGAACCACAGAGGGGGGTCGTTTTCCGTCCCCACCAAGAGGCCGTGCAACACCGGGCGACGAAGAGACGACCCTCTCGGCAGCTGCAGGCATCGGGCTGGGCTGTGAGGCTTCAAAGGCCGGTGGGACGGTGTCGGCGGCGCGGGCGTCCTCAATGGCCGCAGGTCGGGGCGCGGGGATGCTGGGGGGCGTTGAGCGCTGCAGGGCGACGGGGGTCAGCAGCACGTATTGGGCGCCGAGGTTACCGGCGCCGTCATCATCGCGGCCACAACGGGTACCGGGGCGAAAACGCGGTGTGGAGCCCGCGGTGACCGTCCCCAAAAACCCGCGCTCACGCAGCCAGCGCAGCCACTTCTTCACTGCGCTCTCACCCAGCCCGGTGCGGCGCATGATCAGGGCCCGGGTGGGGATCGAGGTCCATACCCCCGTCACCGCACAGCGTGAAGCGCGCCACATCACCACCCGCGCCACCGCGTGCAGATTGCGCCAGGCATCACCACGCAGCACCGATATTTCAGGGTGGGCCTCCACCCCCCGCAGCCAAGAGCGCTGACCCTCAGCCGGCGCAGCGCCGCACACCAGGGCGCAGACGGCTGCCACCGCGGCCGCCACCGCCTCGCGCGTCAGTGCCTCGCAACCAGCGCATTCGCTGGTGCGTCCTGCCCCATGCACGGGACATCCAAGAAGTTGGTTGACCTCACAGCCCGGCGTGTCGTCGTCAAGGCGTAGTGAGCTCAACGCCTGGGCTGCTATCGTCGTCTCCAGACGTGAATAGACACGCCTAAGCCGCTCAGCTCATCCCGGCCGCCAAACCATGGAGCTGAACGTTCAAGGTGTGTCGTGTGAAGTTGTCTCGTGAGAAGCGCCCCCTCTGGGGGCGTTTTCTTTTTGCCTGGGTAACTCCTGAGGTTTAAAGCGGAGCATTCAGTCCCGCATCTTTCCACGATCTCCGAGTGCGTGTGGGCGTGCGCGCCCCTGTCTCCTGCGGCGTGTCGCGCTGCGTGGGGGCATCTGCACACTGAGGCGCCCACACCGGGCACCGACCCCCACACCCCGCCAGGCGGGCAGCAACCCTCCCTTCCTCCAGCGACACTCTCTGACACAAGCCACAACTCGGCAAAAACACCATTTGTCAGCAATTGCTGGAAACTAGAATGACACGTTTGTTGGGCCAGCGCGCCACCTACGCTGAGCAGCGAAAACGTCTTGACTGAAACCCCGCTGATCAGAGCGGCCATTCGCCTCATTAGTCAAACTTTCTTCGACAAAGGTCAAATCCGCTTAGACCGCAGACCGAGCGCGCAGCGTCGTCCTCCCCCGCTGATGTCGCAGGTGAGGACGGCGCTGAGGTGGGGGTGGTCATGCGGTGAGGCTCCAGCCGTGGCAGGGCAGGCAGGCGCCGTAGCGGGTGGGGATGCAGTAGGGCTGTTCGGTGCCGCAGTCGGGGCAGGTGCGCCGGGCGCGCATGGCCTTGCCCAGCGCCTGCAGCTGCGCCGTCGACGGTGTGCGGCGCGGCTTGGCCGCGGCGACCTCGTACAGGTAGGCCACCGCGATGCCGCCGGCCGCGCGTCGTGAGCGCCACATCACCTGCGCGCACGGCGCCTGGCCGCCGGGCCGTAGCCCGGCGGCGCGTAGCTGGCGGCGGGTGGCCAATCCCTCGGGAGCGAAGCGCCAGGGGTAGGTGGGCAGGCCGCCGAACTTCGTGCCGGTCGGGTCCCAGAACACCCGGCGTGGGCGGCGGCTCACCGCGCCTGCTCTGCGGTTGCGGCTAGCTCGTCGTGGTCCTCGTGCTGCTCGATCGGCGGGGTCAGCTGTGTGATGAGGGTGGCCAGGACCTGACACGGCGTGGTGATGGTGCATTCGGGCCGGTAGGTGCCCTCCCGGTCCTCGGCCCAGGATCCGGCCTGCAGGCTGCAGGCTGCAGGCCGCGCACGCCGCCATCGCCGGGCGTTGGCCGGGCGGGTGGTCGCATTCGCCGTCGGCACAGTCCCAGGGGTGCAGCAGCACCGGTACATGCGCGCTGGCGTGCGCCAGCAGCTCGACGACAGCGTGGTCCAGGCCGTCGCTCTCGGGCTGTTGGGCGGCGGCGAGGATCGCCTCGCACAGATGGCGGATCACCAGCGCGTCGCCGAGCAGCTGCTCCAGGGCGGCGTGGTCGCTGCCGGTGGGGGTGAGCGCGTCCAGCTCCCGCTCGATGGCCCCGGAGCGCGCGTCGGGGCTGGTGGCCACGGCCCAGGCGCAGTATGGGCACACCGTGGCCCAGGCGGGCAGGGTGGCCCGGTCGAAGGCGCCGACGCGGGGGGCGACCAGGACGCGGCCCCCGCACAGGGCGCCGCTCTCGCCAGACCTCTCGGCCAGAGCGCGCACCGCGTAGTCGCGCGGGACGGCGTGCATGCCGGCGCCCGGGGCGATACCGGCGACGAACGGCGCCGCGGCCAGCTCGAACGACGCGGTGGGCGCGGTGGTCTGGCTCATCAGGCGGCCACCTCCTGGCGAGCGGCCGAGGACCGTGCCTCGCTCTGCACTGGCGGCGCGCTGTTGTGGGCGGCGCGCATGGCGTCGATCACGTGATCGGGCACATACCGGCCGTACTTCGGGAGCGCCTCGGCGTAGCCGTTGGCCTTGGCCCAGGCCCGCGCCTGCGGGGTGGTGTAGTCGGTGCCCGGCTGGTAGCGGCGGGCGCTGCCGCCGGGCTTCGTCGCCGGGCCCTTCGCGGCGCCGCGGCGGCCGAGCGTCTGGCTGGCCTCACGCAGCCGACTCTTGGCCTGCTGCAGCTGGGTGGCCAGCCGGTCGACCTCCAGGCGGGCCTCGGCGGCGGTGTGGGTGGCCATGGCCAGCTCACCGGTGCGCCGCTCGTAGGCCGCCAGATGCTCGCGCAGCGCATCGACGTCGCCGAGCAGCCCGTTCTTGGCGCGCTGCACCTTGGCGTCGGGGCAGTCGGCGGCCAGGCGCAGCAGCTCTTCCGCCCCGGCCTGGGTGACCGCGTCGACGCGCTGGGCGTAGTAGGCGGCGTCCGGGGCGTAGGCGATGGCATCAGAGCCGATGAGCAGGCCGTGGCGGGCGGCGAGCTTGCGGATCGCGGCCGCGGGCCAGGTGGTCGCATCACTCACGGCGGGCACCGTGCTGCCTTGGCGCAGCAGGGTAAGTACCTGCTCCTCGCCGTCGGCGGCCGCCAGGATCGCGGGCGCCACCTTCGCGGGAGCGTGGTTGTGGTCGTGGTGGTTGGTCGTCATGGGAGGTCCTCATCTCTCGTCTCAGGGCCCGATCCCCGGCCACCCCGGTGGGGGGCCGGGGATCGGGCGGGGCGGCTACAGCAGGCTGGGCAGGCTGACGACGACGACAGCCAGGGCGAGCAGCATGAAGTCGGTGGCCACCCGCAACCTCCGGTACTTGGCGGCCGCGATCTGCGACAGCCGCACCACGTCCTGGGCGCGGCGAATCTCCGGGTCCTCGGCCAGGGAGGCCAGCAGTTCCTCGGCGTCGCTCACCTCGGCGTGGGCGATGAACCCGCTCCCGGTGCCGGGCCGGGGCAGGGCGGGACGGATGACGGTGAGCGCGGCCGCGGAGGCACCCGCCAGCAGCGCCACCGCGATTCCCAGCCCGACCCGTCCCGCGGGTAGCAGGTTGGTGGCGAGCACGCCGAGGGCGGCCAGCACGCTGAACGCGGTCCCGGCGAACGCCAGCACCGTGGCGGCCTTGGTGTCGGTCCGGGTCAGCTCCGCGCGGGCGGCCTCGGTCTCGGCGACCAGGTCGGCGGCGGCCGCCTCCTCCAGGCGCTGCAGGCGGGCCGGAACCTGTCGGAAGGTGGCCGGGGCCGGGGCGGGCGCGCGGTGCCAGGCGTGGCCGGGGTAGGTCTCCTGCCATGACAGCGCCATCACCGGCTGGCCGGTCCGGTAGGTGGCCCACTCGATCGCCGCCTGCTCGGTCTCATCCAGCTTGATGAGATCGGCCTCGATGAGCCACTCGATCCAGACCGGCGCGATCCCGGGCATGTCGGTGAACTCGGTGTCGGTGAGCCGGTCGGCGGCGTACAGGGCGGTGCGCGTGGCCAGCGTCTGCAGCTGATCGGCGGTGTAGGAGCGCAGACCGTGCGACTGCAGGATGCTGCCCGCCTGCTCGGCGCTGGTCTGGGCGCGGAACAGGTGCCAGCTGTGGCCGATGGGGCCGCTGGCCTGGGGCAGACGCTCGCAGCGGTCACCGCGCCAGGTGGTGGTCACCAACTCCAGACGGGTGAACGTCACCCCGAGGGCCGCCACCAGAGCGTGGGCGGCCTCCTCCGGGCTGGCGTGGGAGTCGACGTGCGCGACGGCGCCCGCGACCCCGGCCGCCGACTGCAGCATCAGCAGGCGGCCGTCGCCGTCCTCGAGGAGGACGGCGACGCGGCGCTGGTCACACCGGGGGGCGGTGGGGGAGACGGCCGGGGTGGCGCTGAGGGGGTGGGTGTGCAGGTGCATGATGGTGTCCCGTTCTGGATGGGATGGGATGGCGGGTGCGCCCGGCGTGGAGGTCTTGGCAGATGCCATGCCGGTGCGCGCCCGTTGGGCGGGGTGGTCCCTGACAGGAGCCCCGGACCCTCACCCGGCGCCTGGCCGGGTGAGGACCCGCAGCCA
>NZ_JCADBG010000039.1:0-60836 GCF_059358815.1 Streptosporangium nanhuense
GTCATCTGGTACGGGGGCCTGGCCGCCCTCATCGCCATGGTCGCCTGGTACGTCGCCACCCGCGACTGGCGCGCCGGAGCCGTGCTCCTCGCCTACGCCGCCGGCTGGCTGCCCTGGTTCTACTGGGCGATCGCCGACAACCGGACCATGTTCCTGTTCTACGCGATCCCCATGGTCCCCTTCATGGTCCTGGCGATCGTGCTCGCGGCCGGGCTGATCATCGGCCCGGCGAGCGCCCCGCAGGGACACGACGCCAAGCTGATCATCGGCTCGGCGAGCGCCCGGCAGGGACGCAGGATCTTCGGCGCCGCCGTCGTGGGGGCCTTCGCCCTCCTGGCGCTCGTCAACTTCTGGTGGCTCTATCCGGTGCTCACCGCCGAGATCGTCCCGTACGCCGAGTGGAGTTCGCGAATGCTTTTCAAGAAGGGCTGGATCTGAGCGTCCGCATATGAGCCACTTAGAAGACATTTCCTAGGGTAGGCACCGTGCAGGATCCATTACGTCACGTCCATCGTCAGAGCAGGCCCGCATACGGCAGACTTCGAAGCATGCCTGCACCGGACGTGGCCGCACTCCTGTCGGAGCTGGAGCGTTCCGAGCCCGCCTCCGCCGAGCACGCTCGCAGCGCGATCGACTGGCTGACCGGCGGCGAGCCGCTCGAGACGATCACCGAGCTCAACGTGTGCGAATTCCTCTGGTACACCTTGCCCTGCAAGGTCACCGGAGACCGCCCGGCGATCGCCCGCGCGCTGGGCCGGTTGCTGCGGCTGGGCGGCCTTGAGCGCTACGCCGCCCTGTGCTCGTCGGCCACGACGAGCCAGATCCTGCGCACCTACGCCCGCCTGGGCGAGGACGCCGGGATGGCCGCGTACCAGACCGCCCTGGACGCGACGGGCGTGCTCCCGCCCGACGTCCCCGAGCTGCGGTGGAGCTCGATCATGGGCCCCGAGGAGCTGGGCGCGCACGGCGCCTGCTCGGCCGCGCTGGAGCTGGCCATCGTCTCCGGCGAGCTCGTCCCCGGCCCCGAGGAGCGGCAGAGGCTCACCAGCCACTGGCTCACCACGCCCCGCCCCGAGCTGGGCGGCGACAACTGGCTGCACCGGGTCCAGGGCGAGCGGCTCAACCGCTGGGTCCTCGGCCGGGGCACCGCCTGGCGCGAGCTCGCCCAGCCCTTCGAGGTGCGGCTGCACGCGCCCATCCCCGCACCGGACGAGGCCCACCTGGGGGCGCTGCGCTGGCTGCTGACCGTGGGCCTGCGCCCCGAGGGCATCCCGCTGACCCAGCGGCACAACCTCGCCCGTTCCGTGCTCGCCGAGAGCACCTGGAGCGGCGCGGAGCTGGCGACCGTCCGCGAGGTGGCCCAGGACCACATGGGCGCGCTGCGCCGGGCAGGCAGGCGCCTGGTGACCACCCCGGCCGGTGAGCGGTTGCTCGGCGACGCCGACCTGCTCTGGGAGACCGCGGCCGCCGCCCTGCTCGCCCCCGCGTCGGGCGAGAACGGCTTCCGCGCCTCGGCCAGGGAGGTGGCGCTGATGCTGCTCGCCGACGGCTCCCCCGCCGACCGCGACCACGTCACCGCCGTGATCGACTGCGCGGAGTGGCAGACCGTGGAGGTCGACGCCTCGCTCACCGAGCTGGGCAGGCGCCTGGACGCCTTCGGGCTCCGCGTCGACGGCCGGCTCACCCCCGCGGGCCGCTCCGCCGCCCTGGCCGCCCTGCGCGGTCACGCCCTGCGCCCCCGGCAGTACGTCAACATGCCCTGACCGCGCCCCTCCACCCCCTCCCGTCCCTCACGCTCCTCGTGCTCCTTATGCTGCGAACCATGCGGTGACCAGCGGAAAGTATGGTTGGCGGAAGCCGACTATCTCTCTCTGGAAAGGGCAGTGGCTGCTGGTGCCCGAGCCCATCTCCGCTGACCGCGCCACAGCGGCGGCAGCGTCCCCGCCCGCCCCCGGCGTCCCGTCGACGGAGGCGGCCACCTCGGCCGGACCCGCCGCACCGGCCGGCGCGACCTCCGAGATCGCGGGCGCGGCGGGGTCCGAGCCGATCCTGACCTCTGCGGGCCCCCTGGTCCTGCCGGACACCTCGCCCGCGGGCCCCGGCGATCCCGCTGGTGCGGCCGTACCCACGAGCACGGCCACCGCGGCCGCCGACGCGGCCACGCCGCCAGGAGGGGCGCCCGGTGGTGCCGGGCCCTCGGGGGTCGTGCAGAACAGCCTGCCGTTCGGCCGTCCGGGGCGCTCGATGAGCAACAACCCGTTCGTGTTCGGCTTCACCGCCGCGCTGGGCGTGCTCACCGCCTGGTGGCTGGTGCAGGCCGTCGCGAGCGCGAGCTCGGTGCTGATCCTCATCATCGTCTCGATCTTCCTGGCCATCGGCCTGAACCCGGCCGTCGAGGTGCTCCAGCGGCGCAACGTCCCGCGCGTGGCGGCCATCACCGCTGTCTTCCTGGGCGTCATCCTCGTCTTCGTCGTCTTCGGCCTGGCCGTGGTGCCCCCGCTGACCACGCAGTCCGCCCAGTTCGTCGAGCAGCTCCCGCAGTACGTCCAGGAGCTGCAGAACAACCCGATGATCCGCGACCTCGACCAGCGCTTCCAGCTGCTGGAGAAGCTCCAGACGTACGTGACGAGCGGCGACTTCGGCACCCAGATGTTCGGCGGCGTGCTCGGCATCGGGACGGTCCTCATCGGGGCGGTCTTCAACTCGCTGACCGTGCTGGTGCTGACGCTCTACTTCCTGGGCTCGCTGAAGTCGCTCAAGCGGATGGCCTACCGCCTCGTCCCCCGGTCCCGCCGGACCCGCGCGACCCTGCTCGGCGACCAGATCATCGACAGCATCGGCGGCTACGTCGCCGGGAACCTGATCATCTCGCTCATCGCCGGTGTGACGACCTTCTTCTTCCTGAGCATCATGCAGGTCCCGTACGCCCTGGCGCTCTCACTGATCGTGGCGCTCACCGACCTCATCCCCCTGGTCGGCGCCTTCATCGGCGCGGGCGTCGCCTCCCTGGTGGGGTTCTTCGTCTCCCCGACCGTCGGCATCGTCTGCCTCGTCTTCTTCACGATCTACCAGCAGATCGAGAACTACTGGATCGCCCCGGCCGTGATGAAGAGCTCGGTCGACGTGCCGCCGCTCGCCACGATCGTCGGCGCGCTGCTGGGCGGCGCGCTGCTCGGCGTGGTGGGCGCGCTGCTGGGCATCCCGATGGTCGCGGCCATCCTGCTCATCCTGCGGGAGGTGGTCCTGCCCCGGCAGGAACGCGCCTGATCCTCACCCATCCGTACATATCGTCACAAAAAGATTTTTTCGCCTCTTCACCGCAAAAGTACAGAGATCGCCACAACATGCGGTAAAAGATCACTTGTACTTACTGCCTCCCCTTGGGGTACACGTGAAGAAGCACCTTCGACTCCTCTCGGTCCAGCTGCTCGCAGCGGCCCTCGTCCTTACCGCCTTCTCCGGCCCGGCCCGCGCGGAGACCTCCGACAGCGACCCCCAGCTCGCCGCCGAGTGGCAGACCGCCTGGGACACCTACAAGTTCTACAAGAACGTCCCGCCCGCCGCGGGGTCGGGACGGAGCCGGGCGAAGGACAGCATCTCCATCACGATCGACGCCCCCATCAAGAAGGTGTTCTCGGCGTACTCGAACGTCAACAACCACCTGGGCATGCACTCGTTCCTGAAGCGGGTCGTCACCCACAAGACCTGGACCAAGTCCGGCAAGCGCAACGTCAACTTCACCGCGGTCGAGGAGATCCCGTACGAGGGCTCGACCGTCATCAGCAACACGCACGCGCAGCAGCGCATCGACCTCGACGGCTTCTACTACGAGACCGACACCTGGTCGGTACCCAACGTCGTCACGCACCAGAAGATCGTCTTCAAGAAGCTGACCACCGGGAAGACCCAGGTCACCGAGTACCTCACCTTCGACGCGGACACCGCGCTGATCGACTTCGTCGTCGCGGGCGGCGTCTCCTCCCACCAGGCGACGCAGGCGGGCCTGAAGCAGGCCATCGAGAACGGCGACATCTGATCACCCCTGGCCGGGGCCCGCTCTCACGGCGCGCCCCGGCCGGTCCCCGGCGACGGTGAGAGTCCTGCAAGGAGATCCAGGTTCCTGGACGGGAGCGGTGGAGGGATCGTCCACCACGCATGGTCGTCGACGAGCGGGCGGTCCGGGCAGCGGCGCGCCGAGCAGACCGGTGATCTCTTTGCGAAGCTCACGCTCGCCCAGCCCCCGGTCAGGGCCGACGAGCACACGCAGGTGCTGGAGGACGGTGACAGCACCAGGCCACCAGGTGGCCGTGTTCACCCAGTCGCCCACCGGTGTGCCGTGGGGCGGGATCACGACCACTCCCTTCCGGTCGATGAAGGCGTGACCCCTGGCGGCCGGATCCGGTTCGTGATCACTACCCACGACGTCGAGGACCGCCTCACGGCCAAGGACATCGAGCTTGCCCGCCACGTTGACGCGATCGCCGCCGGCCACGGCGCCGAGGGGGTCTGATCGCACCGTGCTTCATGCGGCACGACGGCGCACGCCCGGCGAGAGGGATTGTCGCCCCACGACCGCCGAGGCGACGCCGAACGGCTCGGCGATCCGGCGTGCGGCCTGCGGCAGGGTGTCGGGCGGACGGTGCCGCCCCGGTCAGCGACGAGCTCCGGCGGCCGTCCGGGTCACGCGCCCGGCCGCCGCAGTTCACCGTCCAACTTGTCGAGCCAGTCGCCGGTGCCGCGCTCCCGCCACTCCGGCTCCTCGCGGCCGTCGAGGAAGGCGTCGTGCTCGGTGAGGACCAGCCGGGTGCCTTCGCCCTCGGGGACGAGCTCCACCGTCGTGAACGACACCGTGACCAGGTCCTCCCCCGAGGAGAGGGTGGAGGTGTAGACGATCCGCTCGTCCGGGACGATGTCCTGGTACGAGGACTCGAACGTCATGCCCGGACCGTGCTCGGGACCGCCGCGGTTGACCTCCCTGCCGCCGACCTTGAAGTCGAGGTGGTGCTCCCCGCCGGGAACGGCGAACCACCGGGCCTTCGCCACGGGGTCGGCCCACGCGGCGAACACCCGCGACGGCGGGACGGCGTACACCCGCTCCAGGGTGAACGAGGCATGCCTGACAGAACGATCGGTCATGGTCTTCTCCTTGTTCGGGGTTCCGGATATCCCGGCTCGCTCGTCACATCCCGGCTCACTCGTCCAGGAGGTCGCCGAGCCGGTCGAGCCGGTGTTCCCAGGTGGTGCGCTGTCCGGTGATCCAGCCCTCGGCCGCCCGCAGCGTGCCGGGCTCGATGTGACAGGTGCGGACCCTTCCCACCTTCTCGGTCCTGACCAGGCCGCACGCCTCCAGCACCTGCAGGTGCTGCATCACCGCCGGCAGTGACATCGCCAGCGGCCGGGCCAGCTCGCCGACCGACGCGGGCCCGCGGACCAGCCGCTCGACCATCTCGCGCCGCGTCGGGTCCGCCAGCGCCTGGAACACCCGGTCCAGCGAACCACCTTGGTTAAGCATGTACTTAAGTATTGCGGGCGGAGCGCGAACAGTCAAGCATCCACTTAAGTGTTGGGAGCGGGTTTGACCTTGTCGTAGCGTCAACGTTTCTAATGAGGGCATGCGGATCGGCGAGCTCGCCGCGCTGGTCGGGGTGTCCCCCCGGACCGTGCGCCACTACCACCACCTGGACCTTCTCCCCGAGCCCGTACGCCTGGCCAACGGCTACCGGGAGTACGGGCTGCGCGACGCGGTCGTCCTGGCCCGGGTGCGGCGGCTGGCCGAACTCGGCCTGTCGCTGGACGAGATCCGCGACGTGCTCGCCGACGACCGGGGCAAGGAGCTGCGCGAGGTCCTGCTGGAGCTGGACGCGGACCTGGCCAGGCAGCAGGAGGCGATCGGCGCCAGGCGGGACCGGCTCGCCGCGCTGCTGGCGGAGGCCGACCCGCATCCCGACTCGATGGTCTCCCCCGACATGGCGGCGGTGCTGCGCGACCTGCACACCACGGGGTCGAGGTTCGCCGAGATCGACCGCGAGCTGCTGGCACTGCTGGACACGGTGGCAGGCCCCGCGGACCGGGCGCAGGTGCTCGACCTGATGCGCCCGCTCACCGAGCCCGACGCGCTCGCACGGGGACACGACCTCTACCGGCGGCTGGACGAGCTCGCGGACACGGATCCCGGCGACCCCCGCGTCGCCGCGCTCGCCGCCGACCTCGTCGCCCACATCCCCGGCGAGATGGCCGCGGCGATGGTCGCGAACCTGGATCCGCCGCCCGGCCACGGCACGGCGGAGGACGCGGGCGGCGGGCGGTGGCTGGAGACGATGTACGCCGAGGTCTCCCCCGCCCAGGCCGAGGTTTTCAAGCTGGTCATGACGACACTCAAGGAGAGAACCTGATGCTTTGGGCCGCCCGTGCCGCGCTGTTCGCCGTCATCCCCCTGGAGATGCTGCTCGTGGTCCTGCTGGTGTCGGGGGTGCCGTTGCCCGGCCCGGTGATCGTCGCGGCGGAGCTGATCGTCGCGTCGATGCTCGTCCTGGAGGCGGTGACCGCGTACCGGCTGTTCAGGGCCGAGCGCAGGGGCGGCGCCGACCGGCGGGCGGCGCTCGGGGCGACCTTCCGCCTCCTGGTGCCCGTACAGGTGCGCAGGCTCGTGGGGTTCGAGCTGAAGGGCCTGGCGAGCCTCGCCCTGTGGATCGCGCGCCGCCGCCACGGCGTGCCGCCCGGCGCCACCGCCGCGCCGTACGCGCGGGAGCAGTCGTCGATCCTGATGGTGTTCCTGTTCGTGATGGTCGTGGAGACGGTGGGGATCGAGCTGCTGCTGAGGGCTCTCGACGTGCCGCACGGGCTGCGCGTCGCGGTGCTGGTGGCCGACGTCTACGGGATCGTGTACGTGCTGATGCTCGCCGCGGCGAGCGTCACCCGCCCCCACGTCGTGACTCCCGGGGAATTGCGCGTCCGCTCCGGGGTGTACTTCGACCTGCGCGTCCCCCGCGAGCTGATCTCCTCGGTGCGGCTGTCGCGCAACTACAACGAGAGCGGCTCGATCACCGTGACCGGTTCGCGGCTCGGCGTGGTGGTGTCCTCCCAGACCAACGTGGTCGTCGAGCTGACCGGGCCGGTCACCGTGGTCCGCCCCCTCGGCGGACATGCCGAGGCCACCACGATCCGCTTCTTCACCGACACCCCGGACGTCCTGCTGAAGGCCCTGCGATCCCCCGCCCAGCACGGCACCCCCTGACGCCGCCCGGCACCCCCTGGCACCGCCCGGCGCCCCCTGGCACCGCCCGGCGCCCGCGGTCGCGCCCGCCGCCGAAAATCCTGATCAGATTCAGTCAGATCCAGTCAGGGTCGATATTGACTTCGATCACCACAAATGAAAAGTTTCTTTCGAGAGAGCGCTCTCACGCCTCGTCCACCCCCCAGCCCCCCGAGGACCAGCCGTGAGATTCACCGTGCTGACCAGCGTGGCGGTACTCGCCGCCGCGCTCGTCGTCCCCTCCGCGACCGCACAGGCCGCGGCCGTACCCGGCCCCGGCCCCGACCCGTCCAAAGCGACCACCGCCGAGCAGGCGATGGAGCGCGACCTCGGCCTTACCCCCACGCAGGCTCGCGTCCGCCAGGCCCACGAGGCCGGGGCGACCGTGGTGGAGCGGCACCTTCGCACCCGTCTCGCCGGCCGGTTCGCCGGAGCGTGGTTCACCCCCGGCGAGGGACGGCTGAGCGTCGGCGTCCTGAACGGCGAGGACGCCGACGTCGTCCGGGCCGCGGGCGCGCTGCCGGTGCCCGTACCCCGCAGCGAGAAGCAGCTCACCGCCACGAAGGCCGCGCTCGACCGCGCCGCCGCCGCGGGTTCCGCGGGCAAGGACGTCCACGGCTGGTACGTGGACGTCGCCGCGAACACCGTGGCGGTGGCGGCGGCCGACCGCGCCGCCGCCGAGCGGTTCGTCAGGGCGGGCGCCGTCGACGCCGCCGAGGTGCGGATCTCCGTCGGCGAGGCGCCCAGGCCCCTGTACGACATCCGCGGCGGCGACCAGTACGTCATCAACGGCAACACGCTCTGCTCGGTGGGCTTCTCGGTCGACAACGGCGGCTTCGTCACCGCCGGGCACTGCGGCGGCACCGGCAGCCCCACCCTCGGCCACAACAACGTCAGCCAGGGCACCTTCGCCGGCTCGTCGTTCCCGGGCAACGACTACGCCTGGGTCCGTACGAACGGGAACTGGACGCCCCGCCCGTGGGTCAACAACTACGGTGGCGGCAACGTCGCCGTGGCGGGTTCCCAGGAGGCCGTGGTCGGCGCCTCCGTCTGCCGGTCCGGGCGCACCACCGGCTGGCGCTGCGGCGTCGTCCAGGCCAAGAACGTGACCGTCAACTACTCCGGCTCGCTGGTCCACGGGCTCACCCAGACCAGCGCCTGCGCCGAGCCCGGCGACTCGGGCGGCGCGTACATCTCCGGTGACCAGGCGCAGGGCGTCACCTCCGGCGGCTCCGGCAACTGCTCGACCGGCGGCAACACCTTCCACCAGCCGGTCAACGAGATCCTCGGCGCGTACGGCCTGAGCCTGACCACCACCGGAGGGGGCGGCGGCGGCCGGCTCATCGGCTGGCAGGACAAGTGCGTCGACGTGCCCAACAGCAACGGTGTCGCGGGCCAGCGCCTGCAACTGTGGGACTGCAACGGCACCGCCGCGCAGAACTGGACGTGGCCCGGCGACGGCACCGTCCGCGCCCTCGGTCTCTGCATGGACGTGGCCTGGGGCTCCACCGCCAACGGCGCCGCCATCCAGCTCGCCACCTGCAGCGGCAACCCGGCACAGCAGTTCGTCCTCAGCGGTGCCGGTGACCTGGTCAACCCGCAGGCCAACAAGTGCGTGGACGTCACCGGCTGGGGCGGCACCGGCACGCCGCTGCAGCAGTGGGAGTGCAACGGCGGCGCCAACCAGAAGTGGCGGCGAGGCTGACCGTCCGTGCGAACACCGCCGGGGCGGCGAGCGTCCTCACCGCCCCGGCACCCTCAACGCCCTCGACGCTCTTGAAGCCCCCGACGCCCCCGACGCCCCCGACGCTCTCGACGAGAGGTCAAGACCGAGCCTGAGGGGACGTCACGACCAGGCGCCGGTGGCGGCGATCCGGGTCGCGTAGGCCTCGAACGCGACCGGAGGACGACCGAGCACCCGCTGGACCCCGTCGGCGGGCTCGGCCGTGTGACCGGCGCGGTGCAGGGCGAACAGGGCGTCCAGCGCGTCGGCCGCGGCCACCGGGTACCCCTGGGCGAGCAGTTCGGCCCGGTAGGCCTCCGGGGTCAGCTCGGCGTACTCGATGGACCGGCCCGCGGCCCGCGCGATGATCTCGACGGCCGCGCCGAAGGTCACCCCGCGCGGCCCCGACAGGTCGTACGTCCGCCCCGCGTGCCCGTCCCCCGTCAGCACCGCCGCGGCGACCGCGGCGACGTCCTCGACGTCGACGAACGGCTCGGGCACGTCGCCGATCGGCAGCGCCAGCCGCCCCGCGCGCAGCGGCGCGTGCCACAGGTCCTCGTCGAAGTTCTGGTCGAAGTTGTTCGCCCGCAGGATCGTCCACTCCGCCCCCGAGTCGCGCACGGCCCGCTCGGCGGCGGCCATGCCCTGGCCGAAGTCCTCGCCGACCAGGTCCAGGCCCCGGCCGGACAGCACCACGAAACGCCTGACGTCCGTGGCCCGCTTGACGAAGTCGCCGACCGGGGCGGGGTCGTCGGGCGCCACCAGGTACACCGCCTCGGCGCCTCTCAGCGCGTTCTCCCAGGTGGCGGGCTCCGACCAGTCGAAACGCACCTCGCTGGAACGGGACGCGGGCCGTACCCGCTCTCCCGCCGCGCGCAGCAGCCGCACCACCCTGCGGCCGGTCTTGCCCGTCGCGCCCAGAATCAGGATCTCTCTCATGGCATCGAGCCAACCGCGCGGGGAGCCGTCCGCACATGGCCGGACGTACGCCACGCCTGTCCGATCGTCCCGTTATCGTGACGCCATGGACCCGTACGACGATCTGTTGCGTGGGGTACGCGGCGAGGGCTCGGTCTTCGGCGCGTCGGTGCTGTCGCCTCCGTGGGCGCTCAGGTTCACCGACGGCCCCTCCCTGACACTCTGCGTCCCCCTGCGCGGCGAGGGGTGGATCGTCCGGGGAGACGACGCCCGGCGGGTGCGGATGGGCGAGGCGGCGATCGTGCGCGGGCCGGAGCCCTTCGTGTTCGCGGACACCGACACCCCGCGTCCGGCACCGGACGTCCGCCGTGACGGCGCCGGCACCGCCACCGGGGACCTGACCGGCCGGACCATCCTGCTGGCCGGGTCGTACCGGGTCAACGGCGAGGTCGCCCGCCGCCTGGTCCGGGTGCTGCCCCCCGCGCTCGTCGTACCGGACGAGCACGACTGCGGCACCATGGGCGCCTATCTGGAGGCTCAGCTCCTCTCCGGCCGCCCGGGGCACCAGATCGTGCTGGACCGGCTGCTCGACTGGCTGCTGGTGTGCACGCTGCGCGACTGGTTCGACCGGCCGGAGGCGGTCAGTCCGGGCTGGTACGCCGCCCTGGGCGACGACGTGGCCGGACCGGCCCTGCGCGCCATCCACGCCGACCCGTCCAGGCCGTGGACGCTCGCCTCCCTCGCGGCCGCCGCGAGCGTCTCGCGCACCACCCTGGCCAGGCGGTTCACCGAGCTCGTGGGCGAGCCGCCGATGACGTACCTGACGGAGTGGCGGATGGCGCTGGCCGCCGACATGCTGGCCGAACCCGCCGCGACGGTCGCCACGGTGGCGCGCAGGGTGGGATATTCCGACGCGTTCGGCTTCAGCTCGGCCTTCAAGCGCGTCCTGGGCGTGAGCCCGAGCGCCTACCGCGACGGCGCCGGGAAGGGTGACGGCCTTGAGAACGGTGGCGGCGCCGGGGCCGGTGCCCGTCCCGCCCCGTGGAACGCCTGAGGGGGACCTCTCCGAAGGAGACATCGGCCGTGTCCGTCGGACGATGTGGGCCCGCCGTGCACGCCGCGAGGATGCCCCGCATGACGGACGAGCGGCCGTTCGCGTCTCCTAGACGTCTCGCCTGGCGAAGAGCACCCAGGCGCCGCCGACGGACAGGGCCGCCCAGGCGGTGAGCACGAACAGCCCGCCGGTCCTGCCGAGGGCGGTGCCCGGGTCGTCCGCCATGCCGAGGAGGCTGAGGGTCGCCTCGTGGGGGAGGAACCTCACCGGGTCCGGCAGGGCGCCCCGCAGCACCGGCGAGATGAGCACCGGCACGACGAGGAGAACCGCGAGGGGGGTGACGACGCTCCTCGCGATGACGGCGAAGCCGTGGCCGACCAGCCCGAGCAGGAGGTAGGCCCCCAGGATCGCCGCGAGGCCGGCGGCCGCGTCACCGGGCCCGAGATGCCCGCCGGCGATCGCCGGAGCGTGCCGGACGAGGTGGCCGGGCAGGACCGCGGGGATCGCCGCGAGAAGACCGGCCACGGCGGTCGCGGCGAGTTTCGCGGCGTACAACCGGTTCCGGTCGGGGACGGCGGCGAGGGTGACGCGGAGCTGCCCGGCACGGTACTCACCGCCCGCGGCATGGACGGCGATCGCGACGAAGACGTAGACCGGCGACACCATGAGGGTGCCGAGCCGTCCGACCTCGATCTGCCCGTCCTGGCCGGCGATCCGTACGGCGTCCGACACGGCGAGGAGGCCGAGCAGGGTGTTCGCGGCGGACGCGAGGGCCAGGGCGATCCAGGTGGCAGGCAGGGTGCGGATCTTGGTGAGTTCCGAGGACAGGACGTCACCGAACCGGATGGCGCCGGCGGCGTTCCGGGTGCCGCCGGTCCTGTCCGCGATCCCTGAAACGCCGTCGATCCTGCCCGTGACATCCGGGACACCGCCGCCCCCGTCGGCGGTTCCCGGGGCGTCGCCGGTCCTGTCCGCGCTCATCGCGCGTCCCTCCTGACCAGCGTGATCCCGGCGACGGCCGTGGTCACCAGCGCCCAGCCCACGAGCACCAGCAGGCCGTGTTCCGGGCCGGCGCTGAGCCGGTTCACCCCCGCGTCCAGCAGCAGGTTCCGGCCGGCGCTGACCGGGAACAGCGCGTCCAGGGCCGGAGCCGCCTCGGAGGGCATCTGCGTCATGGTCAGGGCGGTCAGGGCGACGATGACGGTGACGCCGATGAGGGTGCCGCGGGCGATGACGGTGATCGCGAAGCCGGTCAGCGAGAACAGCACCGCGAAGACGACGAACTTCCCGTGACCGAGGAACGCGTCACCGCTCAGGAGCAGGCCCGGGTTCCAGTCCTTGACGGCGGCGTACGTGAACGCGGTGCTGATCACCGCGATCACGATCGCCGCGCAGAGCAGGAACACGGTGACCGCGAGGATCTTCGCGACGAGCAGCCTCCCTCTCCTCGGCATGGCCAGCACGGTCAGCCCGAGCTGGTGCGAGCGGAACTCCTGTCCGGCGATCATCGCGGCGAGGATCGGCAGGAACACGCCGATCTGCAGCGAGGACGAGACGAGAAGGCCGAGGATCGCCCCGGTCGCCGGTTCGGGCTGGCCGGTGAAGATCTCGATGACGCCGTCGGGCGTGATGGCGGCCACCGCGTCGGCGAGGAGCCCCGCCGACTGGGCCAGGACGAGCACGTCGAGGGCGAGCACGACGCCCATGAAGATCCACACACCGGGCAAGGTGAGGATCTTGGTCAGTTCCGCGCGGGTCGCGTGCGGCACGGTGGTCACCACCCCGGCGCGTTCCGGTCGCCGGTGAGCGCGAAGAACGCCTCCTCCAGCGACGGGTGCCCCGCGGTGATCTCGGCGAGGGAGCCCTGGGTGACGACGCGACCATGATTGATGATCACTATGTCATCGGCGGTGCCGGACATCTCCGTCATCAGGTGGCTGGAGAGCAGCACGGTACGGCCGGACGCGGCGTGGTCGCGAAGGAGGCGCCGGATCCAGCGGATCCCGTCCGGGTCCAGCCCGTTCACGGGTTCGTCGAGCACGAGGACCTCCGGGTCGCCGAGCAGCGCCGCGGCGATGCCGAGCCGTCGCCCCATCCCCAGCGAGTACCTCCTCACCCGCTGTCTCGCGACCTCGCCCAGGCCGACGACGTCGAGCACCTCCCGGACCCTGGACCGGCCGATCCCGTTGGACCGGGCGACCCAGGTGAGGTGGTCGACGGCCCGGCGCTCGGGCACCGGGCCCGCCCCGTCGAGCAGCGCCCCGACCGTGCGCAACGGGTACCGCAGGTCGCGGTACCGTTTCCCGCCGATCAGCGCGGTGCCGCCGCTCGCCGCGTCCAGGCCGAGCAGCACCCGGAGAGTGCTGGACTTCCCGGCTCCGTTCGGGCCGAGGAAGCCGGTGACCCGGCCGGGACGCGCGGTGAGGCTGACGTCGACGACGGCCGCCCTGCCTCCGTAACGCTTGCTGAGCCGGGAAATCTCGATCACCGTTCACCTCTGCCGCGCCTCGCCTGATGGACGGCTCCAGACTGCGGGGAGGGGGCGCCCTCTCGCGTCACCCGAAAGTAGACACCTACCGGGGCTCGTGCAGCAGCCCCGCTTCGTAGGCGAGCACGGCCAGGTGCGTGCGGTCGTTCACCCCGAGCTTGGCGAACATGCGCCGCAGGTACGTGCGGACCGTCTCCAGGCTCAGGAACAGCTCGTCCGCGATCCGCTGGTTCGAGTATCCGCGCGCGACGAACCGGATGACCTGTATCTCCCGCTCGGAGAGCACCTGGCCCGCGAACGCGTGCCGGTGATCGGGCCGGCGCGGCGCGAACCGGTGCATCAGCCTCGCGGTGACCTCGGGGGCGAGCATGGCGTTGCCCGCGTGGACGGTACGGACCGCCTGGAGCACCTCCGGCGGGGACGCGTTCTTCAGCAGGAACCCGGACGCCCCGAGCGTCAGCGCCTCGTGCACGTACTCGTCGAGGTCGAAGGTCGTCAGCATGATCACCCGGGTGCTCGTGTCCCGCAGGATGCGGCGGGCCGCCTCCAGCCCGCTCGTACCGGGCATCTGCACGTCGAGCAACGCCACCGCCGGTCTCAGGGCGCCGGCGAGCCTGGCCGCCTCCGCCCCGTCGGCGGCCTCCCCCGCCACCCGGAACCCCTCGGTCCTGGAGAACAGCTTGCGGTACACGCCGCGGAAGCGCTCGTCGTCGTCGGCGAGGAGAACGCCGACGACCTCGCGCCCCGCCCCGGTCACCGGGCACCTCCGGTCTCGGTCACCGGGCACCGCCGGTGGGGAGGCGCGCGGTGACGTCGAACCCGCCTTCCGGATGGTTCCCCCAGGTCACGGTGCCGCCCACCAGCCGGGCCCGCTCCCGCATCCCCCGCAGGCCGAACCCGGAACCTCCTTCCGGCGGGGCTCCGGGACCGTGGTCACGGACACGCACGACGATCACCTCCCCGTCCTCGCGCACGTCGACCGCGCAGCCCGCTCCCGGCGCGTGTCGCACCACGTTGCTCAGCGACTCCTGGACGATCCGGAACACCACCGCGCCGACCACGTCGTCGACGTGCCCGTTCACCTCGACCCGGGCCTCGACGCCCACCCCGGCGGCGCGCGTCGCGGCGACCAGCGAGGGCAGCCGCGCGACCCCCGCGACCTCCCCTCCCGGCCCCGCGCCCGCCGCCGACCCGGAAGCCTCCGTACCCGCCGCCGAGCCGGGAGAGGAGCGAAGCGCCCGTACGAAAGCCTGCATCTCCTCCAGCGCCCGCCGCGCGTGCGCCTCGACATCGGCCAGCGAGTCACGCAACTCCTGCTCCCCGGCATCCGGGAGGGCCCGCGTCACCCCCGCCTCCGCGCTGATCACCCCGAGCGCGTGACCGACCACGTCGTGCACGTCGCGCGCCACCTCCAGCTGCACCCGGGCCCGCTCCGCCTCCCGGGCGGTCGCGATCTGCCTGCCCGCCGCGGTACCGAGCAGCCATGCGACGCTCAACGCGCCGACGGCGAGGACCAGCCGCTGCCCGGCACCGCTCGCCTCTCCCTCCGGGACCCCCGTCACCGCCGCCAGTCCCGCGAGAAGGCAGGCGAGAACGAGGACGAGCGTCCGGGTGCGGGCCGCGTGGGCGATCGCGAGGGGGTACAGGCACCACGCCGTGGCGAGCATGGGGTCCTGGCACACCCCCAGAACGCCCCCCACGACGGTCGTGGTCCCGGCGATCACCGTCGACACGGCCGGGAGACGCCGCCGGAGGATCATCGCCCCACCGGTGATCGCCGCCAGCGCCAGCCCGGCCGCCAGGCGCGACCGGTCCGCGCCGCCGATCGTCGGCGGCAACCAGAAGATCCCGACGACGAGAACCGCGGCCAGAACATCCAGGAGGGGCCGTGCGCCCTCGCTCGAACCGGCCGGGGCTCGATCGACGAGGGAACGACTCCGCATCACCGAACCCTACTCAAAACGGTCCGAACCACACCCTGCTCGCCCCCGGGACCGGGCTCGCCACTCCCCGACCGGCCGGGCGAGGCCGTCCGGCCGGGGTTCCGGGCCGGGGTTCCGGGCCACCGGCGGCATCCGTGCCACGCGTGTCCGCGGACAACCTGTCCCCGCCCTGACCTGGGTCTCCTTCGTTATCCGCGGATCGTTTGAACCTGGATGCCGACTGCGAACCGATGAATCGTTGAGGGCATGACACATACACATGAGCACCTGAACGTGACCGGTCACTGGATCGGCGGCGCGACCGTCGACGCGGGCGGCGACACCATCGACGTCGTCAACCCCGCCACCGGCGACGTCGTCGCGACGATTCCGGCCGGTACCGCGGCCGACGTCGACCGCGCCGTCGCGGCGGCGCGGGCCGCCTCCCCCGGATGGGCGGCGACCGAACCGGCGCAGCGGGCCTCGATCCTCCAGCGGCTGGCCGACGAGCTGTCCGCGCGCAACGAGGAGATCGCCCAGGCCGTGACCGCCGAGATGGGCGCCCCGATCACCCTGGCCCGCCTCGGCCACGCGGGTTTCCCCGTCGCGGTCGCGTCCGCGACGGCCGGCGTCGCGGACGGGTTCCCCTGGACGGAGGAGGTCGGCAACTCCCTCGTCGTGCGCGAGCCCGTCGGTGTCGTCGGCGCGATCACCCCGTGGAACTTCCCGCTCCAGCAGATCATGACGAAGATCGCGCCCGCCCTGCTGGCCGGGAACACCATCGTGCTCAAGCCCGCCGAGCTCGCCCCCCTGACGGCGCGGCTGTTCGCCGAGGCCGCGAGCGCCGCGGGACTGCCCGCGGGCGTGTTCAACGTGGTCTACGGATCCGGGCCCGTCGTCGGCGAGGCGATCGCGTCCCATCCCGACGTGGACATGGTCTCGTTCACCGGCTCCACCGAGGTGGGCAAGCGCGTCTCGGTCCTCGCGTCGGCCACGGTCAAGCGGGTCGGGCTCGAACTGGGCGGCAAGACCGCCAACCTCGTGCTCGACGACGCCGACCTGGACCACGCGGTCGACGAGACGCTCGCCAACATCTGGACCAACGGCGGCCAGGCCTGCGGGGCGTGGGCCCGCATGCTCGTCCCGGCGTCCCGGCACGACGAGATCGTGCGGATGCTCGTCACCGCGGCGAAGGCCTACACCGTCGGAGACCCTGCCGACGAGGCCACCCGGATCGGCCCCCTGGCCTCGGAGAGGCAGTGGAGCCGCGTCAACGGCTACATCGAACGCGGCATCGCGGACGGGGCGACCCTCGTCGTCGGCGGCCCCGGCCGGGTCCCCGGACTGGAGCACGGGGCGTACATCCGGCCGACCGTCTTCGCGAACGTCGACCCGGACTCGGTGATCGCCCAGGAGGAGATCTTCGGGCCCGTGCTGTCCGTCATCCCCTACGACGACGAGGACCAGGCGGTCGACATCGCCAACGGCACGATCTACGGCCTCAACGCCGCCGTGTTCGGCGAGGACGAGCACGCGCTGCGGATCGCCATGCGGCTGCGGGTCGGGCAGGTCTACATCAACGGCGCCCATTTCAACCCGCTCGCCCCCTTCGGCGGATACAAGCAGTCCGGCAACGGGCGTGAGATGGGCCGCGCGGGGGTGGAGGAGTTCACCGAGCTCAAGGCCATCCAGCGCTAGCGGCAGGCGGGACGCCGGTGCCGAGGCGATTGCTCACCTGCCGGGCATCGACGGACCACTCCCCTGCCAACCGGATGGCACGAAGGCCGGCGCGTGACCTCCTACCGGGTGGACGGCATCATCACCAACAAACCCGACCTGACGCCCTGAGGGGGCGGACCACCCATCCGGTTCCTCGTGGCGATTCTCAGTGACGACGATCCCTCCGGCCGGGACTCCCCGGAGCCCCGGCCGTGGGAGGCCGACCGGCGGAAGGGCCGGGAGATGTCTCCCGGTGTTCACCCCGGCCAGGTGACGGCGGTGGCCGCCCTGTTGGAAGCATGAGGCCCGCGAGACAGGAAACCACGACACTGGAGCACGCACGGTGACACCGACCAGCCCCGCCGCCGACGCCTCCGGCGGCACCTCCCTGCTGCGCGAGTTCCTCCGGTCCCCGCTGCTGACCGCCACGGTCGCCCCGAGCTCGCGACGGCTCGCCGCGCAGATGGTCGTGCCGATCCCCGAACGCGGGGAGCCGACGGTCGTCGAGCTGGGACCGGGAACCGGCGCCTTCACCGGGGTCATCCAGGATCGCCTGGGGGGCAGGGGCCACCATCTGGCCGTCGAGCTCAACCCGCGCCTGGCCGTGCTCCTCGCCCGTCGCTTCCCCGGCGTGGAGGTCGTGCACGCCCACGCGGCGGAGCTGCCCGGGTTGATGGCCGAGCGCGGCCTGTCCGCCGACGTCGTGGTCAGCGGCCTGCCCTGGGTCGCGTTCCGGCCGGTGGCGGGCGCCCGGCTGCTGCCGCTGGTGGCCGGCTCCCTGTCCCGGGACGGGGTGTTCACCCAGTTCGCCTACCGCTGGACACGGTGGGCGCCACCCGCGCGAGAACACCTCAATGATCTTCGTACGACCTTCGAGGAGGTCGTGCTCAGCCGGACGGTGTGGCGCAACCTGCCCCCCGCCCTGGTGTATCTCGCCCGCCGTCCCCGGTAGAGCGGCCCGCGTGGCCGGGGAACACGGGGGCGAGGAACGACGGGACGGCGGGACGGTCGCCGGGGCGTTGTCTCGCTCAGAGGGGCGCCTCCCGCGGGTGGCCCGGGGCACCCGGGGACGGGGCGGGCCGCGCCCGGACGTGGTGGCGGCCGATGGGGAGCATCAGGGGGCGGCCGGAGACGGGGTCCTCGATGATGCGGCTGTCGAGGCCGAAGACGATGCGGACGCCGTCCTCGGTGAGAACCTCGTCCGGGGGGCCGGAGGCGTGGATGCGGCCGTTGGAGAGCGCGATGAGGTGGTCGGCGTAGCGGGCCGCGAGGTTGAGGTCGTGCAGGACCATCACGACGGTGGTGCCGCGATCGCGGTTCAGGTCGGTCAGCAGGTCGAGGACCTCGATCTGGTGGCTGGCGTCGAGGAAGGTGGTGGGCTCGTCGAGGAGGAGCAGGTCGGTCTGCTGGGCCAGTGCCATGGCGATCCAGACCCGCTGGCGCTGGCCGCCGGACAGCTCGTCCACGGCGCGGTCGGCGAGGTCCGTCGTCCGGGTGGCCTCCAGGGCGGCCGCCACCGCGGCGTCGTCCCTGTCGTTCCACCGGGAGAAGATCCCCTGGTGAGGGTGGCGGCCACGGCCGACGAGGTCGAGCACGGTGATGCCCTCCGGCGCGACCGGCGACTGGGGCAGCAGTCCGAGCGTGCGGGCCAGCTCCTTGGCGGGCATGCGGTGCACCTCCCTGCCGTCCAGGACGACACGGCCCTCACGGGGCTTGAGCAGCCGTGACAGGGAGCGCAGGAGCGTCGACTTCCCGCAGGCGTTCGCGCCGACGATGGCCGTGACCCCGCCGTGCGGCACGATCAGGTCGAGGGACTCGACGACGACGCGGTCGCCGTAGCCGAGCGTGAGACCCTCGGCCGCGAGGGAGTGGGACGTGGTCACGGCGAGCCTCCGGCCCTGTGGGTGCGGACGATCAGATAGACGAGGTACGGCGCACCGAGGACACCGGTGACGACGCCGACCGGGTAGCGGAGGTCGAACGCGAACTGGCCGGTGAAGTCGGCGACGAGGACCAGGAGGGCCCCGACGAGCCCGGCGGGCACGAGCATGGAGCCGTCGGTGCCGACGAGCCGAGCCGCGATGGGCCCGGACAGGAACGCCACGAACGCGATCGGCCCGGCCGCCGACGTGGCGAAGGCGATCAGGCCGACGGCGGCGACGATCACCGTGACGCGGGTGCGTTCGACACGGACCCCGAGGGCGGAGGCGGTGTCGTCGCCAAACCGCATCGCCGACAGGTCGCGCGCCTGGGACAGCAGGACGGGGGTGAAGACGCCCAGCGCGACGAGGACCGGCACGACCTGTTCCCAGGTCGTGCCGTTGAGGCTGCCGGTCAGCCAGCGCAGCGCCTCCTGCAGGTCCCATTCCGCGGCCCGGGACAGGACGTAGGAGGTGATGCTCTCGAGGATCGCGGCGATCCCGATGCCGATCAGGATGAGCCGCGTGCCGACGACGCCGTCCCGGAAGGCCAGGGTGTACACCAGCAGGGCGACGGCGAGGGTGGAGACGATGGCGAGGGCCGACACCTGGAGCCCGCCGAGCGACAGCGACACGATCGCGACGGCCGCCGCGGCGCTCGCCGCCCAGCTGATGCCGATGATGTCGGGGCTGGCCAGCGGGTTGCGGAGCATCGTCTGGAAGGTGACGCCGGACAGGCCGAAGCCGAATCCCGCGACCACGGCGAGGACGGCCCTCGGCAGCCGGAGCCTCCCGACCGTGAAGGACGCCCCCGGGACCCGCTCGCCGAGGATGACGCGGACCACGTCACGGAGCGGGTAGAACGTCTGCCCGGCCATCAGGGTCACGACGAAACCGGCGACGACGAGCACCGCCAGCGCCAGGATGACGACGCGGCGGCGCGAGGCGCGACGGCGACGGCCTCGGACGACGGCCTGGACGACGTCCGGCCGGGCGACAGCGGGGGCGCTCACAGCTCCTCCTTCGTCGGACCTGTGAGCGCGACGCTGCTGTGCTCAATGGCTCGCTCGCTACGCTCACTCACAACTCCTCCTCCGCCGAACCTGCGAGCGCGACGCTGCTGTGCTCAATGGCTCGCTCGCTACGCTCACTCACAACTCCTCCTCCGCCGAACCTGCGAGCGCGACGCTGCTGTGCTCAATGGCTCGCTCGCTACGCTCACTCACAACTCCTCCTCCGCCGAACCTGCGAGCGCGACGCTGCTGTGCTCAATGGCTCGCTCGCTACGCTCACTCACAACTCCTCCTCCGCCGAACCTGCGAGCGCGACGCTGCTGTGTTCGATGGCTCGCTCGCTACGCTCGCTCACAGGTCACGTACCTTCTGGCTGCGGACGATGTGGATGAAGAACGGGGCGCCGATCAGCGCCGTCACGATGCCCACCTCGACATCCTCGGGGCGTGCCACGACGCGGCCGACGACGTCGGCCGCCGTGAGCAGCGACGCGCCGGCCAGGGTGGAGAACGGCAGCAGCCAGCGGTGGTCCACGCCGACGAGCAGGCGGCACGCGTGCGGGACGACGAGCCCGACGAAGCCGATCGGCCCGGCGACGGCCGTCGAGGCCCCGCACAATACGACGGCGCCCAGGGCGGCCGTGGCCCGGATGACGGCCACGCGCTCACCGAGCCCGGCCGCGAGCTCGTCGCCCAGGGCGAGCGAGTTCAGCGCCCGCGCGGACAGCAGGCACACGGCGAAGCCGACGGCGAGGAACGGCAGGACCTGCCCGATGCGCTCGTACGACGCGCCGCCCACCCCGCCGATCTGCCAGAGCCGGAAGCTCCCCGCGATGTCGTTGCGGGGCAGGATGACGGCACTGACCAGGGACGCGAAAGCCGCTGACGTGGCGACGCCGGCGAGCGCGAGTTTGAGGGGCGTGGCCCCGCCGCGTCCGAGGGACCCGACGGTGTAGACGAATCCGGCCGAGACGGCGGCCCCCGCCATCGCGACCCAGATGTACCCGGTCGGCGACGTGAGCCCGAGGAACGCGACGGCGGTGACGACGAAGAGCGACGCGCCCATGTTGACGCCCAGGATGCCCGGGTCGGCCAGCGGGTTGCGGGTCACGCCCTGCATGACGCCTCCGGCGAGGCCGAGCGCGGCGCCGATGACCATCGCGAGCAGGGTGCGCGGTATCCGCTTGGCGACCGCCGCCTGTTCGAGGGTCTCGTCCGCGCCGCCGAGGGCGGCCCAGACGTCGGACCAAGCGACGTCACGCGAGCCGAGCGCGACGGAGACCACCGTGAGCGCGACCATGACCAGGACCGCGACGAGCAGCCACAGGACCCGGACACGCGCCGGACGTCGTACGAGGACGGCGTCCGGCGGGCGGGCGGTGTCGACCGACGTCACTTGACCTTGTCCGCGGCGCCGGCGAGCGCCTTGACGTAGTCCTCCAGCACCCACGAGATCGACAGGGGGGTGGGGTTCGCGGCGGTGCCCAGGGGCGTGCTGCCGGGCAGGAGGTACACCGAGCCGCGCTTGACGGCGGGGATCTTCGACAGCAGCGGGTCCTTGCGGAGCTTCTCCAGCAGCTCGCCCTTCTCGTCACCGTATCCGGTGATGATGTCGACGTCGTCGAACAGGTCGGCCTGCTCCGCGCTCCGCGTCAGGGCGAACTTGTCCGTGCCCTCGGAGGCCTTGGCGATGCTGCCCGGGATCGTGAGCCCGAGGTCCTCGAAGAAGAGCGTGCGGGTGTCGTGCGTCGTGTAGAAGCCGACCTCGCTCACGTCGTTGGGGTCGACGTGCGTCATGAACATCGCCGACTTGCCCTTGAGCTGCGGGTACTTCGCGACGACCTCGCCGATGTCGCCCTCGATGCCGGCGATGAGCCTGTCGCCCTCCGCGGCGAGCCCGATGGCCTTGCTGTTCAGCTTGATGATCTCGCGCCACGGGGTCGCCCACGCGGCTTCCGGGTAGGCCACCACCGGGGCGATGTCGCTCAGGGTGTCGTAGTCCTGCTTGGTCAGGCCGGAGTAGGCGGCCAGGATCACGTCGGGCTTCGTGTCGGCGACGGCCTCGAAGTCGATGCCGTCGGTCTCGTCGAACAGCACGGGCGTCTTGGCCTGGAGCTCCTCCAGGCGCTTCTTCACCCAGGGCAGCAGCCCGTCGGTGTCGTCGTCGCCGAAGTTCGCGGCGGCCATGCCGACCGGGACGACCCCGAGGGCCAGCGGCGCCTCGTGGTTGGCCCAGTTGACCGTGGCCACCCGCTCCGGCTTCGCCGGGATGGTGGTGGTGCCCAGCGCGTGCTCGATCGTCATGGGGAAGGCGCTCGCGCCGCCGCCCGCGCTCGCGCTCGTGCTCGGGCCGCTGCTCGCGCTCGCGGTCTCGGTCCTGGTCTCCGACGGGCCGCCACAGCCCGCGAGGCCCAGCAGGACAGCCGTCACGGTGAGGATGCGAAGGCTACGTGGACGCTTCATCGGTACTCCACTTTCAGAATTTCGCTGGTGCCGGCCCTCGCACGTCCGGATCGCGATGCGCGTCCGTGGGGCGGTACACCGTAACTGCCGCAAACTTCGATCTAGTTAGGTAAGGCTTGCCTTGGCTTGCACCCTAGGAGGAATGACCGAGTTGTCGCAATCAAGCTTTTGAGACACCCGTTGTCGAGATCGGGACACGAAGGCCGGAGGAGGGCCTTCGGATGGCGCGTGTACGAGGGCGGCGACACGTCCGCGAGCCCCGGCCCCCGGAACAAGCCCCACGCCCGCGAGACGCCCGTGGTCACCGGGCCCGGAACGCCCCCGGGGTCAGCCCGGTCGTCCGCCGGAAGGCCGCGCCGAACGCGCTCGCCGAGCGGTAGCCGACCTCCTCGGCCACGACGTCGACCTCCCACCCCCGGGCGAGCAGCGCGACCGCGTGCTGGGCGCGCACCGCGGCGACCCAGCGCACGAAGCTGGTGCCCGTCTCCGCGTTGAAGGCACGGGTGATCGTACGGGCGCTCACGCCGAGGTGGGACGCCCAGCCCGCCAGCGTCCGCGGGTCGCCGGGATTCTCCTGTACCGCCTCGACGATCGGGCGCAGCAGGTCGGAGGTGGGCATCTGCACGAGCAGCTCGCGTGAGGAGGGGGTGAGCACGTCGAGCACCATCGCCTCGGTCACCGTCCGCGAGCCGGGGGACAGCTCCGTGTCGGCGAGCCGCTCCAGCAGCAGCCGGAGCAGCGGGGTGATCTCGACGCCGACGGGCGTCGGGGAGATGGAGGTCATGGTGCCGAAGCCGAAGAAGCTGGCGCGGCAGCGGGTGCCGACGATCGCCGAGCCGGAGTGCAGGGTGCCCGCGGGCATCCACAGGCCCAGGGAGGGGGTCACCGTCCAGACCCGCTCCCCCACCACGGCCGTGGACGTGCCCCGCTCGTTCCAGAGCAGCTCGTGGAAGGGGTGGGAGTGCTCGTTCCAGGTGGTGTCGCGGGCGATGGTCTCGCTCCAGCCCAGGATCACGAACGGCATCTCGACCGGCCCGGCCGCGAGGACGGGCAGCGTGCGGGTCTCCCTGGTCACGGCAGGACGCGGCGGGACATGAACCTGGTCACGGCAGGACGCGACGGGACATGAACCCGGTCACGGCAGGACGCGACGGGACGTGAACCCGGTCATGGCGGGAAGCGGTCGGCGCGGAGGGACGCGAGCGGCATTCCCTCACCCTAGTACGGCGACGACAGGGTGGCCCCCTTGGGAGGAACCGCTGGTCGTGGCCTCGCCGGGACCGGCTCAGCCCGGACCCGGCCGGCGGGCCGCGGGGACGACCGCTCGCGGCGTCCTCCGCCGCCGGGCCTCTCACGGACGTCCGGCGGCTCCGCGTGCCGCCTCAGCGGAACAGGCCGCTGTAGGCGTTGACGGCAGGCTGGCCGCCGAGGTGGGCGTACAGGACGTTCGCGTCCTTGGGGATGTCCCCGTTCCGGACGAGGTCGATGAGACCCGCCATGGACTTGCCCTCGTAGACGGGGTCGATGATCATCCCTTCCAGCCCGCCGGTGAGCCTGATGGCGTCCAGGGTGGACCGCACCGGGATCCCGTACAGATCCCCGGCCCACCCGGAAAGGAGGGTGATCTCGTCGTCTCGCAGGTCCCTGCCGAGACCGATGAGCTCGGCGGTACGGCGAGCGATCTTGTCCACCTGGGCGTGGGTCTCCGCCGGCTTGGCGGAGGCGTCGATGCCGATGACCCGGCGCGGCCGGTCCTGCCCCGCGAAGCCCGCGATCATCCCGGCCTGGGTGCTGCCGGTGACGCTGCACACCACGACGGTGTCGAAGAACACCCCGAGCTCACGCTCCTGCGCCCGTACCTCGTCGGCCCAACCGGCGAAGCCCAGGCCGCCGAGGGGATGGTCCGAGGCGCCGGCCGGGATGGCGTAGGGCGTGCCACCGGCCTTGCGCACGTCGTCCATCGCCCGGCTCCAGCTGTCCTTGAAACCGATGCCGAACTCCGCGTCGACCAGGTGGACCTCGGCGCCCATGATGCGTGACAGCAGGATGTTGCCGACCTTGTCGTTCACGGCGTCCGGCCAGTCGACCCAGTGCTCCTGCACGAGCACGGCCTTCAGCCCCAGGCGGGCGGCCACGGCGGCGACCTGCCGGGTGTGGTTGGACTGCACCCCGCCGATGCTGACCAGCGTGTCGGCACCCTGCTTGAGGGCGTCGGGCACCAGGTACTCGAGCTTGCGGGTCTTGTTGCCGCCGTAGGCCAGGCCGCTGTTGCAGTCCTCGCGCTTGGCCCAGATCCGGGGGCCTCCGAGGTGGGCACTGAGCCGGTCCAGCGGGTGGACGGGGCTCGGGCCGAACAGCAGCGGGTACCGGTCGAAGTCACCGAGGGGCATGAGTACCTCCATGGGAAAGCGGGGGCGGTCGTCGGCACGGGTCGGCGACGAACCCTCGCTCTCCAGGCACCGGCATGCAATATATTGCACACTGGATTGCCCTTCACCGTCAAGGACGAGTTGCCGGAGCCCCGCGACCGAACCGCTCAGGACCGCTCAGAACCTCAGGACCTCAGGACCTCCCGGGTCCGGTCCCTTGATTCGCGCCCCCTTAAGTCACGGCCCCTTGAGTCACGGCCCCTTGAGTCACGGCCCGGCCGGCGTCCCCTGGATGACAGCCCGGTCGACGGTCCAGGCGCGGGCCTGTTCGCTGAGGGTCACGCCGAGGCCCGGCCGTCCCGACAGGTGGATGCGGCCGTCACCGATCTCCAGCCGCTCGTCGAACAGCGGGTGCAGCCAGTCGAAGTGCTCCACCCAGGGTTCGTGCGGGTACGCGGCGGCCAGGTGGACGTGGATCTCCATGGCGAAGTGCGGGGCGAGCGTCAGGTTGCGGTGTTCGGCGAGGGTCGCCAGGCGGAGGAACTGCGTGATGCCCCCGATGCGCGGGGCGTCCGGCTGCAGGATGTCGACCGCGCCGTGGCGGATCAGCTCGTAGTGCTCGGCGACGCTGGTGAGCATCTCGCCGGACGCGATCGCGGTGTCCAGCGAGCGGGCCAGCGCGGCGTGCCCCTCGGCGTCGTAGGCGTCGAGGGGCTCCTCGATCCAGACGAGTCCGAACTCCTCCAGCGCCCGGCCGACCCGCTGGGCGGTGGGGCGGTCCCACTGCTGGTTGGCGTCGACCATGAGCGGGACGTCGTCGCCGAGGTGCTCGCGGACGGCGCGGACCCGGCCGAGGTCCACAGAGGGGGACGGGTGGCCGACCTTGATCTTGATGCCGCCGATCCCGGCCGCGCGCGAGGCGGTGGCGTTCTCCAGGATCCGTTCGATCGGCTCGTGCAGGAACCCGCCCGAGGTGTCGTAGCAGCGGACGGAGTCGCGGTGGGCTCCGAGCAACTTGGCCAGGGGCAGGCCGGCGCGCTTGGCCTTGAGGTCCCAGAGCGCCACGTCGACGGCGGCGACGGCCTGCGTGGAGGCGCCGCTGCGGCCCACCGACGCGCCGGCCCACACGAGCTTGGTCCACAGCCGGCCGATGTCGCTGGGGTCCTCGCCGATGAGGTCGGGGGCGACCTGGCGGGCGTGCGCGAACTGGGCCGGGCCGCCCGCCCTCTTGCTGTAGCTGAATCCGAGGCCGTCGACGCCGCTCTCGGTGCGGATCTCCGCGAACAGGAACGCCACCTCGGTCATGGGGCGCTGCCGTCCGGTGAGGACCTTCGCGTCGCTGATCGCGGCCTTGAGCGGCAGCGTCACGGAGGAAAGCGCGACCTCGACGATCCGGTCGCCCTGTGCTCTCGTCATGCTCTGTCCCTCATGCTCTGTACCTCTTTTCGGTCAGCGCACCAGGCAGGGACGCTTGGGGTCGAACCGCCATCCGGGGAGCAGGTACTGCATGGCCGTGCTGTCGTCACGGGCGCCGAGGCCGTGTTCGAGGTAGAGCTCGTGGGCCGCCGCCACCGCGTCCCGGTCGAGCTCGACGCCGAGGCCCGGAGCGGTCGGCACGGCGATGTGGCCGTCGCGTATGCGAAGCGGATCGCGGGTGAGGCGCTGCCCGTCCTGCCAGATCCAGTGCGTGTCGAGGGCGGTGATCCGCCCGGGCGCCGCGGCGCCGACGTGGGTGAACATCGCCAGCGAGACGTCGAAGTGGTTGTTGGAGTGCGAGCCCCAGGTGAGCCCGAAGTCGTGGCAGATCTGCGCGACGCGGACCGAGCCGCGCATGGTCCAGAAGTGCGGGTCGGCGAGGGGGATGTCGACGGCGTCGGCGCGCACCGCGTGGGCCAGCTGCCGCCAGTCGGTGGCGATCATGTTGGTGGCGGTACGCAGGCCGGTCGCGCGCCTGAACTCGGCCATGGTCTCGCGTCCGGACATGTCGCCCTCCGCGCCGACGGGGTCCTCGACGTAGGCGAGCACGCCGCCGAGGTCCCGGCACAGCTCGACGGCGTCGGCGAGGAGCCAGCCCCCGTTGGGGTCGACGGTGATCCGCGCGTCCGGGAACCGCGCCGCGAGCGCCCGTACGGCGGCGATCTCCTGCTCCGCGGCGAGCACCCCGCCCTTGAGCTTGAAGTCCGCGAAGCCGTACCGTGCCCGCGCCGCCTCGGCGAGCCCGACGATCGCGTCCGGGGTGAGCGCCGTCTCGCGGCGCAGGCGCTCCCAGTCGTCGGCCGGGTCCTTCTCGGCGACGTACGGCAGGTCCGTCCGCGTACGGTCGCCGACGTAGAACAGGTACCCGAGCACGGGAACCGTGTCGCGCCGGCGGCCCTCGCCCAGGAGTTCCGCGACGGGCACGCCGAGGTGCTGCCCGAGCAGGTCCAGCAGCGCGCACTCCAGGGCGGTGACGGCGTGGACGGTGGTCCGCAGGTCGAAGGTCTGCCGGCCCCGTCCCCCCGCGTCGAGCCCGGCGTACCTGGCCCCGGCCTCGCGCAGCAGGCTCCCGTACTCGGCGACCGGCCGGCCGACGAGCATCTCCCCGGCGGCCTCGATGGTGTGGCGGATCGCCTCGCCCCCCGGGACCTCGCCGACGCCGACGTTCCCGGCGCTGTCGGTGACGATCGTGATCGTGCGGGTGAAGAACGGGCCGTGGGCGCCGCTGAGGTTGAGCAACATGCTGTCGTGCCCGGCGACGGGGATCGCCTCGACCCGGGCGACCGTGGGGGTTCGCGCGCTCATGTGGCCTGTCCAACCTTTTCGATCAGGGCGGCGAGGCCGGCCTGCCACGCGAGGTGGTCGCGGTAGCGGGGCTCGTCGAAGTCGAGCCGGTCGTCGAAGTGCGTGACCGGGAACGAGAGCAGGCCGGTGGTCAGCCGGTCGGCGAGTTCAGCGGGGGGAGTCAGCGTCACCTGGCCAAGGTAGGAAGCGACGACGATGCTTGTCCAAGAGTGTTTCCGTATCGCGTAACACCCCAGGGGCATCCACGGCGAAAAACTCAGGCTCAGCCGCCGGGCCGCCCGCGACCACGCCGACGACCCCGCGTGACCGTACCCGGGCACCGCGATCGCCGTCGGCGGGCTCTCGGCCTGCGGAGATCGCGACGGCCTCGCGGGTTAGGCTCCCCTTACATATATTCGGACGGTGAACCCTTCTGAGATCCGTGCGGTGACGACCGAGGCCGAGCTCCGAGAGATCGCGAAGGAGCCGCCGCAGACCCTCTGGGACAAGGACATCGCCCGGATCGACGAGCACGCGCGCACGATCATCGCGCACTCGCCCTTCGTGCTGCTGGCGACCTCCAACGCCGAGGGCACCTGCGACGTCTCCCCCCGAGGAGACCCCGCCGGGTCGGTGCTGGTCCTCGACGACCACCGGCTGGTGCTCGCCGACCGGCCCGGAAACCACCGGCTCGACAGTCTCCGCAACGTGCTGCACAACCCCCACGTCGGGCTGCTGTTCATCGTGCCGGGGATGAACGAGACGCTACGGGTGAACGGGCGCGCGACACTCGTGTCGGACGCCCCGTTCTTCGACGACCTGGCGGTCCAGGGCAAGCGGCCACGGCTGGCGGTCCTCGTCGAGGTCGAGGAGCTGTACATGCACTGCGCGAAGGCGTTCCTGCGCTCGTCACTGTGGAAGCCCGAGACCTGGCCCGACCGCGGGAGCCTGCCCACGCTCGGACGGATCACCAAGGACCAGATGGGCCTCAAGGGGGTCCCCGCCAAGGCGATCGACGCGGGGCTCGCCCTGGACGCCAAGATGAACCAGTACTGACCCCCGCGCCCGGAGAGGCCCGCCGGTGCCCACCTCTCCGAACGGCAGATCACCCATGTCACAGAGGTGTCGAATGAGAATCGGCCTGACACTGCTCCTGGTCACCGCGGCCGCGATCACCGCTGGATGCGCGGGTCATGACGACACCGCGTCCCGCCGGGCACAGGAGGGGTGCTACGCGAAGGACAAACGCGAGAGCGAGCGGCTCGCCAGGGAAATAGGGCCGCTGCTGGCACCGCACGCGAAGTCGCCGCCCGGCGAGGGCAGCGCCTGCGACTCCGTGACAACGGGAGGCGCCCGGGTGAGTTTCGCTTTGGACCCCGATGTGCCCTTCAGCGCGGTGCTGGCGAGATTCCACTCCGCCGGATGGGCCGATCTGCCCCAGCCCATAGAGCCTTGCGGAGATCTCTGCGTCGCGGGGGTGAGCAAGAAGGTCGGCGACCGGCGCGTCGAGGCGACCGTGCGGGAATTCGACGACGGCACCCGTTCGCTCGAAGCCTTGTTCACCGACTGAAGGCCTGATCAGGCGAGGCCGCCACGTTCCCGGCGGCGGCCGGGGGTTTCGCCGTGCGTCACGGAGCGAGCACGTCGTCACAGGGCCGGTCCTCGTCGTCGGCGTGCGCGAAGCCCCGCCCGCCGACGTGGCGCTCCCGGTGTACGAGAGATACCTGGTTCCGCCCGGGACGGTTTCCCCGAGGATACCTGCGCACGTTGAAGTGCTCTCTTGCCGCTCCTCCACACCGGTGCAAAAGTGAGGATGACCTGGTCGGTATACAAAAGAAACCACTTAGGAGCTGCGACTTTGCAAGCGATAGGTTTTCACGAGTTCGGGGGGCCCGACGTGCTGCGGGTCGTCGACCTGCCGGAACCGCACGCCGGGCCCGGTGAGGTCCGGGTACGGGTGCGGGCGGCCGCGGTGAATCCGGGGGACACGCTGCTGCGCTCCGGCGTGTTCGCGCGGGCGTTCGACGGGGTGCCGACCCCGTACGTACCCGGGATGGAGATCGCCGGTGTGATCGACGAGATCGGCCCGGGGACGGAGACCGAGCTGTCCCCGGGGGAACCGGTGATGGCGATGGTGGTACCGCTCGGCCCGGCCGCGGGCGGCTACGCCGAACAGGTGGTGCTGCCGGCCGGCTGGGTCGTCCCCGCACCGGCGGGCATCGATCACGTGGCGGCGGCGACGCTGCCGATGAACGGGCTCACCGCGCGGCTCGCGCTCGACCAGCTGGCGCTCGCCCCGGGCTCGGTCCTCGCCGTGACCGGGGCCGCCGGGATCCTCGGCGGCTACCTGGTCCAAATGGGCAGGCACGAGGGGCTGACCGTGGTCGCCGACGCCGCGCCCGCCGACGAGGCCCTGGTCCGCCTGTCCGGCGCGACCGACGTCGTGGCCAGGGGGGCCGGCGTCGCCGAACGTGTCCGGGCCCGGTATCCGGATGGCGTGGACGCGGTCGCCGACACGGCGCTGGTCGGGCCGGGACTCCTCGCCGCCGTACGTGACGGCGGCGCGTACGCCCGGTTCCGCGGTGCCGACGAACCCGGTGGCCACGAGTTCGGGAGCGACGGCCGGATCACGGTGCGGACGACGTTCGTCCCCGACTACGCGGGACGCACGGACAAGCTGGACCAGATCCGCCGGCTCGCCGAGGCGGGCGTGCTCACCCCGCGCGTCGCGGCGGCCCTCCCCGCCGCCGAGGCGGCCGACGCGCACCGGCGGCTCGAGGCCGGCGGCCTCCGTGGCCGGCTCGTGCTCACCTTCTGACATCACCCACCCTCACCGGGAAAAGGAGTAATCGTGTCCACACGTCTCGCGGGAAAGGTCATCCTGATCACCGGCGCCACCTCCGGCATGGGCCGCGCCACCGCCGAGCGGATCGCGGCCGAAGGCGCGAGGGTCGTCCTGGCCGCACGCGGCAAGGAGGCCGGCGACGCGCTGGTGGCCGGCATCCGCGCCGCCGGGGGCGAGGCCACCTTCGTCCCCGCCGACGTGACCGTGGAGGCCGAGGCGGCCGGACTCGTCCGGCAGGCGGTCGAGCGGTACGGCCGGCTCGACGGCGCGTTCAACAACGTCGGCGCCGCCACCGCGATCGGCGCGGTGACCGACGTGGACGGCGACGCCTGGCGGGCCGACCTGGCGCTCAACCTCAGCAGCGTCTTCTACGGCCTGAAGCACCAGATCCCCGCGCTGCGGGCCACCGGCGGCGGCGCGATCGTGAACAACGCCTCCAACCTCGGCGTCACCGGGTCGGCGGGCATGGCCTCCTACAGCGCCGCCAAGCACGGCGTCGTGGGGCTCACCCGCTCGGCGGCGCTCGACACGGCCACGACCGGCATCCGGATCAACGCCCTGATCACCGGCGGCGTCGACACCCCGCTGCTGCGTGCCAACCTGGGCCCGACACCGGAGGAGTCCCTGCGCGCGGCCGAGGCGATGCACCCGGTCGGGCGGATCGGCCGGCCGGAGGAGATCGCGGCGTTCGTGGCGTTCCTGCTGAGCGACGAGGCCGGGTTCATCACCGGGGCCGCGCTCGCGATCGACGGCGGGCTGACCGCCGCCTGACGCCGGATCCCGCCATGGCGGGCACCGGCCGCCGCCGGGGCGCGGGCTCACCGGTGAGAGCGGCCGTTCGCCAGGTCCGCGATCCGTGGGCCGACCTCGGGGAACGAGCCGTCGCCGAACAGGATCCGCGCCGCGAGGGCGCGACCGGCACGGCCGCGCAACAGGGTCACCGCCGCCTCCGCCGCGGCGGGGGACCGGATGCCGGCGAACACGCGGCGCAGCAGCAGCCGGCCCCGGAACCGGGCCCGCAGCGCGTCCCCGTCGTACCGGCTCAGCACGCGCCGGTCGCCGGTGCGCAGGTAACCGGCGGTGACCGCCGCGGCCAGCTCGGACATGCGCAGGCAGGGGTCCAGCCCGCCGGCCGTCAGCGGCGACACCGCGCCCGCCGCGTCCCCGACGAGCAGCCCGGCGGGGCAGGCCAGCCGCCGCAGCACGCCGCCGACCGGGATCGGACCGCCCCGGCGCCCGACCGGCCCGGCCGGCCGCGTACCGCCGGGCGCGTCCGCGGCGAAGGCGTCCAGCAGGTGTCGGACACCGACGCGCATCGCGTCCGGGTATCCCGCGACGCCGACATGGGCGTGCCGGCCGTCGTCGATGACCCAGCCCAGGTACCCCGGGGCGATCCGGGGGTCCAGCACGCAGTGGAAGGCCGGGGTGGTCGTGCCCGGCGCGACGGGGTGGACGATCTCGGCACCGACGAGGAAGCGCCGGTTGACGTCGAGACCGAGATCGCGGGCCACCCTGGAGCGGGCGCCGTCCGCGCCGACGACGAACCGGGCCGTCACCGGTGCCGCGTCCGCGAACCGCACGACCCCCATCGACGCGTCGACGTACCGTACGCCCAGCAGGACCCGTGCCCCGGCCGACTCCGCCGCGCGGCGCGCGTGCTCGTAGACGGCCGCCATGTCGGCCACGCGGTACTCGTCCCGGTCGCTGGTGAGCCGGATCGGCGCCCGCCGCGAGGGTGGGTACAGCAGCACGTCCCGGACACCCGGCCCGAGCAGGTGGTCCGGGACGTCGAAGTCGTCGAGGGTGCGGCGGACGAAGATCCCTGTCGTGCGGATGCCCGCCGACAGCGACCTGCGGCGGTCGACCACCATCACGTTCAGTTGCCGTAGCGCGAGCAGGCGGGCCGTGTGCAGGCCGGCCAGGCCCGCCCCCACGACCAGTACGTCCACTGTCTGCATATCTCGCGACGGTAGGGGCGACACCTCGTCCGTACGATGGTTTGCACGCTACCTGCCCCATACCTCCACACCGTCGCCACACTCGGCGCCTCTGACGAGAGACGGCCGTGGAACCTCGGGACGCTCACTCAAGGTCACATCGACGTGGACAGCACACCGTCGTTCGCTTCCGCCGCTGCCCGGCCCCGGCTCGCCTCGCCGATTCCCGGCCGCCGACCGCGCCCGCACCGGCCAGGTCCCGATCATTCGCGCCCTGGATCACCGGCCGGGCCCTTCCTGGTCGAGGCTGGCGCGGATGGCGTCGCGCAGCGTCCGGGCGTGCTCGTCCAGGCGCTGGATCTGCTTGACGGCGTGGTCGTCCCGCGCGGTTTCCGCCAGCAGGTCCTGGATGACGGAGGACCGGGCGGCGAGGGCGGCGTCGAGCCGCTCCCTGGCACGGTGGGCCAGGTCAGCCTCGGCGACATGGCCCGCGTAGGTCTCCAGCTCCTCCACCCTGTTCCGGACCGAGTCCACCGCCTCCTGGAGGCTCTCCCGGTCGTCCCCCAGCCGGGAGATCTGGGCGAGTCTCCAGGCGATCTCCCACTCCTGCTCGCGCAGGGTGAGCGCGTTGTCCAGCGAGTCGAGCAACCCGGCCCGGTTCACCGCGGAGCCGGTGATACGCCTGATCGCGCGCTGGGCGCGGGCCAGGAGCGCGGCGTGCTCAGGGCCGAGGTCGGCGGCGGTGACGATCCTGCCTTCCCGCTTCTCGGAACGGATCCGGTTCTCGAAGGGCAGGAGCCGGGCGAGCCGGATGTTGGTCCTCCACCGCTTGACCCCATCCCCTTTGATCAGGTCCACGGCAATGGAGCAGAGCAGGAGGATGCCCGCGACTCCGGCGTACTCGGCCGCGCTGGAGGCCTGTTCCTCGCCGTAGGACAACAACGCCGCGAGAATTATCATCATGCATGACCACCAGGCCAGCACCGGTCCCGCGGCCTTGGCGAGATGGCCCGTCAGGCGGCGTCGCGGGGAACGGCGCTGAGAACGGCCGAGGTCCGGCATCCCTCTTCGCTCGATCTCCTCGACCAGCGCGGGCGGAAGTGCCGGGCTGAGCACCGGCCAGTCCGGCCCCTGCTCCGTCGCGGGCTCCTCCGCGACGGCACCGGCCCGGTGCCACAGCCCGGAGCCGCTGAGCTGGAGGGCGACGTCATCGGCGCAGACGATCACCTCGGCCGTACCGCCCGAACCGGGCACGCCGCCGGGCCCGGAGAACAGGGTCCAGACACCGTCGCCCTCGCCGACGTACTGTCCGGGGGCGATGTCGACCCCCACCACATACATCCCCGCGCCGGGGATCGTCACCGGATAACGGACCTCCGTCATGCCTGGCTCCCGCCTCATTTTGATCAACAGGATAGGCACAGGTGACTTCGGCCGTATATGCGGGTCTTTGACTACGGCCGAACGCCGCGTCAAAGGAATGGACCGCGCCGAGGTCGCTGGGGACTCTGATGCGCCCCGGCACGGTTCGGTTTCGCCGGAGCAGGAGCCGGCGTCGTCTGGTCAGCGGACGGGTTTCGGCGGGTGAAAGCCGCGCCCGTCGACGGCCCGTACGTAGTGGCCGGGTGCGACCACGCCGTGGCGTTCTTCGCGCAGGACCGCGTCGAGCACCGCCCGAGCGGCGGCGGAGAGGTCGGTGCCGGGCCCGACCCGGGCGACGAGCTCGTCGCCGGCGGCCTCGATCCGCGCGACGCCGGGGCCGAGGGCGAGGTCCGCCGCGGCCTGGACGCCGGCGAGGTCGACCCAGCACGAGCGGGCACGCACCCAGCCCGGCCCGCGTCGCGCCGGGGGGATGCCGAAGCCGGCCGGATCGACGTCACCGTCGGCGGCGGCGACGATGAGCCGCTCGACCCCGCCGAGGAGGGCGGCGGTCTCGTCGGCGGTGGCCAGGCGGGCGTCGAGACCGAGCCCGCAGCCCAGCCTGCCGTCCAGCCGGTAGATGTCGAACTCCGCGGGGGCTCCGAACACGCGGTCGCCCGTGTCGAACTCCACACCCGCCTCCGGCATGACCGCGCGCGAGTGGCCGGTCGTGTTGTTGACGACCACGTCCCGGTGGCAGCGCATGCCTCGAATCCGTTCCACCTCGTCCTTCGCCTCGGTCAGCCGGGCCGGGTCGTACCGGCCGTACTTGTAGGCCGCCAAGGCCGCGGCGTCCGTCCGGGAGACCGCCCGCAGGAACGAGGGCGACGCGGTGAAGGGGATGGTCGTCTCCTGGGCCACCGTGCCGACGTAGTCGCGCAGCTCCGGGGAGAAGCGGTTGTTGCACAGGCAGTTCAACTGGCATCCCGGCGCTCCGGTCCAGGTCGTCAGGAGCGCCGCGAACGCGGCCATCACGACCGCCGACGGCCGCGCGCCCGTGTCCGCCGCGACGCGGGCCAGCGCCTCCGCGGCGGGCCGGGAGCCCAGCAGGACGTGATGATGGCCGCGGGCGCCGGGGAAACGGAAGGGCAGGCCGAGCGCGCACAACGGCCTCTCGGCCACCTGGCGGGCCCAGTATCTGAGCGAACCCTCCAGCCGGCGCTGCCCGGCCGGGGTGAGCTCGTAGACGGCCTGGTCGGCGGGATGGTACGCGGCGGGAGGAAGCGGCCGGCCCGCCAGCAGGGCGGCGAGTTCGGCGCGCAGGACCGTCATCGCCGACAGGTCCGCCGCCACGTGCGACACGTGCAGGACGACCAGGAACGGAGACCCCGACCGGGTCACCACGCTCGCCCTGACCGGAAGGTCGGCGGCGGGGTCGAAGGCCCGGCCGGGCGGGAACCAGGCCTGGCCGGTGCCCGCGGCCTCGACCACCTCGGCGACGAGCGTTCCCGACGCGCACACGAACTGCTCGCCGTCCCTGATGAGGGTCCGCAGCGCCTCCTGGCGGCCGATCAGCGCGCCCAGGGCCGCACCGACCTCGTCCATGGTGCTCCCCCGGGGCACGCGCACCATCGTCGACAGGATGTCGGCCGGCCCCGGCAGGTCCGGGCTGATCCACTCCAGCACGTTCTTCTGGCCGACCGTAATGGGCCACCGCCCCGATCGGGAGCCCGAGAAGCGGACCTCCAGGTCGTTCACCTCCGACCACCACCGTCATCGCGGCCTGCCTCGCACGGGACCGTACGAAACCCGGCGTCTGTTGCCCAGGATCGATCTTCGGGCCGGGCGGTTACGAACCGGCCGGACGGCCGGGACGCGGCGGGTGGTGCCGGCCCGCTCCAGCCGGACGCGGCAGCCGGGCGGCCCGAGGGGATCACCCCCTCGGGCCGCCCGGCCGGCGGCCTCACCCCCGATCACGAGGACGCTCCCGGGAACGGCCTCAGCCGCCGATCACGGGCACACTCCCGAGAACCGGTCTCAGCCGCCGATCACGATCGGGCTCTCGGGAACGCTCTCCGCCGTCGCGTCCGGTCTCGGCGCCGCGAGAAGCCCCGCCAGGTGGTCCGCGATCGCGGAGATGGTGGGCTGCTGCCACAGCAGGGTCGCGGGCAGACGGCGGCCGAAGCGCTTCTCCAGGCGCCGCCGGACCATGACGGTCATCACCGAGTCCAGCCCCTGCTCGACGAGGGGACGCCGGGTCGCCAGGTCCTCGGGGGCGAGCCTCATCACGGCCGCGATCTCCGCGCGGATCTCGGGCAGGACGCGCTCGCGCAGGTCCTCGGGCGCCAGGCCGGCGAACGACTCCGCGGGCCCCCGCAGGTCCTCCTCGGCCAGGGCGGGCGCGTCGATCACCGGATAGCGGAGCCCGGTGAGGTGCCCCACCACCCGGCCGTCCACGTCGGCCAGGAGCGCCCGGACGGTGTCGTCGGCGGACGGGTCCACGGCCGCGTCGATGACCACCGTCTCGGGTGGCGTGCCGGTCAGCACCACCTCGTCGATGTGCACGACCATGCGCAGCACCGGGTCGCCGGGGAACACGCAGGGCGCCACGGACATCGCCGCGTCCAGCGCCGGCGCCCAGCCCCCCGGCCCCTGGGTGCGGGCGGTGCGAACAGTGGCCCGCAGCGCGCCGTCCGCGCCCAGCAGCGTCTCGATCGTCCAGTCGAAGCCCGTCGAGGGCACGCCGACGGCGGCCAGCCGCTTGTGCACGAACCCGGGGTCGATCGGGGCCAGGGTGCCCGCGTCCGGCAGCACGTCGGGTTTCACCTGGCCCGGAGCGGCCACCTCCGCGGTGACGTGCACCAGCCAGGCGGGTTCGGGCTCGTCGGGGCCGGCCGGCGTGCGGGCCGCGAGCCGTACCGCCGGGGGCTCGTGCACGACCTGGACCTGCCTGCGTTCCGCGGTCATCAGCGGATGCATCATCTCCACGTCGGTGAGCGTGACGTCCTCGTCCTCGACCGCGTGCAGGAACGTGTTGACCAGCACGGCCGCGGGCACGATCTCGACCCCGTTGAGGGTGTGGCTGCCCGGGTAGGGCCGGTTGGCGTCCTCCACGCTGGTCCGCCACACCCGGGTCCGGCTGCCCGCGAGGCCGCTCCCGGCTCCGAGCAGGGTGTGGGAGTGCACGTCGTGCCCCGGGTTGCCGCCCTCGGCGTACGACTCGCGCCAGTGACGGCGGTGCTGCCAGGCGTACGGCGGCAGGTCGGCCAGGCCGCCGGACGGCTGCAGCCGGCTCCAGTCCACCTCGACGCCGTGGCAGTGCGCCGTGCCCAGCGCGACGAGGAAGGTGAGCTGCTCCGGCTGGTTCCTGCGCAGTGACGTGCCGACGAACACGTCCTCGAACCCGTTCTCCGAGAGCGTCTCGGTCACCGAGTGCGCGACCACCGGGTGGGGGGAGATCTCCAGGAACACGCGGTGGCCGTCCTGCGCCGCGGCCGTCGTCGCCGCGACCAGCCGCACGGGGTCACGGAGGTTGGCCGCCCAGTACGCGCCGTCCAGGACGGGCGCCGAGCGGGGGTCCGCCAGCGCGGTCGTGTACATGGGGATGCGCGGCGCCCCGAGCGAGAGGTCGGCGACGGCGGCGGCCAGCTCGACGGCGAGGGGGTCCATGTGCGGGCTGTGGAAGGCCACGTCCGACGCCACCCGCCGCACCACGATGCCCTCCACCGGCCACTCGTTCACCACCTCCTCGACCGCGGCGACGTCGCCGGACAGCACGGTGGAGCCGGGGGCCGACGCGATCGCGGCCACCAGGTCGCCGCGGCCGGCCAGCCTCTCCGCCGCCTCCTCGAAGGACAGGTCGACCATCACCATGGCCCCCTTGCCCTCGGCCTGGCGCAGCAGCCGGGAGCGGCGGCAGATCAGGCGGGCGCCGTCGGCGACGGACATCGCCCCGGCCGTCACCGCCGCCGCGAGCTCGCCGACGGAGTGGCCGATGACGGCCTTCGGGGTGACCCCGTACGCGTTCCAGAGCCTGGCCAGGCCCAGCTGCATCACGAAGATCATGGTCTGCACGCGGTCGATGGTGTCGATGTCGCCGTCGGCCAGGACCTGCCGGGGAGAGAAGCCGATCTCCTCGGCGAAGATCGGCTCCACCTCGTCGACCAGGGACGCGAACTCCGGCACGGCGAGCAGCTCCCGCCCCATCCCGCGCCACTGGCAGCCCTGCCCGGAGAAGACCCAGACCGGCCCGGGGCCGAGCTCGGGCAGCACGTCACCGGTGATGACGGCCTCGCCCGGCACGTCCTCGGCGAGCCTGCGCAGGCCGGCCGCCAGCTCGTTCCCGTCCGCCCCGACCACGACGGCGCGGCGGGCCAGGTGGGTGCGCCGCAGCGCCAGCGTGTGCCCCGCCGAGGCCGGGTCGAGCCCCTTGCCGAGGTGGTCGGCGAGCCTGCCCGCGTACTGCCGCAGGGCCTGCTCCGACGCGGCCGACAGCGGGAACAGCCGCTCCCCCGTCACCTCGCCCCCGGGCACCTCCTCGGCCGGAGGTGCCTGCTCCAGCACGATGTGCGCGACCGTGCCGCCGTACCCGAAGCTGGAGACGCCCGCCCGGCGGGGGTGGTCGCGCTCGGGCCAGGCCGACCGTTCGGTCACCACGCGAAGGCCCGAGGTCTCCCACGGGATGGCCGGGTTCAGGCTGGTCAGCACGCTCGGGGGGATCTCGCCGCGGTGGAGGGTGAGCACCGCCTTGATGACGCCGGTGATGCCGGCGGCGCCTTCGAGGTGACCGATGTTGGACTTGACCGAGCCGATGAGGCACGGGTCGCCGGGGGGCCGCCCCGCGCCGTACACGGAGGCGAGCGCTCCGGCTTCGAGCGGGTCGCCGAGGCGGGTCCCGGTGCCGTGCGCCTCGACGTAGTCGACGGTGGACGGCTCGACGCCCGCCTGCCGGCAGGCCCGGGCCATCACGTGTGCCTGGGCCTCGCCGCACGGCGCCATGATGCCGTTGGTGTGCCCGTCCTGGTTCACGGCGCTGCCGATGACGAGCGCGAGGATCCGGTCGCCGTCACGCTGCGCGTCGGACAGCCGCTTGAGCACGATCACGCCGCAGCCCTCGCCGCGCCCGTAGCCGTCGGCCGACGCGTCGAAGGACTTGGAGCGCCCGTCGGGGGCGAGGGCCCCGGCCGTGCCGAGCGTGAGGGTCTGGCCCGGGGTGACCAGCAGGTTGACGCCGCCGGCGAGGGCGACGTCGTTCTCGCCGAGCCGCAGGCTCTGCGCGGCCAGGTGCAGCGCGACCAGCGATGCCGAGCAGGCGGTGTCGATCGCCATGCTGGGCCCGCGCAGGTCCAGGGAGTAGGAGATGCGGTTGGCGACGGCGCAGGTCGCGGCACCGATCCCGGTCCAGGCCTCGATCTGGGGCAGGTCCTCCAGGAGGCGGCCGCCGTAGTCGGCGGTGCAGACCCCCATGAACACCCCGGCGTCGGTGCCGGCCAGCTCGTGCGGCGGCAGGCCGGCGTGCTCCAGGGCCTCCCACGCGGTCTCCATCAGGATCCGCTGCTGCGGGTCCATCAGCTCGGCCTCGCGGGGCGACAGGCCGAAGAACTCAGCGTCGAAGCCCTCGATGTCGCTCAGGAAGCTGCCGTGACGTACGGCGTCACGCAGCGCGGCGGCGTACTCAGGGCTGCGGTTCTCGTAGCGGCGCCAGCGTTCGGCGGGCAGCGGCCGGGTCGTGTTCCGGCCTGCGCGCAGCAGGTCCCAGAACTCGTCCGGTGAGCCGGCGTCGCCGGGAAGGCGGCATCCGATCCCGATCACCGCCACTGGTTCCACCCGGACTCCGCGCGGGCTGTCGACCATCTGCGTTCGTTTCCCTTCGGTTCAGGCCCACTCTTCGGTTCAGGCCCACTGCGGCTTGTCGATGATCTTGATCACGGCGCTGGAGACGGTCACTCCCGGCCCGGTGCCGAGCATCAGCATGTGGTCGCCGGGGCCCAGCTGCCCGGTCAGGAGCAGGTGGTCGAGGGAAAGGACCTGGTCACTTGCCCCGCAGTGGCCGATGGTGCGCCCGTAGTCCCAGGTCGAGCGGGACATGGGCAGGTCGAGCATGGCCATGCACCGCTGCTCGACGATCTCCTCCGAGTAGTTCATGAACGCCACCCGCGTGAGGTCGCCCGCCTCGATCCCGCTCTCGGTCAGCGCGCGCTCGACGACCTCCATCATCGCCCGCTGGATCTTGAACAGCGCCGCGGTGGCCTCGCCCTTGGACATGACCTGCTGCCGGAACTGCTCGTTCCTGGCCGCGAAGCTCATCTTGCGCCCGAGCGTGACGCCCGGGGGGAACAGGGGCTCGCTGCCCCGGTGCAGCTCCTCGGCCTCGGTCACCGTCGTCGTGCAGACCGACGTCAGCTGCGCGAACCCTGTCCCCTTGGTGAGCACGAGCGCGCTCGCGGCGTCCCCGCCGACGTAGCCGGGCCCCATCCGCCACCGGTCCATCAGCGGGGTGCCGTAGTTGTCGGCGGCGACCAGCAGGGCGGCCTGCCTGCCGGGAGCGGCGTCCAGGTGACCGGCCGCGAGTTCCAGGCCGATGAACACCCCGTTGCAGCCCTGCCGGATCTCGGTGGCCAGGACGTCCCCGCCGACGAGATGACGCTGCAGGTAGGAGTGCGGGGGCCAGCCGTCCGGCCCCTGGTGCCACGTCGAGGCGTACAGGAGGAGATCCAGGTCGCCCGGCGCCCGCCCGCTGCGCTTGATCGCGCTCCGCGCCGCGTGCAGGGCCATCTCCGGAGCCGGTACGTCACCGGCCACCACCGCCCCGGCCAGGTTGTGCAGCTCGGCGTCCTCGGGCGGGTACCAGCCCTTGGCGACGGCCTTCTCGACGCTGACGACGGTCCGGGGGAGGAACGCTCCCACCCCGCTGATGTACGTGTTCGCCAACCGCATGACTTCGTCCTCGCCCCGGCTAAACGGATTCGAGTTCTTCGACCATCGCCACGATGGTCACGACGTCCCGGAAGTTCTCGGGGTCGAGCTTCGCGGCGGGGACCGGGACGCCGACGTCCTTGCGGAGGAAGTTCAGCAGCCGCGCCGTCCGCAGGGAGTCCAGGAGACCCGACAGCAGGAGCGGGGTCGTCTCGTCGACCTTGATGTCGTCGCCGTCCTGGACGAGGTTGTCCTGGATGAAGTCGACCAGCCTTCGCGAGAGCTCGGTCGTGCGCGTGAGCTCGGTCATGCGCGTGCCCCTTCCGTGACGGGGGAGGTGGACAGGATCCGGAACGCCGCCGCGGCGACGGACGTCCCCGAGCCGAACCCGACCATGAGCAGGTGGTCGCCGGCCACGAGCCCGCCGGTCGCGATCAGGTGCTCGAAGGCGATGAACTGGTCCACCGCGCCGCAGTGGCCCACGCGCCTGCCGTAGTCCCAGGTCGTCTGGTCCTCGTCGATGCCCAGCCAGGACATCTGCCCGTCCAGGTCCTCGCGGCGGCCGTGCGGCAGCGCCACCTTCGTGATGTCGGAGAGCTCGATCCCGGCCTCGTCCAGGGTCTGCTCGACCTGCTGCATCATCGTCTTCTGGATCGTCAGGTGGATCCCGGTCCCCTGCGCCTTGAGGAGCTTCTGGCGGAACTCCTCGTGCCGGTCCCCGAAGCTCAGCCCCACGCCGACGGTGGCGTCCGGGGGGAACAGGGGGTAGCCGCCGTCGTTGACGGCGTCGGCCTCCGGGATCACCGTCGCGTTCACCGACAGGAGCTCGGCCATGCCGTACCCCTTGCCGAGGAGGAGCGCGGCCGCGGCGTCGCCGATCAGCGCGCCGGGGGTCATCCGCCAGCGGTCCACCAGCGGGGTGCCGTGGTTGTCCGAGGAGACGACCATGGCCGTCTCGCGGTTCGCGTCGGCCTGCAGGTAGCTCGCCGCCAGTTCGAGCGAGCTGATCATCCCCACGCAGCCGCTCCGGATCTCGAACGCCGGAACGTTCCCGCCGAGCAGGTGCATCTGCAGGTAGTGCTGGGGCTGCCAGCCGTTCGGGCCCTGGTGCCAGACCGACGGGTAGAGCAGGAGGTCCAGATTGCGCGGGGAGGACTCGCCCCAGCGCTCGTACGCGTCCAGGACCGCGAGCCGCGCCATCTCGGGGGCGGGCATGTCGCCGGCCACCGCCGCGCCGATCTGCTGGAACTTCTCGGCCTCCTCGGCCGGGTACCAGCCTTCGCGGACCGCCTGCTCGACGCTCACGCTGTCAGGCACGTGAACACCGAGACTCCTGACGAACATATTGGATGTACGCACACGTCCCCTAACTCATCGACGATCCCGGACAACGGCCTTCAGGCAGCGGAAGGCCGCTTATCCGATTTGTTTCGGGTTTATTTCGTGACCCGGGATATCGAGTGATCCCGGCCGGTCAATGAAAACAACTGAAAATGGGCCGACGAGCCGTCCGGGGCAACAATAGGGGCGGCCCGTCGGGGAAAGCAATATGAACGCGAGCAATCCGGTCGGCGACAATCCGTGACCAGAATCAAACGGAACGTGGCGAGTTCTGGAAATGCGCCTTTCCGCTCCAGGTCACAGTTCTCCGAATGAAACTTTCAGGATCCCGACGACGAGAACGGCGCCGGGCCGTCGCCATTCGGCTCGGGCCCGGCGCGTCCTCTAGGCGGGCACTCTCGTGCAGACGATGTTGTTGAGCTTGAACTGGGCCGGAATGCCGTTCGTCCCGGTGGCGGTCGCAGAGAAGCCGAAGCTCTGGCTGGAGCCGGGGCCGATGTAGGAGTTGTGGCCGGCGTCGCGGGCGGTCACCTGGGTGCCGACCTGGGTCACCGTGGCGTTCCAGGCGGTCGTGATGTTCTGGTTGCCCGGCCAGGTCCACGTCAGGGTCCAGCGGTCGATAGGGGTCGTGCCGGTGTTCCTGATGGTCGCGCTGCCGTTGAAGGCTCCGTTCCAGGTGCCGGTGGCGTAGGTGACCTCGCAGGAGTTGCCCATCTTGAGCCCGCTGCGCAGGAAGGTCGTGAAGTTGGCCCAGGTGGGGTTCAACGTACCGGTGCCGACGGTCTCGCCGCAGTTGCTGGTGGTGCGGACGGTCTGCAGGCCGTACTGGGCGGGGTCCATGATCTGGACCATCATGTGGTCCGCGGCGGGCACCGAGACGAACGTGGCGTTGCCGCACTGGGCCTTGATCCTGTTGTAGAGCAGGACGCTCTGCCCGTGCGGCACCAGGAAGTCGGCCTGGCCGTGCAGGAACAGCAGCGGCGGGTCGCCCGCGTCGACGTAGGTCATCGGATTGGCCTGGGCCACCGTGGCCGGGCAGGTCTGGATCGGGCAGCCGACCAGCAGGGATTCCGGGGAGGCCGGGGAGTTGTGGTCGAGCCCGCCGGTCGGCAGGTTCTGCGCGTTCATCTGCAGGAAGTCGGTCGGGCTGTAGAAGGCGAGTCCCACCTGCACCGCGCTGGAGACGCCGGTCGTGCCGACGGTGCCCTCCATCGCCGCCACGCCGCCGGACAGGGTGGCCATCTCCGTCAGCCAGCCGCCCGAGGAGTCACCCATGATCGCGAAGCGATTGGGGTCGAGGTTGTAGGTGGCGGCGTTCGCGCGCAGCCAGCGGATGGCCGCCTTGATGTCGTGCACCTGGGCCGGGAAGATCGCCTGGGCGCTGGAGCGGACGCTGACGCCGGCCACGGCGAAGCCCAGCGGGTTGAAGACGGCCGCGATCGCGTCCGCTCCGGCCTTGCCGTCGTCGCTGCTCCAGGCCGAGCCGCTGTGCCAGATCAGCAGCGGCCGGGGGGTGATGCCGGTGGACGGCAGGTGGAGATCCAGCAGGTGTCCCCTGCTGCCGGCCGGTTGTGCGGGGGCGTAGGCGATGTCAGTGATCACCTGCATGGCGTGAGCCGGCGGCGCGAAGGGCGCTGACACGCCGAGGGCGGCCAGCATGGCCATCGCCATGCCGACAATCATGGCCCTGCGGGTTTGAGCTTGCATGGTGCGACTCCGGTCGGGTCGGATGATCGCCGCTTCCCCGGTGACCGTCCGTGTCTCCTCCCGTGCCGGGGCAGCCGCGATCGGCACGTCGACCGGGGCGCCTGCGAGAACAACGTACTGCTCGAGTGTCGCGACTTACATCGATATGGGCGGGGAGACGATATGACACGTAAGTGACGATGGTCAAAGTTTTCTTGGTCTCGTTCCAATCGATCTGAAAAAGCGGCATAAATCGTACTTTGCAGAGCATGTGGTACGAAGGCCCTACAGATCATCCATGGCACGCCCAGGCAGTCGGATACGCGCCTGCGAGGCCTTTCACGACCGCCACGTCCGGAAATGGACGAGGGTGGCCGGAACCCCCGAGAACAGGCGCCCTGGGAAGCGATATCGGCTTTACCCGCGAGTAACACCGTGAAACACGCACCACCCGGGGACAACGCCGCCGGGAGTTTCGGCTCCTTCACGCAACCGATTCGGACATGACAATTCTCCTGACGCGCGGCGGGTGATAATGTCCACCGTCATGATCTCCACCGTCATAGGAGGACGAATGCGAAAAGTACGCGCTGTTCTCATCTCGGCCGTCATGGTCCTCGGAGTGTCACTGACGATCGGCGCCACCCCGGCGCAAGCCGAGGCGGCGAAGCTGTCCGGCGTCTTCAGGGACTACTCGGATTGCCAGCGGATCGGAAACCAAGGCATCGCCCAGGGCTGGTGGGACGACTACTCCTGCGTGTGGGAGAGTCGTTACCGCTACTACTTCCTCTACGCGTGACCTCGTGAAACGCGCGCACCCCCGGCCCTGAGGAATCGCACCGGGGGCGCGTGCTCATGATTCGCGGGTCGTGGACGCGAGTCCCGCCCCGCCCCGCCGTTCCGGCCCGTGGCTTCACGAGGCCTGCGGCGGCGTCGTCCGATCGCGGGTCACGCCCCGCTGATCTTTCACCTACCGCCGTTCGGGCCCCAGGAGTTTCGAACACGCATCGTAGAATCGACGACCACCGTCCTGGACGGGGTGATACGCGGGTGCCTCGCAGTAACTGGAGCCTGGAATGCGCGTCCTCATCGTTACGGATTCATTCTCGCCGAGGATGGACGGGGTGGCGGTCTCGGTCGACTCGCTGATCCACGGCCTCGTCTCCGCCGGCCACGACGTGGGAGTGGTCTTTCCGGGACGGCGCTCGAAGTACGAGGTGGACGAGACGGGCACGCGGCGGTGGCGCGTGTCGTCGCTCAGGACACCGCTGGACGGATACCCGGCCTCCCTGGCCTCCACGAGGAGCATCACCCGGATCATTCGTGTCTTCGAACCGGATTTCGTCTCCGTCCAGACCATCGGCTCCCTCGGGGTGGCGTCCTTGCGCGCACTGCGCCGGACGGAACTGCCCGTCGCGCTCTCCTGGCACACGGATTTCGAGTCCTACCTCAACAGGTACCGGCTGGCGTGGCTGTTCATACTTCCCGCGTACGTCGTGCTGAGGGGAGGGGGTGTCCGGTTGTGCCGCGACCTGACGAGGAAGGCGGCCGGCGCCGGCAGGTCCGGTGTCATCCGGGAGATCCTCGCGTACGTGGCCGATGCCGCCGACCTGGTGGTGGTCCCGTCCGCCAAGACCGCCTCCTACCTGAGGGGCCTGGAAACCGGGCGGCCCGTCTTCGTGTTGCCCACCGGCGTCGAGGAATCGGATCTGCGGGGAGAGACACCCCCGGAGGGACTGGTCGAGTCCGTTGAGGCCACCCCGGAGGGGAGCCGCGTCGTCTATGTCGGCCGCCTGAGCCGGGAGAAGGGAATCGACTTCCTCGTGGAGGCGTTCGGGCACGTCGTGGAACGCCGGCCACGGGCGACCCTCATCCTCGTGGGCCCGTGCGAAGACCCGAGAACGCGGCTTCGACTGCGCACGGCACAGGCGCGTCTGGGAGCGAACCTTCTCGTGCTGGGCCCCGTGGAGCGCCGGACACTGTCGGACCTCTACCGCCGGGTCGACGTCTTCGCCACCGCCTCCGTCACGGAAACACAGGGGATCACGGTGTGGGAGGCCACCCTCGCGGGACTACCCGTCGTCGCCAGGGACGACTTCCTCGACGAGGACGTCCGTGAGGAGGTCCTGGGCGGCCTGCGGACCCCGGAGGAGTTCGGGGACGCGGTCGTGAGCCGCATCGATCGGGAAACCCGGGCCGCGAATGCCGGCAGGACGCGAGTGGGGCCCACCGGCACGGGCAGGGCGCGACTCCTCGTGGCGGCGGTCGACCACGCGCGGTCCCGCGAGACCGGCGGATCGGCCCGTCCCGGGCCGTGGTTCGCGCGAGACGGAGCCTGGCGCGAACGACGGTGAGGGCCGCGAAGGCGACGCGGCCCGAGGTCGCGGCTCCGCGGACGGCCGGGCCGGAGAACGTGGCGACCGGGCCGGAGAACGTGGCGACCGGGCCGGAGAACGTGGCGACCGGGCTTGAGAACATGGCGGCCGGGCCGGAGAACATGGCGGCCGGCGTGACCGGCCGGCCGGCGCTACGCCGCTCTCCTGGCCGGATAGACGAGAATGAGATCCACGCCGGGACGCGTGTACAGGCGCAGCCGGTAGGTGCCGGGACCGCCGCGCGCGAGGTCGGGGAAGCGCACCTTGCTCGCCGACAGCGTGTTCATCACCAGGCGGCCCGATTCGCTGACGATGTCCGCCTCGACCACCGCGTCCCAGCCTCCGCGTCGCGGGGGTGGCGGGGCCGAGCGCAACGCCTTCGCCGTCACACAGGTCGCCCAGTCCTGGCTGGACGTGTAGATGAGGGCCAGCTGGCCGCTGGTCGCCATGGTGTAGACCGGTTTCGCGTTCCGGATCACCTCGGCGTCCTTCTCGGTGTCCGCCTCCGCGTCGTAGATGCCGTAGGGCTGGGCGTCCCAGTCGTAGTAGGACGCGGTCGCCTGGAACCGGGTACGCAGCGCGGGCCACGGATCGCGGCACAGGGCGTCCTCCTCGCGCGCCTCGCGCGCCAGCTGTTCGCGCACGACGTTCTCCCTCTCCGCCTTCCGCTGGTCCATCTGATCGGACGACAGCAACAGATCCGGATGCTTGCGTCCGACCACCTCCGGGCAGAGCAGCGCGAGCAGCGCGGGCCGGGCCCTGACCGGCTCCCCGGCCGCGAACCTGGCGCAGGCGTTCCTGCCCCTGGCGAGCAGCGCCTGGTCCGAGACATGCCGGGAGGGCTTGGTCACGCTGCACAGGTAGGCCCGATCGCGCTCGTGGGCCGGGACGTCCGCGACACGTGGCGGTCTCCACCACCGGCATTCCTCGAACTCATCGCCCTGCCCTCCCATGAGCTCGTCGTTCTGCCAGGTGTAGGTGAGATGTGGACGGCCCTCGGGTCCGACGACCATCAGCGGGAGGACGGCGGCCACGGCCGCGACCGCCGCGGGCACCCGCCGAGGCGCCCTCCGCCCCGGCTCACGGTTCAGCTCGTGGGCCGTGCGCGCCAGCCAGACGATGTAGAGCACGTCCATCGCCTCGGCGATCGACTCGACCGGGCCGCCGCTCGTCAGGGCATCCACGAGCTCCACCAGGAACGCGCTCGCGAACGTGCCCAGACCCACGAGGAGCGTCGCCCCGCTCCAGCGCCCGTCGCGCCGCTGAGCGAGCAGGAGCAGCACCATCACGACGAACGAGGCCACCGCCGCGGCCATGGCGGTCGCTTGATAGACCGGGCTCACGAAGAACCGGAGCTCCGACTCGTCCGCCAGGCCCATCGCGAGCGAAACGGCCGGTTCCACCAGTCCGAGCAGGAGCAGGGCCAGCCGGAAGGGCCGTCCCGACCCGGTGAGCACCACCGTGAACAGCACGAGCGCGGGTACCCAAAGTGCCGGCCCGATGACCGTCTCGATCAGGTCAGGAAGGAACGAGGGGATCAGCAGCCACACCACCTCGGCGTACAGCAGCAGTCGCAGCCACCTGGCCGCCCGCCCCATCGGCACGGCCGCGGGCGCGGGTCCCCGCAGGATCTGCCACAGCATCCACGCGTTCACCAGCCCGAGCAGCAGCAGCCCACCCAGCACCGGCAGCGGAGAAGACCTCCCGACGCTCTCGCCGGGCGGGTACCACATGGTGACCAGCCATGCGGGTGTCGCGGTGCCGATCACCAGGCTGAGGATGATCGAACCGAGCGTGATGACTAAGTAGGCAAAAGCCGTTAAACGGTGTACGCGCACAATGGAGCATGATCGTAGTACGACCGGGCAGTGCTCCCCCTCCGGCGCGAACCTCGTCGCCCGGAGCCTCCCGGAAATCCGGTCGTCACCGGCGTTCCAGGAGGACCACGGGGATCTCACGGCTGGTCCGCTCCCGGTAGGCCGCGTACTCCGGCCTCGCCGACACCATCAGGCGCCACAGAGACGGACGCTCCGCAGCCTCGGCGGGACGCGCTCGCGCGGCGAAGGTCTCCGTACCGACCTGCACGGTGACGCACGGATCGGCGAGCAGGTTCAGATACCAGGCCGGATGGCGGTCCGCGCCACGGTTGGAAGCCACCAGGACGTAGCGGTCGCCGTCGAGTCCGTAGACCAGCGCGGTGCGGCGTAGCTCGCCGGTTCTCCGGCCCCGGGTCGTCAGCAGCAGGTCGTTCACGCCCGGCCGTGGCCGGCCGCCGGTCTCCTCGAAACGACGGATGTGCTCGGCGATCCAGGGATCCGGACTGTCGCGGATCTCCGGCATCACGCCCCCCGGACGCTGACGGCGGCGCGGTGGTGGCGAGGGGTCTCGATCTCGTCGAGCAGCGCCACCGCGAAGTCCGCGTACGTGATCCTGTCGGCCGGGTCCGCGTGATCGGCGATCCGGTACCGGCCGGTGCGCGTGCCGGCGTGGTCGAAGTCGCCGGCCGGCGCGACGTACGTCCAGTCGAGGTCGCAGCCCTGGAGCACGGCGAGTCCCGCCGCGTGGCCGAGGTAGAAGTCGCGGTACTCGCCGGGGTAACCGGGCTCGTCCATCAGGGGGACCCCGGACGCCCCAGGCATGATCGACGCGAGTCCGACCACCGCCAGCCGGCGTACGCCCGCCTCCGCCAGCCCGGTGGTCAGGGCGCGAGCCGACCCGGTGAAGAACTCGCGGGGCGGCACCGACAGGTCCGCGGCGGCGCTGACGGCCGCGTCATGCCCCGCGCCCGCGCGCGCGACGCTCACCGCGTCCGTGACGTCGCCCGCCACCACCCGCACGCCGGCCAGGTCGCCCAGGTCGCCCAGGTCGCTGTGGCCCGCGGGGTCACGCACCACGGCGGTGACCCGGTGCCCTCGCCGGTGCGCCTCCGCGACGACCTGCCCGCCGGCTCTGCCACCCGCGCCGAAGACCACGATGTTCATGGCGATGTTCATGGCGAACCACCTTTCACCGGGGCCGGATCCCTTCCGCCCGGCCGCTGCGCGGACGCTATCGGGGGTCCCGGTTACCTCCGGGATACCGGCTATCGTGAGGCCATGAGGGAACCTCTGCCCGCCGACATGTTCGACGAGCTGTGCCCGTCCTCGCTCAATCCGATCCGGTTCGGCGACAAGTGGGCGGCGCTCGTCATCCGCTGCCTCGAACACGGGCCGCGCCGGTTCTCCGAGCTGCGGGTGCCGCTGAGCCGCGTCACCCCCAAGGTCCTCACCCGGTCGCTGCGTTCCCTCGAACGGGACGGGCTGGTCAGGCGCACCGTCCACCCCGGCGAGTCCCCGCGCGTCGAGTACGAGCTGACCCCCCTCGGCCGCAGCATGCTCGGGCCGATGGCGATCGCCTGCGCCTGGACGCGGGAGCACTGGGACGAGTTGCTCGACGCCCGCGAGTCGTACGACGACGGCGCCCGCCTCGGCCGCGCCGGCTGACGCGGCGCCGCGACCCGCACGCGTCCGCCGCCTCGGCCACCCGGCGCGCCGTCGCCCCGCGGCGAGTCGGCCGAGGGCGATCGCGCCGGGGGCGTCTCCGGCCGGACGCACGAACGGCACTTCCGGCGATCATCGGAAAATCGTGGTTCGGGACTGGTGCACGAACATGATCTCGATATAGTGTTCGAATCGAAGATGGATCACATCTTCGGCCCTGTCGGCTCCCCGTCCGATCGGGAACGTGCGCTCGTCTCCCACGCCGGCCTCGCCGTCCACACCGGCACCTCCCTCGGGTGACGGCACCCGGCCACGGGTCCGCACCGGGCCACCGGTCCGCGAGGGCCATCGCGTCGAAGTGCCCGGTCTCCCGATTCTCGACGAGAGCGTCATGACCGCTACGTACAGGAGGCAGGCGTGAGGCTTCTTCTCACTTCCGGCGGCGTCAAGAACCCGAGCATCCACAGCGCGCTGGTCGACCTGCTGGGCAAACCGATCTCCGACTCCAACGCCCTCTGCATCCCCACCGCGGGGTACGGGCACCCCCAGGGCAGTCCCGACAGGGCATGGCGTTTCATCAGCGGCCGGTCCTCCACCCCCATGTGCGAGCTGGGCTGGAAGTCCCTGGGAGTGCTGGAGCTCACCGCGCTGCCCAGCATCGACGAGGAACGCTGGGTCTCCTGGGTCCGGGAGGCGGACGTCCTGCTGGTGAACGGCGGCGACGCCCTGTACCTGTGCCACTGGATGCGGCAGTCGGGGCTGGCGGACCTCCTGCCGTCCCTGCGCGAGACGGTCTGGGTGGGGCTGAGCGCCGGAAGCATGGTGATGACCCCCCGCATCGGGGATTACTTCGTCGAATGGAAACCGCCTGCCGGGGGTGACGGCACGCTGGGCATCGTCGACTTCTCGATCTTCCCGCACCTGGATCACGAGCTCCTGCCGGAGAACACCATGGCCCACGCGGAAAGATGGGCGGCCGGAATCCCGGGTCCGGCGTACGCGATCGACGACGAGACCGCCATCAGGGTGACCGACGGCACCGTCGACGTCGTCTCCGAGGGGCACTGGAAGCTGTTCTCGTCCTGACACCGACGCGCTCAGCCGGTTCGCCCGCGACTCCGGCCTCTACGGCCGGATGACGGCGTGTCCGTACCATCCATCACCAACGGGCCGGGACGGCCGGCTCACCGATGCCGGCGGGGTGCCTGTCGCTCCGCGGCGTCGAGCGCGGGCGTGAGCGGTGCGAGCGTGGCGCGCAGCAGGTCCGGCAGCGAGCCCGACGGCACGACGAGCCCTCCGGCCGTGAAGGACCCGGTAGCGGCCCGCAGCCACTGTTCGATCGCGACACGGACCGCCGCGGCCACGCTCGCCGCGAGCACGCGGGGGGTGTGCGGGCCGGTGTCGCCGAGGCGTCCGGCGATCGCGCCGGCGAGAGGGTGTTCGATCGCGCCGGTGGCGTCGACGAACGCCTCGCGCAGCGCGGGACGGGCGGTGATCAGCAGCAGCGCGTCGCGACCGGGTTCACCCGGAGCGGTGTACTGATCCACGATCGCCTCGACCACCGCGTCGGCGAGGCCGACGCCCGCGGGCCGGCCGGCCACCGCCTCGGCCACCCGCGCCCCCCGCTCGCCAGTGACGGCTGCGACGATCGCCTGCTCCCGGCTGGAGAAGTAGTTGTTGTACGTCCTCGGTGAGACCCCGGCGGCCTCGGCGATGTCGTCGACGCGCACGTTGTCCGGGCCGCGCTCAAGGGCCAGCCGCAGCGCCGCCGCGCTCAACGCCTCTCGGGTGGCCTGCTTCTTCTGCTCACGCAACCCGGTCCGTCCTGTCGTCACCGCCTCAGCATCCCAGTCCTGATGCGCACACGCAAACTTGCGTGTACGCATTTTTCTGCCTAACCTGACGCCTGTTCAGACCGAAGGACCACGACCGGCCGGTCCCCCGTCGCCGAAGTCCTCGACCACCGCCGTCCCCCGGAAACCCGAGGCGGCCGGGCACCACAGCGGCCGGCCGCGTCACCCCGGGACCGGGATCCGCCGGCCGGACGCGCCGGCACCTCATCCGTACCTGACCTTTTCTCCGCGAACGAAGGAGCGACAGCACCATGACCATCGATGTCGTCATCGCCGGCGGCGGCCCGAACGGGCTGATGCTCGCCTGCGAGCTGGCCCTGGCGGGAGTCCGGCCGCTCGTGCTGGAGCGGCTGCCCGAGCCCGGCCGGGAACCGAAGGCGAACGGGCTGCTCGGCCAGGTCGTGAGGATGCTCGACCACCGCGGGCTGCACGAACGCCTCAGCGACAGCCCGGAACCGCCGCGGCCGAACTCCGCGTACTTCATGTTCGGCGCGATGGGCCTGGACCTGAGCCTGCTGGAGGACAGCCCCGTCCACGCCCTGCCGGTGCCGCAGCGACGCGTGGTGGAGGTCCTGCGGGAGCGAGCGGTCGAACTGGGCGCGGAGATCCGGTGGGGACACGAGGTCGTCGGCCTGTCACAGGACGACGACGCCGTCACCGTAGACGTCGCGAGCCCGGACGGGGAGTACGACCTGCGGGCCCGGTACCTGATCGGCGCCGACGGGGCCCACAGCACCACGCGCAAACTCTCCGGCATCGGATTCCCCGGCGTCACCTACGACCGCATGACCGTCCGCTCGGCGCACGCGACCGTCCCCGCGGACTGGATCGACCCCGCGAACGGCGCGCTGAACGTGCCCGGCTACGGCGCCGTCCTGCCGTTCCTGCCCCACCGCACCGAGCACGGGGGGTTCTCCTACGCGCCGATGCCCGGCCATCCACCGCTGGTCAGCACCACCGAGTGGGACCAGCCCGCGACCGACGCCCCGATGAGCCTGGAGGAGTCGCGGGCGAGCGTCCGACGCGTGCTCGGCGCCGACCTGCCGCTCGGCCCGCCCGACGGCCCGGGGCCGCACGTACTGCGCCGGCTCACCGGCGGCAACACCCGGGTCGCCGAACGGTTCGCCCGCGGCCGGGTGTTCCTGATCGGTGACGCCGCCCACGTGTACGCCGCCACCGGGGGCGGCCCGGGGCTCAACCTCGGCCTGCAGGACGCGGTCAACCTCGGCTGGAAACTCGCCGCCGAGATCCGGGGAAGCGCCCCGCCCGGACTGCTGGACACCTATGAGACGGAGCGGCGATCGGCCGCGAACCGCATGGTGCTGAACGCCCAGGCGCAGTCGGCGCTGATCGCCCCCGGTGGCGACGTCACCGGACTGCGCGGGCTGTTCACCGAACTGCTCCGCGACCCGGCCACGGTGCGGCGCCTGGCCGAGCTCACCGCGGGCGCCGACGTCCGCTACGACATGGGCGCGTACGACACGGGCGAGCCCGGGCCGCACCCGCTGGTCGGCCGCTTCGTCCCGGACCTGGAGCTGTACACCCCGGCCGGGCCGGTCCGGCTGGCCGAGCTGACCAGAACCGCACGCCCCCTGCTGCTCGACCTGACCGAAGGGGCATCGCTGGCACGGACGCCCGCCCTGCGGCACGACCGGGTCGACGTCGTCACCGCACGCCCCCTGCCCCACGCGCCCGCCGCCCTGCTCCTTCGACCGGACTGCTACGTGGCCTGGGCCTCCGCGTCACCCCGGCCGGATCCCGCGGAGACGGAAACACTGCGGACGGCCTTGCGGCGGTGGTTCGGCGCCACCGAACCCGCCCGTACCCGGTGAATCCGGGGCGAGCCGGCCCGCGGGCCGCCGGGGTCGCGTAGCCGGCCGGGCCCAACACCGATCACGGCCCATGGTCGACGCCAACCGGCAGCGGGACCGCCGATCCGCCGCCACTCCACGACGCGAAGGTACCGCCCCGGCAGATCACCCGGCATCTGACCACGGTCGGACATGCGCATCCGTCTGGGGTCGCACCACCCGCCCGTACCGGCCCGCCAAGATGCGACCCGGGCCAGACGCGCGCCCCCCGCCTCGCCCCGCACCATTTCGGTGTGCCCCGACGTACCGGTCCGGGCACACCGACACGGACAGGACGGGCGGCAATTCATGAGCATCGACCTCGGCGGGCGCGTCACGCGATGGCGGCGGACCGGCGCGGACCGGCGGGCCGCCAACGCCGCCGCCAACCTGGACCGCGGGCCCGCGTTTCCCGGCCGATGGGTGAGCGCCGTCTCGCTGATCGGCGGCCCCGCCCTGATCATGGCCGGGACTCTCCTGCGCTCCCCGTTCCACTACTTCGTCCCTCACCAGCTCACCGCCTACACTCAGCATCCCGCCCTCGTCACCGCCGCCTACGTCTGCTTCGCCGGCGGGTTCGTGCTGCTGTGGCCGGCGATCATGACGCTGGCCCAGAGGATCGCCGCCACCAGCCCGCTGTGGGGAATCTGGGGCGGTTGCCTGGTGATCGTCGGCCTGTTCACCCGGACCTTCCAGTTCGGCACCGACCACCTGGCCTTCCACCTGACCGACACCCTCGGCCTGCGGACCATGCTCACCGGCATCGACGGCTACTACCTGGCATGGCGGGACACGGTCTGGCACCCGTTCAGATCCATGTCCGGGCCTGCCTTCTTCGGCTGGGTCGTGCTGGCCATCGGCGCCTACCGCTCCGGCGCCCTGGGGCTGGGCCGTTCGATCGCGCTCGGCCTGATGTCGGCGCTCGCGCTCGGGACGCTCAAAGGCACCGAACCCCAGTCCTACATCGCCGTGGGCGGCCTCTGCGTCGCCCTCATCCCCCTGGGCGTCTCGCTGCTGCGCGGCGGCCCCCCGCCGACCAGGCGCGCCATGATCTGGGTCGCCGTCCTCATCGGCGTGCACGTCCTGATGACGGGCTTCGGCCCGAGAGGGTGACGGTCCAAAAGCGGATCCCGCTCCGGACCCGAAGCCGGCCGTCCCGGGAGCGGCTACGGAGCCGGTGACCGTTCCGCCCTCGACCGGAGGAGGGCGGGACGGTCACCGGCGGCCGTCCGAACCGGCGATGAGCCCGCCCTCGTAGGCGGCGATGACGAGCTGGGCCCGGTCCCGGGCCCGCAGTTTGGCCAGGAGGCGGCCGATGTGGGTCTTGACCGTGCCGACGGTGAGGTGCAGGTGCCCGGCGATCTCGGCGTTGGACATCCCCCTGCCGATGAGGGTGAGCACCTCGCGCTCGCGCGGGGTGACGTCGTCGAGGCCCCGCACGACCTGGGTGGGACGGGGGCCCTCCAGGAACTCGGTGATGAGCCGGCGGGTGACCGTGGGCGCGAGCAGCGCCTCACCGGAGGCGACGACCCGGATGGCCGCCAGCAACTCGGCCGCCATGGCGCTCTTGAGCAGGAAGCCGCTCGCACCCGCCCGCAGCGACGCGTACACGTATTCGTCCAGGTCGAACGTGGTGAGGATGAGCACGCGCACACCGGCGCAGGCGGGGTCGGCGCAGATACGCCGGGTCGCCTCGATGCCGTCCATGTCCGGCATCCGCACGTCCATGAGGACGACGTCCGGCCGGTGCCGGCGGGCCAGGAGCACGGCCTCCGTGCCGGTGCCCGCCTCGCCCACGGCGGCCAGCCCCGGTGTGGCGTCGATGAGGACCTTGAAGCTGTCGCGGATCAGGACCTGGTCCTCGGCGAGCAGGACCCGGACGAGCGGGGGCGAGCCGTGCGGCGCGGCGTCTGTGCTCATGTCGTCGATGCTCATGCCGTCAGCGCTCATGTCTGCTCATGTCTGCTCATGTAGTCGGTGCTCATGACGTCGGCGCTCATGTCTGCTCATGTCTGCTCATGCCGCGGTGCCGTCCGGGTCGTAGGGCAGTCGAGCCGCCACGCGAAAGCCTCCTTCTGGCCGGGGCCCCGCGTCGAACGCGCCCCCGTACATCTTGGTCCGTTCCCGCATGCCGACCAGGCCGTGGCCGCCGTGGCCCGGGCGCGGCGGCCGGCCGTGGCGGGGGCCGTCGTCGACGACCTCGATCACGGCCTCCCGCCCGTCGACGTCCACGGTGACCACGCAGCGGGTCGGCCCCGCGTGGGTGACGACGTTGGTCAGGGCCTGCTGCACGATCCGGTACACCGACATCGCGACCGCGGCGGGCAGGGCGGCCTCCTCACGGACGGTCAGCTCCACCTCGACCCCGGCCGATCGGGCGTGGGCGGCCAGCTCGGGCAGGTCCGCCATGCCGGGCGCGGGCACAGGGTCCTGCTGGGGATCGCCGTCGGAGCGCAGCAGGTCGAGCACCCGGTGGATCTCGGCGAGCGTGCTGCGGCTGGTCTGCTCGATGACGGCCAGCGCGGCGCGGGCCTCCTGCGGGCGGGCCTCGGCGACGTGGTTGGCGACGGTGGCCTTGACGGCGATCAGGCTCATGCTGTGGCCGATGACGTCGTGCAGTTCGCGGGCGATGCGCCTGCGCTCGTCGATCACCGCGGCGTCGGCGAGGTGGCGGACGAGGCGGGCGGTCGTCTCCCGCTTCCAGCGCACGACCGTTCCGACGGCCCACGCGACGGTCAGGAGCACACCGATCGTACCGATCTCGATCGGCCAGGCCGCCGGCATCTCGCTGGGCGTCGCCGCGGGCGCGAGACCGGGGAACACCCGCGCGTAGAAGATCAGGATCGCGGTCACCGCGGCGGACAGGCAGACCGCCAGCCCCGCCGCCGACCAGGCGATCGAGGCGGTGGCGGCCACCAGGTACAGCACGAGCACGGTCGGCACGAAAGTCAGCCAGATCGCACCCGCGGCGACGGCCCCGACCACGGTCACCCCCGTGCCCGCGGCGCACGCGACGGCGAGCATGGCCCACGGCCGGCGCCGCCGGACGGCGATCGGAAAGCTCAGGGCCGCCGCCACCAGCCAGGCCGCCCACGCGGGCCACGGTGACGACCGTCCCGGCGGGTCGACGATGGCGTAACTGATGAGCAGTGCCACCGCGACCGCCACCGCCGCGTCGACGACGTCCCCTCCACCGCGCCGCCATCCAGCCCGTTCCATGATGGGACAGTATCCCCTCGCCGGATCATGCGGAATCCGCCCACAATCGGACATCCGCCTCCGTCCGCGCGTTCGTCCGAGGTCACACCACCGGCTCGCACGAACCGCACCGAGGCGCGACCCACGACGTCGCCCGTCACGCTTCCAGATCTACTTCAGACGGCGGGAAACGACGGTCGCGGTGACCGCGGCGGAGTGCGCGGGGCTTCGGTGCCCAGGGGTGATCCAGGATCGAGGGTTCTCCGTGTTTCGTGGCACTACCAGTGACACCGCGTCATACGTTCGCCCGAGAAATGTCATGACCAGGTCATGACGTGGTCGCACTGCCCGCTGAGCACGGCGGCTGCTGGAATCGACACCATGTCCTCCGCACCCGTCATCGACGTCGAACGCCTGAACCTCAGCTACGGCGACTTCCACGCCGTGAAAGACCTGTCCTTCCAGGTGGAACCCGGGGAGCTCTACGCCCTGCTCGGCACGAACGGGGCAGGCAAGACCTCGACCCTGGAGATCATCGAAGGCCACCGCACCGCCACCTCGGGCACCGTGCGGGTCTTCGGGAAGAGCCCCCGCGACCGGCGCGCCGTGCGGCCCAGGATGGGCATCATGCTGCAGGAGAGCGGGTTCTCCCCCGACCTGACGGTGAGGGAGTCGGTCCGGCTGATCGGAGAACTCACCCGGCGCACCGACCGGGTCGAGCGCGTGCTCGCCGTCGTCGACCTCACCCGCAAGGCCACCACCAAGGTCTCCCAGCTCTCCGGCGGCGAGAAACGGCGCCTGGACTTCGCCACCGCCGTGTACGGAACACCCGAACTGATCTTCCTGGACGAGCCCACCACCGGCCTGGACATCCAGTCCCGAGACGATCTGTGGGACGCCGTGGACAGGCTGCGCGAGGACGGCTCCACCGTCGTCCTCACCACCCACTACCTGGAGGAGGCGCAGCAGCGCGCCGACCGCATCGGCCTCATGCACAAGGGCACCTTCCACCGCCAGGGGACCGTCTCGGAGCTGACGCGGACGCTGCCGGCCGCCATCCGCTTCTCCCTCGCCACGCCCGGCCCCGCGCCCGCACTCGCGCTGCCGCTGCAGGCCACCCGCGAAAGTGACGGCAAGTTCCTCATCGAGACCTTCGGCCTGCAAAAGGACCTGCACACCCTGTTGCTCTGGGCGCAGGAGCACGCGGTGGAGCTGCGAGACCTCCAGGCCGGGCCGACCCGGCTCGACGACGTCTTCCGCGCCCTCGACAGCGACTAGACCACTCCCGCGCCCCTCTTCAAGAAAAAGGACCCTCACCATGCTCTCGATCGCTCTCAGTGAGCTGGTCCAGATCTTCCGCAACCGGCTGATCCTGGTCACCAGTCTCATCGTGCCCGTGGCGGTCAGCGCGCTCTTCATCCGCCAGCACGAGGCCTTCGCGGCCCTGGGCAGCCTCGGATACATCGCGGCGGTGGTCATGTTCACCGTCGGGGCGTTCGGGCTCTACACCACCGTGGTCACCACCCTGGCCTCACGCCGGCAGAACCTCTTCCTCAAGCGGCTGCGTTCCACCGCGGCGAGCGACACCGACATCCTCGGCGGGCTGCTCCTGCCGATCACCGTCATCTCGCTGGTCCAGGTGGCCTCGATCATGACCGTGCTGGCCGTGGTCGCCGGCGAGCCGGACAACGTCCCGCTGCTGGCGGCGGCCGTCCTCTCAATGATGATCATGATGCTCGGCCTGGGACTGGCCACCGCGGGAGTGACGAACTCCCCCGAACACGCCCAGGTGACCACGCTGCCCGTCAGCCTCGGCGCCATCGCGGTGGCCAGCTGGGTGGGGATCACCGGCACCGAGGAGCTCACCCTGCTCAAGCGCCTGCTTCCCGGCGGCTCGGCCACCGAACTGGTCCTCAACGCCTGGAACGGCGGCGTTCCCCTCCTCGACTCCCTGCTCCTCCTGGCGCCCACGCTGGGCTGGGTCGTCGTCGCCGTCGCGCTGGCCTCCCGGATCTTCCGCTGGGAACCGCGCCGATGACGGCGATCGGCGTGGGTCACCCCACGGGCGCGGATGACGCGACCGGGTGAATCTCGCGGATCGTGTCTTCCTTCGGTTCCGATGTGCCGCGGCGGCACGATCCCTCCTTCGTGTTCAGACTTCGTATTCGAACGAGCTCGGCCAAAAGCGGGACAGCGCCGCGCGGACTCCCACCGCGGCGAAGGGCGACCCGCACGACCCCGCCCGGCCTGACGTACCGAAATTCGTCGGCCACACACCGACGGCGGGTCCGGAAGCCGGCCGGCGCCCCTCACCGGGCGCCACGCGCCGGGCCCGGCGACACCCATCGAGACCAGAGAACAAGGGGTTCACCACCATGTCGACCGACCATGCCGACCACTCGCGGCAGCCGGCCCCGGCCGGTACCGCCTCTCCCCCGCGCCCGGGCTGGCCCGAGATCGTGGTCGGCCTGCTCGCGATGGTGGCCGCCGGGGTCGTGGTCCTGCTCTTCGGCCCGCTGGGGCTGGACCTGGACGCGGTGACCTACGGGCTGCTCCTGACCGCCTGGTCGGGCGTCGTCGGCCTCGTCGGCTTCGCCGCGGCCGCGCTGATCCGTATCCGCTCCTGGGGCGCCTTCAGCGTGCGCCGTACCACCTGGCGCTGGATGGGCATCGGCGCCGCCGCGGGCGTGGTCGCGTTCGTGCTCAAGGGTGTGGTGAACTACGCCGTCATCGCCCTGACCGGGTTCGCCTCCGATCCCCAGGGCTCGTACTACGACGCGGCCGGCGGCGGCGTGCTGCCCCTGATCCTGACCTTCGCCTTCCTGGCCGTCCTCACCCCCATCGGCGAGGAGTTCCTCTACCGCGGCGTCATCGCCAACGCCCTGCTGCGCTACGGTCCCGTCGTCGGCGTCCTGTCCAGCTCGGTGATCTTCGCCCTCTTCCACGGCATCAACATCGTCCTGCCCTCGGCGCTCGTGGTGGGCGTCATCGCCGCCGAGGCGATGCGCCGCAGCGGGTCGATCTGGCCCGCGGTGGCCGTCCACGCCGTCAACAACATGGGCCTGCCGCTGTTCGCACTGATCACCGGGATCACCGGGCCCGGCTGATCGCCATGTCGAGGACCACGACACTCCTGCGGGCCGCGCTCGCGGCCGTGCCGGCCCGAGCGCGCCCGCGGCGGACCCAGGTCACGAAGCCGGCACACTTCCCACCGAAAGACAGGATCGATGACTCAGCAGCCTGAACGACCCTTCGCCGACGGCGAGGCCGGGACGCCCGGCGAGGCGGAACGGCTCGGACCCCCGACCCTGGCGGAGGACCTCCTGCTCCTCCTGTTCCAGCCGAACTCCGGTCTCCATTCGGGCACCGGGACCATCGCGGGTGAGAACACGCTCTTCTACACCCTCGCGGGAGCGGTGCTCGCGGATCTCGGGCTCGGCGGTCACGTGCGAACCGGTTCCGGCCGGGGCGGGACGACGCGGGTGGAGGCCGTCGAGGATCACCCGCCGTCGGACGACATCCTCCGCCTCACCTGGGACTACCTCTCCGAGAAGCCCCGAGGCGTCCAGACGGTGCTCGCGGCGACCGGGCCGACACTGCGTGGCCCGCTGCTCGACAGGCTCGTCGAACGCGGCGACATCCGCCGCGCGAGCCGCAAGACGCTCGGCCTGTTCGACACGAAGGTCCTCGAGGACGGCGGAAACGGGCGCCGGTCCCGGCTCCTCGAGAGCGTCCGCGACGTGCTCGTCGAGGGCGCGGAACCGCGGCCCCGTGTCGCCGCGCTCGCGGCACTGCTCTCGGGAAGCGGGACGCTTCCCCAGTTCCACCCCGAGATCCCCTGGACCTCCCCCGTGATCACCCGCGCCAAGGAGCTGGAGCAGGGCGACTGGGGAGCCGCGGCCGCCGCCGAGGCGGTTACGCGCACCATCACCGCGACCATCGTCAACAACGTCGTCGTCGCGGTGACCGTGCTCCCCCAGAACTAGGGACCGCCCCTCCCGCGGAGACGAGGGGATGCGACCCACCTGAAGATCGCTTCCCGGACGCGTTCGGTACGAGGACGATCGGGGTGATGTCCAGCCGGGGACGTCGCGGCGGCCGTGGCCCGCGCCGCCGTCTACCAGAACCTCACCTCGGGGTAGCTCGCGGACGGCCCGTCCAGCAGCGGCTGACGCCTGCCCTTCAGATGCAGGTCGAGGAAGGCGGTGACGTACACGCGGGTGATCTCTGTGGAGCGTTCGCCGCCGATCGGGTACTCCGGCAGCCCGAGCTGCGGCTGGAGCACCGCGTAGTCGATGAAACTCATGTGTTCGGCGCGTCCCGAGAAATAGTCAAGACCTGTGGACGAGTCCGTTGCTTGGTCAGGTCGGGTCGTCGGTCTGCCAGGGGTAGAGGAACT
>NZ_JCADBG010000004.1:0-454204 GCF_059358815.1 Streptosporangium nanhuense
CCGCAACCACCACGCCCGCGCAGGCCGGAGGCCTGAACCACCAGAGCGCAACTGAGACGGCCGTCCGGAACACCCGCCCACCGCAGCGAGCACCAACAACAACCACGAAGAACACCCGCCCACCACAGCGAACACCAACAACAACCACAAAGAACACCCGCCCACCACAGCGAACACCAAGACCAGCCACGAAGAACGCCCGCCCACCGCAGCGACCACACCGAGCGCACCCGGAAAACTCCGGGTGCGCTGAGAGGGAGCCGCTCCAGTGTCCGAAAAAGGGAAACGCTCGATCACTCGCCAGGAAAACGGACACCCACCTGCGAGCGGACCTCGTCCAGGATGCCCATCACGTCGAGAGTCGCCTGCCAGGGCATCAGCGGGCTCTCCAGCAGGCCCTCGCGCAGGCAGCGCATGGCCTCGGCCGCCTCGTGGAGCATGCCCTTCCCCTCGAAGGGGACGTGGAAGGTCTCCGGCTCGCCCTCCGTCGGGTGCAGGGTGAAGGTGTCGGGGCGGAAGAACGGGCCCGGCAGCTCGATCCGGCCGAGCGTGCCGGAGACGGACGCGGCGACCGGGCTGTGCGTGGTGATGCCGCAGGACAGCAGGGCGACCGCCCCGCTGTCGTAGCCGAGCAGCACGCCGGTGTTCTCGTCCACCCCCTCGGGGGTCAGCCGCGCCCAGGAACGCACCCCTGCGGGAGCGCCGAGCACCATGTGGGCGAAGGAGATCGGGTAGACGCCCACGTCGAGCAGGGCGCCACCGCCCAGTTCCGGGTTGCGGAGCCGGTGCTCGGGCGGGACGGAGACGGAGAACCCGAAGTCGGCGTGGACGGTCTGGACCGGGCCGATCGCGCCGCCCTCGACCAGTTCCATGACCTTGCGGACGGCCGGGAGGCAGCGCGTCCACATGGCCTCCATCAGGAACAGGCCCCGCTCCCGCGCGAGGTCGACCAGCTCGGCGGCCTCGGCCCGGTTGAGGGTGAACGACTTCTCGCACAGGACGGCCTTGCCCCCTTCGAGGCAGGTCCGTACGGCGTCGTGGTGGGCGTTCTGGGTGTTGGCGACGTAGACGATGTCCACCTCGGGGTCGGCGGCGAGTTCCGCCCAGCTCCCGTGGGCCCGCGGGATGCCGTGCCGGTCGGCGAAGGCCCGCGCGGACTCCTCCGACCGCGACCCGACCGCGACCACCTCGGCGTCCGGCAGGAGCTTCAGGTCCTCGGTGAAGGTCGCGGCGATGCCGCCGGTTGCCAGGATTCCCCACTTAATCGCGCTCATAACGACATATCTCACCACGAACGCCTGACGAGGGAGGCCCCCGGTACCCGGACCTCCCCGTCTCACCTCACACGAGCCCCGAACGAGCCCCGGATAAGCCCCGGACGACCCGTCTCACCTCACCGCGCCGTCAGCCGCGCGTGTCGGCGAGCAGGGCGTTCAGCACCAGGTCGGGGTTGTCGCGCATCACGCCGCGCATGCGCCACTCGTCGGTGAACAGCGCCAGCAGGGCGCCGTCGAGCGAGCGGGTGAAGACCTCCACCCCGCGCTGGCGGGCCAGGAACGGCGCCGACTCGGCGTCGGTGAGCCTGGCGATGCCGAAGTCGAGCCGGTCCATCAGGATCTCGGTGTTGAACTCGGCGGCCATCCGGTGCTTGACCACGTCGAACTGCATCGGGCCCACCGCGGCGAGCACCGGCGACTGGTCGCCGCGGACGTCGGAGCGGAGCACCTGGACCACGCCCTCGGCGTCGAGCTGCTCGATCCCCTTGCGGAACTGCTTGGAACGGCTGGAGTCGCGGACCCTGGCGGTGGAGAAGTGCTCGGGGGCGAAGCTCGGGATCCTCGGGAACTCGACGGCCGGGCCGTCGTAGAGCGTGTCGCCGGGGCGCAGGGCGCTGGCGTTGACCAGGCCGACCACGTCGCCGGGGTAGGCCTCGTCGATCGTGGCGCGCTCCTGGCCGAAGACCGACTGGGCGTACTTGGTCGCGAACGGGCGGGCGGTGGCCGCGTGGATGAGCACCATGCCGCGCTCGAACCTGCCCGAGCAGACCCGGACGAAGGCGATGCGGTCGCGGTGGGAGGGGTCCATGTTGGCCTGCACCTTGAAGACCAGGCCGGAGAACGGCTCCTCCAGCGGGCGCGGGTCGTCGGCGACGTCCGGGCGGGGCGCGGGGGCGGGGGCGATGTCGACCATGGCGTCCAGCAGGCGGCCGACGCCGAAGTTGGACAGCGCGGCCCCGAACAGCACCGGGGTCGACTCGTGCGCCTCGAAGGTCTTCTGGTCGTGGTCGGCGCCGATCGCGGAGAGCAGGTCGATCTCGTCCTTGGCCCGCTCCCAGTCGCCGCCCAGCTCCGCCAGCGCCTGCTCGGCGCTCAGGTCGGTCTCGATGGCCTTGGTGGCTCCGCCGGGGGTGCGGGTGTAGCGGACGATCCGGTCGGCGGCGCGGTCGGCCACCCCGTGGAAGAAGCCGCCGGTGCCGATCGGCCAGGTGATCGGCGTGGGCTTCAGACCGGTGCGCTCCTCGATCTCGTCCAGCAGCTCCAGCGCCTCGCGCCCCGGCCGGTCCCACTTGTTGACGAACGTGATCACCGGGATGCGGCGGTGCCGGCATACCTCGAACAGCTTCAGGGTCTGCGGCTCCATGCCCTTGGCCGCGTCGAGCAGCATGACCGCGCAGTCGACGGCGGCGAGCACCCGGTAGGTGTCCTCGGAGAAGTCGGCGTGGCCGGGGGTGTCGACCAGGTTGAACATGTGGCCGCGGTACTCGAACCGGAGCGCGGCGGAGGTGATGGAGATGCCCCGGGCCTTCTCCATCTCCATCCAGTCGGAGGTGACCCCGCGCCGCCCGGACTTGCCGTGCACCGCACCCGCCTGGCTGATCGCGGAGGCGTGCAGTGCCAGCGCCTCGGTCATGGTCGACTTACCCGCGTCAGGGTGGCTGATCACCGCGAACGTGCGGCGCCGAGCCGCCTCCTGAATGATCGCGGCCATTACTGATCTCCTAGCGATGCGTAAGGTGGGGAACTCCGGGCACAGTGCGGGGGCACTGAAGGGGCCCTTGGGTGGCACTGAGGGTGGCACTGAAACCAGCTTACGCGCCACCACAGGTGTCAACAGATGTGGCAACACTTCCCCAGGCCGCTTGCGCCACCATGGTGTTAAGTGGATCGTGGAACATCTCGGTTCGCCCTATGCCCATCCCAACTGTCCGAAAGCGGCTCAGCTCGTGCAACTCGACGATCTAGTGATGTGCAGATGATCACGCTGCGCTATACGGCAGGTTCCGACGTCGGCCGGATCCGGCAAGGCAACGAGGACGCCGCCTACGCGGGCGCCCGGCTTCTCGCCGTCGCCGACGGGATGGGCGGTCACGTGGGCGGGGAGGTCGCCAGTTCGGCGGCGATCGCCACCGTCGCGTCCCTGGACCAGGAGTGCCCCGGCGATCTCGCCGCCGCCGCCGAGGCCGGGGTCCGCAAGGCCAACCAGCGCCTGCGCGAGCTGGTCGAGGAAGACCCGTCGCTCACCGGCATGGGCACCACCCTGACCCTGATGCTCTGGAACGGCTCCCGCGTCGCCCTGGCCCACATCGGCGACTCCCGCGCCTACCTCCTGCGCAACGGTGACCTGTACCAGATCACCTACGACCACACCCTGGTCCAGACGCTGATGGACGACGGCAGGATCACCGCCGAGGAGGCCGCCCGCCACCCGCACCGGTCGATCCTGCTGCAGGTCCTCGACGGCGGCGACAACCTTGAGCTCGACCTCTCTCTCCGGGACGCCGAGCTCGGCGACCGCTATCTGCTCTGTTCCGACGGGCTGTCCGGGGTGGTCGACGCCGAACGGCTCCGCCAGGTGCTCGCCGAGGTCGACGACCTCGACGAGGTGACGCGTCAGCTGATCGCTCTCGCCTGCGAGGCGGGAGGTCCCGACAACATCACCTGTGTGGTCGCCGACGTGGTCGAGGGAGACCTCTCCGACGACCCGGTGGTGGTCGGCTCGGCCAACCCCTCGTAGCGGCCGTCCCCGTGACGGCCACCCCTGTATGACGGGCGGCCTCGCGTGGGCGGCCGACCTTTCGTGACGGGCACCCCTGCGTGAGAGGGGGAAACCCTCGTGGCGGGCGGCCCCCGTCCGGCGGACGACCTCACGCGGCGGGCCCCCGTGGCAAGCGGTTCCGGTACGCGGCGGGTTCTGGTCGCCGTCCGGGACAGCGGTTATCGTCGGAGATCCACGCTCCTCGCCGATCACCGCTTCGGAGGGATGTTCCTCATGTACAAGGAGTTCGCCATCGAGGCGATCGTGTGGCTCATTCCCGTCGTGATCCTCGTCGGCCTCGCCTACATGATCACTCGCCCCGCCTGACCTCCCGGGACGTCTCTCCGGGACAGGGCCGAGGACGCGGAGCCCCGCTCCCGTTCCTCCGCTTCTCCATGCCCCCGTTCTCCCGCCCCCGGGCCCTCCAACGCTTCCTGCCTCTCGCGCCCCGGGTGAGTCCCGCGCGCCGACGGCCCCTGTGAGCGGAAATTCATACGGATATTTGTCCATCTTGGGAACTATTCCCTTTAACTGAACTTTATCTGTATATAGTCACCCACACGTGCTCGGGGGAGCGCGTTCCGGTATGCCAGCAGGGGGATTTCACACGCCGATGGGCCAGTTCGTCGATGCCGCACTGTCTTTTCCGACCGTCCTGTTCACGTTCCTGCTCCTGGTGATCGTCGCGTACTGGGTGCTCGTCGTGGCCGGGGTGTTCGGGTTCGACGGTGGAGGCGACGGGGACGGGTCCGAGGCGACGGGGGCCACCGGCCTCCTGAGCGGTATGGGACTCGGCGGGGTCCCGGCCGCGGTGGCCGTCTCGCTGCTGGTCGCCGTCGCGTGGTTCGCGAGCCTCGTGGGCGGCACGCTGTTCACGAGCACCCCCGCCCTGGTCGCCGTACTGGTCGCGGCACTGGTCTGCGCCTGGGCGTGCACGCGCCTCGTCGTCCTGTCACTGCGGCGTCTCGTCCCGAAGGAGCGCGTCCCCTCCCGCGCCGACTTCGTGGGCCGCATGTGTGTCATCCGCACGCGCCGCGTGGGCCACGACTTCGGCCAGGCCGAGGTCACGTCCGCCGACGGCTCATCCGCTCTCGTTCAAGTACGACAGACCGGTGACGAGGTTTTCGCCGCCGGCAGCGTCGCCCTGATATTCGCCTATGACTCCCCCGGCGAGTTCTTCTGGGTGATGCCGTACGACGCGGAACTCGACCCTGATCGTCCTATTTAACCGAGGGACCACATTGGACGTCATCTCCACCGGGCTCGGCATCCTCCTCGCCGTCGTCCTCCTCGTCGTCATCGCCCTGCTCTTCATGATCAGCCGGCTGTTCAACAAGGTGGAACAGGGCAAGGCCCTGATCATCTCGAAGATCAACAAGGTCGACGTCACGTTCACCGGCGCCGTCGTGCTGCCCGTCTTCCACAAGTCCGAGCTCATGGACATCTCGGTGAAGACCATCGAGATCGCCCGTACCGGCCGTGAGGGCCTGATCTGTCGCGACAACATCCGCGCCGACATCCGCATCACCTTCTTCGTCCGGGTCAACAAGACCGTCGAGGACGTGGTGAAGGTCGCCCAGGCGATCGGCACCGCGCGGGCGAGCGACCAGGAGACGTTGCAGGAGCTGTTCAACGCCAAGTTCTCCGAGGCGCTCAAGACGGTCGGCAAGCAGCTCGACTTCGTGGACCTCTACACCCAGCGCGACCAGTTCCGCGACCAGATCATCCAGGTCATCGGCACCGACCTCAACGGCTACAGCCTCGAGGACGCGGCGATCGACTACCTGGAGCAGACCTCGCTGCTCTCCCTGGACAAGAACAACATCCTCGACGCGCAGGGCATCAGGAAGATCACCGAGCTGACCGCCATCGAGCACGTGCGGACCAACGAGTTCCAGCGGCGCGAGGAGAAGGAGATCACCCGCCAGAACGTGGACGCGCGGGAGGCCATCCTGGAGCTGGAGCGCCGCCAGGCCGACGCGGAGACCAAGCAGAAGCGCGAGGTCGAGACCATGCGCGCCCGCGAGGAGGCGGAGACCGCCAAGGTCCAGGCCGAGGAGCGGCTGAAGGCGCACGCCGCGCACCTGCGTACCGACGAGCAGCTCGGCGTCCAGCAGGAGAACCAGGCCCGCGAGATCGCGGTGGCGGCGAAGAACCGCGAGCGGGTCCTCGCCATCGAGACCGAGCGCATCGAGAAGGACCGCATGCTGGAGGTCATCGCCCGCGAGCGCGAGACCGAGCTGTCGCGCATCTCCAAGGACAAGGAGGTGGAGGGCGAGAAGCGCTCCATCGCCGAGGTGATCCGCGAGCGGATCGTGGTGGAGAAGACGGTCGCCGAGCAGGAGGAGAGCATCAAGCGCCTGCGCGTGGTCGAGGAGGCCGAGCGGACCCGCCAGGCTGTGATCATCCAGGCCGAGGCCGAGGCGCAGGAGAGCCTGGTCAAGGACATCAAGGCCGCCGAGGCCTCCGAGGCCGCGTCCAAGCACCGGGCGCGCGAGGCGCTGGTGCTGGCCGAGTCGCGGCAGCAGGCTGCCGAGCTCGACGCCCGCGCCAAGATCCGTCTCGCCGAGGGCGTGCAGGCCGAGGCGGCCGCCTCCGGTCTGGCCGAGGTACAGGTACGCGAGCGGGACGCCGCGGCGATCGAGAAGGTCGGCCGCGCCGAGGCCGCCGTCGAGCGGGAGAAGGCGCTGGCGGTCGCCGAGGGCGAGCAGGCCAGGGCGCACGCCGCGGCCACCGCGGTGCGCGAGAAGCTGAAGGCCGAGGCGGAGGGCGAGCAGGCGATGGCGCTGGCCGCCGCCGCGACGGTCGGCGAGAAGCTCAAGGCCGAGGCCGAGGGTCTCACCGAGAAGGCCGCGGCGATGGCCGCGCTCACCGACGCGACCCGCGCCCACGAGGAGTACCGCCTGCGGCTGGAGGCCGAGAAGGAGATCCGCCTCGCCGGGGTGAACGTCCAGCTCAAGATCGCCGAGGCGCAGGCCTCCGTGGTGTCGGCCGGACTGTCCAAGGCCAACATCGACATCGTCGGCGGCGACACCGTGTTCTTCGACCGGCTGATGAGCTCGATCACCATGGGCAAGGCCGTGGACGGCTTCGTGGAGAACTCCGACGTCGCCCGCACGCTGGCCGGGCCGTACCTGGACGGCTCCGCGAGTCTCCCCGCCGACCTGGGCAGGGTCCTCGGCTCGATCGACACCGCCGACGTGCGGAACCTCTCGCTGTCCGCGCTGCTGATGAAAATGATCAAGGAGGGCGGTCCCGACGCGGACCGGCTGCGCGGCCTGCTGAGCGAGGCCCAGGCGGCCACCACGACCGAGGTCCCCGTCGCCGCGCTCACCGGTACCAACGCCGGCGCCGGCAACTCCACCGGTAACTCCGCCGGTTCCGCCAAGCAGTGACGTCCTCCACGGCGGAGGCCGTCACCGGCGCCCCCGGCGAGGGGGCGGGGCTGGACGCGGGCACCTACGAGGTGCTCCGCGCCCGGCTGGCCGAGCAGGCCGCGGAGCTGGCCCGGCAGTCCGACGCGCTCAACGCCGAGCGCCTGGCGGTGTTCGGCGGGGCCGAACTGCGCCTGGTCGGCACCGAGCGGATACGCACCGAGAACAACTGCGTGCCGCGCGACATCGTGTCGGTCGGCGGGCTCATGCTCTTCGGCTACAACGTGTTCATCGGGATGAAGCCGGAGACGACCGTCGAGGACGTCTTCTCCGTGCACACGTTCGTCCGGGACGCGACGGGCGACGGCGGGGAGAGCGGGAACGGGTTCCGGTTCGACCCGGCGCCGATGTTCCGCGACCCGCGCTTCGAGCGGGACTTCGCCGAGCTCTACCGGTACTACCGGGAGACCCGGCTGCTCCAGCTCCGCCGCGTCGAGGGCAAGATGCTGGCCGTCTTCCAGACCGGCCCGCAGGACACCCGCGTGCTGCGCTGGCAGGTCGGGGGGGACGGCACGCTCTCCTACATCGACGACCGGGGGGAACGCGACCACACGTTCCCGCCCTCGCACGACTTCGAGTGGATCCCGGCCACCCGCGACGACCACGTGACGGGCCGCCACCCGCACATCTCGATCGGGGGCGAGGTGTTCGTCGAGACCGTCGGCGGCGACCTCACCATCAAGATCGAGAACAACACCGAGACCGGGGAGGGCGTCTACCGCGAGCCCGTCGCGGAGCCGCTGCAGAGCCTCGCCGACGCGGAGGTGCACCACGCCAGGATCGGCCCGCTGATCCTGCTGCGGGTGCGGCCGTACAAGGAGCCGGAGTGGCGGCACCTGGTGTTCAACACCCGGACCAAGGGCGTGGTCCGCCTCGACGGCATCGGGCAGGCCTGCCAGCGCCTGCCCGAGGACCAGGGGATCATCTTCCCCGGCGGCTACTACCTGTCCACCGGGGTCAGCAAGACGTTCGACACCGACGTTTCGGAGCTGGAGTTCGAGCGGGTCATCCGCTCCCCCAACGGCGAGGACGTGCTGTACGTCTTCCACGCCCGCGCCGAGGGGCGGTCGCTGCTGCTGCCGTACAACGTGATCCGCAAGCAGGTGGAGACACCGCTGTCCTGCCACGGGTACTCGCTGTTCGACGACGGCACGCTGGTCGTCTTCAGGGCCACCTCCGACGAGCCCACCCGCGTCCACCCCATGCAGGTCTGGCAGACGGCCTACCAGTCGGACCTCTACGCCGCCGGGCGTCCGGCCGGCACCGGGCCGCTGGAGCGGATCGGCAACGCGGAGCTGGTGCGGGGCATCTCCGACTGCCTGTCGGTGGCGCGGATGGTCGAGGAGATGGCGCCGTCCGTCCCGGTCTTCGAGGCGCTGATCGCCTCCTGCGCCCGGGCCTTCGACCACTACCACTGGCTGGGCGAGCACCGGCTGCGCGGCCCGCTCGCCGACCTGCGGGCCACCGCCGAGCAGGTGCTGGACGAGTTCGAGAAGGTCCAGTCGCTCACCCGGCAGGCCGCCGAGGCGCTGGAGGCCGCCGCCGCCGAGGTCACCGCGCTCGTACGGCACGCGCGCGGCGAGGCGCCCCGGTCCGCGCAGGGCTGGGTCGACCGGCTGGCGGAGCTGCGGCGGTCGCAGGGACACCTGGTGACCCTGCGCGAGCTGCGCCACGTCGACACCGCCAGGATCGACGCGCTCGACGCGGAGCTCGCGGCCGAGCTGGACAGCACCGCGCAGCGCGCGGCGGGATTCCTGCGGGGCGACGACGCCTTCGCCGGGTACCACGCGGAGGTCGAGCGGCTGGTCTCCGACGCGGGCGCCATCGCGACCGTGGCCGAGGCCGGGCCGATCGGCGAGCGGCTGGAGCGGCAGGCCAGGGGCCTGGAGATCGTGGTCGAGGTGGTCGGCACGCTCGACATCGCCGACGCCACCGTGCGTACCGCCATCCTGGAACGGGTCGGCGAGGTGCTCGGCGGGGTCAACCGCGCCCGCGCCACGCTGGAGGCCCGGCGCGGGGAGCTGCTGGCCGGTGAGGGGCGGGCGGCCTTCGCGGCCGAGTACGCCCTGCTGGGGCAGGCGGTCACCGGGGCGCTGGCGATGTCCGACACCCCCGAGCGCTGCGACGAGCAGCTGGGCCGCCTGATGCTCCAGCTGGAGAACCTGGAGTCGCGCTTCGCCGAGTTCGACGACTTCCTGGGAAAGCTGGCCGCCAAGCGGGAGGACGTCTACGAGGCGTTCTCCTCGCGGCGCCAGGCGCTGCTCGACGAGCGGGCCCGCCGCGCCGACCGGCTGGCCGACTCCGCGACCCGCATCCTGTCGAGCGTGCGGCGGCGGGTGGTCGGGCTGGCGTCGCTGGACGAGGTCAACACCTACTTCGGGTCCGACCCGATGGTGCTCAAGCTGAAGGGCGTGGCCGGGGAGCTGCGCGCGCTGGGCGACCAGGTGCGCGCGGAGGAGCTCGAAGGGCGGATCAAGTCCGCCCGCCAGGAGGCGGGCCGCGCCCTGCGCGACCGGCTCGACCTCTACAGCGACGGCGGGGAGACGATCCGGCTCGGCCGCCACCTGTTCGCGGTCAACACCCAGCCGGCCGACCTCACCCTGGTCCCCCACGAGGACCGGATGGCGTTCGCCGTCACCGGGACCGACTACCGCTCCCCGGTGCGCGACGCGGCCTTCGAGGACACCCGGCCGTTCTGGAACCAGCTGACGGTCTCGGAGTCGCCGGAGGTCTACCGGGGCGAGCACCTGGCCGCCTCGATCCTCGCCGCCGCCGAGGCCGGGGTGCCGACCATCCCGGGCGCCGTCTCTCCGGGCGCCGTCTCTCCGGGCGCTGTCTCCTCCGGCGGCGAGAGGCCGCTCTCCCTGGAGGCGCTGCACGAGGCCGCGGTGACCGGCGGGGAGCTGCTGGGGATCGTCCGCCGGGTGGCGGAGACCCGGTACGACGAGGGCTACGAGCGCGGCGTCCACGACCACGACGCCACCGCGATCCTCCAGGCCGCGCTCCGCCTGCACGCGGGGGCGGGGCTGCTCCGCTACCCGCCCGCGGCGAGGGCCGCCGCCCAGCTCTTCTGGGCCTTCGGCACCGACGAGGCCGCCCGGGCGACGTGGACCACCCGGGCGACGTCGCTCGCGCGGGCCCGGACCCTGTTCGGCGGGGTCGAGGCGGTCGAGGAGACCCGCGCCGCCCTCGGCTCCGCGATCGCCTCCTTCAGCCGGGGTCTGCGCGGCGACACCGGAGACGAGAGCCTCTTCGAGCTGGCCGGGGAGTACCTGTTCGAGGAGCTGCCGGGCAAGCCGTTCGGGTTCGTGACCAGCGCGGGGGCGCGGTCGCTGCTCGACCGGTTCGACCGGGCGCTGGGGCCCGCGCGCGGGGAGTTCGAGGACGACCTGCGGGCGCTCGGCGACGACCTCGCCGCGCGCCACCGCCTGGCCGAGGCGTGGCTCTCCGCCTTCGACGCCTCGGCTCCCGGCGCCGGGCCGGTTCCGGGCTCCGGACGGACTTCGGAGGCCGGGTCGGCGGAGCTGGTGGAGGCGGTGGCCGTACTGCTGTGCGAGGTGCCCCGGCACGACTCCTCGGCGGCGCTGACCGTCACGGTCGAGGGGCTGCTCGGCGCGCACCCCCGGATCTCCGGGCGCGCGATGGAGCTGCGCCTGGACGAGTTCCTCGCCAGGACCCGGCACTTCCGCCTGCACCGCGTCCCCGCGTACCGCGCCTACCAGCGGCGGCGCAACGAGCTGGTCGCGGCCGAGCGCGAGCGGCTGAGGCTGGAGGAGTTCCGGCCGAAGGTGATGACCGCCTTCGTCCGCAACCAGCTGCTCGACGAGGTCTACCTGCCGCTGATCGGCGACAACCTGGCCAAGCAGCTCGGCGCGGCCGGGGACGCCAAGCGGACCGACCAGATGGGCATGCTGCTGCTCATCTCCCCGCCGGGCTACGGCAAGACCACCCTCATGGAGTACGTGGCCAACCGGCTCGGGCTCATCTTCGTCAAGGTCAACGGGCCGGCCCTGGGCCACCTGGTGACCTCGGTGGACCCGGCGCGGGCGCCCGACGCGACGGCTCGGCAGGAGATCGAGAAGATCTCCTTCGCGCTGGAGATGGGCAACAACGTCCTGCTCTACCTGGACGACATCCAGCACACCTCCCCCGAGCTGCTGCAGAAGTTCGTCTCCCTGTGCGACGGCCAGCGCCGGATGGAGGGCGTCTGGGAGGGCAAGACCCGCACCTACGACCTGCGGGGCAAGCGCTTCGCGGTCTGCATGGCGGGCAACCCCTACACCGAGGCGGGCAAGCGCTTCCGCATCCCCGACATGCTCGCCAACCGCGCCGACGTGTGGAACCTGGGCGACGTGCTGTCGGGGCGGGAGGAGCTGTTCGCGCTGAGCTACATCGACAACGCGCTCACCTCCAACCCGGTCCTGTCGCCGCTCTCCACCCGCGACCGGGGCGACATCCGCCTCCTGGTGCGGCTGGCGCGCGGCGACTCGGGGGTCCGGGCCGACCAGCTCTCCCACCCGTACTCCCCGGTGGAGCTGGAACAGGTCCTCGCGGTGCTGCGCAAGCTGCTGCGGGTCCAGCGGGTGGTGCTGGCCAACAACCAGGCCTACATCGCCTCGGCCGCCCAGTCGGACGCGGCGCGGACCGAGCCGCCGTTCCAGCTCCAGGGCTCGTACCGGAACATGAACAAGCTCGCGGCCCGGGTCGTCCCGGTGATGAACGACGCCGAGCTGGAGGCGGTGATCGACGACCACTACCTCGGCGAGGCCCAGACCCTCACCTCGGGCGCGGAGGCCAACCTGCTCAAACTGGCCGAGCTGCGCGGCACCATGACCCCCGTACAGGCCGCGCGATGGGCCGAGGTGAAGGCAGCCCACCTGCGTTCCCAGGCCCTCGGCGGCGCGGAGGACGACCCGATGACCCGCGCGGTCGGCGCGGTCGGCCTGCTGGCCGACCGGGTGAGCACCGCCATCGAACACGCCGCCGACCGCCTGTCCCCCGAGGCGTGACGTTTTAGTTGGAGGCTTATACGAAATGTCGGGGGTGAACAGTGGCGGGGAGGGAACCCGGGAGGGAACACTGTGGCCTACCCCGACCGGCATCCGGGGGCGCGGCCCGGTGTCCCCCTCGGGGGGCGGCACGGCGGGCAAACGCTCGTCGATCCGGCCGCGCTCGCCGGTCCCGGCGGTCAGGTCGCTCCCGCAGGTCACGTCGCCCTCGCAGGTCCGGCCGCCTTCTCCGGTCCGGCCGCTCTCTCCGGTCCGGCCGCCGGATCGGGGCTCGCCCCCGGCGGGCGGGGTGACCTCGACGGCGACCCGACCTCGCCGTCCACCGGGGCGGCGCGTCCCGGACGGTCCGGGCGACACCCCCGGGGTCTGGTGATCGCGGTGGCGGCGACGGTCACGGCCCTGGCGGTGGTGGCCGGGGTGCTGCTCGCGCCGTCCCTGTTCGGCGAGCGGGAGGCGACGAACGCGGGGCGGACGGGGACGTCCCTCGACCTCGCGGCGTTCCCCCGGGTCGATGTCGTCGACCGGTTCACCGACGACACCTCCGGGCACTACGCCGCGTACCGGGAGAACAACAACGAGATCCTGCCGGTGACCACCGCCGGGGAGGGGAAGTTCGCCGGGACCGGCTCGGCGCCGTTCTTCGGCCTGGTCGCCGGGACCGGGAGGCCGTCCTCCGGCGAGGCGGTCAGCGTGCTGACCACCGGCACGTTCGCCGGTACCGGGCAGCCGGAGGACAGCGTCTTCGTGGGGTGGGTGAAGGGCGGGAACGACTACGTGACCGCCTGGTACAACAACACGCGCAAGGACACGGGGCTCAACGTCCGGGTGAACGGCACCTACCTGGAGACCCCCGGCCAGTCCGCGCTGGCCCTCGAACCCGGGGACCGCTTCGCGCTGCTGCTGTCCGGCAACATGGTCACTTCCTACGCCGAGACCGACGGGGTGTGGCACCGGCTGATCACCGCCGACATCGGCGACGTGCTCGCGACCCCGCAGGCGCGGCAGGATTACCGCTACGGCTTCGGCCTGCGCGGCTCGACCGGCACGATCGGCATCGCCGGGACGGAGGGCCGCAGCGCCGAGTAGGCGCCGCGTCCGGACAGTCGCCCGGGCCGCGCCCCTTCGCGAGAGCCGGTCCCCCGGGCCGTGGGTCCCGGGACCGGGCCATCGTCGGGATCCGCGAGGTGGGACACCTGACCCCGGATGGCCTCGACCCGTTGAACACCGACATTTGCCGCCACCTGTGGCTGCCGTCGCCGGTCGACCGGGAATGGTCACCGTATGGCTGTCAAACCAGAGGTGCGGGTGCGCCGGGTCTACGAGGAGCCGGTGCCCCAGGACGGTGCCCGGGTGCTGGTCGACCGGATCTGGCCGCGCGGGCTGTCCAAGGAGAAGGCGCGCCTGGAGGAGTGGTGCAAGGCGGTGGCGCCCTCGACCGAGCTGCGCACGTGGTACGGCCACGATCCGGCCCGGTTCGAGGAGTTCGGCCGCCGGTACCGGGCCGAGCTCGAGGATCCCGAGCGGGCCGCCGCGCTGGAGCACCTGCGGGAGATGGCGAGGAGCCGGACGGTGACGCTCCTGACCGCGAGCAGGCGGGCCGACATCAGCGAGGCCGTGGTCCTCGCCGACCTGCTGCGAAGCTGAGTGACGTCCTGATCCTCAGTGATGTCCCGATCCCCGGTGACGTCCCGGTCCTCGCCGGTCCGCCACGGCGTCGAAGGGTGCCGTGGTCCTCGCCGTCGTACCGCGAAGTCGGGTGCGGTGTCCCGTCGGGCCCGGCACGGGAGGACGAAGGCGGGGCCGGTCGTCCGGCAGGGCGGGCGCGGGGCGCCGCCCGGTGTCGAATACGGTGAGCAGGTGTCGGTCAGCGACCGGTGGCCCGCCGAGGGCCGCCGGGTCGAGCGAGAGCAAGGAACGCAGTGAAGCTTCTTCATTCCGGGAAGGTCCGCGACGTCTACGAGGATCGCGGGGACATCGTCCTCGTGGCGTCCGACCGGGTGTCGGTGTACGACGTGATCCTGCCCACCCCGATCCCCGACAAGGGGAAGATCCTCACGCGGCTGTCGCTGTGGTGGTTCGAGCAGCTCGCCGACATCGTGCCCAACCACGTGATCTCGGCGACCGACGTGCCCGCCGAGTTCGAGGGGCGTGCGGTGCGGTGCCGAAGGCTGGAGATGGTGCAGGTCGAGTGCATCGCACGCGGCTACCTGACCGGCAGCGGGCTGAAGGAGTACCGGGAGCACGGGTCGGTCTCGGGCGTGCCGCTGCCGCCCGGGCTGGTCGACGGCTCCAAGCTCCCCGAGCCGATCTTCACCCCGAGCACCAAGGCCCCGCTGGGGCAGCACGACGAGCCCATCTCCTTCGAGGACGTCGTCTCTCAGGAGGGCGCGGAGGCCGCCGAGGAGTTCAGGCGGATCACGCTGGAGGTCTACCGGCGCGGCTCCGAGCTCGCGGCCGAGCGGGGCGTCATCATCGCCGACACCAAGATCGAGCTGGGCCGGGCCGCCGACGGCACGCTCGTGCTCGGTGACGAGGTGCTGACCTCCGACTCCTCCCGCTTCTGGCCCGCCGACCGGTGGGAGCCCGGCCACGCGCAGTTCTCCTTCGACAAGCAGTACGTGCGCGACTGGGCCACCGGCACGGGCTGGGACAAGAAGGAGCCCGCCCCGGAGGTGCCCGCCGAGGTCGTGGAGGTCACCCGGGCGCGCTACGTCGAGGCGTACGAGCGCATCACCGGCAAGACCTGGTGAGCGCCGGAGGGACGTGACCCGCTGACGGTGCCCGCCCGCACCGTCCACCGGCTCCCTGCCGGCTCCCTGTAGGCGTCATGTCGGCTCCGAGCCGGCTGCGGACCGGCTGGCTGCGGACCGGGCACGGGGTCGTGCGGGCGCCGTGCTCTCGCCGCGCCCGTTCTCGCCGCGCCCCCGGGGCCGAGGGCCGTACAGGTCAAAGGGAGAGTCTCCGCTCGACCGCGGCGCCCACGATGGCCGGGCCCGTCTGGGCCGCGTCGGTGGGCGCCCCGAAGTCGGCCACGACGCAGGTGATGTTGTCGGGGCCGCCGCCCCGGTTGGCCAGGTCGATGAGCCGGCGGACGGCCTCGTCGGGGTCGGAGATCTCGGTCAGCGTGTTGAACAGGGTCTCGGGTCCGACCACGGCGGTCAGGCCGTCGGAGCACAGCAGGTAGCGGTCCTGCGGGTAGGCCTCGCGCAGCGACAGGTCCAGCTCCCCGTCGCCGGTGCCTTCGAGGACCCGCAGCACCATCGACCGGCGCGGGTGCTCGGCGGCCTGCTCCGGGGTGATCCGCCCCTCGTCCACCAGCGACTGGACCAGGGTGTGGTCGTGGGTGATCTGGTACAGGGCACCGTCGCGCAGCATGTAGGCCCGGGAGTCGCCGACGTGGGCCAGGGCGAAGGTCGCGCCGTCCCAGAGCATGGCGGTCAAGGTGGTTCCCATGCCGCGGAGCGTGGGATCCTGCTCGCTCATGTCGCGCAGCGTGTGGTTCACGTCCCTGGCGGCGCCCTTGAGCGCGGCGAGCAGGTCGACACCACCGGCGGGCAGGGTGTCGTCCAGCTTCGCCATGGCGGTGACGGCAAGTGAGCTGGCGACCTCTCCACCCGCGTGACCACCCATGCCGTCGGCTATGACAAGCAGGCGCGCACTCGCGTAGCCCGAATCCTCGTTCGCCTCACGGCGGACACCTACGTCGGAGCGGGCCGCGTAGCGCAGTGCAAGTGGTTGGTTCAGTGCCATGAGGGCAGTAAATCATTGGTTGAAGCACTTCACAAGCAAAGTCGTTGTAGACCGTTGCGGCACAGTCAACTACTGTGGCCATCCATGGAGGAGAGCCAGGAGATCACCGTGAACGCGGGCGACATCGCCCGGCTCGCCGGGGTCGGCAGGGCAGCGGTGAGCAACTGGCGCCGCCGCCATGAGGACTTTCCCCAGCCCGTGGGCGGCACCGCCTCCAGCCCGCTGTTCTCCCTGCCCGAGATCGCCGTGTGGTTGCGCGCGAACGGCAAGTCATTCGAGTTCTCGCTCGGCGACCTGGTCTGGCAGCGGATGCGCACCTCGGTCGACGACCTCAGGCTGGGCGAGCTGGTGGCCAAGGTCGGCGCGTTCCTGCTGTTCCTGCGCCGCGAGCCGACCGCCTGGCGTGATCATGGTATGAAGTCTCTCACCCGCGTGGCCGAGGTGACGACGGACCTCCCCGGCTCCGCCGATCTCCGCCTGGACGACGTGGCCCTCGTCCGGCTGGTCGCCGAACTGGCCGCCGAGCACGGCCCCCTGGAGGTCTTCGAGTTCCTGTTCGGGCGTTACGCCGAGGCCCACTCCCGCCAGCTCCCGGTCACCAGGGACGACGTGGCCGCGCTCATGGTCCGGCTGGCGGCCGAGGACGGGGGCGTCGTCCTCGACCCCGCGTGCGGCGTCGGGACGCTGCTGCTGGGCGCGGACTCCCGGGCAGGGCGGAGGACCGTCCTGATGGGGCAGGAGATCAACGAGACGAACGCGCTGCTCACCGCCGTACGGATGCTGCTGCGCGGGGCCGAGGCGCGGATCGTCGCCGGTGACTCCCTGCGCGAGGACCGCCTGGCCGGGGAGCCCGCCGACGCCGTGGTCTGCGACCCGCCGTTCAACGAGCGGGTGTGGGGACACGAGGAGCTCGCCGGCGACCCGCGCTGGGAGTACGGGCTGCCGCCGCGCGGGGAGTCGGAGCTGGCCTGGGTGCAGCACTGCCTGGCCCGGGTGAGGCCGGGCGGCCTGGTGGCGATCCTGATGCCCACCGCCGCCGCCAGCCGCCGTCCCGGCAAGCGGATCCGCGGCAACCTGCTCCGGGCGGGGGCGCTGCGGGCCGTGGTGACGCTGGCGCCCGGCGGCCCCGACCTGTGGATGCTGCGCAGGCCCGACGGCGGGCGTCCGCCGTCCCAGCTGCTGGTGGTGGACGCCGGCGACGACCTGTCGATCGTGGAGCCCGCCTGGCGCGCGTACCTGGAGAACCCCGAGGCCGAGCTGTCCGGCGAGAGCCGGACGGTGCGGATCATCGACCTGCTCGACGACGAGGTCGACCTCGCCCCGTCCAGGCACCGCCCGCAGCACGGCGGCCTCGACTTCCTGCGCGACTTCACCGACGCGCTGGCCAGGTTCAAGGAGACCTCGGCCCTGCTGCCGGACGCCACGCCCGCCCTCCAGCCGCTCGCCGAGCGGCAGGACCTGCCGACCACCACGGTCGGCGAGCTGGCCAAGGCGGGGCTGATCACGATCCTGCAGGCACCGGCGAGGATGTCGGCCGACGAGGGCCCGCTCCCGGTGCTGACCGCCGACGACACCGCGGCGGGCGCGCCGCCCTCGGGCCGCACCACCCTCGACCCGGCCCTGGTCATGATCAGGCCGGGTGACGTGGTGACCACCGTGCTGGGCGCGGTCAGGGTGATCACCCACAGTGGCGCGGCGCTCGGCCCGCAGCTCACGCTCTACCGGGTCGACCCGCAGCGGCTCGACTCCGGGTTCCTCGCCGGTTTCCTGCGCTCGGCCGACGCGGCCAGGGTCCATCCCAGCTCCAGCCGCCTCGACGTGCGGCGGGCGCGGGTGCCCATGCTGCCCCTGTCCGACCAGCGGATGTACGGTACGGCCTTCCGCGAGCTGTTCGACCTGGAGGACAGACTGCGCGAAACGCGGACGCTGGGGGAAACGCTGATCCGGCTAGGCTTTGACGGACTGGTCGACGGTCATCTCCGGCCGTGTGACCAAGGAGCGTGACGCCCGCAGGTCCAGGGGAGGGTCGATGGTCATCGGCGACCGATACGTGCTCGACGACCTTCCTCTCGGCCAGGGAGGCATGGGGGCCGTCTACGGCGGCCACGACAAGCATCTCGACCGCCGGGTGGCCGTCAAGTTCCTGAAGTTCCTCACCGGCCCCGACGAGGAGCTGAAGCGGCGTTTCCTGCGCGAGGCCCGCATCCTGGCCAGGCTGGAGCACCCCGGCGCCCCGGTCCTGTACGACTTCGGCACCTTCGACCAGCGGCTGTTCCAGGTGATGCAGTTCATCGAGGGCGTCACCGTGGCCGACGTGGTCAGCGAGCACGGCCCGCTCCCGGTGCCGTGGGCGGCGGCGATCGCCGCCCAGGCCTGCGCGGTGCTGACGGCCGCCCACGCGCTGTCCATCTACCACCGCGACCTGAAGCCGACCAACCTGATGCTCTGCCCCGACGGGAGCGTGAAGGTCCTCGACTTCGGCCTGGCCGTGCTCCGCGAGTCCGGCTCGACCCAGTTCACCCGGGTGGGCCAGATCCTCGGCACCCCGTCGTACATGGCGCCCGAGCAGATCCAGCGCGGCCTGTCCGGCCCCCGCAGCGACCTCTACGCCCTCGGGTGCGTGATCCACGAGATGCTGACGGGCCGCCAGCTGTTCACCGGGCCAACCGAGTACGCCGTGTTCGAGCGCCAGGTGAAGGAACGCCCGCCGGAGGTGCCCGGGGTCCCGGACGAGCTGAACCGCCTCGTCGCCGAGCTGCTGGAGAAGGACCCCGACGACCGCCCGCCGGGCGCCGACGTCCTCTACGAGCGGCTGCAGCCCTTCGCGGTGGACCTGCCGATGCTTCCGGGCTTCCTGCACCCGCCGTCGGTGCCGAGCCCGGGGCGGATGTACGCGCGGATGGTCGGCCGGGTCCTGGGCTGACGGGCTCGCGGCCCCCGCCTCCGGAGGGCGCCGGGCGACGGCCGCGCTCCCACGTCACAGGCGTCCTTCACCTACGCCTTCGGTGCGTAGTACAGGTCGTTCAGGTCGCTGCCGGGGTTGTAGACGCAGTAGTAGTCGCGCCCGGGGTGGCTGGCGTGAGCGCTGACCTCTTCGTACAGGCAGCCGTAGCAGTTGCCCTGGCTCATGACGTACGTGCTGCCGGGGCGTACGGAAGTCGGGAAGTCACAGTGGTTGACCGCGACCGGCGTCGGGTCCCGCGTGGCACCGCCGGCGGTCCCGGCCGCGCACCTCGGTGCGAGCAGCACGCTCAGGCCGATCGCCAGCACGACGCTCGTACCGATGAGCGCGATCACCCGAGCGAGGTCGCCCTTCTTCACGAACATCTCCTTCCATAGCCGATCCTGATGATTGCGACCGCGTGGTCGTGGTGTCCGCCGGAGCCGATCTCCGGCCGGACAGCGCCCTGACCGGGGGCGACGCCCCCTCGGTCTCGCGGCCGGGACGGTTGGGCGGCGGGCGAAGGGGTAGGGGCCGGGCAGCGAGTCGAGGCCGGAGAGCCGGGTCCACGTGCGATGACTCCGGTGACTTCCACCGGGCCGCCCCGGGGAGCGCCGAGCTCGATCGGCGGCGGAGCGTTCACCGCGTCGACGCGCGACGGGCCCCGGAGAAAGGGGTGGCACAGGTCAGGCTTGATACGAATTTCGGCTGGTCATCGGGCTGCATGTAACCGTTTGGACCAATCTTTCATCAAGTTTCGTCATACGTCCAAGGCTTGTTCCGACGTCATCGATGCCCTCCAGGCATCGATGGACAAGGCCTGGCGGGAGCGGTGCTCGAATGGATCTCGATCTGCGCAAACTGCGCTACTTCGTCGCGGTGGCGGAGCGGCTGCACTTCGGCCGGGCGGCCGATGCGCTGCACATCACACAACCCGCGCTCTCCCGGCAGATCAGGCAGCTGGAACATGACGTGGGCGTCGCGCTCCTCGTCCGTACCAGCCGGGAGGTCACCCTCACCCCCGCGGGCGAACAGCTCCTGAGTGACGCGGGGCGGCTGCTCGCCGCCAGCCACGCGGCCCGGGACAGAGCGCGCCGCGCCGGCGAGACCGGGCACCACCTGAACCTCGGGTTCATGCTCGGCATAGACACCGCTCCGGCCCTGCGACGCTTCGCCGAACGCCGCCCCGACGTGACCGTCCACATCAAACGCCTGCACTCGAAGGACCGCAGCGAGGCACTGCTCGACGGCCGCGTCGACGCCGGCCTCGTCCGGCTCCCCCTGATCTGCGACGGGCTGAGCACGATGTTCCTGTACACCGAGCCGTTCACCGTCCTGCTGCCGGCCGACCACCCCCTGGCGGCCAAGACCTCGCTGAGCGTCGACGACATCGCCGACGAGCCCCTCCTGCACTACGCCGACGCCGACCCGGCGTGGAACGCCTTCTGGAGGATCGACCCGCGCCCCGACGGGACCCGGCCCCGCTCCGGGCCCGCCGTGCACGACATCGAGGAGATCGTGGAGTACGTCCGGGTGAGGCGCGGTGTGGCGTTCCTCCCGCCCTCGATCAACTTCCTGTTCCCGCGGTCCGACGTCGTCTACGTCCCGGTCGCCGACGCCCCGCCGAGCACGGTCGTGATGGCCTGGGAGAGCGCCCGGCACTCCTCCCTGATCACCGCCCTGGCCGAGGTCGTCCGGGAGGCCGTGCACCCCAAGCGGTGAACCGCAGGCCGTCCGCCTGCCCCGGTGATCGGGGAGAATACGGCCCGTGGAAGGTCGATGGGTCGAGGTCGCGGACCGGGTGCTGGTGCGGCGGTACGCCGAGCTGGACCTGTCGGTGGGGCTGGTCGTGGGCGACGGCGGCTGCCTGGTGGTCGACACCCGGGGAGACGAGCGGCAGGGGGCGGAACTGCTCGCGGAGGTCAGGCGGATCACCCGCGACCCGTGGACGGTGGCGATCACCCACTCGCACTTCGACCACAGCTTCGGCACCCGCCCCTTCCTCGGCCGCCCCGTCTGGGCGCACGAGGGCTGCCGCGCCGACCTGGTGGAGAACGGCGAGCGGGCCAGGGACGAGTGGACACGCTACTACCGGGACCTGGGGCGCGCGGACGTCGCCGACGACATCGCGAGGACCGAGATCGTGCCGCCGGACCACCTCGTGACCGACCGGGCACGGCTGGTCGTCGGGGGCCGCCCGATCGTCCTGGCCCACCTCGGCCGCGGCCACTCCGGCAACGACCTGGTCGTCCACGTGCCGGACGCCGGGGTGACCTTCGCCGGGGACCTGGTGGAGAACGGCGCGCCACCCGCCTACGAGGACGCCTACCCCCTCGAATGGCCCGCCACGGTCGCCGCGCTGCTCGACCTGCTCGACCTGCTCGACCCGCTCGACTCGCTCGACCCGCTCGGCGGCGGGTCCGGCCGCGCGGCCCTCTCCGGGCACGGCACGGCCCCTGGTCCTGTGCCCGCTCCCCCCTCCGGTCCCGGCCTTGGCCCCGACTCCGCCCCCGCCCCCGCCCTCGCCTCCGGTCCCGGTGGCGCGGTCGTCGTTCCCGGGCACGGCGACCCGGTCGGCCGCGCGTTCGTCGTCGCCCAGCACGCGGAGATCTCCGCTCTGGCCCGTCTCTGCGAGCGGGTGACCGCGGGCTCCCTGTCCCCCGCCGACGCCGTGCGCCTGTCGCCGTACCCCGAGGAGACCACCAGGATCGCCCTCGGCCGCGCGGGCCACCCCTGACGAGGGCCCTTCGACGGTGGTCCCCTCAGGAGCGGGTGAGGCCGTCCAGATAGGCGGTCAGGGAGTCCAGGTCCTGGAGGAACCAGCTGTCGCCGCCGAAGTCGATCATGATGTCCAGCTCCGCCTCGATGGCGTCGACCAGGCGGATCGTGGCGATCGAGCTGACCCCCATGGCGACGAACGAGGTGTCGGAGCCGAGGATCTCCCGGGCGGAGATCTCCCCGTCACACGCCGTCGACAGGGCCCCGGCCAGCCACACCCGCAGGGAGTCCCCGGAAAGGGGAGCGCCCTCCCCCGCCGCCCCCTCGGGCTCGGGCCGCTCGGCCAGCGCGGTCTGCCCGGCCGGACCCGCGGGGCCCGCGGGACCGGCGGGCTCCACCGGGTCGGCCGGACCCGCCGGACCCGCCGGACCGGTGACGTCTGGGTGACTCATTCGTACCTCCAGTGGGAGATCCCCGGGTTCCGGTCCCGGGAGGGCGTCGGGTCCTTCCCCGGGCCGCCGCCCTTCGTGGGGGCGGAGGGGAAAGGGGTGAGGTGGTCAGGAGCCGTCCGTGCCGAGCATCCGGGCGACCTCCTCGTCCGTCAGCGCGGACAGCTCCTCCATGAGGATCCGTTCCACCACGGCCGCGAGGTCGGCCACCGTGCGGCTCCTGAAGAGCTCGCGGACGGGGACGTCGATCCCGGCGACCGTGCGCAGGCGGGAGCCGACGCGCACGGCGAGCAGCGAGTGGCCGCCCAGCGCGAAGAAGTCGTCGAGCGCGCCGACCTTGCCGACCCCCAGCACCTCCTGCCAGACGCCCGCCACGAGGATCTCGGCGTCGTCCCTCGGCTCCACGAAGGCCCGCTCCTCGCCGAGGCCGAGGTCGGGCGCGGGGAGCGCGCGGCGGTCGATCTTCCCTCCGGTGGTCACCGGCAGCTCGTCCAGGGTCACCCAGACGTCGGGAACCATGTACGGCGGGAGCGCCGCGGCGAGGTCGCGCCGCAGCTCCGCCGGGTCGGCCGGACCCGCGACGTAGGCGACCAGCCTGTCCTCGCGGGCGATCACCGCCGCCTGCCGCACGCCGGGGTCGGTGAGGAGGCGCCCCTCGATCTCGGCGGGCTCGATCCTGAACCCGCGGACCTTCATCTGGTCGTCGACGCGGCCCAGGAACTCCAGCATGCCGTCCGCGCGCCACCGGACCAGGTCCCCGGTGCGGTAGAGCCGTCCCGCCTCCGGATCGTCGAGGAAGCGCTCGGCGGTCAGGTCCGGACGGCCGAGGTAGCCCCTGGCGAGCCCCGCACCGCCGAGGAGCAGCTCACCGGCGACACCGGGCGGCACCCGGCGGAGCGCCTCTCCCGGGGCGCCGTGCGGCGTACGGTCCGGGTGCCCGGAGACGCCGGGCGGCGTGCCCTGTGAGTCTCCCGGGGCGCCGGACGGTGTGCGGTGGCCGCGCGGGTCGGCGACGACCGCCCGGGTGCCGCCGATCGGGCGGCCGATCGGCGGGCGTGCCCCGGTGTCGGCGGGGCCGAGGTCGGCCGCGGTGGCGATGATCGTGGCCTCGGTGGGCCCGTAGGTGTTGACCAGCCTGACCCGGTCGCCGAACCGCTCCCGCCAGCGGGCCACGGCCTCCGCGTGCACCTGCTCGCCGCCGAGGATGACGAGCCGCAGCCGTTCCGGCCAGGCCACCTCGTCGATCTGGTCGACCAGCCGGTGCCAGTAGGCGGTCGGCAGGTCCAGCACGGTCACCTCTCGCCCCCGGGGTCCGGCGAGCACCTCGGGAAGGGTGACCGCGCCGCCCGGCAGGAGTTCGAGGGCCGCCCCCGAGGCCAGCGCGGGATAGATCTCCTCCGCGTGCGCGTCGAAGCCGATCGCGGCGAACTGGACCACGCGGTCTCCCGGCCCCAGCCCGTACGCCTCCCGCATCCAGGCCACCCGGTCGGCCAGGGCCCGGTGCTCCACCACCACGCCCTTGGGCTGCCCGGTGGACCCCGAGGTGTAGATCACGTACGCGGCGTCGTCCCCGCCGGCGGGACGCGCGGCCTCCCGCGGCTCCCCGGGCTCCAGGTCGTCCAGGAGCAGCACCGGGATGTCCACCGGTAGCGGCCGGGCCGCCAGCAGGAGGGCCGCTCCGCTGCCGGACAGGATCGCCCCGACCCGTTCCGCCGGGAGTTCGGGGTCGACGGGCAGGTAGGCGCCCCCGGCGCGCCACACGGCGAGCAGCGCCGCGACGACGTCGATCGACCGGTCGGCCAGGACCGCGACGACCGTCTCCCGTACGACGCCGTGGCGCCGGAGCAGGGCGGCCAGCGAGGCGACGCGGAGCTCCAGGCCCGCGTAGGTCAGCGTCTCGTCGCCGCAGCCCACCGCGGTCGCGTCCGCGTGCGAGGCGGTCGCCGCCGCGACGAGGTCCGGCACGAGGGGGCCCGGGACGTGTGCCGCCGCCTCCTCGTGGACGCGCAGCCGGGCATCGTCCTCGCCGGTGCGCAACGGCAGCGCGGAGAGGGCCCGGCGGGGGTCGGCGGCGACCGCGCGGCACAGGACGGCGAACCTGCCCGCGAGGCGGGCGACGGTCTCGGCCTCGAACAGCTCCGCGTCGTAGCCGAGCGCCAGGAAGAGCCCGTCGTCGTCGCGCCACATCTCCAGCATGAGGTCGAACTTGGCCTGCCGGTACCCGGCGTCGAAGAACTCCAGGGCCAGGTCGGCGAAGGAGTCCCGTGTGCCGTCGTCCTGGCTGTGCAGGATGGCCATGGTCCGAAAGAGCGGCGTGCGGCTCAGGCCGCGCTCCACGTCCAGCTCCGTCACGAGCTTCTCGAACGGCACCTCCTGGTAGGCCATCGCCTCCAGCAGGATCGTCCGCGTACGGCCCACGAGGTCGGTGAAGGAGGGGTCTCCCGACAGGTCGCCCCGCAGGACCAGGGTGCTGGCGAGATAGCCGACGACCGGCTCCAGCTCGACGCGGTCACGTCCCGCGTAGGAGGAGCCGACCATGATGTCGTCCTGGCCGGTGTGGCGGGCCAGGAGCACCTGGTACGCGGCGAGCAGCACCATGAAGAGGGTCGCCCCGCACTCCTGGGCCACCTCCTCCAGCCGCGCGGCGAGGTCGGGTGGCAGGCGGAAGGCGTGGGACCCCCCGCGGTGGGAGGAGACCGGCGGGCGGGGGTGGTCGAGCGGCAGCTCCAGCACCGGGGGGTCGGCGAGCCGCTCGCGCCAGTAGCCGAGCGCCGCCCCGTCGTCGTGGCCCCGCTGCCAGAAGGCGATGTCCCCGTACGTCACCGGCGGCTCGGCGAGGCCGTGCTCGGTCCCGTCCCTGTGCGCGGCGTACAGGGCGGCCAGGTCGTCGGCCAGGACGTTGAGCGACCAGCCGTCGCCCGCGATGTGGTGGAGGATGACGCAGAGCACGTGGTCGTGCTCTGCCAGGCGCAGCAGGCTGACCCGCAGCGGGGGCGGGCCGGTGAGGTCGAAGGGGGCGTTGGTCCGCTCCGCGACCAGCCGCCGCGCCTCCCGTTCCCTTTCCGCGATTCCAGGGAGTCCGGCGAGTCCCGCGATCCCCTCGCCGCTCTCCCCTCCGGCGGGCCGCTCCCCCCGTACACCGCCCGCCGTCTCCGGGCCGGAGAGGTCGATGTGCTCGATCAGCGGGCCGGTCGCGGGGTCGGTGATCGCGACCGGCCCGCCGTCCACCTCCGGGTAGCGGGTGCGCAGGGTCTCGTGCCGCGCCGCCAGGTCCCGGAGAGCATGCTCCAGCGCGGCGATGTCGAGATCGCCGCGCAGGCGCCAGACGGTGAACATGTTGTACGCCGCGTCGTCCGGATCGAGCCGGTGCATGAGCCATAGCCGCTCCTGCGAGGGCGAGAGCGGGGCCGGCGCACCGTCGGGGCGCGGGCGCAACGGGGTGGCACGGCCGTCGCGGTCGTCCGCGGGGCCGGACACGGCGGCGTCGACGGTCTCGGCGAACCCGGCGATCGTCGGCCGGACGAACAGCTCCCTGATGGGTACCTCCACGCCGAGCAGCGCCGCGATCCGCGCGGTGACCTTGACCGCGAGCAGCGAGTGCCCGCCCAGGCCGAAGAAGTCGTCGTCGGCGCCGAGCCGGTCGACGGCCACGCCCAGCACCTCGGCGAAGATCTCGGCCACCCGCCGTTCCAGGTGGGTCTCCGGCGGCCGGCCGTGCCCGGCGGACGGCCTGCCCGGCGCGGGAAGCGCCTTGCGGTCGACCTTGCCGTTCGGGGTGAGGGGCAGCGCGGGCAACGGCACCACGACCGCGGGCACCATGATCGCGGGCAGCGACCGCGCGACGTGCTCCTGGAGCCCCGCGAGGTCGGAGGGCTCCGACGGTTCCGCGCGGTCCGAGGCCTCCGCGGCCTCCGCGGCCTCCGCGATGTCTCCGGTGCCGGCCTCGTCTCCCGCCTCGGTGCCGGCTCCGGCTTCGGCTCCAGCTCCGGCTTCGGCTCCGGCTTCACGGTCCTCGGGGGTGACGGGTGCGACCCCGACCACGTACGCCACCAGGGTGTCGTCGACGATCGCGGCGACCGCGCGGGAGACCCCGGGATGGGTCTCCAGGGCGGCCTCGACCTCGCCCAGCTCGATGCGGTGGCCCCGCAGCTTCACCTGGCCGTCGGCCCGGCCGAGGAACTCCAGCCGCCCGTCCGCCAGCCATCTCACCCGGTCGCCGGTCCGGTACAGGCGCGATCCCGGGGGCCCGGACGGGTCGGGCAGGAAGCGCTCGGCGGTCAGGCCCGGCCGGTTCAGGTAGCCCCGCGCCAGTCCCGTCCCCGCGATGAACAGCTCGCCGACCACCCCGACGGGCACCGGGTCGAGCCTCTCGTCGAGCACGTGGACACGGGTGTTGTCCAGCGGCCTGCCGATCGCCACCGCCCCGGGCTCGGCGGGTACCGGCTCGCGGGTGGACCAGATCGTCGTCTCGGTGGGCCCGTACACGTTCCACATCGCCTGTACGCGCCCTCGCAGCGCGCGGGCGAGGGCGGGCGGCAGCGCCTCGCCCCCGGCCAGGGCGGTCACCCTCGGCCCGTCGAACCCCGCGTCGAGGAGCGCCCGCCAGCCCGACGGCGTGGCCTGGACGTGCGTCACGCCGTGCGCGGCGGCGAGCCTCACCAGCGCGAGCGCGTCCGACGCCTCCCCGCCGCCCGCGACGACCACCCGGGCGCCGCTGACCAGCGGGAGGAAGAACTCCAGTACGGAGATGTCGAACGACAGGGAGGTGAGCGCCAGCCAGACGTGGCCGGGCCCGGAGCCGAGCAGGTCCTTCATGGCCAGCAGCAGGTTGACCACGGCGCGGTGCTCGATCGCGACCCCCTTGGGGCGGCCCGTCGAGCCCGACGTGTAGATCACGTACGCGAGGTCGTCCGGCGTCGCGAGCGGCGCGGGGGGCGTGCCGGGTTCACCGGCGAACGCCAGGGGGTCCTCTACGAGCAGGACCCGGGCGGCCCCCTCCGGAAGCCGTCCACGCACGCGCTCCTCGGTGAGGAGCAGTTCCGCGCCCGAGTCGCGCAGCACGAAGGCGAGGCGCTCGGCGGGGTAGTCCGGGTCGAGGGGCAGGTAGGCGCCGCCCGCCCGCATCACGGCCAGCAGCGCGACCAGCGTCTCCAGCGAGCGGGTGGCGCACACGGCCACGACGGCACCGGGCCGCACGCCCTCGCGCCGCAACCGGTTGGCCAGCCGGTTGACGCGCGTCTCCAGTTCCGCGTACGTCAGGCTCCGCCCCCCGCACGTGGCCGCGACCGCCCCCGGCTCGCCCGCGACCAGGTCGTGGAGGGTGGTCTCCGGGCGCGGGACGGCGGTGTCGTTCCAGGTGGTGAGGGTCAGCTCGCGTTCGGCCTCCGGGGGGAGCCCCAGCTCCGACAGGCGCGTGCCGGGGTCCTCGACGGCCCTGCGCAGCATGGCCGCGACGTGCTCGGCCATGCGCTCGGCCGTGCCGTGGTCGAACAGGGCTGTGCTGTAGACGAGGGAGAGTTCGAGGTCTCCGTCCCGTCTCCCGAACTCCAGCGACAGGTCGAACATCGCCGATCTCGCGTCGCCCATGTCGACCGGTTCCGCGGTGACGCCGGGCAGGGTCAGCGCGGTGCCGTGGAAGTCGTGCAGGACGAGCTGGGCCTGGAAGAGGGGCGTGCGGCTGAGGTCCCTGGGGACGTTCAGCTCGCTCACCAGCCGGTCGAAGGGCAGGGCCGCGTTGGTGTACGCCGCCAGGGCCGCGCGGCGGACCCTGACGAGCAGTTCCCCGAAGGTCGGGTCGCCCGACAGGTCCCCGCGGATCACCAGCGTGTTGAGGAAGAGCCCGACGAGCGGCTCCAGCTCGTCCCTGTCCCGCCCGGCGATCGGCGTGCCGACGCAGACGTCCTCCTGGCCGGAGCGGCGTGACAGCAGGACCAGGTACACCGCGAGCAGCACCATGAACGGCGTGGTGCGCGTGCGCCGGGCGAGCCCGTCGACGCCGTCGGCCAGCTCGGCGGGGAGCCTGAGCAGGGCGCGGGCGCCGTCGGCGGTCCTGACCGCGGGACGCGGCCGGTCCGTCGGGAGCTCCAGCGTCGGCGGGTCGGCCAGCCTTCGCCGCCAGTGGTCGAGCTGCTCGTCGGCCGGGCCGTCCGGACGCTCGCGCTGCCACAGCGCGAAGTCCGCGTACTGGATCGGCAGCGGCGCGAGCTCCGGCCGCTCACCGGCCAGGAACGCCCCGTACAGCGTGGCCAGCTCGCGCGCGAACACGCCGACCGACCAGCCGTCCACGGCGATGTGGTGGAACACGACGTAGATCGTGTGATCCCGCTCGGACAGGCGCAACAGGCCTGCCCTGAGCGGCGGCTCGCCCGCCAGGTCGAACCGCCGCTCGATCTGCTCCCGGACGAGCCGCGCGCTCCGCGCCTCACGTTCCGCCTCGGGAAGATCCGACAGGTCCAGCAGCTTCAGGTACGGCTCGTCGCCGGGCGGGCGGGGCTCGTCGACGACCTGGACGGGAGCGCCGTCCCTGCCGGGAAAGCGGGTCCGCAGGATCTCGTGCCTGGCCACGATCCCGGCGAGCGCCCGCTCCAGGGCGTCCGGGTCGAGCGGCCCCCCGAGCCGTTCGGCGATGAAGATGTTGTGGGCGCCGCCGCCGCCGGCCCGCTCCAGCCGGTCGAGGAACCACATGCGCTCCTGGCCGAACGAGAGCGGCGACTCGCGGACGCCGTCGGAGCGGGGAGCGATCCCGTCCCGCGCGAGCATGCCCATATCTAGGCCTCCCGCCGGAGAGGCGAGGGAACCGTTCTCGCGACGGCCTCCCTGCTGGCGGATCGCGAGCCCGAAAGGAGATCCCTCATAATCACGACAAAAGACTGTCAGAGAAAAACATAAATCCGCAAGGAGTAGACATTTAGCCTTGAATGCCCATATCGCCTTCGAAGAAGGCGCTGACTTCGCTCCGGAGCGTCCGCGCCGTGCCGGACGTGCCGCTGACATCAAGTTGCCCGGCACTAGTTGCCGGTGCCCACACCACGAAGGCGCGAGGCGGGAGGTTGACCACGCCCCCGCCGTGAGTGTCTGATTCGTTGTCGGCGAGCGGCTCCAGGGGCGGATCACGCGGCTCGCCGGATCGCGCCGGACACGGTCCGGGCGTTCGCCCACCACGTTCTCTCCCCCCGCTCGCCGCCGCGTCCGGATCGCCGATCGGACTCCGGCCCCGGGAGAGGTTTCCGAACATTCGAAGGCGGGGGCGCTGTTGACCGGACCCGGCTGGTCTCCGGACGCGAGGGTGGTACGCGAGGGGCCGCTCACCTGGGCCCAGCATGAGTGGGTCCAGTGGATCCCCACCGACACCGACACCTCCTACGAGGACAACATCTGCGCCGCCGTACCAGGACGGAACCTGCCCGTCGCCCAGGTCGCCTCGGCGGTACGCGACGTCCTCGCCCGGCACGAGGGGCTGCGGTCGCTGGTCCGCCGCGCGGGTCGCGAGGACAGCCTCCAGTACGTCTGCCCGGTCGACGACCGGCTGGACGAGGTGATCCAGGTGATGGAGGACGACGCGTCCTTCAGGCGGCGGTTCGACACCCCGTGGCGGCGCACCTGCTTCAGGATCGGCGAGCAGTGGCCCGTCAGGGCCGTCCTGGACGCGGCCGGTGGGCGCGTGCGCCGGATCGACCTCGTCGTCGACCACGTCGCGATCGACCCCTGGGGGATGCGGGTCCTCTGCGACGACCTCGACCACGCGCTGCGCGCGCGGGCGGCGGGCCGCGAGCCGTTCGGATCCGGCCCCGCCGCCGAGCAGCCGATCGACGTCGCGCTCTCCGAGACCTCCCCCGCCGGGCTGGCCTACCAGCGGCGGGCCCTGGGGTACTGGGAGCGGCGGCTGGGCGAGATCGGCAAGGCGCTCGACGGCCACGTGCCCCTCGCGCCCTCGCGAGCCCCCCTCGGGCCTCCCGGCGAGTCCGATCAGGGGGAGTTCCGCTCCTGCTGGCTGGCGTCCCGCCGCGCGGGACGGGCGGCGGGGGCCATAGCGCGGGCGACGGGCGTCTCCCCCTCCGCGGCCTTCCTGCTCGCCTTCGGCGCCGCCGTCTGCGCGGTGGAGCGCTCGCCGCGGGCCGGCATCTTCGCGATCTCGGCGAACCGCTTCTCCGCCGGGGCGGGACGGTCGGTGCGCAAGGCCACCATGACGATGCCCGTGCTCCTGCCCGCCGTGTCCACCGGGTCCTCCGGGTCCGCTGCGCCCGCTGCGTCCGCCGACTCGCCGGGGGCCGCGTACCGCGGGGCGCTGGCGGACTGCGCCGCCCAGCAGTTGTCCGGCCACCGGTTCGCCAACGCCGATCCGTACGCCACGGAACGGATGTGCGAGGAGATCCTCGGCGACCTGTACAAGACCGGGGTGGCCTACCCCCGGTTCAGCTACATGGACGAGGGGGTCGCCGACGACCTCAACACGCTGTGGCCCGCGGGCGACGACGGGTTCCCCGGCGACGGGGACGACCGGACCGTCACCTTCTCCCCGCCCCGCCCGCTGGGCGCCCGCTACATGATGACCGTCCTGCACCGTCCCGCGGGCGCCGTGTTCAGCCTCCAGTGGAGTGACGCGACCGGCTGGGGGGAGACCGCGGAGGACATGCTCCTGTACATCGATGACCTGATGGTCTGGGCCGCGTCGGGGTGCGCGGGAAGCCCTCCGGAACTCGGCGTCGCGGGCCCGGCGACCTGACCGGGGACCTGACCGGGGAGGACCTGACCCAGGACGGCCTGACAGGGAACGGCCGCCGTGAACGCGGCGGTGGCACGACGAGACACCGGGAGGCCCCCAGATGGACGCTCAACGTGACGACCGAGATCACCGAGGACCGGCGGTCTCCGCAGACGCCGCCGCCCGCGACCGGCACCTCGACTGGGACGGCTGCCACAACGTCCGCGACCTGGGCGGCATGCGCACCGCCGACGGACGCGAGACGCTCTGGGGCGCCCTCGTCCGCTCCGACGCCCCAGAGCGCCTCAGCCCGGCCGGATGGCGGGCGCTCGCGGACCACGGCGTCCGCACGGTCGTCGACCTGCGCAACGACGGCGACTGGCGGGGCGGCGCGGTGAGCCGTCCCGCCGGTCTGACCACGGTGCGCGTGCCGCTGGACGACCGGGGGGACACCGAGTTCTGGGCCGGGCTCACCGGCCTGTACGGCACCCCCCTGTACTACCGGCCCTTCCTGGAGCGGAAGGCGGAGCGGTGCGCCGCCGCGATATCGGCGATCGCCCGCGCCGAGCCCGGCGGGGTCGTCGTGCACTGCATGGCGGGCCGCGACCGCACCGGGCTCGTCACCCTGCTGATGCTCGCCCTCGCGGGCGTGCCGGCCGCCGACATCGCCGCCGACTACGAGCTGAGCACCGAACGGCTGCGGCCCCTCTTCGTCAAGCTCGGCGAGGCCGACGAGAGTCCCCGGATCCGGGCGGCGCTCGACCGCGCGAACACCACGGCCCGCGAGGTCGTCATGGCCACGGTCGAGTCGCTCGACGTCGAGTCCTACCTGCGCGCCGCCGGGCTCGGCGAGGCCGACCTGGTCGCCGCCCGCGACCGGCTCGTCGGTCCCGCCACCTGAGCGACGCCCTCCACCGTGCCGGCCCCTGGACGACGCACCCCGCCGCATCCGCTCACACCGACGACGAACCCGCCACGCCCCGCCACGCCCGTCACCTGGACGGTGCCGCCATCCGGGCGGCGTCGGCGTACACCTCCGTCAGCCTGTCGACGGCCTGGTCCCAGCCGAACCGGGACGCGTGGGCGAGCGCGCCCGCGCCGAGCGCCCGCAGCAGGCGGGGCGCGGCCACGAGGTCGCCGAGCACGCGGGCGTACGCGGCCGGGTCGTGCCCGTCCACGAGCACGCCGGAGACCCCGTCCCGCACCGCGGTGCGCAGGCCGCCGACGGCCGCGGCGACCACGGGGGTGCCGCACGCCTGGGCCTCGACGGCCACCAGGCCGAACGTCTCGGCGTGGGAGGGCACCACGACGGCGGTCGCCGCCCGGTACCAGTCGGCGAGCCTGGGCTGCGGGCAGGGCGGCTCCAGCCGTACCTGACCGGTGAGGCCGAGCGTGGCGGCGAGCTTGCCCAGGTGGTCCGGGCGGCCCCAACCGGCTCCGCTGGGCCCGCCCACGATCGCCACGACGAGGCGCCCGGCGAGGCCGGGGGTGCGGCGGATCATCCCGGCCGCGGCGTGCAGCAGGACGTCCGGCGCCTTGAGGGGCTGCACCCTCCCGGCGAACAGCAGCACGACGGCGTCCGGGGGAAGGCCGAGCGCGCGCCGGGCCTCGGCCCGCGAGCCCGGCCGGAACAGGGACAGGTCGACGCCGGGGTTGACGGTCCGCACCCTGGCCGGGTCGGCCCCGTACAGCGTGACCAGCTGGTCGGCCTCCTGCACGGTGTTGGCGACGAGCCGGTCGGCGGCGGCCACCACCTCCGTCTCCCCCGCGATGCGCCCGGCGGGCTCGGGCTCGTCGCCCGCCGCGAGCGACGCGTTCTTCACCGCGCCGAGCGAGTGCATGGACTGCACGAGGGGAACGCCCCAGCGCGCCTTGACGGCCGCCCCCACCCGTCCGGCCAGCCAGTGGTGGGCGTGTACGAGGTCGTACCCGCCGCCCGGTCCCCGGCCGGCTCCCGCGCGCAGCATCTCGGCGGTGAACGGGCCGAGGGTGGCGGGAAGGTCGTTCTTGTCGAGTTCCCTGGGCGGTCCCGCGGCCAGGTGCCTGACCAGCACGCCCGGGGCGAGCTCGGCCAGCGGCGGCGCGCCCGGGGCGTCGGCGCGCGTGAAGACGTCCACCTCGACGCCCAGCGCCGCCATCCGCCGGGCGACCTCGACGATGTAGACGTTGAGCCCCCCGGCGTCGCCCCCGCCCGGCTGGGCGAACGGGGAAGTAAGGACGCTGACGGTCGCGATCCTCCGGGGAAGGGGAAGGCGTCGCGGCACGGGCATTCACCTCCGCTTGAGCATTCGCCCGGGGCGCGTCGTTCTCCGCTCCCGCGGCTGGGAATCTCCGGCGACCGGAACCCCGGCACCGGTGCCGGGTTCTCGGGCGGCGCGGCGCGAGCCGTCCCGCCTCCCGGGTGACCGCGCCGTACAGGATCTCGGCGGAGGCATGGAGGAGTCCGGCGAGGTACGGCTGCCGCACGCGGCGCCCCCGCCGTTCTCCCGGGACGGAATCCGGAAGTCGTGCCCGGCCGCCGTGGGATCACGGGGGGCCGGGTGTGGTCGTCGCGATCCGGCGAGACGCGCCGGTCGCGAACTGTGAATGATCAGACACTCTCGCCCGCGGCGTCGTCAACCTGTTGACGCCGACGTCACGGCGCAGGACATTGGCAACAATTGGCCACCCCGATGGTGCCAGCGCCCTGGTGTGCGGTTACGTTCGCGGCCCTCGGAAGAGGCCCGGTGGCGGCTTTTCCTGACCGGCCTCCCTCCGGCGGCAATCCGGAAAGCCATCCAGACAGTTCCTCACAACTATCTAGCAATGTTGTGCAATTTTCTGGCACACTCTGGCAAGAATAGCCGCAAGGGGGATAAGGCTTGTGGGTGGACTATCTGACCAACTACGTGCCCTGGACGAGGACACCGCCTCCGTCTACTTCAGGGCACTTCACCGGGGCCATGTCGGTAAGGCCCGCGACGTCGCCGAAGAACTCGGCCTCGACCCCCGCACCGTCGAGGACGCGATAGAACGGCTGACCCGCCTGCACCTGCTCCGGCCGGAGCCGGGACATCTGACCAACCTCGTGCCGGTGAACCCGGAGATCGCCGCCGCCTCGCTGATATCGCCGATGGAGACGGAGATCCACCACCGGCGCGACCTCATCACCGGTATCCGCACGCAGATGCACTCCCTGATGCACGGATACGACGAGGTGCAGCGCACCAGGAAACCGGCGAACCCGGTGGAGTCGCTGCCCGACGGCGCGGCCGTGCGCGGATCGCTGCACATGGCGGCGGAGGCGTGCGAGCGCGAGATGCTGAGCGTCGAGCCGAACGCGCCCTCCTGGGCCGACCTCGACGACACGCTGACGCGCAACCTCGCCATGCTGGAGCGGGGGGTGCGGCTGCGGATGCTCTACCAGCACAGCGCCCGCGCCGACCTGCCCACCAGGGGGCACATCAAGAAGCTCATCGCGGCCGGTGCAAGCGTGCGCACCACGCCCCAGCTGCCCAACCATCTCGTGATCTTCGACGGGGAGATCGCCTTCATGTCCCGGCCGGGCGAGGAGGGTGCGGCGCCGGGGGCGGTCGCCGCACGCGACCTGTCCGTCGTCGGGTTCCTGTCGGAGGTCTTCGAGCACCTGTGGAACTCCGCGACCCCCTACTCCGCCACCGACCTGGGCTACCAGGGCGCGACGGACGAGATACAGCACGCCATCGTCACCTTGCTGGCCCAGGGCTTCACCGACGAGGCCGTCGCCCGCAGGCTGGGGATGTCCGTGCGCACCTGCCGCCGCCACATCGGCGCGCTGCTGCAGAACCTGAGCGCGGTGAGCCGGTTCCAGGCCGGGATCCGGGCCGCCGCGAGCGGGTACGTCGACGCGCGGTGACCCCCGCCGGAGGCCCGGTGGCGGGCCCCGGCGGGACGGCCACCACGGAACCCGGCGGGACCGTCACCACGGCCCCGGCGGGACCGCCACCGCGGAACCCGGCGGGACCGTCACCTCGGAACCCGGCGGGACCGTCACCTCGGAAACGCGGGGCCATCACCACGGAAACAGAGAGGGCCGAGCGGAGCCATGCCGTACGACCGTCGCATTCTCCTCGTCCACGCCCATCCCGACGACGAGTCCATCGGGACGGGCGCCACGATGGCGAGGTACGTCGCCGAGGGCGCGCACGTCTGCCTGGTGACGTGCACCCTGGGCGAGGAGGGTGACGTGGTCCCGCCCGAGCTGGGCCACCTCGCCGCCGGGCGGGAGAACCGGCTGGGCCCGTACCGCGAGGGGGAGCTGGCGGTGGCGTGCGCGGCCCTCGGCGTGGACGACCACCGCTTCCTCGGCGGGGCCGGACGCTGGCGCGACTCCGGCATGATGGGCTCGCCGTCCAACGACCACCCCGGCTGCTTCTTCCGCGCCGACCTCGACGAGGCCGCCGGGGAGCTGGTCCGCGTGATCAGGGAGGTCAGGCCCCAGGTCGTCGTCACCTACGACGACAACGGCTACTACGGCCATCCCGACCACATCCAGGCCCACCGGGTGGCGTGGCGGGCGTTCGAGAAGGCCCCCGACCCGGCCTTCGGCGAGGGCGAGCCGTGGCGGCCCTCCCGCTTCTACGTCACCGCCATGCCGCTGGAGGAGCTGGAGCGGGCGGTGGGCACCGGGCCGTTCAAGCGGGTCGGCTCCGTCGAGGAGTTCGGCTTCGGCGTCCCCGGCGAGCGGGTGACGACGCGGGTCGACGCGAGGGCCCACCTGGGCGCCAAGATCACCGCGCTGCGCGCGCACCGCACCCAGCTGAGCGTGGACGGCTCGTTCTTCGCGCTCTCCGACAACGTGGGGCAGCCCGCGCTGGGCGTGGAGTACTACACGCTGCTGGCGGGAGAGCCGGGCCCGCCCGGCGAGGACGGCCGCGAGACCGGCCTCTTCGGCTGACCCACCCTTCCGCGGCACCGCCGGCCGCGGGAGGGCTCGGCGCGGGCGGAGTCAGATCTCCTCCTTGAGCCCGGAGGTCGGGTCGAGCTGGCGCGGCTGCGTCCCCACCCTCGGGTGGTGCAGGTCGAAGGCCGGCCGCTCCGAGCGGATGTTCGGGATGGAGGTGAAGTTGTGCCGGGGCGGCGGGCAGGAGGTGGCCCACTCCAGCGAGTTGCCGAAGCCCCACGGGTCGTCCACCGTCACGCGCGGAGCGTGGCGGGCGGTGTACCAGAGGTTGTAGATGAACGGCAGCGTGGAGGCGCCCAGCAGGAAGGCCCCGACCGAGGAGATCACGTTGAGGTCGGTGAAACCGTCGACCCCGCTGTAGTCGGCGTAGCGGCGCGGCATGCCCTCGGCGCCCAGCAGGTGATGGACGAAGAAGGTGGCGTGGAAACCGATGAACAGCGTCCAGAAGTGCCACTTGCCCAGCTTCTCGTTCAGCATCTTGCCCGTCATCTTCGGCCACCAGAAGTAGAAGCCCGCGAACATCGCGAACACCACGGTGCCGAAGACCACGTAGTGGAAGTGCCCGACCACGAAGTAGGAGTCGGTCACGTGGAAGTCCAGCGGCGGCGAGGCCAGGATCACCCCGGTCAGCCCGCCGAACAGGAACGTCACCAGGAAGCCGAACGCGAACAGCATCGGCGTCTGGAACGACAGGTGCCCGCGCCACATGGTGCCGACCCAGTTGAAGAACTTCACCCCGGTCGGGATCGCGATCAGGAACGACATGAAGGAGAAGAACGGCAGCAGCACCTGGCCGGTGGCGAACATGTGGTGCGCCCACACCGTCATCGACAGGCCCGCGATGGCGATCGTCGCGCCGACCAGGCCGATGTAGCCGAACAGCGGCTTGCGGCTGAAGACGGGGATCACCTCGGTGATGATGCCGAAGAACGGCAGCGCGATGACGTAGACCTCCGGATGGCCGAAGAACCAGAACAGGTGCTGCCAGAGCAGCGCTCCCCCGGTCCGCGCCTCGAAGATCTGGGCGCCGAACCTCCGGTCGGCCAGCAGGGCGAGCAGCGCGGCGGCCAGCACCGGGAAGGCCATCAGCACCAGGACGGCGGTCAGCAGCGTGTTCCAGGTGAAGATCGGCATGCGGAACATCGTCATTCCGGGAGCCCGCATGCAGATGATCGTGGTGATGAAGTTCACCGCCCCCAGGATCGTGCCGAGCCCGGACATCGTCAGCCCCACGATCCACAGGTCGCTGCCCAGCTGCGGGGAGTAGGCCCCGGTGGAGAGCGGCGGATACCCCGTCCAGCCGAAGTCGGCGGCGCCCCCGCTGGTGAAGAAGCCGAAGCTCGCGATGATCCCGCCGAACAGAAAGAGCCAGAAGCTCACCATGTTGAGCCGGGGGAACGCCACGTCGGGCGCCCCGATCTGCAGCGGCATGACCACGTTGGCGAACCCGGCGAACAGCGGCGTGGCGAACAGCAGCAGCATGAGGGTGCCGTGCATGGTGAACAGCTGGTTGTACTGCTCCCGGGACACCAGTTGCATCTCGGGGTAGGCGAGCTCCGCCCGGATGACCATCGCCATCAGCCCGGCGAACATGAAGAAGACGAACGCGGTGATCAGGTACATGTAGCCGATGACCTTGTGGTCCGTGCTCGTGAGCCAGCGTACGACGATCGAGCCCGGCGCCTTCCCGCGCGGTGCCAGCGGTGAGGTCAGCGGCTCCTCGCGTGACTGCTCGAAGGTCGTCACGACCCACCCCCCTCGAACCGGCCCGCCCCCGGACCCGCACGTTCCCCGAACCGGCCCGCTCCCGAACCGGCCCGCCCCCGGACCCGCACGTTCCCCCGAACCGGCCCGCTCCCGAACCGGCCTATCCCACGAACCGGTCCGTTCCCGAAGTGGCGCGGCATCCGATTCCCGCCGCCTTCCCCCGGCCATCCCCAGGGAAAGCGGCTCCCACTCGCCCGCGCCGTCATCTTGCCCGCGCGATGACCTGGCGATTAATCCCTCTTGTCCGCCTTCCCGCTCCCGCCCGCCCCACCGCCCGACGGCACGGGTCCGGCCCGGCCCGTACACGCCGTCCGGGCAACATCGGACGGCGCGTCGTGCTTGACCCGGGGGCAGACAGGGCACTCCGCTGGAAACGGAGTGCAGAAAGGAGCAACCTCATGGCCCAGCGACAACGAGTCGTCGTGATCGGAGGAGGGTTCGCGGGTTTCACCGCGGTCCGCACCCTCTCCCGGATCGCGAAAGGGGCGATCGAGATCGTCCTGATCAATCCGACCGACTACTTCCTCTACCTGCCCCTGCTGCCGGAGGTCGCGGCGGGCATCCTCGACCCCCGCAAGGTCGCGGTCCCGCTGGCGGGCAACCAGCCCGGAGTGCGGCACCTGCTCGCCACGGTGGACACCGTCGACATCGAGGCGCGCCGCGTGAAGTGCACCGACACCGAGGGCAACCACCGCGAGCTGGGCTACGACCGCCTGGTGGTCGCGGTCGGCAGCGTCAACAAACTGCTCCCCGTGCCCGGCGTCGCCGAGTACGCCCACGGCTTCCGCAGCATCGCCGAGGCCCTCTACCTGCGCGATCACCTGATCCGCCAGATCGAGCTCGCCGACGCGTCCGACGACCCCGAGGAGCGTAAGGCCAGGTGCACGTTCGTGGTCGTGGGCGCCGGGTACACCGGCACCGAGGTCGCGGCGCAGGGCCAGCTGCTCACGCTCGACATCCGCGGGCGGCGGCCGGGGCTGCGCGACCAGCCGGTGCGCTGGATCCTCGCCGACATCGCCCCGCGCATCCTCCCCGAGCTGGACGAGCGCCTGTCCCGGACCGCGCACCGGACGCTCTCCGAGCGGGGCATGGAGATCCGCACCGGTACGAGCGTGGCCGAGGCGACGGCGGAGGGGGTCAAGCTCTCCGACGGGGAGTTCGTGACCACCAGGTCCCTGATCTGGTGCGTCGGGGTGCGCCCCGACCCGATGGTGGAGTCCCTGGGGCTGCCGACCGAGAAGGGGCGCCTGCTCGTCGACGAGTACCTGAGGGTCCCCGGCCACCCGGAGATCTTCGCCTGCGGCGACGCGGCCGCCGTTCCCGACCTCACCCGGCCGGGCGAGTACACGGCGATGACCGCCCAGCACGCCACCCGCCAGGGCAAGCGCGCGGCCCGCAACATCGCCGCCTCCTACGGCCACGGGCAGCTCCTGCCGTACAAGCACAGCGACCTGGGGTTCGTCGTCGACCTGGGCGGGACCGGCGCCGCCGCGAACCCGCTGGGCGTGCCGCTGTCGGGCATCCTGGCCAAGGCGGTCGCCCGGGGTTACCACCTGCTGTCCATCCCGCGCAACCGGGCGCGCATCGCGGGAAGCTGGTTGCTGGACCTGCTGGTGCCCCGCCAGACCGTCCAGCTGGACGTGGTCCGCAACCAGGCGATCCCGCTCGGGCACTCCACCCCCGAGGCCTCCCACGGCTCGGACGGGAAGCCGTCGAAGACGGGTGCCTCGCGGAAGGCGAAGGCCGCGTCGAAGACAGGGAATTCGTAAAGGACGGCGAGATCTTCGGCTCTCCCGGCGATGCTTCCGGGGAGCCGGGTACGGGGCGGGGTATGGCAGAGATCGGTTACACGATGATGTGCGAGCAGACGCCCGCCAGGCAGCTGGTCAGGGACGTCACCACCGCCGAGCGGGTCGGCTTCGACTACGCGGTCATCTCCGACCACTACTTCCCCTGGCTGGAGGAGATGGGTCACTCCCCTTACGCCTGGTCGGTGCTCGGCGCGGCGGCGCAGGCCACCCGCCGGCTGCCCCTGATGACCTACGTGACCTGCCCGATCATGCGCTACCACCCCGTCGTGGTGGCACAGAAGGCGGCGACCATGGGCGTGCTGAGCGAGGGCCGCTTCACGCTGGGACTGGGCGCCGGGGAGAACCTCAACGAGCACGTGATCGGCCACGGCTGGCCCTCGGCCGACACCCGGCACGAGATGTTCCGCGAGGCCGTCCAGATCATCAGGGAGCTGTTCGAGGGCGACTACGTCAACTACCGCGGCGAGTTCTTCGACGTCGACTCGGCCAAGCTGTTCGACCTGCCCGACCGGCCCGTCCCGCTGGCGATCGCCGCCTCCGGCGGCCGGTCGGGGAGGATCGCCGCCGAGCACGGCGACGGGCTGGTCGCCGTCGACCCCGACCCCGACCTGGTACGCCTGTTCTCCGGGGAGGGCGGCACGGGCAAGCCCGTCTACGGCCAGCTCGCCATCTGCTACGACCCCGACGTGAAGGCCGCCAGGGAGCGGGCGCACCGGCTGTGGCGCTGGTCGCTGTCCGGGTGGAAGGTGATGGCCGAGCTTCCCGGGCCCGTCAACTTCGCCGCCGCCGCCGAGACCGTGCGGCCCGAGGACGTCGCGGCGAAGGTGCCGTGCGGTCCCGACGTGGACGCCGTGGTCGAGGCGGTACGCGCCTACACCGACGCCGGTTTCACCCACGTCGCCCTGGTCCAGATCGGCCACGAGCACCAGGACGCGTTCCTCGAATGGTCGGAGAAGGAGCTGCTCCCCGCCCTGAGCGACCTCTAGCTCCAGCCACCGGTCTCCGCATCCGTGCCCCGGGCCCGTTGCCCGCCGGGAGTGCCGGAACCCGCCGACCCGCGGCACCCGCCGCGACGGCGGTTCCCCCCGGGCGTACGGGGAAGGCTCACCGGGGTGGATGACGTGTGGGATCTGGTGGTCGTCGGCGGCGGGCCCGCGGGAGCGGCCGCCGCCCTGCGCGCGAGACAGCTCAGGCCCGAGGCGCGGGTCCTGCTGCTCGACAGGGCCGACTTCCCCCGTGACAAGGCCTGCGGCGACGGCATCGCCGCCCACGGGCGCGACGAGCTCGCCCTGCTGGGCGTTCCCGACCTCATCGCCGACTACCGGCCGACGCAGCGCCTGGCGGTGGTCTCCCCCGGTGGCGCGCGCGTCTCGGCCACCTCCGCCCGGCCCAACCACGTCGTCCCCCGCAAGGTCTTCGACGCCCGCCTCGTCGACGCCGCCCGCGCCCGGGGCGTCGAGGTCCGCCGCCACCAGGTCCGCTCGCTCGCCGTCCTCGGCGACCGCGTGGTCCTCGACGGCACCGTCGCCGCCCGCGCCGTCGTCGCCGCGGACGGGGCCAACTCGACCGTGCGGCGCCTCATCGGCATCTCCCCCTCCCCCGAGAGGCACACCGCGATCGCCGTGCGCGGCTACGCCGACGTGCCCGCCGACGACGACGTCCAGTCCATCTTCATGCAGCGGGACGGGTGGCCCGCGTACGCGTGGTCGTTCCCGATCGGTGACGGCACCGCCAACGTCGGCTACGGCATGCTCCTGCCCCGGCTGCACGCCACCGGCCTGCCGGGCAAGGAGGTGCTGCACGGCAGGCTCGCCGAGCTGCTGCCCCACGTGAGCGCCCGTGACCTGCGGGCCCACCACCTGCCCCTGTCCCCGGGCCGCCCGAGGCCGGGCTCCGGGCGGGTGATGCTCGCCGGTGACGCCGCCGGTCTCATCAACCCGCTCACCGGCGAGGGCATCTTCTACGCGCTGCTCTCCGGCCGGCTCGCCGGGGAGGCCGCCGTCCGGGCGCCGGGCGATCCGCTGCCCGCGTACCGGCGCGGGCTGGGCAGGGCCCTCGGGCGGCACCTGCGCACCACCGACGTGCTCGCCCTCGCCTCCCAGTCACCCGGCTTCATCGACGCCGCGATCGACACCGCCGCCCGCCGCAAGGAGGTGTTCGACCTGCTGGTCGACGTGGGGCTCGGCGCGGGCACGGTGCCGATGCCGCTGGCGCTGGCCGTGGCCCGGCGCTGGCTCCTGAACACCGTCCGGCGACGCTGAACCCGGGCTCCGGCGGGCACCCGTCCGCGACGCCCACCGGCCCCGAGCACGGCACCCGACCGGCACCGACCACCGAGCACCGAGCGGGCACGGCGACCGACCGGCACCACGCGCCGGCACCGCGCGACGCGTCCGGCCGCGCTCGACGGGCACCGGGCACAGAGCAACGGGCGGTGCCGGGTGGCTAGTCCCGGCCGGAGACGACGCGGAGCAGGTGGGCGGTCTCGGCGGCCATGGCCTCCCGCGCGGCCTTCAGCCGGGACCTGGGGTCGGCGCCGGTGGACCCGTCCGCAAAAGAGTCGTGGAGCGCCCCGGTGAACGCGACGTTCAGCGCGGTCCCGATGTTGATCTTCTTGATCCCGGCGGCGACGGCCCGGCGGAGCTCGTCGTCGGGCACTCCCGAGGAGCCGTGCAGGACCAGCGGGACGGAGGCCGGCAACGCCGCGCGCAGCTCCGCGATCAGGTCGTGGTCGAGCCTGGCGCTGCGCGAGGTCATGGCGTGGGAGCTGCCCACCGCCACCGCGAGGCCGTCGACCCCGGTCGCGGCGACGAACGCGGCGGCCTCGGCGGGGTCGGTACGCGCGCCGGGCGCGTGCGCCCCGTCCTTCCCGCCCACCTCGCCCAGCTCCGCCTCCAGCCACAGGCCGTTCTCGTGCGCCCAGCGCGCGGCGGCCTCCGTCCTGGCGAGGTTGGTCTCGTACGGGTCCCGCGACGCGTCGTACATGACCGAGCCGAACCCCGCCTCGGCGGCCTCGTGCAGGAGCGCGTCCTCGGTGACGTGGTCGAGGTGGAGGGCCACGGGCACCGGGGCGGCCTCCGCGAGGGCGCGCGCGGCGGCGGCGAGGGGGTGCGGGCGGCCGAGGCGGAACCGTACGGCGTTCTCGCTGATCTGGAGGATCACCGGAAGCCCCTCCCGCCCGGCGGCGACCACGACGGCCTCGGCGTGCTCCAGGGTGATGATGTTGAAGGCGCACGCCCCGCCGTCGGCGGAGGCGACGATCGAGGCTGTCGTGGCGAGTGGCATTACGTCTCCTGGGACAGGGCGCGGTAGGCGGCGAGGTCGACGGTTCCGGCGACCGGGGACAGCACGGCGGCGGCCGACAGCGCGACCGCGTCGGCGAGGACGGCGGGCCAGTCGACCGGGCCGGGGTCGAGCAGCGCCCTGGCGAGCGCGGCCGCGGCGGCGTCCCCGGCGCCGGTGGGGTTGCCCGGCAGCCGCCGGGACGGGCGGGCGGACCAGCTGCCGCCGGGGGTGACGGCGAGCAGGCCGTCCGCTCCCCGGGAGACGACCACCGCGCCCGCACCCGCGCCGAGCAGCCGCGACGCGGTCTCCTCCGCGGGGCCGGGGCCGGCGACCCGTTCGAGTTCGGCGGCGTTCGGCTTGACGACGTCGGGGCCCGCGGCCACCCCGAGCCCGAGGGCCTCGCCGTCGGTGTCCAGCAGCACGCGCGCGCCGAGAGCGCGGGCGCCCGTCACCAGCTCGGCGTACGCGCCGGGGGCGACTCCGGGCGGCAGGCTGCCCGACAGCACGACGACCCGGGCGTCCCGGCACAGCTCCAGGAACAGGGCGCGGAACTCCCGCCACTCCCCCGGGGTGACGGCAGGTCCCGGCTCGTTGAAGATCGTGGCATCACCGTCCGCGACCACCGTCACGGTCCGGCGGGAGTCGCCCGCCACCGGCGCGAAGCGGGCCGGGACGCCCTCCGCCGCGAGGTCCGCGGTGATCCGCGCGCCGGTGCTCCCGCCCGCCAGCCCGGTGGCGACGACCCCGGCGCCGAGGGTGGCGAGGACGCGGGCGACGTTGACGCCCTTGCCCCCGGCGCGGTGGTGGACGGCGGTGACGCGGTGCGTGGCGTTCGGCACCAGCGCCTCCACCTCGTAGGTGACGTCCAGCGCGGCGTTGAGGGTGACGGTGACGATCTCGCCCATGACTACTGGAGGATCACCGAGCGGGTCAGGTTGCGCGGGGTGTCCGGGTCGAGGCCACGTGAGCGGGCCAGCTCCACCGCGAGCCGCTGGGCCCGGATCAGGTCGGCCAGCGGGTCGAGGGCGGTGGCCGTGGTCAGGGCCCCGGTGCGGGCGACGTCGTCGAGCAGGTCCTCCTCGCCGCCGAAGAACCACACCAGGCTGTTCTCGTCGGCGATGCTGATCGGTCCGTGCCGGTACTCCATCGCGGGGTACGCCTCCGACCAGGCCAGCGCGGCCTCCCTGAGCTTCAGGGCCGCCTCCTGGGCCAGGCCGTTGGTCCAGCCGCTGCCGAGGAAGGTGAACTGCCGCCGCGAGAGCGCCCCCTCGGGGAGCGGCGTGGCGAGCGCGGTCTCGGCCTGGGCCGCGAGGTCGGCGGGGGCCTCCCCGAGGTGCGCGCGGAGCAGGGCGAGACCGCTGGTGGCGAAGCGGGTCTGCACCACCGAGCGCTCGTCGGCGAACTCCAGCGCGATCACCGTCCCGGCCAGGCCGGTCACCGGGGTCGCGGGGTCGGCGGTGACGGCGACCGTCGGGACGTCGCCGGCCGCTTCGAGGGCGTGCAGCACCTCCGTCGTGGTCCCGGACCTGGTGATCGCCACCAGCCGGTCGTAGCGGCGCGCGGGCAGCTCGGAGGCGGGGAAGGCGTCGGTCTCCCCCTGCCCCGACCGCTCGCGCAGGACCGCGTAGGCCTGTGCCATGTAGAGCGAGGTGCCACAGCCGATCACGGCGACGCGCTCACCCGCCTCCGGCAGGCCCGCCGGGTTCGCCGCACCGAGATCCAGCGCCTGACGCCAGCACGCGGGCTGGCTGGCGATCTCCCGCAGGACGTACGTCACGTGCGCCTCCTCATGGATGCTTATTTATGCTTGCAACATGCCATATTTGAGCATGTATGAGCAATAGTAATTGTTTCAATGCTCGATACGCTTCGCGGAGCGGCACAGGCAGGAACGGGCGGGACGGCGGAAACGGGCGGGGCCGGCGAGAACGGCCGGAGACGGCAGGGACCTCGCCGGGCGGCCGGGGGCTCGCCGGACGACGGCCCGGGACGACCACGAACGGCCGGGAACGCGCGGGGACGCGCGGAAACGGCGAGGAGGAAGCTCATGACGAGCCACGACCGGTGGAACGCGCTGCTCGCAATCCTGGCGAGGGACGGCAAGGTCGAGGTGGACGCCGTGGCCGGTGAGCTGGGGGTGTCGGCGGCCACCATCCGCCGCGACCTCGACCATCTCGACCGCCAGCAGATGCTGACCAGGACCCGAGGCGGCGCCGTCGTCAACGCGATCTCCTACGACCTGCCGCTGCAGTACAAGGCGGCGCGGCACGCGCCGGAGAAGCACCGGATCGCCACGGCCGCGGCGGCGCTGGTGTCGGCGGGCGCGGTCGTCGGGCTGAACGGCGGCACCACGACCACCGAGGTCGCCCGTTCCCTGGCGACGAGCGCCGACCTGCACCGCCAGGGCGGCGAGCCGAGCCTCACCCTGGTCACCAACGCGCTCAACATCGCCAACGAGCTCGTCGTGCGCCGGCACGTCAAGCTGGTGGTCATCGGGGGCGTCGCCATGCCCGCGTCGTACGAGCTGATCGGGCCGCTCGCCGACGGCGTGCTGCGAGAGGTCTCGCTCGACGTCGCGATCCTCGGCGTGGACGCGCTCGACCCCGAGCGGGGCGCCTTCGCCCACCACGAGGGCGAGGCCGGGATCAACCGGCTGATGGCCTCCCGCGCCCACCGGGTGGTCGTCGTGGCCGACTCCTCCAAGCTCGGCATGCGGGCGTTCGCCAGGATCTGCCCCTGCGACGACATCGACGTCCTCGTCACCGACGGCGACGCCCCCGCCGTCACGGTCCGCCGCTTCACGGACGCCGGGATCGAGGTCATCCAGGCCTGAGGACCTCCGGGGGCACCCGGAGGTCCCCGGGGTGGCCGCCTCGGGGACCACCGAAACGGCCACCGAGACGGACGGTCACCCCTTGAGGCCGCTGAACGACATGGTGGCGATGAAGCGCCGCTGGAGGCACGGCCCCGTGGAGCAGGAAACCCAACCCGTGAGGGATGGAACACCCGGTTCTAACCGCAGGGAAGATGTCAACACACACTCCTGAGGGGTTCGGGGAGCAGGTCGCCGTGGGCGCGGACCAGGTCGTCGCAGAGCTCCCAGATCTGCTCGACGGTCAGGGAGGCGGCGGCGTTGGGGTCGGCCATCACCGCGTGCCGGACGTGCTCGGGGCGACCCTCCACCGCGGCCCGCACGGTGAGATCGTTGACGTTGACGTACGAGCGGTTGAGCGCGGCGCACTGCGCGGGAAGCTCGCCCACCGCGGTGGGCCGCACGCCGAGCGCGTCGACCAGGCACGGCACCTCGACGACGCAGCCGTCCGGCAGGTTGGAGATCAGCCCCTTGTTCACCACGTTGCCGTGGATCACCCGGGGCGTCCCCGTCGCCATGCTGTGCACGATCTGCGGGGCGTACTCCATGGTGGCCTCGACCTCCAGGGACCTGCCCGCCCGCAGGGCGTCCCTGGTCGCCTCGTAGCGGCGCACGTTCTCCTCGCTGATGCCGAGGTAGGCGCCCACCGGGACGCGCAGCCGCTCCACCTCGGCCGGGTCGCGCAGGTACCACGGCACGTACTCGGAGGAGTGCTCGCTGGTCTCGGTCGGGTAGTAGCCGAGCCGCCGGTACATGTCCACGCGCACCCGGCGCAGCAGCCCCGGGTCACGGGCGACGGCCTCGTCGAGCCTGGGGTAGAGGTCCTCGCCCCCGGACTCGAAGCGCAACATCCACGCCTGGTGGTTGACCCCGGCCGCGAGGTAGTTCACCTTCTCGAACGGCACGCCGACCAGCCCGGCCAGGTCGTGCGCGGTCCAGAAGACCGAGTGGCACAGGCCCACGACGTTGCGGACCGGCGTGGCGGCGGCCAGGTACCAGACGTTCATGGCCATCGGGTTGGTGTAGTTGAGCAGCCAGGCGTCCGGGCACACCTCGGCGATGTCCCGGCCGATGCCCTCCAGCACCGGGAACGTGCGCAGCGCCCGGAAGATCCCGCCGACCCCGATCGTGTCGGCGATCGTCTGGCGCAGGCCGTAGCGGGCGGGGATCTCGAAGTCGATCCGGGTCGCGTCGATCATGCCGACCTGGATGATGTTGATGACGAAGTCGGCGCCCTCCAGGGCGCGCCGCCGCTCCAGGTGCGCGGAGATCTTCGCCGTCCTCCCGCCCGGTCTCGTCCCCGTCCCCGCGATGAACCGGGCGGCCGTCTCGGCGGTGTCGAGCCGTTCGGGGTCGATGTCGTGCAGGGCGATCTCCAGGCCGTCCAGGTCGGGGAAGGCGAACAGGTCGGCCAGCAGGCCCTGGGTGAACACGACGCTGCCCGCGCCGAGGAATGCGATCTTCATGGGAGATGAACCTCGTCCCAGAGGGGCTGGGCGGCCGTACCGCCCGCCGCACGAGTGGATAGGGAGCCGCAGGCCGCGGCCACGCGCATGCTCGCCCGCAGGGTCAGGCCGCGCAGCCTGGCGGCGAGGAAGCCCACGTTGGAACTGTCACCGGCGCCCACCGTGTCGACCGGGTCGGCGGGCGGCGCACCGACGTGCACCAGCCTTTCGCCAGGGCGGGCTGCAGGAAGTACGAACCCGCCGCCCGCCACCAGTTCCTCCCGCTGCCCGTACGCGAGCCCGCGCGGCGCCCCGGAGAGCACCACGTCCGGGTTGGCGTCGCCGACGACCAGCAGGTCGAACTCATGCACCGCGGCGGGCGACACGACGGGTCTCCGGGTCGAGCCTCCGCCTCGGGGCGTCGGAAGCGAGCAAATGGCCCTGGTCCCAGGCCTGAGCGGGGACGAAGGCGGTCGCGGGAGCGGAGAGGGGGACGGCCGGAAGACATGGAGCGGCGGAAGAACCCGGGGAGACCGGGGAGACGGTTACTCGGAGGCGCATGTGACTCCTCATGACGGAGTTCGGATTCGTGATGGCCTGCGCACTGTTCCGCACTCTCCGCCAGCGCCCTCGCCACGGGCGCCGGAGTGACAAGGCCCATAACCGTAGGACTCATGTCAGCACGCGAGGTTCGTCTCTCCTCTCGTTTCGTCACAGAATTGCGCGCTTGTGCGTGAAAAGCAACCGTTTCAATCATTAAAAATCGGTCACATGGCCATCACCGCCCGAAACAACCCACCCAGCACCCCGGCAGGACGCGAGCGACTCACCCCGCGAAGAGCAAGAAGGACAACGAGGGCACAGGGGATACAGGGGGCACAGGGACATGAAGGGCGCGCAGAGCACAAAGGGCGCAAAGGACGCGAGGGGACGCTGGACGGCGCCGCCTCCCGCCGTCCAGTACCGATCCACATTTCCAGGCCCGCCGCTCCTGACCGGAGGCGTCCTGCTCAGAAGCCTTCCGTCACGGCCGGACGGCCAGCACCCGGAAGCTGACACCGCGTGTCATCCGGGACACCGACTCGATCCGGAAACCGGCCTGCTCCAGGAACGGCCGGGGGTCGCGGGTGAGGTAGTCGGCCTCGAACCGTACGAACGCCGGTTCCACCAGCCGCATCCCCGCCCGGATGATCGGATTGCTCGACGGCCCGTGCTCGGCCAGCACGAACCGTCCCCCCGGCTTGAGCACGCGGTAGGCCTCGCGCGCCGCGGCCGCCGGGTCCGGGATGGTGCACATCGTGAACGTGGACAGCACGGTGTCGGCGACGCCGTCGGGCAGCTCCAGGCGCTGCACATCGCCCTGCCGCAGCTCCACCCGCCCGCCGAGCCCTTCCCGCGCCACCCGCCTCCGCGCCAGATCCAGCATGCGCTCGGACAGCTCGATCCCGGTCACCTCGACGTCGGCGCCGTACAGCGGCAGGTTGAGCCCGGTGCCGACCGCGATCTCCACGGTGCGGCCGCGCGCCTGCCCGACGGCCCACTCCCGGCTCCCCGGAAACAGGCGCCGCTCCCAGACCCGCATCTGGTCGTCGTAGCGGTCCGCCATCCGGTCGAACACCCGCCGCACGTCGGCGTCAGTGGTGGCACGCATCAAGCACCCCTTCCGGAACGGGAACCCCGAACGATCGTTTCGCCGCCTCGGGACGGCGAAAAGTCACCCTCACCGCGGCGATGACCACACCACCGTCGTCCTGCCGAGCCCCCGCCCGCCTGTCGTCACGCTCTGCCCGACCGGCCGGACGCCCGGTCTCCCTGTAACGAACCGGCCTCCGGCACGGTTCCGGCGGTCCGGCATCCATCTGCCCGACCTGGCGAGTGTCGACACACGACGGTCGAAAACGGGATGGAAAGGGAGGGTGCAGCGCGTATCCTTCTTGCGTGCCATTGCGGTTCGAGACACGCGCGTCCGACTCGTCGTGGATCGACACCGTGTGGACCTCCGCGAGCGAGCAGGTCACGGAGATGACCTCCGTCGCGACGGCGTGCTGGGGTCTGGTGTTCTGGCAGCGTGAGGGCACGGCGTACGCGAGCGTTTCCGGCCCCGAGACCAGGACCGGCACCGCACCGGTGCCGGAGGACGCGACCTTCGTCGGTATCGAGTTCGCCGTGGGCACGTCGCTCCGGGCCGTGCCCACGCCAATCCTGGTCGACGGGGGCGCCGATCTCCCCGACACCACGCGCGGCACCTTCCGGCTGGACGGCGTCCGCTGGGAGACGCCCGGCCCCGACGACGCCGAGGCCCTGGTCGACCGTCTTGTCCGCTCCGGAGTCGTGATCCGCGACCCGCTCGTCACCGAGGTACGCCGAGGTCATCGCCCAGCGGTCTCGGAACGCACCGTCGAACGCCGGTTCCGTGCGGCGACCGGCCTCACCCAGGGCGCCGTACGGCAGATCGAACGCGCACGCGAAGCCTCGACCCTCCTGGCCACCGGCGCCCCGATCGCCGATGTCGTCTCCGGGCTCGACTACTTCGACGAGCCGCACCTGGCCCGCGCGCTGCGCCGCTACGTCGGCCGTACGGCGCGACAACTCCGCGAGGGCACCGGCGGTGTGATCGCCCTGAGCCTGGATCAGCTGACGACGTCGTAGATCAGCTTCACGATGCCGTTCGGGTAGGCCGCGGACTCCCGGAGGGTCAGCGTCTGCTTGGCCCTGTCCTCCTTGCTGAACAGGCTCTTGCCCGCTCCGAGCAGCACGGGGAAGACGAGCAGGTTGTACCGGTCGATCAGGCCCGCGTCCGACAGGCGCCGGGCGAGCTCCGCACTCCCGTGGATGAAGATCGCACCGCCCTCGCTCTTCTTGAGCTGGACGATGTCATCGACCGAGCGCAGGATCGTCGTCCGGCCCCACCCCTCGACGAGGGCGTCGTCGGACAGCGTGGTCGAGACCACGTACTTGGGCAGTTCCTTGTAGGCGGCGTGGTCTTCCGAGTCACGCCAGACCGGCGCGAACACCTCGTAACTCCGGCGGCCGAACATCAGCGCCGTCGTGTCCTCAAGCTCCTCGCCCTTGAGCGAGAAGGCCTCGGGCAGGAACTCGATGTCCTCGACCACCCAGCCGCCGCTGCGGTGCCCCTCGTCCGGTCCACCGCCCGGAGAGTCCAGGACGCCGTCGAGCGAGACGAACCCCGTATAGACCAGATCACGCATGTACTTGTTCTCCCCATGGTCAGGCGACGAGGTCGCCGTACAGATCGTTGAGTGGGCCGCGGCGCCATGCCGGCACACCGCGGCAGATCGCTCACGCCCATGCATGCTAGGAAGCGGCCACCGCGGCCGTCTTGTACAGAAACGACTGCGGCACGGCTCCGTTCCGCCGGAACGGGCGAGATTTCCGATCGAGCGCCACGCCAGGTGCCCGGACGACCGCCAAGATCAGAATAACCGCCGCCCAGGGCCGTGACGATCCCATGAGATCCGGTCCGCAGCCGATGGGCGCAGCGGCGGTATCCGTTCCCTGTCGGGGTACGGCTCCTCGTTCCCCGGCAGGGGCGAGTCCGGGTCCTGCCGATGCAGGCGTAGCGCGTGGTCGAACAGAGGGGTCTGGGGTCCGAGCGGTCCGGGCTCGGTCGTCACGCTCACCGGCGGACGGAGGACTCGATTCTTTCGATCATGTTCAAGATGATGCCGGCGCGAACCGGCCATAGGCAACAGAGCACCAGATGACCCAACCCTGCCTCGGACGTCCGGCTTGAGCCGAGCGGGGCGATCATGTCCCACGGCTGCCCCGTGGCGTTCGTCGTCCGGCATCTTCGCCCGTCGCGGAGCGGCAAGGCCGGATCACCGCCATGGCAAGCGAAAGGCCAGCTCAGACGATGTCTGAACTGGCCTTCGGTTGGTGCCCCCTGCAAGATTCGAACTTGCGCTCCCGGCTCCGGAGGCCGGTGCTCTATCCCCTGAGCTAAGGGGGCCAACGCGTGATTACATTACCAGCATCCTGGGGGGAACCGACACTCGGTTAGGGAAGTGAGTGATCTCTGGAGCGGGTCGCGGGCGACGGGAAAGCCGAAGGTGAGAGGTCATCGGGGCAACCGGGTGCCGACGGGGCGGCACGGGCCCGCGCCGCCGGACGGGGGCGGGCCGGTGGACGAGGGCGGGCCGGTGGAACAGGGTGAGTCAGCGCGGGGTGGGGCGGACGGCGCCTCGGTAGCGGGAGAGGTAGTAGGGCGAGGCGGCGAAGTCGGCCGTCCTGACGACGTCGCCGCTCTTGGGGGCGTGGACCATGACACCGTCTTTGACGTAGACGCCCACGTGGGTGGGGTCTCCGCCGCCCCCGCCGAAGAAGACCAGGTCTCCCGGACGGAGCCGGGGGAAGGGCACCCGGCGGCCCTGCCTGAACTGGGCGCCGGTGTAGTGGGTGAGCCTGGCCCCGGCCTTGGCCCAGGCGTGCAGGGCGAGCCCCGAGCAGTCGAAGCCCCCGCCGGTCGGGCCCGTGCTCGAACCGCCGCCCCACACGTATGGCCTGCCGACCTGGCGTAGTGCCGTGACAACCGCGATCCGACCCCGCAGAGCCAGAGCTCTTCCGCGTGAGGACACCGCCTTTCCTCGCGAAGGCGCCGCCCGCCCGCCGGAAAGGGCCTTTCCCCGAGAGGATGCCGCCCCTCGGCCGGAGGGCGCTTTGCGCCCTCCATAGGGGCTCTGCGACCGCCTGGCACCCGCCCGCGAGGGTTCCGGCCGGGAGGAGGGCCGCGAATCTTCCTGCTCCGCCGAGGATGACGAGCCGACCCACACATCCGAGACGTCCGATGGCTCCACCGGCCCGCCCGCTTCTGGATCGGAAGAGTCGAACGCCCACTCATCGGCCGCTTCCGAGGGCCCGGACGGCCGTTCGTCGATCGGGGCCGAGGGCGAGATCGGGAAGCCTCGCGAGGACGTCGATCGGCCGCCGCCCGCGCCCGGAGAGAGCGGAGACCATGGCTCGCAGGCCGCGGCGAGGGCGGCGCGGATCTCCTCCGGCAGCCAGTGAGGGGTGCCGTCCGGTGGAGTGGCCGGGGAGAGGGAGAGGAGGCGACCCCAGGCGTCGCAGGCTTCCTGGGAGAGGCGGGGCGCGGGGAACGGGGAGCTTCCCGCGAGGGCCGCCGAGAGGATGGTGACGGTGACGAGTGCCGTGATCACGCAAGCCCTCCTTGGGCTCGATGAAGGATCGAGGCCCCAGGATCGGCGGAGGGAGATGATCACCAACAAGCCGAACGGAGTTCTGTGAATAACCCCGCCGAATGACATCTCCCTGTGGAAAACCGCGAGTATCCACATCCAGCGGGGGAACCGCGCCACATTGCCGCCAGGATGTGCGTCAACTATGGTTGACGCATGGACGACAGGCGATCAGCGGCCTCGTACGGTGACGGAGAACTCGCGGCGCGGCTTCGTGAGCTCGTGGGTGACCGGCACCCTGTGATCACGGTCGCGACGGTCTCGCCCCAAGGGATGACGGTGGCGAGCGTGGGCGCGCCCCTGAGCGCGGATTTCGAGATCGGCTCGATCTCGAAGGGGGTCACGGGCCTCCTCTACGCCGACGCGCTCGCGCGCGGAGAGATCCGTACGACGTCGACCCTCGGCGAGTTCCTGCGGCTCGACGGGACACCGGTGGCGGGGGTGACGCTGGCGTCGCTCAGCACGCACCGTTCAGGGCTGCCGAGCCTGCCCAGGTCGGCGGCACCGTGGCGGCGGACCCTCGCGCTGTGGCGGCACGGGACGAATCCCTACGGGGAGGACCTCGAACAGCTCCTCGCCCAGGCACAGGGGGTGAGGGTCGGAAAACCGCGGGCTCGATACTCCAACTTCGGGTTCGAGCTGCTCGGCCACGCGATCGCGCGCGCGGCCGGGACGAGCTATCGCGATCTCGTCCACAAGCGGGTCGCCGAGCCCTTGGGGCTCGGCGTGTTCTACACGCCTTCGGACCCGGACGAGCTGCTGCCCGGCGCGGTCATCGGCAGGAGCAGGTCGGGACGGGTACGGCAGCCCTGGACGGGCGAGGCGCTCGGACCGGCGGGCGGCATCCGGGCGTCGATCGAGGACATGGCGCGCCTGACCTCAGCCCTGCTCGACGGCACCGCCCCCGGTGTCACGGCCCTCGACCCCGTGGCGAACCTCTCCGGGCCTGCGGTGCGCGTCGGCGCCGCGTGGATCACCGTCGAGGTGAAGAGGCGTTCCGTCACCTGGCACAACGGCGGCACCGGCGGGTTCCGTACGTGGCTCGGGGTCGACCGCGCGGCGGGCACCGGGGTGGTCGTCATGTCCGCGACCTCGGTCTCGGTGGACCGCCACGGGTTCGACCTGCTGGCCGGGCTCACCGGAGAGGAAGGCCGATGATCATCGGGAACCGGCCGCCCCCGGCCACCGCGACCGGCGTGCATGACCGGCGCGGCCGATGTACGAACCCCCTTCGCTTTCCACGAGAACTCCGGGCTCGGCGGACCCGCCCCCTGGGACGGGCAGGGGCCGGAATTCTCGTGGAAAAGCGAGAAACATCTGTCGCCTGTGGATGACCGTGCGTACACATCTTCGGAAACCCGCGCGGGGGCGGGAGAGAGGAGTTAGCCTCACGCCGTGGGAGAGGTTCTGGGCAGGGTGTTGGTAGTGGATGACGACGACGTCATCCGGCAGCTCATCGCGGTCAACCTGACCCTGGAGGGGTTTCAGGTCGACACGGCCTCCGACGGGCAGGATTGCCTGGACCGGGTGCTGGACGTGATGCCCGATGTCATCACGCTGGACGTCATGATGCCCAGACTGGACGGCTGGATGACCGCCACCAGGCTGCGCAACGACGAGGGGACCCGCCATATCAAGGTGGTCCTGATCACCGCGCGGGCACAGGAGGACGACAAGCGGCGGGGCCTCGGAATCGGGGTCGACGCCTACCTCACGAAACCCTTCGATCCCGCGGAGCTGATCCAGGTCGTCCGCGAGCTGGCCCTGAGCGCGCGCAGCGGCCAGCGTAAAACGTGACCTCGACCGCACACGGCGATCAGCGCGGAACGTGACCTCGCGGAGCCGTTCGGGGCGGCCCCAAGAAGCCGATCAGGGCAACGCCTGACCCGCGAAGCCGATCACGACCGGTCTCCCGCGCCGGGAATCCTGTCCGTACGCGGGCCTGTCATCGGCTCTCCGCACCGCCTCCATCGTGGCCAGGGGTTCACGGCGTTCCTGATCGAACCGGGCAAGAGATCCCTGACGGCCTCGGCGCCCACATGGTCCGCGACAACCGCTACGACCGCCACGACCGCCACGCGAAAAATCCTGCGCCTTCCACGGCCGTCATCCTCCCCCGCCGGAACTCCGGCCGCCCGCCGTGCTGACCACGGCCTCGACCTCCTCGGCCAGCAGGAGACCGGCGTCCATGCCCATGCTGTCGAAGGCGCCGGCGATCTCGAGCGAGACGAGTCCGTGGACGCGTGACCAGCAGAGCACCCCGAGCCGGAGCGCCAACGGGGTGACGTCCGGGGGTGCGCCGATCGCCTGTCCCCATCGCAGCAACGACTCGTCGAGCGGGGTGCCGTCGGCGGGGGACGGCGGTGCGATCTCCTGCAGGGCGATGATCAGCGGGAGCATGCCCTGGTTGACCGCGGCGATCCCCTCGGGGGAATCCCGCGCGGCGGGCGAGCGGTCGGAGAAGAGCATCGCGTATCGGCGCGGAAGGGCCAGCGCCCAGCGCCGCCAGGCCTCGGCGATGAGGGCGATCCTGGATCGGGCGTCCTGTTCCGCCCCGCTCCGCGCGGCCGACGCGACGGTGGATCCGAGGTCGGCGTAGGCGTCGACGACGAGCGCTTCCAGCAGCGCTTCGCGCGAGGGGAAGTAGCGGTAGAGCGCCGGCGGGCTCATGCCCATGGCCTTGCCGACCGACGCGATCGACACGTCGTTCGTCCCGCCGGTGTCGAGGAGTTCGAAGGCGCGCTGCTTGATCTCGTCGATGGTCTGCCGGCGGAGCCGTTCGCGGCGGGTCGGGCCTTGGGTGTTGGCGTTCACGGACACGTCCAGAGTGTAACCCCGTTGCGGTCAATACGAGCAGACGCTACAGTTAATGCTCGTAACAAAAATTACTGGTCGTCGCGAATGGGCTCGCCATCGGCGGTGAGGCTCGGTCCGCGACGGCGACACGGCCGGTGATCGCGGAACGCGGTCAAGCCGTCCGGCGGCCTCGGCGCCGCCGGACGGCGCCTCCCCGGCAGCCGGTCGAGCCCGCATGTCGTGTGGTCGCGGTGTGCCCGTGACACCCCTCTCGATACAAGGAGTTCTCATGACCGTTGGAGCCGACATCTCCACCACCGTCGAGTCCCCGGCCCCCTGGGCGGATCGGATCGGGCGCGCGCTGATGGCCCTCGACGCGGTCGCGACCCTCGTCGCGTTCGCGGGCGGAGTTATGATCATGACCAGCGTGGCCGACGATCGCGTCATCACCGAGGCGTGGCGGACGTTCGCCTACATCGTCTTCGCGGGACTGTGGGCCATCCTCGCCGTCGCACCGCGCCGGCAATGGGGCCTGTGGGAGCTCCTGCTCTTACAGAAGGGCGCGATCACCGTCTACTCCTTCGCGATGTGGAACATGCCCGACGCGCCGCAGACGGCCCTCATCGACCTCGCCGTGACGGTGACGACCGCGGTGGCCTATGTGCTGTGCCGTGGCTGGTACGCATGGCGAACCGGCACCCCGGGCCGATGAGCGGCGGACGGCCCGCCCTCCCGGACACGACGGGATGTGGTGGTCAGAGCAGGCCGTCGCGGTGGGCCACGGCGGCGGCCTGGGTGCGGGAGGAGACGCCCAGCTTGCCCAGGATGTTGGAGACGTGCACGCTCACCGTCTTCTGCGCGATGAACAGCCGCTCGCCGATCTCGCGGTTGGGCAGGCCCTCGGCCACCAGGGCGAGCACCTCCCGCTCGCGGGCCGTGAGCACGGTCGGCGGCGCGGAGGTGAAGCGCGCCCTGCGTCCCAGCTCCGCCAGGGCCTCGCCGAGCGGCTGGGCCCTCAGTGACTCGGCGGCCTCGACGGCGAGCTTCCACTCCTCCAGGGCCGCGGCGCGGTCGCCCTCGACGAGCAGCGCCTCGGCCAGCCGCCACCGCGAGCGCGCGACCTCGTAGACGAACCCGAAGTCGAAGGCTTCGACCACCGCGCGCCACGCCGCGACGTCGAAGCGGCCGTGCGCGCGGTGCCGTTCGGCCTCCGCCCTGGCCAGCCAGGCCAGCCCCTCGGGGCCGAGCGGGCCGCGCCGGACGGAACCGGGGCCGACGGCGGCGGGCACCCTGGCCCGCTCCAGGAACGCGTCGGCCTCGCCGGGGCGTCCCAGGTCCGTCAGCGCCCACAGGGCGGTGCCGCTGAGCCGGATCACGGCGGGGTCGTTGGGAAGCAGGGCGTCGAGCCCGGCGCGGGCGTGTTCGAGCGCGGTCTCGGGGTCGCCGCGCCACAGGGCGTGCTCGGCGGCCAGGCCACGGCTCATGGCGATGACCGTGACGTCGTCGTGCCAGAAGGACTTCAGCCAGGACAGGCGGTCCTCGACCACGGGCAGGCCCCTGGCCACCTCGACGAAGAGCGCGAAGGACGACAGGAGCGCCTCCTGCGGGGTGCCGACGCGGACGGCGAACCCGGAGGCGACCTTCTCCGCCAGGTCCCACTCCCCCGCGACGTAGTGGATCATGAGGCGCAGGAAGCGCAGGTCGGTGCCGAAGGTGCTCCAGTTGAGCCCGCTCTCGCTCGCGAGCCGCAGCCCCCGGTCGGTGGTGACGGCCGCCTCCGCGAGGTCGCCGCTCTCGTACTGGACCCGGGCGTAGGTGTAGATGGCCCGCAGGTCGATGGCGAGGTTGCCCGAGCTCTCGGCGCTCGCGCAGGCGAGCAGGTCCTTGGCCCGGGGAATGTCGTCGGCGAGCGCCGCGAGGGCGGCGAGGGTGATCAGCGCGCTGGTCTCCGCGTCTGCGGCGTCGCTCGCGCGGGCCGTCTCCAGGGCGCGGCGGGCCATCGCCTCGACCTCGTCGTGCCGTTCGGTCCAGTAGAGCGAGCGGGCGTAGGTCGCGAGCGCGCGGGCGCGCACGGGCCCCTCCGGCGCCGCCTCGACGGCCGCGTACGCGGTGGCGATCGCGCCCTCGGCGTCCTCGGTGTCGATGAGGTAGTACGACAGCCGCTCGTTGATCTCGGCGGACGGCGGGAGGCGCCGGAGCTGGGAGATCGCCCGGTGGTTGTCACCGCTGTCGGCCGCCGCGGCGGCGCTGCGCGCGGCGAGGCCGACGTGGTCGATCCCGGCCAGCCGCTCGGCGTCCGGGACGCGGTCCCAGAGCCCGAGCGCCCGGTCGAAGTGGCGGTGCGCCTCGGCGGGAGCCCCCAGCCGCTCGGCCCTGCGCCCGGCCTCCACGGACGCGGCCAGCGCCCCGGGCAGGTCGTGACCCGCCAGGTAGTGGTGGGCGAGCTCGGCCGCCGCCCCTCCCCGGGCGGTCAGCAGGCGGGCGAACTCGGCGTGCATCCTGGTCCGCTCGCCGGGCAGCAGGTCGTTGTAGACGACCTCCTGGAGAAGCGCGTGCCGGAAGGCGTAGCCGTACTCCCCGTCGGGGCGGAGCAGGCCGCGCGAGACGATCTCCCGCATGCCCTCCTCGAAGGCCAGGTCGTCGAGGCCGGAGGCCTGCTGGAGCAGGTCGTGGTCGGCCCGGCGGCCCGCGACGGCCGCGCCGCCGAGCACCCGCTGTGCGTGGTCGGAGAGCAGCTCCGCCCGGGAGAGCAGCAGGCCGGCCAGGCCGTCGGGGATCGAGGAGCCCTCGGAGGCGGCGTCCAGCAGCTCCTGGGCGTAGAAGGGATTGCCCTCGGCCCGGTCGACGACCTTCCGCATCACACCGGCGTCGGTGCCGCCGAGCGTGGCCAGGTAGTCGGTCATCTCGTGACGGTCGAGAGGCTCCAGCTCCACCGGCGTCACCGAGGGGAGACGCTTGAGCTCGGCGAGGACCCGGCGCAGCGGGTGGCGGCGGTGGAGGTCGTCGGTGCGGTAGGTGCCGACGAGGCAGACGCGCTCGGTCTGCAGCATCCGGCTGAGGAAGATCAGCAGGTCGCGGGTGGACTGGTCGGCCCAGTGCAGATCCTCGAGGACCAGCAGCACGGGCCGCGTGGACAGGAAGCCGAGCACCGAGCCGAAGAGCTGCTGCTGCGTCAGGCCCGACGCGCTCTCCCCGCCGGAGTCGGTGCCGCCGGGCAGCAGCCTGCCGAGGACCGGCCGCGCGTCGAGCGCCGCGCGCAGCTCCCCGCGCGCCGAGCGCAGGGCGTCGGCGAGCGGGAGGTACGGAAGGGCGTCGCCGAGTTCGGCGCACTGGCCGACGAGCACGGCGAACCCGGCGGCCTCGGCCCGCTCGGCCAGCTCGGTGATCAGGCGGGTCTTCCCGATGCCCGCGTCGCCCCCCACGAGGGCCACCCCCGCCTGCCCCGTGGCCGCGGTGTCGAGCACGGCGGCCAGGCGATCGAGCTCCGCCGATCGCCCGATCAGAACGCTCCGCGTGCTTCTCCACCCCACGTCGGCGAGTATCGCACGGGGCACCGACGGAATCGACATTCCAGCAGCAGGCCCCCATTGGTACCCCAGAAGGGAACGAACACGGACCGATTGGTACACCAAAGGACCCGCGCAATGGTCCTGACGACGAGGACCGGGACGACCCTAGGCTCGGGGGCATGATCTCCCCGTCCACACTGCTGATCTTCTCGCTCGCCTCGCTGGCGCTGGTCCTGGTACCGGGCCCGAACCACGTCTACATCATCACCCGCGCCGTCTCGCAGGGCCGCGCCGCCGGCGTGGCGAGCGCGTGCGGCGTCGAGGTGGGCACGATGGTGCACATCGCCGCGGCGGCCGCCGGCCTGTCGTACGTGATCGCGCGGTCGGCGACCCTGTTCAACGTGATCAAGTGGGCCGGCGTGGCCTACCTGGTCTATCTGGGCATCCGGGCGCTGACGAGCAGGCAGGAGTTCACGAGCGGGGAGGCCCCGCCGCAGCCGCTCCGGTCGATCTTCTTCGAGGGCGTGGTCGTCAACGTGCTCAACCCCAAGGTGATCCTCTTCTTCCTCGCGTTCCTGCCCCAGTTCGTGGTGCCCGAGGCGGGCGCGGTGCCGCTGCAGATCGCCGTCCTGGGCGGAATCCTGCTGCTCCTGGGCCTGCTCTCCGACCTGATCTACGCCATGGCCGCGGGCGCCGTCGGCGGGCGGCTGAGGAGCAGGGCCCCCCTGATCGGCCGGGCCAGCGGGATCGTCTACCTGGGCCTGGGCGTCGCGACCGCCCTCTCCGGCCGCTCCACCTGACCCGGCCGCTCCGCCCGGACGTACGGGCAGCGGCGGCCCGTCTAGACGCTCGGGTTCGCCTGGGCGTACGGGAGGCGGCGGCCCCTCTAGACGCGCGGGTCCGCCTGGGCGTACGGGAGGCGGTCCGCCTGGTCGCACAGGTCGCCCACCAGCCTGGCCAGCGGTCCCGGGGCCGCCATCACGCCCAGGTGCCCCCGGCGGGGAACGAGGATCAGCCGCCCGTTCCGGCAGGCGCGCAGGAAGTCGCGTTCGTGCACCCGGAACGGGTCCCGGGTGCCGTTGACCAGCCACACGCGCCCCGGGTACGCGGCCAGCGCGGCGAGCTGGTCGTGACCGGCGACGGCGTCGACGACCTGGGGCATCACCTCGCAGAAGAGCCCTCCCGCCACCATCGCCTCCCCGACAGGACCCGGCAGGAGGCGGCGGAGGCCGTAGGCGCTGATCCGGTTCGCGAGCGAAGGGTTCCGCGCGGCGAGCGAGGCGGCGAACCGGTGGGGCCCGGCCGCCGAGCCGAGGGCGGTGCATCCGACGGCCATCAGCCCGGCCACCCGCTCGGGGAAGCGCTCGGCGACGGCGATGCCGACGTATCCGCCGAGGGAGAGCCCCGCCACGAGAGCCCGGCCGCCCAGCGCGTCGACGGCGTCCGCGACCGCCGAGGCCGCCGCGTCCATCGTGAACGGCTCGCCCGCGCGGGTGCCGTGGCCGGGCAGGTCCACGGCCGTCACCGGGCGGCCGAGATGGGAGAGGTGGGAGACGACGGGGTCCCACATGGTCGCGCTGAGCCGGATGCCGTGGATGAGAACGACGGGGAGCGCAGGGAGCGCAGGGAGCACAGCACGCCTCCAGAGGGTCGTCCTGGTTGGAGGGGTACTCCGGCCAGGGCACTGCCTCGATTAAAACACAACGCACCGTTGCGTTGCTATAGTTGCCCGCATGGCACCGCGCAAGGAACAGCAGATCTTCCAGGCGACGCTCGAACTGCTCGCCGCCAAGGGCTACGAGGGTCTGACGGTGGAGGGCGTGGCCGAGCGCTCGGGCGTCAACAAGACCACGATCTACCGGTGGTGGCCGTCGAAGCCGGCACTGCTGGCCGCCGCCCTGGTGGAGGCCGACCTGCTCGCGGTGGAACCGCCGGACACCGGCGGCCTCAGGGGGGATCTGGAGGCACTGGTCCGCGGGATGACCACCCTGCTCACCCGCCCTCCCGCCGCGGACGTCGCGGTGGCGGCCCTCGGCGCCGCCGTCCACCATCCCGAGCTGGCCGAGGCGGCCCGGCACTTCTTCGCCGACCGGTTCGCGCGGGAGGAGGCCGTCTTCGAGCGCGCGCGACGGCGTGGCGAGCTGTCCGCGGCGGCCGACCCCATGCTGATCGTCGACCTGCTCGCCGGAGCGGTCTGGCTGCGCGCGGTCTTCCGCGGCCTGCCCCTCGACGACGACTTCGCCGCCCACGCCGTGAGCACCGTCCTGGACGGCGCGCTCGCCCCCTGACGACCTCGCCCCGCCAGCAGACCGAGGCCCGCTGATCGGCCCGGACCTGCTGGTCACCCCGGACTCGCTGGTCGACCCGGGCCCGCTGGTCGGCCCGGACCCGCTGGTCGCCCCGGACTCGCTGGTCGCCCTGGACTCGCTGATCGGCCCGAACCCGCTGGTCGACCCGGGCCCGCTGGTCGGCCTCGGCTCACGGATCGGTTCCGGTCCGTCCGGCCGTTGACCGGTCCCGCGAGACCGGGCCGGCGTCAGGCGGAGAGGGCGCCCGGGATGCGGTCCAGGATCGGGTAGGGCATCAGCCCGTACGCGTAGAAGTCGACCGCGTCCGCGCCCGAGGCCCGCACGGCGCGGACCTTGGCGGCGAGGCGGTCCGCCGAGTCGGTGTCGGGAAGGCCCGGCCGCAGGACGACCCGCAGCTCCTTGTCCTTGCCCGTCGAGCGCCGGTAGGCGACCACGTCGTCGGCGACCCTGGCCGCGTCGCGGGCGTAGGCGAGCACGCCCAGCGAGGGCACCAGGTCCCCGAGGGCGACCAGGTCGACGCCGAGCTGCCAGGAGTCGTGCGCGGCGAGCCCCGGCGAGGGCAGGCCGTCGGTGTAGCCCTTGACGGCGCCGGTGGCGTCGAGGAAGACGAGGCGCGAGCCCTCGTCGGTGACGGCGGTGGAGACCTCGGAGACCAGCGAGGTCACCACCTCCGAGCGGGCCCGCGCGTAGGCGACCACCTCGGGCCCGGCGTACGCGGTCAGGGCCGCGCGGGTCACCTCGCCCTGGGCGGGAGGGTCGCCGTCGAGCACCGCGCCCACGATCCTGGAACACTCCTCGCGCGCCACCTCGGCGTTGACGCCCAGGTCGGCGGCGCGGCGCATGCAGAAGCCGCAGAAGCACAGGCCGAGCAGGAAGGCGTCCATCGGCCCGAGCGGGACGAAGCTGCGCTCGTGGTGGTAGCCGTGGCCGAACGTGCCGAAGTGCAGCGCCTCGGCCACCACGCTGTCGACGCCCTGCCTGGCCACCGCCCGGCCCAGCGCGACCGCGTACAGGCGCACGTCGGGGTGGGAGGGACACAGGTCGGCGGGCGAGCCGCGGTCGCCGAAGCAGTTGCGCACGGTCACGTCGGGGTCGGCCAGGCCGAGGGTGGTGTTCTGCAGGAAGACGGTCCAGCCGTGCAGCGCGAGCCCGCGTTCGGCGGTGGCCCGGCGCAGGGCGGCCAGCGGCTCGTCCTCCGCGCCGTTCTGGACGGGCGGGACGAGCCGCAGGCCGTCGAACAGGTCGGCGGGCGGCGTGAAGTGCGCGCCGTCGCTGCGGAGCGTCACCCGGGAGCGGCCGTGCGGGGTGACGTCACGGGCACGGTGGTAGGCCGCGGCCACGGTCACGCCCGTCACGCCGTACCCGGTGATCCGGTCGAGGACCGCATCGAGGCCCTCCCCGCGTACGTCCTCGACGTAGACGTATAGCGAGCTGTCCAAGCCGCCGCCCTCCCATGAAGTCGGTCAGACTCTAACGCGGCTTGTAGGCCACGAAGTCGATCTCGACGAGGATGTCCATCAGGTCGGAGCCGACCGTCGTGCGGACCGGGTACGGGCGGGTGAAATACGACTTGTACACCTCGTTGTAGGCGGCGAAGTCACGCTTGAGGTGCTCCAGGTGCACGGTCGACTTCACCACGTCGTCGAAGCCGAGCCCGTGCGCCGCGAGGATCGCGCCGAGGTTGCGCATCACCTGGTGGGTCTGCTCGGCCACGTCGGTCCCGACGACCTCGCCGGTCTCGGGGCTCAGCGGTCCCATGCCCGAGGTGTAGACGAAGTCGCCGACCACGAGGCCCTGCGAGTACGCCCCGACGGGCGCCGCGCCCTCGTCGGTCCTCAGCTCCTGCTTGTCGCTCATCTCACCAATCCTCAACAACGGAAGAACCTCAGCAACGGAAGAACAAGAAATCAGAAGAAGGTGTTTATCAGATCGACGACGACATACTCCTCGTCGACCACCGGAATGACCCGCCACTTGTCGAAGGCGGTGCACGGGTGGGAGATGCCGAACGACACCAGGTCCCCCGGCGCCACCGGCGAGCCCGGCGCCAGCCGCAGGACCGCGTGCTGGTCCTGGACCTTGAGCACCGTCGCGTCCGCGACGGCCCCGCGCGGGATCGGCAGCCCCTCGTCGAAGGGCGCGTCGCGCTTGCCGAAGCCGACGACGGCCAGACCGGGCTCGGGGACGCTCAGCACGTGCGCCCAGATCTCCAGCGCCGCGCGCAGCTCCCCGTCGATCCGGGTGTACGGGGTGCGCTCGCGGTAGTAGCCGTCGTCGTGGGAGACGTAGGCGCCGCTGCGCAGCATCACCCTGGCCTGGCAGGCGGCGAGCTCGCGGCCGATCACGTCGAACCACTGGCTGCCGCCCACCGACAGGATCGGGTCGCGCACCCGCAGGTGCTCCAGCGCCTCCAGCAGCCGGCGCAGGTAGGCCCGCACCTCCGCGGCCGAGCCCAGCGAACCCTCGTACCCGGCGACGCCCGCCAGCTCCACGCCCTCGGCGGCCTGCGCCGCCGAGGTGACCTCCAGCAGCTGGGCGAGGGTCCGGCTGCCGCCCCGCCCGCCCTCGTGGCCGAGCTCGGCCAGCACGCGGAACGGCCTGGGCCCGGCGTGCCGGGAGAGCGCCTCGACCCCGGCCGTCGAGTCGACGAAGCAGAGGAACTCGAACGCGGGATCCTCGGCCAGCTGGGCGGCGATCGCGGCCAGCCCGGCCGGGTCGAAGACCTGGTTGGCGAGGACGATCCGCGAGACGCCGAACTCGCGCAGGGTGAGCGCCTGGCTGGGGGTGGCGACCGTCAGCCCCCACGCGCCCGCGTCGAGCTGCGCCCTGACGAGTTCGGGCGACATGGTGGTCTTGGCGTGCGGGGCGAAGGTGAGCCCGTACTCCCGGGTGAAGGTCGCGAGGGTGGCGATGTTGTGCTCCAGCGCGCTGCGGTGGGCCACCATCACGGGGAAGGTGAACGCCCCGCCGAACAGCGAGGCCCCCAGCGCCGCCCCGGAATCCACGATCCCCTTCACGTGCCGTCCCCCTCCGGTCGCCTCGGCGGACCCGCCGGCTCACCGGCCACCGGATCCGGGCGCGGAGGATCACGTCCCCCTTGGCCGCCCTGAGGACCCTATCCTCACGGCGGCCTCTCCAGGGCCGTGCCCTCGGGGCCTCCAAGGGACCATCGGAGCTTCTCAAGAGACCACCGGGGCTTCTTGAGGGATCAGGGGCGCAGCGCCCTGCCGGGGGTGGCGCCGGTGAGCTCTCTTCCGGCGAGGACCGGGACGCCGGAGACGAGGACGTCGCCGATCCCGGTGGCCGGGGTGCGCGGGACGGCGTACGTGGCCAGGTCGGCGACCGCGGTGGCGTCGAGGACGGCCAGGTCGGCGACCTGCCCCGGGCGGACGAGACCCCGCCCCTCGAGACCGAAGCGGCGGGCCGGGTGCGAGGAGAGGTGGACGACGGCCTGCTCCAGGGTCCAGTCGCCGGTCTCGCGGACGTGGTGGCCGAGCATCCTGGCGAACGCCCCGTAGCCCCGGGGATGGGGGTGGCCGCCCACGTAGATGCCGTCGGAGCCGCCGGTGTGGGCCGGGTGGCGCAGGACCGCGCGGACCGACGCCTCGCCCTCGGGGCCCTCGTCGGGGCGGGCCGACACGCATCCGGCCTCCAGCCGGGTGTCGATCAGGATCCTGCGGCAGAACTCCCCCGGCTCCAGCCCGGCCTCGGCGGCGGCGTCGGGCAGCGTCATCCCCTCGGCCCACTCGGCGCCGGGCACGTGGGAGAAGGTGATCCTCGGCCAGAGCGTCTCGTCCCATTCGATCGGCTCTGACTCCAGCAGCTCCAGCGCGCGGACGGTGTCGGCGGCCGGGATCCACGAGGGCAGCGCGACCATCGCCAGGATCGTGCTGCCCCGCAGGTAGGGATAGGTGTCGAAGGTGATGTCGATCCCCGTGATCCGGGCCTCGTCGACCAGCGGCAGGAGCGTGGTGGCCGGGCCGTGATAGTGCGAGACGTGCACGGCGGCGCCCGAGCGCCGGGCGATGTCCATCACCTCGGCCATCCCTCCGGGGGCCGCGGCCCCGTACCCGCGCATGTGCGTGACGTACGGCAGGTGGTCCAGCGGCGCGCAGAGCGCGGCGATCTCGGCGGCGTCGGCGTAGCGGCCCGGGGCGTACTCGAGCCCGGTGGAGAGGCCGGAGGCACCCTCCGACAGGCCGCGCTCGACGCGGGCCAGCATCGCGGCCAGCTCGTCGGCGGTGGCGGCCCGCTCGGCGGCGCCCATCACGTCGTGGCGGATCGTGCCGTGCGGCAGCAGGTACGCGGTGTTCAGCGCGGTCGCCCGGTCGTAGCCCGCGAGCAGCTCCCCGACGCCGATCGGCCCGTCCGCCGAGGGGTGGACGCCGTTGACGGCCGCGAAGTAGCGGGTGGCGTAGGCGAAGGTCTCCGGGGTGGTGGAGGGGGCGAAGGAGAGCCCGTCCTGGCCGAGGACGAACGTGGTCACCCCCTGGCGGAGCGCGGCGAGCTGCACCTCCTTGTCGAGGACGAGGGCGTCGCCGTGGGCGTGGCAGTCGACGAGGCCGGGCATGACGTGGCGCCCGGCGGCCTCGACGACGATCGTGGCGTCCGCGCCCTCCAGGCGGCCCACGGCGGTGATCCTGTCACCGTTGACACCGACGTCGGCCCGATGGGCCGGGGCTCCGGTGCCGTCGAGCACCCAGCCACCCCTGATCAATACATCGAACGACATGTCGGGATTCAATCACTCGGATGGTCTTCGCCACATCCAGCGCGCACCTTCGTTCTGCCTGCCCACGTCCTGGATTTCCCCTCGATCGTGGACCGGGGGAATTTGGGCCCCCCACACCCCTTGACCGTAATGTGTCAAAGGTGGTGCCATCTTTCCCTAGTTAGGAATCTTTCCTAACTAGATGATCGCAGAGAGGGCACCCCCTGTGCATGCGAGACCGCGTCTCCACCGCCCCTCGACCGTCCTGGCCCTGGCAACGGCGTCGGCACTGATCGCATCGGTGTTCGTGCTGGCGGCCCCGCCCGGCTTCGCCGCCGACTCCCTGCTCTCCCAGGGCCGCCCGGCCACCTCCTCCTCCGACGAGGACTCCACGCTGCCGCCCGCCGCCGCCTTCGACGGGAACACCGGCACCCGCTGGGCCTCCGCCGAGGGCCACGACCCCGAGTGGATCCGCGTCGACCTCGGCGCCTCCGCCACCATCTCCCGGGTCAAGCTGACCTGGGAGGCCGCGTACGGGAAGTCGTACCGCGTCGAGGTCTCGCCCGACGGCTCCAGCTGGACCCCCGCCTACTCGACCACCACCGGCGACGGCGGCGTCGACGACCTGTCCCTGTCCGGCACCGGCCGCTACGTGCGGATGTACGGGACCGCGCGGGGCACCTCCTACGGCTACTCGCTGTACGAGATGGAGGTCTACGGCAGCACCGGCGGCACGACCCCGACCCCCACGCCGACGGTCACCCCGACCCCCGGGGGCCCCGGCGTGCCGTTCGGCTCCCACAAGATCCCCTACGCGTCCGGGATCCTGCGCCCGACCGGCGCGCAGGCGACGCTCGACCAGAAGGTGATCGACTACTACCAGCGCTGGAAGGCCGCGTTCGTCAAGCAGAACTGCGGCAACGGCTGGTACCAGATCATCTCCCCCGACGCCGACCACCCGTACGTGGCCGAGGCGCAGGGCTACGGCATGGTCATCACCGCCACGATGGCCGGGGCCGACCCCGACGCGAAGAAGATCTTCGACGGCCTGGTGAAGTACGTCCTGGCCCACCCCTCGTCGATCACCCCCGGCCTGCTCGCCGCCGAGCAGAACACCGCCTGCCAGAGCGTCAACGGCGGCGACTCCGCCACCGACGGCGACCTGGACGTGGCCTACGGCCTGCTGCTCGCCGACCGGCAGTGGGGCAGCTCGGGCACCTACAACTACAGGCAGCTCGCGATCAACCACATCAACGCCATCAAGGCCGGCGAGGTCAACGCGACCACCAAGCTGATGAAGCTCGGCGACTGGAGCAGCGCGGGCGACCAGTACTACTGGATCAGCCGCTCCTCGGACTGGATGATCGACCACTTCAGGGCGTTCCGTAAGGCCACCGGCGACACGACCTGGGACACCGTCCGCACCAACCACCAGAACCTGATCGCCTCCCAGCAGTCGGCCTACGCCCCGAACACGGGCCTGCTGGCCGACTTCGTGGTCGACACCAACACCACCCCGAAGCCCGCGCCGGGCGAGGTGCTGGAGTCCGCCAACGACGGCAAGTTCTGGTGGAACGCCTGCCGCGACCCGTGGCGGATCGGCAACGACGCGGTGACCAGCGGCGACGCCAAGTCGCTCGCCGCCGCGCGCAAGCTCAACACCTGGATCAAGGGCAAGACCGGCGGCAACCCGAACAACATCGCGATCGGCTACGCCCTCAACGGCACCCAGATCTCCAGTGGCAGCGCACCGGCCCACTTCGCCCCGTTCGCGGTGGCGGCGATGACCGACTCCGGCAGCCAGGCCTGGCTGGACGCCCTGTGGAACAAGATGCTCAACACCCCGTTCACCGCCAACGACTACTACTCGACCAGCGTCCAGCTCCAGGTCATGATCACCGTGACCGGCAACCACTGGGTGCCCTGACCCTCACCTGAACCAACGCGGCCCCCGCGCTCGGGGCGGGGGCCGCGTCCAGGCCGACGGACCGGGACAGGGAAGTCGGAAGTGGAACCGGTGACCGCCGTTCCTCGTTGATCACATGGAAACCCCCCCCCGAGATTCGAGAGAATTTGTTCCCAGGCATTCTCCGACCGTTGTGCACGGCCCTCGCCGCCGTCCTGTTGACCGGCTGCACGTTCGATCAACCGGTGCTCTTCCCCGTGCGGACGACCTCCGAGCCACCGGACCTCACAGAGGACACGGAGGACACAGAGGACACAGAGGACACGGATGAGCCGGAGGACGTCATCGAACCGGAGGAGGAGCCGTCGTACATAGTGATCTGCGTCAGGAAGCGAACACGGATTCGCGTGACCTATCGTCCGTGTGACGACGCCGAATCCAGATATGCCTGGTATTTCATACCGGCAGAGGCGAGAGTTTCGGCCACCGGCGAGAAGGTGAAGGGTGGCTCCTTCAGGGACCCGGGTTACGAGGGCAGCCGTGCCCGCGCCCGTGGAGGTCTCGGCTTCGAGGCGGCCATCTCCCACAAGGAGCGGGTCGAGGTGTGCGTGAGGCGGAGTACGCGCATCAGGGCGGCGGACAGCAGGTGCGACGACTTCGAGAAAGGTCTCGCCTGGTACCGCATTCCCCTCGACGGCCACGTCCCCGCGCTGGGCGGGAAGGCCGAGGGCGGCTCTTTCTACTCCACCGGCACCGAAGAGCTCCGGGCGAGCGAGAAGGGCGGTGCGGCGGCCAAGGCCGTCATCGAACCCGACGAGCCGAACAACCTCACCCCCACGAGGGCACCTCGCTGCACCTGGACGGTCAACGGAAGGTGCGCCAGTTCGACCACCGGCTGTGGCCACGGATTCTGCGGGCACAACGGAGGTCATCCCGGCATGGTCCCCATGAGACCTTGATCGATCCTGTCAGGAGCGCACAGGCGTTCCCGGCCCAAAGGGTTGAGAGCCCAGATACGCGACGTCGAGAGGACCGCGTTCGCCCAGCGCCGGGCACCTGCCGGAAACGGCCGCTCCTTCCCCGGCCCGGGGCCAGGGCTGAGCATGACCGAGAACGAACCGGTCGCGCGGGACGTCGCCGCGATGGACGAGGCCGAGCGCGCCCAGTGGTTCCATGACAACCGTTGTCCGGCGAGGAGACCCGGCAGCTCCAGGATTCCGTCCTGGACATCGTGGAACTGCTGGAGCGCGGTGGCATCGGACTTGACGCGGCGGCGGACGAACGCGATCGATCGCTGGTTCTGAAATCACCGCGTCGTCCGCGAAAGAAGAAGGTCGAAGCCGGAAAGCAGTCAAGGAACCGAACCGTGCACACCGGCTCGGGGCGGCACACGGTCACACGTCCGGCCGGTGCCCGGCGACGCCTCACCAGGGCCGGACACCTGGTGAGACGCCGTTTCGCGTGGCCGGCGAGGAAGCACCGTGAGATCGGTCCCCCGGGGCCGCTCAGTCCTGGTACGGAGTCTCCAGCCGGGAGGGTGTCTGCGGGCATGAGACGCCCCTGTTGACCGGGCGCCGTTCCAGCAGTTCCCTCGCCTCGCGGCGGGCCAGGTTCCAGCCGTTCCAGGGGTCGGGCCCGGCGAGCTCGTTGGCCGCGACCACGTCCCGCAGGACGCAGCTGCGGGCCGGTTCCGGCAGCCTGTCCAGGGCGGGCACGGCCTCCGCGCCGAGGTCGCCCAGGTACGCGAGGTCGACCCGCTCCACGCCCCGTACGGCGATCTGGGTCTCCGCGACCCGCAGGTCGGGGTTCCAGACCGCGAACGCCAGCAGGGAGGCGCTCGTCATGATGACGACGGTCCTGGGCAGCCAGCGCGCGTGCCCGCGTCCGGTGAGCCGGGCCGCGCCCGCGGCGAGGACGAGCGCGAAGATCCCGCCCAGCCACAGCACCGTGGCCGACACCGAGGCCCGCAGCCGGGAGAGCCCGTAGACGTCGGCGTACAGGTCCAGGCGGTGCAGCGCGGAGAACAGGATCACCAGGGTCAGCACGCAGAGCACGCCGAGCAGCCCGGCCATCAGCCAGCGGTCGAACCCCTTGAGCTCCAGCGTCCCCGAGGCGACCGCCACGATGGCCAGCACGAACACGCTGACGACGACGAGCTGGAAGAACCCCGAGCGCGCGTACTCGGCGTAGGTCAGGCCGGTGGCCTCCAGCACCCACCGGGTACTGCCGAACAGCACCGTCAGCTGCATACCCACGAACGTGGCGAACAGCAGGTTGAGCGCCGTCAGCGGGGTCACCCAGAGGCCGCGGCCGACCGTGACCTTCAGGTCGGGGGCCTTCGGCTCGGCCACGGGTCGCAGGCCGACCAGTACCGAGGAGGCGACCACGGCCGCGAAGACGACGAAGAGGAGGATCCGCAGCGGCATCGACTCCGCCCACGCCTGCGCGCTGAACACCCGCTCGACGGCCTCGGCGAAGACCGCGTCCGCCGAGGCGAACAGCGCCCCGAAGACCACGAGCAGCACGACGGTCAGGCCGCCCCCCAGCAGCACGGGCACCACGCGGCGGCGGGACGCGAGGCCCTTCAGCCTCGCGCCGAGGAACCACGGCACCGGCAGCAGGCCCAGGACCACCGACGCGCCGCCCCTGATCACCCCGAGCCAGCCGCGCCCGGCCCCCGACAGGGCGAGCGCGGCCGTCAGGAACCCGGCCAGCAGGAGGATGCCGACCAGCCAGTCCGCGTCCCTGAACATCACCGTCGCGACCAGCCCGTAGGCGATCGCCCCCATCCCGGCCGACCACGGGTTGATCCTCCTGCGCGCCGCGGGGATCGCCGCGATCCCCATCGCCGCGGACACCAGCACGATCCCCAGCCCCGCCCTGCTGTACGGCACCGCGACCGCGGCGAGCGCCCCGACGGCGGCCGACACCGGCAGCACCCACCTGGGCGTGTCCGGCAGCTCGGGCCGCGGGAAGATCGGCGGCGCCTCGTACCCGCCGGGAGCACCCGGCCCCTTCCCCCCGCCCGGCGCCTCGCGTTCGACGGGAGCCGCGGCCCCCCTGCCCCCGCCCGGTTCCGCCGGACCTCCCGGCCGGGAGAGCGCCGGCGAACTCGTCACCCCTTCCCCGTGCGGCGTCGCCGGAGCGGGTACGGTGACGCGCTGCGCGACGGGCCCCCGCGCCGGAGGCCGGTGCGGGGGCGGCTCGGCGGGTGCCAGGAAGTCGCCGGTGGGCGTGGTGGCACCGATGACCGTGCCGATGAACGCGCCGATGGCGAAGACAACGCCTCCGGCGAACCCGCCCAGCAGGGGGTCGACGCTCGCGAGGGCGATGCCCACGAGCACGGCGCACACCAGCCCCCCGACGCCACCGAGGAACACCCCGATGAACGCTCCCGGCCAGTTCCGCATCACGACCGGCCTCTGGCGCGCGCTCCCCTGCCGGGCGAGAACGGGCCTCGGGGGGTACGGCTGCGCGGGAGGCCGTACGGGGAGAGGGAGAGAGGGGGTGACGGCATCGGGGACGACGGCTCCGTGGCCCGCTCCCGAGTCCGTTTTCGAGTCCGCTCCGGTGGCCGTTCCGGGGACCGTGCCAGGGATCGGAGGGGCGGGCAGCGGCCCGGACGTCGTCACGTCGCGCTCGGAGCCCTCCGGGACCTGACCCGGGACCTGGACCTGGCCCTGGACCTGACCCGGGACCTGCCCCTGAGCCTGGTCCGGGACCTGGCCGGAAAGCACGGCCGTGACCGGGGCGGAGGTGCCGGAGGCGGCGGGGATGCCGGAGGCGCCGATGGTCCTGGACGCCTCGCCGGTCTCGCGAGGTCCGGATGCCCAAACGGGTCCCGCGGCCTGCCCGGCCCCGGCCGTCTCACGGACCTCGGGTGCCCGACCGGCCTTCCCGGGTTCCCCGGCCGGGGGCCCCTCGGCGGCCTCGCGGCGTCCGGACGGCGTACCCGCCGCGTACGGGACGGAGGGCGGCGCGGGAGCCTCACCGGAGGAGACCTCGTCCGGGGCGGCGGCGTCCACCTCCGAGGGGAGGGAGTCCTTGTCGGTGGGAGACGGGGGGTTCATCTCGATCCTTTCCGGAAGGTCGGCCACGACGTGGCAGCCGACACCGTCGTCGACGTGGATGGAACCGCCGTGAAGTTCGACGATCTCCTTGGTGATGGCCAGGCCGAGCCCGGCGCCGCCGTCGTCGGCGGCCCGGCCCGCGTCCAGGCGCGAGAAGCGCTCGAACGCCCGCGCCCGGTCCTCGGCCGCGATCCCCGGCCCCTGGTCCCTCACCCGCAGCCGGACGCCCTCTCCCCTGGCCGTGGCCGTCAGCACCACCAGCCCTCCGGCGGGGCTGTGCCGTACCGCGTTGTCCAGCAGGTTGGCGAGGACCTGCGCGAGCAGGTCGGGATCGGCACGCAGGCTCAGCCCCTCCGGGACCTCGCAGCGCGCCACCACGCCCTCCCTGGCCAGTACGGCCTCCCGCAGGGCCTGCTCGCACAGCGGGCGCAGCTCGACGTCCTCGCGCTCGATCAGCCGGGCCCCGGACTCCAGGCGGGACAGGTCGAGCAGCTGCGCGACCAGCCGGCCCAGCCGTTCGGTCTGGGCGAGCGCGGTGCCGAGGGTGACGGGGTCGGGCTCCGAGACCCCGTCGACCACGTTCTCCAGCACCGCCCGGAGCGCGGTGATCGGCGTGCGGAGCTCGTGGCTGACGTTGGCCACCAGTTCCCGCCGCTGCCGGTCCACCTCGCCCAGGTCGGCGGCCATCGCGTTGAAGGCGCGGGCGAGCTCGCCGACCTCGTCACGGGAGGACGCGGTGACCCGCAGGCCGTACCGGCCCTTGGCGATGGTCTGCGCGGCGGCGGCCATCTCGCGCAGCGGCTTGGTCATCCCCCGCGCGAGCAGCTGCACCATGATCATCGCGAACACCGCGGCCACCGCGACGCGCACGTTGCGCGAGTATCCGGCGTTGATGCCGACCTCGTTGACGACGAACGCCGCCACCACGGCCAGCAGGATCACCAGTCCGAGCTTTATCTTGATCCGGCCCAGGAAGTCGAGAGGTCTCAATGGTCGGCGCTTCTCGGTGTTGGAGTGGAAGTGCATACGAGTGTCTGAGTGACGGAGAGGACGATCGGTTCTCCTCCGGACGCGAGTGCCGCCCTTTCGGGGTGTACGAGCACCGTCGTACCGGAACGTCGCCGTTCACGGTTTGACGGGGGGTGTGCGAGCACGGCCGTACCGGAACGTCGCCGTTCACGGCTTGACGAGGGCGTAGCCGACGCCGTGGACGGTACGGACGACGCCGGGGCCGAGCTTGCGGCGCAGGGCCCGCACGTGGCTGTCGACCGTGCGGGTGGCCGCGGCCTCGGAGAAGCCCCATATGTCGGCCAGCAGCCGCTCCCGCTCGAAGACCTGGCCGGGACGCTCGGCGAGGCGGCAGAGCAGGTCGAACTCGGTCCTGGTCAGCTGGGCCTCGGTGCCCCGCACGTAGACGCGGCGCTCCGCCGTGTCGATCTCGACGTCGGCGAGGCGGATGACCGTGTCGGCCACGGCCAGCTGGGAGGCCCGCTCGACCCTGCGCAGCAGCGCGTGCACCCGGGCGACCAGCTCGCGCATGCTGAACGGCTTGGCCATGTAGTCGTCGGCCCCGACCCCGAGTCCCACGAGCAGGTCGGTCTCCTCGCCCAGCGCGGTGAGCATGAGCACCGGCACCGGCCTGGCCGCCTGCATCCTCCGGCACACCTCCAGCCCGTCGAGGCCGGGCAGCAGCCGGTCGAGCACCACCACGTCGGGCCCCGTCCTCGCGTAGGCGGCCAGCGCCGCCTGCCCGTCCCCGACGACCTGCACGTCGAAACCCTCGGCGGCCAGCCTGTGGCGTACGGCCCGCGCGATCGTCTCGTCGTCCTCGACCACGAGGACGCGTCGTTGCTGAGGGGTTGCCATGCCCGGCAGCGTAGACCTGAGCCGTGCAGAAGACCTGTGGCGAATTGTGAAGATTCTGCGCACCCGCTGGTCAGAACGGACCACCGGGTGGGGTCCTCGCGCGTGCGAGGCCCCCACCCGGGCCGGAGAGGCCGGAACCAGAGGGGAAGGTCAGGGAAGAAGGTCAGGCGGTGAGCCGGACCTCACCCGAAGGCGTTCGTCCACATCCCCGCCGTCAGGCGAGGATCAGCCGGCGGCCGGTGACCCGGTAGCCGATCCGGGCGAACGAGGCCGCCATGGGCGCGTTGCCCACGTCGGTGTTGTCCTTCACCTCGGGCTCGCCCTCGGCGGCGAAGATGTGCAGCGCCTCGGTCACCAGGTCGTCTGCGTAGCCGTGACCCCGGTGGGCCGGGTCGACCCCGAGGTAGCCGATCGTGGCGTTCCTGGAGTTGCGCGTCGCCATCACGATGCCGACGAGCTCCCCCGACGCGTCGCGGGCGAGCCGCCACCGGTGGCGCCCGCCGGGCATGTCCGCGACCTCGGCCAGGGTCTTCCCGGCCGCCGCCCTCGCGCCGCCGTCCGCGACGTTGCGCCGGTCCCAGTCGTCGAGGCTGCCCTCGGCGATGCGGGCCAGCAGGTCCACCACCACCTCGTCGTCGTCGGCCGGGGCGAAGGTGAGCCGGGCCGGCCTGGGCGGCAGGCCGTACTCGGGGAGCCAGCTCAGGTTGAGCCGCTCGACGGTCCGCCGCAGCCCGGCTTTCTCGGCGGCGGCGATCCGGTCGGAGGCGTCCGCGAACGCGTCGGGGCGCTCGCGCCAGTCGGAGGGCAGGAACAGGTGGTAGTCGGGCCGCGCCCCGGACGGGGTGGCGTACCCGGGCGTGACCAGGGCCGCGTACGCGGCTCGCAGCAGGGCGGCTCCCACCTCGACCCGGTCGGGGCCGGACCCGGGGTCGAGCCAGTCGAGGCTGAAGGGGTGCTCGGAGCCCGGCGGGCCCCAGAAGGCGGCCCTGGCGACGACCTCGTCGCCGCGCAGCGCGACCCAGACCCATCCGGGCCGGTAGCCGAGCTCGTCGAAGGGCAGGTGGCGGGCACCGACGCCGGAGGCGGGGAGCGGGCCGTAGCGGTGGAACAGGTCGAACTCGCCATCTTCGAGCGGGCGGAACCTCAGGTCGGGCACAGAAAGATCGGACAGGTCGGGCACGGAAAACTCGGACAAGCGAAACTCCAGAAAGCGAATGCGCTTCCCGGGCTCAGGCGGCCTGTCGCCCGAGGCGGGAGCGCGTGACCAGGATGGCGAACATCTGCTCCTCACCTCCTCACACTCGAAGGGACGGTCAGGCTACCGGCGTGCCCGGCGCGGACTCAACCGGATAAGCGGCCTCAACCGAATGAACGGCCTCGACCGGATGAAAGGACGCGCGGGCGGACCGTTCGCCGGTGTCACCCGACGGACCTCGGTGTCCCGTTCAGGGCGTCACGCCTCCCCGTTCTCGCCCTCCGTGCCCCCGCTTCCCGCGCGGGCGAACCGTTCGGCGGTCGCGCGCAGGTAGTCACGGAACCCGGCCGGCCGGACCACCTCGAAGTCCGCGCCCAGCGCGGCGAGGACCAGGACCGGCCACTCCATCCCGTCGGCGTTCATCAGCAACCGGCACGACCGGTCGTCGACGGCCTCGACCGTCCCTCCCAGGGGTGACACGACACGCTCGACGTCGGCCGCCGGTACCCGTACGACGACCTCGATCTGGTACTGCGCCGGCATCGACGTGATGCTGTCGCGGACGAACGCCCCCGCGTCGCCGCCGGGCAGCTCGCGCGGGCGGAAGCGGGCCCCGGTCGGCTCCGCGCCGGTCAGCCGGTCGACGCGGAAGGTTCGCCAGCCGTGGCGCTCGACGTCCCAGGCGACGAGATACCAGCGGCGTCCCAGCGACACGAGGCGGTGCGGCTCGACCAGCCGGGTCGTCCGGTCGCCGTCGCGCGCGGTGTACTCGAACCGCAGCCGCTCGTCGTCCCGGCACGCCTGGGCGATCGCCGTCAGGGCGAGCGAGTCGACCGTGGGCCCCCCGCCGAAGACGGCGGGGACGGTGTAGGCCCGCAGCGCGTCGACCCTGCGCCGCAACCGGGGCGGCATCACCTGGACGACCTTGGTCAGCGCCCGCACCGACGTCTCCTCGATACCGGCCACGGCGCCGCCGGCCGCCGTACGCAACCCGACGGCGATGGCCACCGCCTCCTCGTCGTCGAGCAGCAGGGGCGGCATGGTCGCACCGGTCTGGAGCTGGTAGCCGCCCGCGACGCCCCGGTTGGCGTCGACCGGGTAGCCCAGCTCGCGCAGCCTGTCGACGTCACGCCGCAGCGTCCGCTCGCTCACGTTCAGCCGTTCGGCGAGCTCGCCGCCCGGCCAGTATCGATGGGTCTGCAGCAGGGACAGCAGCCGCAGCATCCGCGCGCTCGTGTTCGCCATGAATCCAGGTTCCCGCCGATTCCGGTCAGAAAGTGGCCTGAATGGATTCTAGCGTGGTCCACATGAACAGCACGATGATCCGCACGAGCGGGCTGACCAGGCACTTCACCGTCAGGAAAGAGACGGTCGAGGCGGTACGCGGCCTCGACCTGCACGTCGCCTCCGGCGAGATGGTGGCACTGCTGGGACCGAACGGGGCGGGAAAGTCGACCACCCTGCGGATGCTCACCACGCTGCTCCCCCCGACCTCGGGCAGCGTGGAGGTCGCCGGACACGACGTGACGACCGGACAGCGCGGCGTGCGCTCCCGGATCGGCTACATCGGCCAGGGCAACGGGGCCGCGCACAACCAGCGGGGCCGCGACGAGCTGATCAGTCAGGGCCGCGCGTACGGGCTCGGCGCCCGCGCGTCACGCGACCGGGCGGCCGAGCTGATCGCCTCCCTGGACCTGGAGGGCGTCGCCGACCGGGTGGTGTCGTCGCTGTCCGGCGGCCAGCGACGGCGGCTGGACATCGCGATGGGCCTCATCCACGCCCCTGACCTGCTATTTCTGGACGAGCCCTCCACCGGCCTCGACCCGCAGAACCGGGCCAACCTCTCGGAGCACATCCGCGCGCTGCGCGCCGAGCACGGCACCACGATCGTCCTGACCACCCACTACCTCGACGAGGCCGACCAGCTGGCCGAGCGGGTCATCGTGATCGACCACGGGCGGGTCATCGCCGACGACACCCCGGCGCGGCTCAAGGCCGACCACGCGGGCGACCGCGTCACCCTGACGTTCGGCGGCGAGCGGGACGCCCTGCGGGCCGTCACCGAGTCGCTGGGCGTCGTGGCGGGCGCGCGGGTCGAGCGGACCGGCGCGCGGGTCGTGATCGAGGTGGCCGGTGGCGTCCAGCTCGCGCCGAAGCTGCTGCGCGGCCTGGACGAGGCGGGTGTCGAGGTGACCGGTGTCGAGGTCACCAGCCCCACCCTCGACGACGTCTTCCTCAACCTGACCGGCCGCAGCCTCCGCGAGGACGGCACCACCGGCACCACCGGCACCGGGACGGCGGACCCCGGATCCGAGAACCCCGGGGCCGTAGGACCCGGCGGTAGGGAAGCCCGCACCCCGAAACCCACGACCGCCAAGCGCGCCGCCGGGTCCGGCGTCGTCACCCCCGAGGAGAGCACGGCATGAGCGGCACCACGATGGTCACCGACACCCTCACCGTCTTCAACCGCGAGCTGCGCCCCGTGCTGCGCGACCCGTTCTCCGTGATCTTCACGATGGTGCAGCCGCTGTTCTTCCTGGCGCTGTTCGCGCCCCTGCTCCCGGCCGTGGAGGGCGGGTCCGCGCTGCAGTGGTTCGTCCCCGGCATCGTGGTGATGTCCTGCCTGTTCGGCACCTCCTCCACCGGGGCGAACCTGCTGTTCGAGATCCAGACCGGCTCGCACGAGCGGATGCTCGTCTCCCCGCTGCGCAGGCCCGCCCTGATCGTCGGGCGGGCCCTGAAGGAGATCGTGCCGACGCTCGCCCAGACGGTGGTCGTCATCGCCGTCACCATCCCGTTCGGGTTCCGCCCGAACCTCGTGGGAGCCCTCATCGGCCTGCTGGTCCTCGCCGTCTTCTGCGTGGGCCTCGGCGCGCTCTCCTACACGCTGGCGCTGGCGTCCAAGGACAGCGAGTGGATGTTCTGGGCCGTCCAGCAGACGCTGCTCTTCCCGCTGATGCTGCTCGCCGGGATGCTGCTGCCCATCGACGGCGGCCCCGGCTGGTTGCAGGCCCTCTCGCGGCTCAACCCGCTGACGTACGTCGTGGAGGCCGAGCGCGCCCTGTTCAACGGCGAGATCGTCTCGGCGGCCACCGGCGGCGGCCTGGTCGCGGCCGTGGTCGTGGCCGCGCTGGGCCTGTTCGTCGGCACCCGGGCCATGCGCCGCGCCTGACTACGCCAAGGCGAGCCCGACGCGCCGCGCCCCGGCACCCGCCGGAGCGCGGCGTCACGGCGTCACGGCGTCGCGGCTTCGCGAAGGAGGACCACGGCCGCCGCGCCGGTCTCAGCCGTTCGCCGCCAGCGACTCCTTCAGCTCCCGCTTGAGGATCTTGCCCAGCGGGTTGCGGGGCAGCGCCTCGACGAGCTCCAGGCGTTCGGGGAGCTTGTACGAGGCGATGCCCTTGTCCCGCAGGTGGTCCACGACCGAGGCGAGGTCGACGGTCTGGCCGGGTCTGGGGACGAGCACGACGCATACCCGTTCACCGAGGACCTCGTCGGCGTAGCCGACCACCGCCACCTCGGCCACCGCCGGGTGCCCGGAGACCAGCGCCTCCAGCTCGGCGGGCGCGATGTTCATCCCGCCCCGGATGACCAGGTCCTTGGCCCGGTCGACGTAGCGCAGGTACTGCCCCTGGTCTCCGGCGATCTCGAACACGTCGCCGGTCATCAGGTAGCCGTCCCCGTCGAACGGGTCGGCGGCGGCCGTGCCCGGCAGGTAGCCGGAGAAGACGGTCGGCCCCCACAGGTGGAGCTCGCCGGGGACCCCGGCCTCGACGATCTCGTTGCCGAGCGGGTCGACCAGCTTGGTCCTGGTCGCGCCGAGGGTGCCGGGCCAGCCGGCGCCCGGGGCGTCGGGCCGGGGGAAGAAGCGGGCCCTGTCCTCGGGGTCGGGCATGCGCACCGGGTCCGAGAGGAGCGCGACGCCCTCGTTGGAACCGAAGAAATTGATGATCGCGATGCCGTGCCGGTCCTGCCAGCCCTTGACCATGGGCGGGGGCAGCGGCGCCGAGCCCGAGCCGATCCGGGTCAGCGTGGTGAGGTCGGTCCTGGCGAGGATCGCCTCCTGCTGGAGCAGCATCGTCAGCAGCGCGGGCGGGGCCAGGGTGTAGGTGACGCCCTCGGCCGCGATCTGCCCGAGGTAGGTCGGCAGGTCGAACGGGTGGTGCTGGACGAGCACCGCGCCGGTCCTCAGCCAGGGCAGGAAGACCCCGCCGATCCCCGCCATGTTGACCATGGGGAAGGGGTTGAGGATGACGTCGTCCTCGGTGAGGCCGGGAGCCTCGGCACAGGTGGACGCGACCGCGAGCCAGTCGTAGTGGCACCTCGGCACCCCCTTGGGAGTGGCCTCGGTGCCGGAGGTCCAGCAGATCGTGACGGGGTCGGCGGGGTGCGCCTCGTACGGGACGCCCGGCCCCACTTCCGGGGATGCTGCCGCGGTGTCGAGGTCGGCGCCCCAGGTGAGGGCCGGGATGCCCTCCGGCACGCGGGCGGCGGCGGTCGTCGAGGTGACGAAGACCGTGACCTCGGCGAGGGCGCAGAGCTGGTTCAGCTCGTACTCGCGGTACTGCACGGGAAACGGCGTGAGCACCGCGCCCACCCTGACCACGGCGAGGAAGGTGACCGCGAGCTCCACGCTGTTGGGCAGCTGGACGGCGACCACGTCCCCGGGACCGACGCCCCGGCCGCGCAGCACCCCCGCCACCCGGTCGACCTCGGCGTCCAGCTCGGACCAGGTGAGCCTCTTGACCTCACCGGGCAGCAGGTCGGCCTTGTTGGACGGGTCGGCGATCGCGAGGGCGCCGGGACGGGCGCTCACCTGGGCACGTAGCAGCTGGTCGATGGTGTCTCCGGTCCACCAGCCACCGGCGGTGTGGTGGTCGATCCGCTCTTGCGTGTGCAGGCGCTTCATCGCGGCTCCAGAGGCGTCGTGAGAGTGCTCGTGACACTACGAAAACAGAAGCTAGGGGTCAATGGATGAGGCGTAATCATCGTTCATTGGTTCATGTGCCACTAAGTGACTATGTTGCTGTCCGCGATGGGATAAGCGAACGGGGTGAGCGGGATCGACACTCGAGTGCTGGCAGGCCGTTACCGGCTCCTCAACCCTCTCGCCGAGGGTGGGGCCGGCACGGTCTGGCTCGCCGCCGACGAGACGCTCGGCCGTGACGTGGCGGTGAAGGAGGTACGGCTCCCGCCTGACCTCGACCCCGCCAAGCGGCAGGAGGTCTTCGCCTCGGCGATCCGGGAGGCGAACCTCGCCGCCCGGCTCAAACACCCCTCGATCGTGACCGTCCACGACGTGGTCGTCGACCAGGACCGGCCCTGGCTCGTCATGGAACTGCTGTCGGGCGCGTCCCTGGAGCAGACCGTCCGCGACCGTAGACCGCTGCCCGCGCACCAGGCGGCCAGGATCGGCGTGGGCATCCTCAGCGCGCTCGGTGCCGCACACGCCGCCGGGGTGGTCCACCGCGACGTCAAGCCGGGCAACGTCTTCCTCACCAGGACCGGCAAGGCCGTCCTCACCGACTTCGGCTTCGCGGTCGCCGAGGGCGAGGCCACCTCGGGCCGGACCGGCCACCTGGTCGGCTCGCCCAACTACATCGCGCCCGAACGGCTGCGCGGCGAGCGCGGCGGCCCCGCCTCCGACCTGTGGTCCCTCGGCGCCACGCTCTACTTCGCCGTCGAGGGGGTGCCGCCGCACCCGGCGGAGACTCCCATCGCGGCGATCGGCAAGGTGCTCACCGAGCCGCCGAGGCCGCCGGAGCGCGCGGGCGAGCTGGGCCCGCTGCTGACGCGCATGCTCGACCCGGTCCCCGAGGCCCGGCCGTCCTTCGAGGCCGCCGCCCACGCGCTGGGAGAGCTGGCCGCCGGTCGTTCGGTCACCGAGACGCCGTCCGCGCCGTCCGCGCCGTCCACGCCGTCCGCGCCGTCCGTCACCCCGCCGTCACCCGCCCCCGTACGGCCGCCCGAGCCGCGCCCGAGCCGCACGGCGGTGTGGGCCGCCGTCGAGACGGCCGGGATCGCGGTGGTCATCGCGGTCACCTTCGGGGTGACGTTCCTGATGACCTCGGACCCCACGTCCGCCGAGAAGCGGGTCAGGCTCAGCGAGAGTCCCGGCGCCTTCGCCACGCCGGTGGACGTGTGCAAGCTCATCCCCGGCTCCATGGCCAGGCAGCTGCTGCCCGCGCTGGCGGGCGAGGGCAAGCCGACCAACGACGGCGGCTGCCAGTGGCCGGTCAGGGGCATGGGGATGGAGGTGCGCCTCTCCGGCGCCGACCAGTGGGGCAAGAGCCCGCGGCAGGCCCACGAGCTGTTCGTGAACCGGCGCCAGAGCGTCATACCGAGCGGGGAGAACGCCTGGAGCTGGCCGGAGATCCAGGCCGGCATCCGCTCCTCCCGCTCCACGGCGCCGACCGCGGTGAAACCCGTCGGGGACGAGGCGTTCGGCTACGACGTCTACGAGAACCGCAAGACAGGCAGGCTGGAGCAGAGCTACGTGGTCGTGCGCGTGGACAACCTCGTCCTCGACGTGGGTTACACCGTGGTGGACGGCAGCAAGGACGGCCCGGCGATCCAGGCCGGCGCCCACACCACCGCGACGTGGATCGCCAACGCGTTGAACAAGCAGAAAGCGAGCGGATGAACCATCCAGACGTCCCTCGATCGCAGGGCAGGCACGCGGGCGGGCCCACCGCCCCTCCCGCGCCGGGCCCCGGGATCGCCGGAGCCGAGGGCCCGCCGATGCTTGAGCAGAGCTCCCTGGAACAGGTGATCGCCCGGTTCGGGCCGATGTCCCCGCAGCAGGCCGCGGTGGTCGGGGTGGCCGTGCTGGACCAGCTCGTGGCGATGCACCGGCAGGGCATGCTGCACGGCGACGTGCGGCCGACTTCGGTGCTGCTCGGCCCGTACGACCAGATCGTCCTGGCCTCGCCCTCCCTGCCCTCGTCGCTCTTCACCTCTCCCGAGGGGGTGACCAGCCCGGCCGCCGACCTGTGGTCGCTCGGCGCGACCCTCTACACCGCCGTCGAGGGACGTGCGCCCTCGCCCGGCGGCTCCCTGGACAACGCGGGCCCGATCGCGCCCGTCCTGTTCCACCTGCTCGCGGGCGACCCCGGCCAGCGGCCCGACCCGGGCACCCTGCGCGGCGCCCTGATCGAGGTCTCCCAGTACCGTCCCGAACCTCCGTCCGCGCCGCCCCCCTCGGGTGCGTTCCCGCCGCCTCCGGGTGGCTCGCTGCCCCAGGGGCCCTCCGGCCCGGGGGCGTCCGCCCCCTCCGTTCCCTTCCCTCCCGCCGTTCCCTTTCCCGCCGCACCAGGGACCCCGGCGGCCTTCGGGCAGGCCCCCCTCCAGGGAGCCGGCGCGCCCGGGACACCGGGACCGCACACCGCGACCGGGCCGGGAACGACCGGCCCCATCGTGACCGGACCGGGAACGACAGGACCGGGAACGGCGGCGGGGCCGGGCACGGGCACGGGCACGGCCGCCGGACCTCAGGGTCGCGACACGATCCCGCCGCTCGGGAGTCCCGGAACCGCCGGAGCTCCCGGAACCGCCGGAGCCGTCGGAGCTCCCGGAGCTCCCGGAGCTCCCGGAGCTCCCGGAGCTCCCGGGACCTCCGGGGGACAGGAGGACGGCGGGGTCGCCCCCGCCTCCGAGGGGGACGTGACCGCGCCCTTCAGGAAAACCCTGACCGACCAGATGTCCGACATCACGGCGAGACTCCCCCAGCAGGACATCCCCGTACCCTCGCAGGCCACGCTCTCCTCCTCCCCGGGCATGCCGATCGTCTGGCAGGCCCCGCCCCCGGCCCCGCCACGGCAGGACGCCCCCCACCAGGGCCCGCCCCACCCCGGCGCTCCCCGGCAGGAGTCGCCCCGGCAGGGACAGCCCCCGGCCGGCCCGCCCTTCCCTCCCGGCCCCACGCCACCTCACCCGAACCCGCAGGACGCCCCCACCTCACACGAACCGGCCCCCCTTCCCCCTCCCGCACCGGGGGGCGCCTCCGCCGGACCTGCGACGCGGACGACGGGGGTGCTCGTACCCCGGCCCGTCGTGGCGCTGACCGGTGTACTGCTCTTCGGCATGGCGGTCACCATCGGCGTCCTTCTCACCTCGGTGGTCACGAACTCCGACGAGACCTTCGCCGCCGAACCCTCCGGCGCCAAGGGCCGCTTCGCCACGGCTCCCCGGGCCTGCAGCCTGCTCGACGACAAGCAGGCGAACGAGGTCGTGCCGGGGTTCAAGAGCTCGGAGGTCGAGCACTCCGCGTGTGACTGGCTGAACCGGCACGACTGGCGCAAGCCCAACGTGGAGAAGTACGACCTGCGGGTCCGGCTGATCGCCCAGAAGCAGGACGGGGCGGAAGTGACCAGGGCGCGGGAGTACCTGGCGGGCAAGAAGAAGGAGGTCGCCGACAAGGGCCAGTTCTCCACCCCCAAGCCCGCGCCTCCCACGGACCTGCAGGGCGTCGGCGAGGAGGCGTTCAGCTACGGGACGTCCAACTCCATCAACCTGTACGGCGGCTCCTACAAGGCGACCGTGGTCTTCCGGATCAGCAACCTGATCGCCGAGGTCCAGTACGAGCGGGGCAGCGTCAAGGAGGACCCCGACGGGAAGATCACCGAAGGCGCGCTGAAGGTGGCCCGCTGGCTCACCGAGTCCCTGAAGACCGATGACTGATCGGGTGGCCGGCCCGCTGCCCGTGCTGGCGGGCCGCTACCGGGCGGTCGCGAAGCTCGGGGCGGGAGGGATGGGCGTGGTGTGGCGGGCTCGCGACGAGCTGCTCCACCGCGAGGTGGCGATCAAGGAGGTCAGGCTCGCCCCGAACCTGCCCGAGGCGCAGCGCGCCGAGGCGCGGGAGCGCACGCTGCGCGAGGCGCGCGCCGCGGCCCGGCTGGGGCACCCGTCCATCGTGGCCGTACACGACGTCGTGGCGCAGGACGGCCGCCCGTGGATCGTGATGGACCTGGTCGACGGCCGTTCGCTGGAACAGGCGGTCCAGGACGAGGGGCCGCTGCCGCCGCGGCGGGTGGCCACGATCGGCCTGGCCGTGCTGGACGCGCTCGCTCTCGCGCACAGCCGGGGCATCGTGCACCGCGACGTGAAACCGGCCAACATCATGCTCGCCAGGAACGGCGGGGTGCTGCTGACCGACTTCGGCATCGCCACCCTGGAGGGGGACGTCCAGCTCACCTCCCCTGACGCGCTGGTCGGTTCCCCCGCGTACATGGCCCCCGAACGGCTGCGCGGCACCGGCGACGGCCCGGCCACCGACCTGTGGTCCCTGGGCGCGACCCTGTACACGGCCGTCGAGGGCCGCAGCCCCTTCCGGCGCGACACCTCGGCCGCGACCATCGGCGCGATCCTCACCCAGGAGGCGCCGCCGCCCCGCCGGGCGGGGGACCTGACCCCGGTGCTCGTCGCGGCGCTGGTCAAGGACCCCCGGCAACGCCTTGGAGAGGCCGGGCTGCGTACCGCCCTGCGGCAGATCTCCCAGGGACTCCCCCCGCAACCGCTCCCGCAGCCCTCGCCCGGCCCGTCCCGCTCCTCGCAGGAGACCGTGCCCGCGAGACGGGCGGCCCCGAGCCGTCGTACCGGCCTGATCGCCGGGGGCGCGCTGGCCGCGGTGGCGCTGCTGGCGACCGGGGTGGTCCTGCTGACGACGACCGCGGACGACCCCGGGGCGTCGCCCCGGCCCTCGCCGTCCGCGCCCGGCGCCGGGCGGTTCGCCGCGGTGCCCGACGCCTGCTCGCTGCTGTCCGCCGCCCAGAGCCGGGCCGTGGCGCCCCGCTCGACCCCGGAACCCGCGTCGAGCTTGATGGAACTGGAGGAAGGGGACTCCTACTGCGACTGGGGTGATTCGTCGGAGGCCCGCTGGTTGCAGCTCTCGCTGACCCACAAGGCGCCCGTGAGGGCGAAGGCCGCCCCGGAGGTGGCCCGCGAGTTCTTCGCCTCCGAACGCACCAGGGTCGTCGCCGACAGGGGGGAGGGCCTCCTGGGCGAGACCGGCGCCCTCCGGAACGTCACCCGGCTCGGCGCGGAGGCCTTCGCCTACGACGTGCGCGCGCTGGACCGGATCCACTCCACGATTCGTTTCCGGATCAGCAACCTGCTGGTCGAGGTCGACGTGTCACGGAAGGGCGAGCGTCCGGACGCCACGCTGCGCGGGCAGGCCCTCCGCGTCGCCCGCCAGGTCGCGGAGAGGCTGAACAGCCGTGACTGAGCACCCGGGGCGACCGGTATGACCGATCCGAACCTGCTGGCCGGACGCTACCGGCTGCTGGAGCGCCGCGACCGGGCCGGGACCACCTGGCGCGCCCGCGACGAGCTGCTCCAGCGCGACGTCACGGTCACCGGGATACCGCTCCCGCCGCCCGGCCCGGACCGCGACCGGCTTCTCGGCCGGATCCGCGCCACGGCCGACTTCAGGCACCCGAACGTCATCACCCTGCACGACGTCGTCTCCTCCCCCGACCGGGTGTGGCTGATCCTGGAGTCGGTCGAGGGCCGCTCGGTGCTGCAGACCGTCCGGGCCCGGGGACCGCTCAGCTCCGAGCGGGCGGCCGAGGTCGGCCTGCACGTGCTGGACGCGCAGGCCGCCGCCCACGAGCGGGGCGTCCACCTCCTGGCCGGCCCGCAGAGCGTGCTTCTCACCCCGGACGACAGGGTCGTGGTCACCGGCTTCGCCATCTTCGACGCCACCGACGAGCTACGCGACCTGGGCGCCGTCCTGTTCACGGCCGTCGAGGGGCAGGCGCCGGGCCCCGGCCCGCGCACCGGGCCGAACCCGGTGTACGGCACCGACCCGGCCTCGGCGGACACCGGCCTCACCCCCGTCCCGGGTGGCACCGGAGCGGTGAGCGCCGGCCCGCTCGCTCCGCTGCTGGAGGGCTTGCTGGGGGCCGACCCCGCCCATCGTCCGGATGCCGCCACGACCCGCACGATCCTGCGGGAACTCACCTCCCGCCCCGCCGAACCCCGCCGCCGTACGGGCCTGCTCCTCGCGGGCGCCACACTGGCCCTCCTCGCCGGGGGCGGTGCGGTGTTCTGGCTCTGGCCCGGCACCGAGGCCCGGCCTCAGGAGAAGGCTCCGGCTCCGCTGCCCACCTTCTTCGCCAAGGCTCCGGACCCGTGTTCCCTGATCTCGGAAGAACAGGCCGGCCGGCTTTACCTGGCGCCTTCGCCGTCGAGAAAGAAAGCCGCGTGCAGTTGGCCGGCAGCGGACACGAAGGCGCCCGGCGGTCTCCGGAACTCACTGGAGATATCTGTTGTCCACCGACCGGAAACGGCGCTCGCACACGCGAGTTACCTTCGCTTTCTTTCAAGGGACGCGAAGGACTCGCGGAACGTGAGCGCCCCGCTCGACGTGCCGGACCTCGGTGACGAGGCCTACATTCTCCAGCTCAGCAACGGCCATTCGAGCGTGAACTCGGTGATTGTCTTCCGGGTGGGCAACGTCGTGGCGGCGCTGCAATATCACCGATTCACCGTCCCGGACACCGGCGGCAGGGGGCGCGCCGGGGCACTCCAGGCCGCCCGCTGGGCGGTGGACTCGCTTCGCGGCCCGAGATGAGTTCCGCGCCTCCTCGACCGGCAGGAGGCGGAAACCTTCCTCTCGCGAACGGCGAAGGTCACCGCTAGCTTTCGAAGGGGATCTGCCAGGAACCGCACCTCCTGCTGCTTCCGGCGTTGCTGGTGCACGCCGCGCCCTCGACGCGCACAGCGCCGACGGTGGGCACGGACACGGTGGCAGGCGGAGTGCTCGACGAGCCGGCCCTCAGCGCCTCGGCGAGCAGGATGGTGCGGGTTCCGCTGTTCGTGATGACACGGGCCCACAGCTCGGACCTTCTCCCGTCAGGCGCCTCGTCCCGGATCACACTTCCCCCGAAACTGATCCGGCCCTCACCGAAGGAACCGTAGGTGGACCAGCAGACCCCGATGGTGCCGGAGGCGGCGGGCCACCCGTCGCTTCCCTCGGGTCCGTTGAGACCGGCGCTTCCGCATCCGTCGGCCCCGGCCGTCCGGGCGCTGGAAGCACCCGCGCCCCCGATGGCCAGCACCGCCAGCGAAGCCGACACGGCGATCAGCACGGTCGCGCGTCTCACCCGTCCAAAAGACATTTCCTGCCTCCGATCAAAGCGACGCACCAGAGCGTGGGTTTTCACTGCTGCGGCATTCCGGGAAGCCACATCTCTCGGCCGCTCACGGTAATTGTCTTCGCCGTTCAAAACCAGGGGCCATTGTATGCGTACCGTGACGCCCGGCATCGATGTCTGTTCAACTGCTTACAACCCACAAGGCGAGCACCCACTCCTTCGACAACCGCGGCCCGCCACGCGACGATTACCGGAAAAACAACCCGAATCACCGTGACACCACGAGAAAGTCGCGACGCACCCTTACTCGGGCAGGACGAAACGGACCTCGCGCCGCTGGAGCGGCCGGCCGCACGCCCTGCACAGCAGGACCGGCTGGAAGGCGGCGCCGCAGAGCGCGTGGGTGATCGACAGGGCCGAGCCCTCGGGGGCGGGGAGTTCGCGCTGGGCCCAGTCGACCAGGAAGGCGAAGACCTCGAAGAAGGCCAGCCCCTTGTCGGTGAGCCGGTACGAGCCGTCGGGCCGGGCGTCGAAGACGCGCAGCTCGACGAAGCGGCGCAGCCGGTCGGTGAGCACCGAGGGCGCGATGCCGAGACCCGACTGGAAGTCGACGAAGCGCCGGGTACCCAGGAACGCCCCGGCCAGGACGCTGGTGCTCCACCGGTCGCCCAGGATCTCCATCGAGGCCGGGCAGTAGCCGATCAGGTCGGGCGAGGCGTCGGAGCGGACCGTGCGGCGGTGCCGCCTCGGCGGGCCGATCCTGGAGAACGTGGCCAGCGGGCCGGGCTCGGTCCGGGTGTCGCGGGCGCTCATCGGCTCCAGGCAGGAACCGCACCCGAGGTAGGGCTTGGCGTCCTGCCCGCACTGCTCGTGCAGCAGCGGCGGGAGCCGCCCCGGGGCGACCCAGTCGCGCTCCCACGCCTGGATGGCCACCAGCAGGGCCCACAGCTGGAGCCCGCGCTCCGTCAGCCGGTACTCGTAGCGGGTGCGGCCGTTGCGGTACGCCGACAGCTCGAAGATGCCGTGGTCGACCAGTTCCCTGAGCCTGGCGGCGAGGACCGACTCGGAGATGCCCAGCGCGTCGCGCCAGCCGGCGAAGGTCCTGATCCGCAGCAGGAACGCCCGCTGCAGGATCAGCAGCACCCACCGGTCTCCCAGGATCGCCAGCGCCTGCCCGATCGCACTGAGCTCGGTCCGCCCCGGCTCCCGCCCAGTGCCGTTCACAGCGTGTCCTCCCGATGGATGGTCGCGTGGTCATGTTCGTCGTCGACGGTCGAATTCGTGCCCGTTTTCAACGAACACGGCGATGTTCGTCGCCATCAAGCATGATCTTGCCCGTTTTCGACGAGCACGATCATCCCGCTCCCGGCGAAACCGCCAAACTACCAACCCGGCACCGCGGGGACGGCCCGGCGCCCCTCCTGGCCACGCCACCTGCGGAGAACGGGCGTTGACGAGCTGACTTCTTCTATCGTAGCTTCAAGGACATGGCGGAACCTGTGGTGGTCATGGACGAGTCGGGCGAGCCGAATCCGTACCTGCTGGGCGTCTACGCGCCGGTCCAGGACGAGATCACGGCCGAGAACCTCAAGGTCATCGGCGAGATCCCGAAGGATCTCAACGGCGTCTACCTGCGCAACGGGCCCAACACGCGGTTCCCTGTGAAGGGGCGCTACCACTGGTTCGACGGCGACGGCATGGTGCACGCGATGCACTTCGAGAACGGCAGGGCCCGCTACCGCAACCGCTACGTCAGGACCAGGGCGTTCGAGGCCGAGTCGGCGGCCGGGCGGTCGCTGTGGACCGGCGTGATGGAGAACCCGAAGGGCAACCCGTTCGGCAACACCCGCGGGCTCGGCCTCAAGGACTCCGCCAACACCGACGTGGTCTTCCACCGCGGCCAGGTCCTCACCACGTGGTACCTGTGCGGCTCCCCGTACGGCATGGACCCCCTCAGCCTGGAGACGCTCGGCGTCGAGACCTTCCTCGACACGCTGACCGGCGACTTCATGGCCCACCCCAAGGTCGACGAGCGAACCGGGGAGCTGTTCTGGTTCGACTACGGGCCCCGCAGGCCGTACCTGCGCTACGGGGTGGTCGGCGCGGGCGGGTCGGTCGAGCACTGCGTTGAGCTGGAGCTGCCCGGGGCGCGGCTGCCGCACGACATGGCGATCACCGAGAACCACGCGATCCTCATGGACCTGCCGCTCTACCAGGACATGGACGCCGCCCGGCAGGGCCGCTACAAGCTCACGTTCGACCGGGAGCTGCCCTCGCGCTTCGGCGTCATCCCCCGGCGCGGGCAGGCGCACGAGATCCGCTGGTTCGACGCGAAACCCTGCTACATCTACCACGTCGTCAACTCCTGGGAGGAGGACGGGGAGATCGTCCTGGACGTCTGCAGGGTGGGCCGTCCCGCGCCCGCCGGGAGCGGCAGCCCGCTGGCCCGCATGATCTCCTACCTCAAGCTCGACGCGCGGATGTACCGCTACCGCTTCGACCTGCGCACCGGCCGCACGTCGGAGGGGTTCGTGGACTCCGACCACAACACCGAGTTCCCCTCGATCGACGCCCGGCTGACGGGCCTGCGGTCGCGCTACGCCTACAACGTGTCGGTCAAGGACGCCGCGACCAACCTCTTCGACGGCCTGGTCCGCTACGACAACGTGACGGGCGGCAAGGAGACGTACTACTACGGCGAGCACCGCTACGGCAGCGAGGCCCCGTTCGCGCCGCGCGACGGCGCGACGGACGAGGAGGACGGCTACCTCGTCAGCTTCGTCACCGACGAGCGCGAGGGCACCTCCGAGGTGCAGGTCCTGCACGCGGCGAACCTCGCCGCCGGGCCGGTCGCCCGGATCGTCCTGCCCCAGCAGGTGCCGCTCGGCTTCCACGCCACCTGGGTACGCGCGGACCAGCTGAAAAGCGCGACCACGTGAGGAGCGGCCACGTGAGGACCAGCCACGGGAGGACCGCGCACGACATCGACATCCGGCAGGAGCGGAACAGATGACGACATATATCTACGAGACGGTCAGGACTCCCCGGGGCAAGGCCAGGCCCGGCGGGGGGCTGGCGGACGTGACGCCGCTGACCATGCTGGAGAGGCTCCTGGAGGCCCTGCGCGAGCGGACCGGCGTCGAGCGGGCGGACGACATGATCGTCGGCTGCGCCTCGCAGAACGCCGAGCAGGGCGGCAACCTGGCCAGGACCGCGGCGCTGACCGCGGGCTTCGACGCGCCGGGCATGACCGTCAACCGCTACTGCACCTCGGGCATCGACGCGGTCCGCACGGCCTTCGCGCTCGTGGAGTCCGGGCAGAGCCGCGTCGTGGTCGCCGGAGGGGTCGAGTCGGTCTCCCGGGTGCCGATGTTCTCCGACGGCGGGCCGCTGTGGGCCGACCCCGCGGTGGTGGACAGGGTCGGGTCGATCCACATGGGCATCGCGGCGGACCTGGTCGCGACGGTCGAGGGCTTCGAGCGCGAGGAGCTCGACGCGTACGGCCTGCGCACCCAGACCCTGGCCGCCGAGGCGTGGGCCGCCGGGCGCTACGAGCGCTCGCTGGTGCCGGTCGGCGGCCTGCGGCACGACGAGCACGTGCGGCCGGGCGTGACCCTGGAGGCGCTCGCCGCGATGGGCCCCGCCTTCGCCGGCCAGGACGACCAGGACGCCATCGTCCGCAGGCACCGCCCCGAGGTCGGCGAGCTGCGCCACCTGCACACCCGGGGCACCTCCCCCAGCCTGTGCGACGCGGCGGGCCTGCTCCTGGTCGGCTCGGAGGCGGCCGGCGCGGAGTTGGGCCTGCGCCCCAGGGCCAGGATCGTCGGCACCGCGACCGCCTCCGTCGACCCGGTCACCATGCTCACCGCGGGCCAGCTCGCGGTCGAGCGGGTCGTCGCCGGGGCCGGGCTCACCCCCGACGACGTCGAGGTGTACGAGTTCGCCGAGGCGTTCGCCGCGCTGTGCCTGAAGTTCCAGCGGGACCTGAAGGTCGGCGAGGACCGCTTCAACACAGGCGGCGGCACCATCGCGATGGGCCACGCCTTCGGCGCCACCGGGGCCATCCTGATCGCCGCCTGCGCGGACGAGCTCGAACGCCGCGGGGCCAGATACGGCGTCGCCGCGGTCAGCGGGGCCGCGGGCAGCGGTTCGGCCGTGCTGCTGGAGCGTGTCGCGTGAAACTGGGCGTCTCCCTGGGCCTCTGGCAGGACCGGCCCGCCGAGGAGGCCCTGCTGACCGCGAGGGCCGCCGACGAGCTGGGCTACGACGAGCTGTGGGTGGGCGAGATGGCCACCTACGACGCCTTCGCGCTGGCCACCGCGGCCGGGCTGGCCACCGGCCGGATCGGGCTCACCGTCGGGCCGCTGGCGGTGGCCGTACGGGACCCCATGATGATCGCGATGGGGGTGGCGTCGGTGGCCTCCCTGGTCGGGAGGCCGGTGAACGTGGCGGTCGGCACGTCGAGCCCGCTGGTCGTCGAGGAGTGGCACGGCAGGTCGCGGGCGCGGCCGGCCGCCGTGCTGCGGGAGGCGGTGCGGGCGCTCAGGCCGCTGCTCGATGGCGACAAATCCGATTTTTCAGGGGAATGTGTGAAGAGTCGCGGCTATCGGCTCCGGCTCCCGGCGCCCCGCGCCGAGCTGACCGTGGCCGCCTTCGGCGCCTCCGCCGTACGGACCGCCGCGACGGCCGACCGGATGGTGCTCAACCTGATCACCCCCGCCTCCGCCGCCCGCCTGACCGCCGGCCTCCGCGCGGCGGTTCGGACGGCACCGGCCCGGGAACAGGGGGACGCGGCACCGGCGCCGAGGGTGGCGGCCTGGGTGACGGCGGCGATCGACCCGGGGCGCGAGGCGGTCGACCGGATCCGGCGCGCCGTCGTGGGCTATCTCGCCGCGCCCGGATACGGCGAGATGTTCGCCGAGGCCGGGTTCGGGGACGTGGTCGCGTTCGCCAGGACCCGCCCGCACCCCCGCGAACTGCTGGCGGCCGTCCCCGACGGCCTGCTGGAGTCGGTCGCCCTGCTCGGCGACGTGGACACGGTCCGTGAGCGCCTGCGCGCGTACGCCGGCGCGGGCGTGGACGAGGTGGCGCTGGTCCCGGTCAGCACGGACGCGGACCCCGGCGGCGTGGCGACGCTCAAGGCACTGGCCGGATAGCAAAAATCACGATATATCTCGGTTGGAACCACGCCGGTAGGTCCACACGTTGGACCGGCGACGCACAATGAACTACAGACGGGGCGCCCGCCCCGCGTTCGGAGGATGTTGAGGATGTCGCCCGTCCAGAAGTACGCGATCGGCGCCGGAGCAGTGGTGTTCCTGTCGTGGCTGTTCCTGCCAGGTTTTGTGACGCTGCTGGTCCTCCTGGGCGTCGTGGCCGCCCCGGTCGTCGGCTACCTGATGCTCGACCCCTCACAGCGCGAGCGCCTCAAGCGCTCGCGTCGCCGGGGCCTGGGCCGCTGACGCGGCACGCGACCGCATGCCACGGCACGCCACGGCACGGCACGGCCCGGCCACGCGGAACCCGCGTCTCCGGGCCGGACCGGGGCCGGGCCGCTCAGGCCGGGCCGCTCAGGCCGGGCCGCTCAGGCCGGGCCGCTCAGGTGGCGGTCGCGAGCTCCGACTCCACCCGGCGGGTGACCCTGCGCTCGAACACGAACGAGAGCAGCGGCACGGTGCCCGCGAGCATCACCCCCAGGATGTACGACCACGTCCAGCGCGCCTTCATGCCCAGGTTCATCGTGGCCACGAGATAGAGCATGTAGAGGAAGCCATGGATCGGAGAGACGATCTTCGATGGCCCCTCGATGCCGAAGCCGTACCTGAGCACGATGCAGGTGACCAGGACGAGCAGCATCACGCCGACGATGTAGGCCAGGATGCGAAAGGGCTTGAGAGCGGATTCCACGGTCGGTTACCTCGGTCTTGGGGTTCGGTTCACGGGGCGGTACGGGCTGGTAGGGCGGGAATCTCCGGCTCGGGCTCCGGACCCGTCCCGGCCTCGGGGGCAGCGGTCCCGGGACCGGGGACGGCGTCGGGATCGGGGCCGGAGGGGGCATCGGGGCCGGAGTCGTGCTCGCGGGTGCCGCCGCGCAGCGCGTCTCGGACGAAATGCCACCACATGAAGACCGCGAACAGCCCGAAGATCCACCACTGGGCGGCGTAGGCGAGGTTGCGCCAGGTGAGCCCGCCCGGCTCGGTCGGCGGGGGAACACTCACCGCCCTGGCCGCGATCTCGGGAGCCGGCGACTGGGTGGCGGCCACCACGAACCCGTCGCGCAGCCTCGTCCCCCGCCAGACGTTGATCAGTTCGGCCGACGAGACGGTCAGCACCTGTCCCGGCGGCAGCTGCCGCGTCCGGCGCTGGACGCTGTCGGTGCTCTCCGAGGGCTGCAGGCGCCCGCTCACGGTCACCCTGCCCCCGGCGCCCCCGGCCGGAGCCGTGACGGCGGGATCCCCCGCCGTGGCCACCCAGCCGCGTACGACCGGGATGGAGGTGCCGTCGCCGAGGTCGAGCGGCGCGAGCAGCCACAGGCCCCCGTCGCGCTCGGCCACCAGGAGCTGCTTCGAGGCGTCGAAGGTGCCCTCGGCGGTCACCCGGCGGCTGACCTTGTCGGTCGTCAGGTGCTTCCCGGGCTCGGTGAGGGTGGCGACCGCCACGGGGGCGGGGTCGAGCAGCGACTGCGGCTTGCCCGACTCCTCGAAGACGCCGAGTTGCCACCTGCCCAGCAGCCCGCACACGACGAGGGCTCCGACCGCGAGCAGGTGAAGCACCACCACGCGGGCGGAGAACAGGATGCGGAGCATGACACCACGCTATCCGCCCCCGCGGCCGGTCCCGCCCCCAGCACCCGCCCTTGGCCGGGCGCCGGACTTCCTTCCCGTGAAAGTGGACAAATCAGTGTTGGAAGGCATGCCGTATCGCTAAAGTCATCCCCATGTCTGATCCTCAGCCGATTGACCCCGCGGGCAACACCCAGGCGTTCCGTGCGTTCGCCCAGCGCAAGGACCCGGAGGCCGCTCCCGAGAAGCGGTCGCTCGCCCTGCCGATCACGGCGGCGGTGGTGGTCGCGGTGCTGGTCGTCGTCGCCGTGGCCGCATACCTGCTGCTCTAACGCTCCGAGGGTCCCCAGCGCCGATGGCATCGCCCTCGGCGCTTTTCGTGTGTCCAGGAGGTCGTGTTCCCGGAGGCCGTGTTCCCGGAGGCCGTGTCCCGGAGACCGGGCTTCCGGAGGCCGGGCTTCCGGAGACCAGGAGGACACCGACCGGTCGGTCCGGAACATTCCGTCACGGCGCGAGGATGGACGGCACGAGAATGGACGGCACTCTCCCCGCTCATTACATTGGACGAATAATCCAATAGAAACGAGTACAGTGACGCTCTCATCACCACGGCCGGGACCGGTGGAGGACTCGCGCCGCCCGAGGGCCCTCGCCGACGAGCTGCCGCCGGGAGAGCCGCGGCGGGCGGCGGGGAGCGAGGAGGCCCGATGAGCACGCACCCCGGGATCACGATCATCGGCTCCGGCTTCGCCGGGCTGGGGATGGCGATCAAGCTCAAGGAAGCCGGTTACCACGACTTCGTCGTCCTGGAGAAGGCCGGCGACCTGGGCGGGACCTGGCGCGACAACACCTACCCCGGCTGCGCCTCCGACGTCCCCTCGCCCCTGTACTCCTTCTCGTACGAGCTCAACCCCGGCTGGTCGCGGATGTTCTCCCCCCAGGCCGAGATCCAGGACTACCTGCGGGCCTGCGTCGAGAAGTACGGCCTCGCCCCCCACCTGCGCTTCGGCGCGGAGGTCGTCGGGCTGGAGTACGACGACGCGGCGCGCGGCTGGCGGGTGGAGATCGCCGGGGGCGAGATCCTCACCACCAACGCCGTGGTCTCGGGCACCGGCCCGCTGCACGTGCCCTCGCTGCCCGCGATCCCCGGCCGCGAGAGCTTCGCGGGCCCGTCCTTCCACTCGGCCGAGTGGGACCACTCGGTGGACCTCACCGGCAAGCGGGTCGCGGTCATCGGCACCGGCGCGTCGGCGGTCCAGTTCGTCCCGAGGATCGCCGGACAGGTCTCCCGCCTCCACGTCTTCCAGCGCACGCCTCCCTGGATCCACCCCAAGCCCGACTTCCCCTTCTCGTCCCGGGCGAGGCGGCTCCTCGGCCTGCCCGGCGCCACCCGCGCGCTGCGCAACGCGATCTACTGGGCGCTGGAGGGCCGCGCGCTGGGCTTCACCGTCGACCCGCGCCTGATGGGGGCCCAGAGGAAGACGGCGCTGCGCCACCTGGCCGCCCAGGTCCCCGACCCGGCGCTGCGCGCCAAACTCACCCCCGGCTACACGATCGGCTGCAAGCGCGTCCTGATCTCCAGCGACTACTACCCGGCACTGGGCAGGGACAACGTCGAGGTGATCACCGACGAGGTGCGCGAGATCAGGGAGAACTCGATCGTCGACTCCACCGGCAGGGAGATCGAGATCGACGTGCTCGTCTACGGCACCGGCTTCAGGACCGTCTCCGCGCTGAACGAGCGCCGGATCGTCGGCAGGAACGGCAGGAGCATCCAGGACGCCTGGAAGGACGGCGTGCGGGCCTACTACGGCATCACCGTCGCCGGGTTCCCGAACCTGTTCCTCCTGCTCGGTCCCAACACCGGCCTGGGCCACAACTCGGTCGTCTTCATGATCGAATCCCAGGTCCGGTACGTCCTCGACTGCCTGCGCCTGCTGTCCAGGACGAGGGCCAGGGCCCTGGACGTCCGCCCCGAGGCGCAGAACGCCCACAACGACCGCCTCCAGAGCCGCCTGAGCCGCCGCGTCTGGAACACGGGCGGCTGCGGCAGCTGGTACCTCGACGAGCACGGCGTCAACAGGGCCATCTGGCCGGGCTTCACCTTCGAGTACTGGGCACGCACCCGCACGCCGAACCGCGCGGCCTACGAGCTGATCCCCTGACCCGCTGGCCCGCCGGCCCGCCGGCCGTTCCCGGCGACGCGGTCGGAACCGCGCCGCCGGGGTCGGCACCGCACGGGCGGGGGTCCTACCTGCGCCCGCTCACCACCAGCGCGCTGCCGCCGCCGCGGCGGGTCGGCTCCGCGACCGCCTGGAGCTTTCCGTGCCGCAGGAACTCGACCGCCGTGGCCGCGCCGATCTCGGGGTTCAGCACGAGGCTGTGGCCCCGGGCGGTGAGCTCGGCGCCGTAGCGGTCGATGAAGCCCTGCTCGGCCTGGGTCTGGGCGGTGTTGCGCTGGGTGGCCCGGGGCGCGGCGAGCGCCTCGGGGAGCGACATGCCGAGATCCCAGCGGTTGACCAGGATCTGCAGCACGGTGGTGATGATCGTCGAGCCGCCGGGGGAACCCAGCGCGAGCAGCGGCCTGCCGTCGTCCAGGACGATCGTCGGCGCCATCGAGGAGCGGGGCCGCTTGCCCGGCGCGGGCAGGTTCGGGTCGCCGGGAGCCGGGCCGAAGGTGAAGTCGGTCAGCTCGTTGTTGAGCAGGAAGCCCCGGCCGGGGACGACGATGCCGTTGCCGCCGGTCGACTCGATGGTGATGTTGTAGGCGACCACGTTGCCCCACCGGTCCGTGACCACCAGGTGGGTGGTCTCCGGTCCCTCGGGAGCCGACGGGGTGGCCTCCGCCGAGGGCGCGGGCGCGCACGGCCCGTACGTCCCGTCGGGGTTGCCCGGCGCGGCCGGGCTCGTCAGCGCCCGCTCGCCGATCAGGCAGGCGCGCTCCTTGGCGAACCCGTCGGACAGCAGTTCCTTGAGCGGGACGCCCGGGATGTCGCCCACGTACCTGCCCCGGTCGGCGAAGGAGAGCCTGGACGCCTCCAGGTACTCGTGCTCGCCGACCTCCGGCAGGGCCTCAAGGATGTTGAGCGCCTCGCCGACCGTCGATCCCCCCGAGGACGGCGGCGCCATGCCGTACACGTCCATGCCCTTGTACGTCACCTTCGTGGGCGGCCGTTCGAGCGCCCGGTAGGCCTTCAGGTCGGGCAGTTCCATCAGCCCCGGCCGCACGTTGCGGGTGGAGCCCGGGGTGACCGGCGGCTTCTTGACGGTGGCCACGACCTCGGCGCCCAGCGATCCGCCGTACAGCCACTCGCCGCCCTGCCTGCCGAGCCTGCGGTAGGTGTCGGCCAGCTCGGGGTTGCGGAAGGTGGAGCCGACCGGCGGCGGGGCACCGCCCGGCAGGTAGAGCTTGGCCGTGGAGGTGAAGTCCTTGAAACGGGCGGCGTTGGCGGCGGTCTGGTCGTAGAAGGTCTGGTCGACCTTGAACCCCTCGGACGCGACCTCGATCGCGGGCCTCAGCGCCTGGCGCAGCGAGAGCGTGCCGAACCTGCGCAGCGCCAGCTCCCACTGGGCCACGCTGCCGGGCACCCCCGCGGACAGCCCGCTGGTCACGGCCTCCTCGAACGGGATGCCCTCCAGCGAGGTGGGCCCCATCGCCTTCGGCGCGGTCTCCCGGCCGTCGATCGTGTGGACCTTCTTGCGGCGCGCGTCGTAGTAGACGATGAACCCGCCCCCGGCCAGCCCGGCCGAGTAGGGCTCGGTCACGCCCAGGGTGGCCGCGGCGGCGACCGCCGCGTCCATGGCGTTGCCGCCCGCGCGCAGCACGCCCAGCGCGGCCTCGCTGGCGTCGAGGTCGACGGTCGAGACCGCGCCCCCGTACCCCTCCGCGACCGGTTTCTTCTCGACCCGTGGCGCCTGTGGAGAGGCGGCGGCGGGTTGGACGAGCACTAAGGAACTTCCCACCAGGATCCCCGCCAGGGGGGTGGCGAATCGACGATTGATCATGAGACCTCCCGCAGACAGCTTGACTCAGCCCGTGAGCCTTGTCAGCCCCTTCCCTACCGCGGGGGATGTAGTACCTCATGCCTCACGAGACGGACGCGCTCTTCGGACAGGCGCACGTACAGTGCTGAGCGTGCACGCCAAACCCCGCTGGGCCGAGGTCCTGCTCCCCCTGGTCACGGGAGTCTTCCAAGGTGCGGCCACTCGCGGCGTGCAGTGGTGGCAGGTCCACGACCCCGGCATGCTCAGGGTTCCGCTCGACCCGCTGGGCTGCGCGCTCGTGCTGGCCGGACCCCTGGCCCTGATCGTACGCCGCCGCCACCCGGTGCTCTGCCTGGCGGTCGCGGCGGGCTCGACCCTGGTCTTCGTCGGTCTCGGCTACCCCTACGGCCCGGCCTTCCTCAGCCCGATCATCGCGTTCCACACCGCCGTGGTGAGCGGCCACCGGCGGGCGGCCTGGTCGATATGGGGCCTGGCCTACGTGTTCCTCGTGGTCTACACGTCCTGGCTCGCCCCCGTCCGTACGCCCGGCTGGCTCCACGACCTCACGGTGGGCGCGCTGATGGGCCTGATCCTGGTGGTGGCGGAGTTCTCGCGGACCAGGAGGGAGCGGCTGGCCGAGCGCGAGCGGGTGAAGGAGGAGGAGCTGCGGCGGCAGGCCAGCGAGGAGCGGCTGACCATGGCCCAGGAGCTGCACGACGTGCTCGCACACAACATCTCCCTCATCCACGTGCAGGCGTCCACCGCGCTGCACCTCATCGACGACCGGCCAGAGCAGGCGCGGACCGCGCTCACCACGATCAAGCAGGCGTCCAAGGACGTGCTGACCGAGATGCGGTCGGTGCTCAACGTCCTGCGCGACGGCGCCCCCCGCTCCCCCACCGCCGGGCTGGACCGGCTCGACGAGCTCGTCGAGCGCAGCGGGCTGCCGGTCACCAAGGAGATCGTCGGCGAGGCGGGGCCGCTGCCCCCGGAGATCGACCGGGCCGGGTACCGCATCGTGCAGGAGGCCCTCACCAACGTCACCCGGCACGCCCCCGGCGCGTCGGTCACGGTCGTGCTCGGCTACGAGCCCCGCGCGCTGACCGTCCGGGTCACCGACTCCGGCGGCGACGCCCCCGGGGAGAGCCTGGGCGGCGGGAACGGCGTCCCCGGCATGCGGGAGCGTGCCGCCGCCCTCGGGGGGACGCTCACCGCCACGCACCACGGCCGGGGCTTCCGCGTCGAGGCCCGGCTGCCGATCCCGGAGGAACCCCGATGATCAAGATTGTCCTCGCCGACGACCAGGCCCTCGTGCGGGCCGGGTTCCGTGCCCTGCTGGACGCGCAGCCGGGGATGACCGTGGTGGGCGAGGCCGCCGACGGGGCGCAGGCCCTGCGGCTGGCCGCCCAGCACCGGCCGGACGTGGTCCTGATGGACATCCGCATGCCCGGCATGGACGGGCTGACCGCCACCCGCGAGATGCCCCCCGGGCCGAGGATCATCATCCTGACGACCTTCGAGCTGGACGAGTACGTCTTCGAGGCCCTGCGCGGCGGTGCCAGCGGCTTCCTGGTCAAGGACACCGAACCGGCCGAGCTCATCCAGGCCGTCCGGGTGGTGGCCGAGGGCGACGCCCTGCTCTCCCCCGGCGTGACCCGCCGCCTGATCTCCGAGTACGCGACCCGGGCCAAGGAACCGCGCCACACCCGCGACCTCGGCCTGCTCACCGACCGCGAGCGCGAGGTCCTCGCCCTGGTCGGCACCGGCATGACCAACGACGAGATCGCGGGCGCGCTCTTCATGAGCCCCGCCACCGCCAAGACCCACGTCAGCCGGACCATGACCAAACTCCACGCCCGCGACCGCGCCCAGCTGGTCGTCATCGCCTACGAATCCGGCATCGTCCGCCCCGGCTGGGTCTGACGTCCCACATCCCGGTAAAAGCTCGCGCCAGCCCGCCCCACTTGCGATACTCAACGTGTTCATCAGAACACGAAGGGACATATCGTCATGGTCATGACATCGCGACGGAGCCACGCCCAGCTGCGCCCCTCCCCCGAGACCTCGTCCCAGCCCCTGCCAGGAACGGCGCGCGAGCTCTTCGACGCGCTCCCGCAGCTTCCAGGGCTGCGGACCGAGATCATCGATGGGAGACTGGTCGTGAGCCCGATGGGCAGCCCCGAACACGCCAGAATCGCGATGCGCCTGTATCGCGCCCTCCTTCCCCTCATCGAGGAGAAGGAGTGGGACGGTTTCAGCGGCAACGTCGACGTCTGCATAGACGGACCGCGTGACCCGGTCGTTCCCGACTTCGTCCTGGCTCCCGCCGACTGCCCGCGCTGGGGCGCCCGCGAGCTGCTCTCCTCCGGTCTCCTCATGGTCGCCGAGATCGTGTCCCCGGGCAGCGTCGTCGACGACCGCGACCGCAAGCCCGTCATCTACGCCTCCGGCGGCGTCCCCGTGATGCTCCTGGTCGACCCCGTGGCCGCGCCCGCCACCGTGACGGTCCTCAGCGACCCCAAGGAGGGCGAGTACCGCACCTCCACCCGGGTCGAGATGGGATCACTCCTCCACCTCCCCGAGCCGATCGGCTTCACCCTCGACACCTCGGTCTTCGCGGAGCCCCGGACCACGCCGTGAGGAGCGGAACGCACGCCACGGGCGGCGGGCAGGACGAGAGCGGACGTCTCCCGGCGGCCTCGGCCGGTCGGGCGGGGGCGCGGATTCCCGATTTCCCGCTCCCGGTGAGGCAGCGGATCGGGGCCGGTGCGCGTTCTTAGGGCATGAACGGTGAGATAGTCGCTCTCGCCTCCACCCCGCCCGGCGCCGAGGCGGTACTGACGAGGCTGTACCGCGAGCACCGGCTCGCCCTGGTGCGCCTGGCAGTGCTGCTGGTCGGCGACCGGGAGGCCGCGGAGGACGTCGTACAGGACGTCTTCTCCAGGTTGCACGGCAAGGATCCCGGAACACTCACCCTGACATACGTCCGCGTCTGCGTGCTGAACGCCTCGCGCTCGGTCCTGCGCAGGCGCGGCGTCGCCGCCAGGGCGGCGCCGGGGCGGCCGGAGGAGCCGGTGGACTCCGCGGAGACGGCCGCGCTGCTGGGCGAGTCACGCCAGGAGATGCTGGCCGCACTCGGCCGGCTGCCCAGGCGGCAGCGCGAGGTCCTCGTCCTGCGCTACTACCTCGACATGTCCAACGCCGACATCGCCCAGGCGACGCGCGTCAGGGAGAGCACCGTGCGGTCCACCGCCTTCAGGGCCCTGGAGCGGCTCGAACGCGAACTGGGGGGCAAGGCATGACCGACATCGAGGACCGCCTCAGGGACGCGCTGGCCGCGAAGGCCGGGAGCGTGCGGGACGACGGGCGGCCCCGGCCCCTGCCCGCGCCGCACAGGCCGTCCGGCGCCAGGTGGTGGATGCCGGTCGCGGTGGCGGCCGCGATCGTGACAGTGGTGGCCGCCACCGTCCTGGGAGCACGTACGATCGCGCCGCCCGCTCCGGCGGTCCCCGCGGTCTCGGCGGTCCCGACGGTTCGGCCGACGCCCCAGGCAAGCTCTTTCGCGCCGCCGGTCAAGCAGGTGTGGCCGGGCGCGGTGCACGAGATCCCGACGGCGGCGCCGGGCGGCCGGGTGTTCACCCCGGACGTGTTCGTCACCGACCGGGTCGTGGCCGGGCGGGGGCTCACCAGGAACCGGCTCGACGGGATCTGGTCCTACGACGTCGACGGGCGGAGATTCACCCGGATCGCGGCGCTCAAGGACCTGAACGTGATGAACGCGCCGCTGGTCTTCGGCGACGGCTACCTGGCGTGGTCCGCACTCCGCGGCCGCGTGACGGAGATATGGGCGGTGCCGGTCACGGGCGGCGTCCCGCGGCGGATCGCCTCGGTCGCGGCCGTGCTGACCGACGACAACAGTTACCACGGGATCGACCTGGCCATCGCCGGCGGCATGGCCGTGTGGTCGCCGAGCAACAGCGGCGGCGTCTACCGGGCCCCGCTGACGGGCGGGAAGGCGTCCCTGGTCGACGGCACGAGAGGCTCCCACCTGGTCGACTGGCCGTGGGCCGGGTGGCCCGAGCCTGACGCGATGGGCCATTCCGTCGGCCGCCCGATGGAGCACCTGAGGAACGTGCTCACCGGGGAGACCCGGGACGCGGCCCCGCCCCCGGGAGCGGCGTCGTGGAACGACTGCGGGGTGACGTGGTGCTTCAACGGCGCCGAGGCGTGGAGACGCGACGGAACGGACCGGCACGGGCTGCCGGGGCTGGCCCGCGGGCGTCTCTACTCGGGCCGCTTCGTCCTGCTCCACCAGAAGGAGCGCGGTGGCGGGGGTGCGAGCTCCGTGCACGACGTCGCCACGGGACGCACCGGCCTGCTGTTCCCGGTTCCGACCCGCCGGGGGGACAAGGCCGCTCCCACCCTGTACCTGCACAAGGGCGTGTTCCGGTACCGGTCGGGGCCGGGCACACAGGTCCTCGTCAACCTGAACGCGGCCGGCCGATGAGCTCCGCCGCGACGTGGCGAGCCCCCGGACCCACGGCCGCCTGACACCCGGACCACCGCCAGGAGACCGGAAACCTGTACGCGCGGTAAGGACAGGGTGAGCGCCCGGTACGGAAAGGTCACCTCCGGCCGTTCTCCGGCGAGCTTACGTTTGGTCGGTGGGGATCTGGATGGTCACCGGGGACGTCCGCTGAGCGCGGGACCGGCCGCGCTGTTCGCCGGGGGGCTCGCCGCGGGACTGGTCGCGGGCACGGCCTCGTGCGCGGCCGTGCAGGGCGGCCTGCTCACCGGCCTCACCTCCCGTGACCGCTCGACCGGCTGCGGCGGGCGCGGCAAAACCGGGGCGGGTCCCTCGGGTGTCACAGTCGTCGCGCTGTTCCTCGCCGGGCGCCTCGCCTCCCACCTGGCGGCCGGGGCCCTGCTCGGGCTGGCCGGGGCCGCGGTGCGGCTGGGTCCTCAGACCAGGGCCGCGCTGCTCGTCGCGGCCGGGATCGCGGTCGTGTTCTTCGGGCTCCGCATGTTCGGCCGCGGGCCGGAGGACGGATGCCGTCCGGACACCCGGTCAAGCGGGCGCAGGTTCCCGCGCGGCGTCGCATCCGGGATCGCCGCCCCCGTGCCCAGGGCGCTGGCGCTCGGTGCCGCGACGGTCCTGCTGCCGTGCGGGGTGACGCTCAGCACCGAGATGGTCGCGGTCTCCAGCGGGTCGGCGCTGGGCGGGGCCGCGGTGATGGCGGGGTTCGTGGCGGGGACGGCTCCCGTGTTCGCCCTGCTGGGGCTGGCCCTGCGGCGGGCCGCGACGACCAGGCTGGCGGCGCTGGCGGGGGTCGTCGCGCTGGCGGCGGGCCTGTGGACGATCTCCTCGGGGCTGAGCCTCGGGGGATGGCTCCCCGGATCCGGCGGCCCGGCGATGGCCGCGGCCGGTCCGGCGGAGGCGGCCGTGCGCTCCGGCGGCGTCCAGCGGATCGAGATCCGGGCCACCGGCCACGGGTACCGGCCGGGCGTGGTGACCGTCCGCGCGGGGGTTCCCACCGAGCTCGTCTTCCGCCTCGAGGGCGTCCCCGGCTGTACGCGGACGCTCACGATCGACGGCCGCGACGTGGCCCTGCCCGCCACCGTACGGCTCGGCGCGCGGGAGGCGGGTTCCCTGCGCTACGCCTGCTCGATGGGCATGTACGTGGGATTCGTGCGCTTCGTCTGAGCACCGGGAACCGGGCACCGGAGGGTCGGATCGGTGCGGGAGACGGACCGGCGAACGTACCGGAGAGCGGAAGTCGCGATTACCCTCCGCAACCGAGCGGTTACGTGAAACCCTGTGATCCGTCGGCTGCGCGACGTCGGCGAGGAGGGTGACATGGGGTGGTGGCCCGACGACCCGGAGGCGACCGCGGGGCTGGTGCCCACTCCCCGGAGCACCGAGCACGAGAACGACACGGACGGCGAGACGGTGCTGCTGCTCGCCGCGCACGGCGGTGACGTGCAGGCCGCCCACCAGCTGGGCCGCCACTTCGCGCAGCGGGGCGACCGCTCGGCGGCGCGGCACTGGTGGGAGCGCGCGGCGGCGGCGGGAAACCTCGACAGCGCCTACAACCTGGGAATCTGGCACGAGAAGCACGGCACCCCCGCCGAGGCCGTGCGGTGGTACGAGCTGGCCGCGAACGCCGGGGACGTCGAGGCCGCGGTGAACCTGGCGACCCTCCTGCTGGACCAGCACGGCGACGTCCCCGCCGCCCGCCGGTGGTTCGAGACGGCGGCCGGGGCGGGCTCCCGCGCGGCGACCAGGCGGCTCGCGCTGCTCTGCGAGGACAACGGCGAGGCGAAGGCGGCCGTCGAGTGGCACCGCAGGGCCGCGATGGACGGCGACCTGGCCTCGGCCCACGATCTCGGATTCCTCGCCTACGCCTCCGGCGAGGAGGACGAGACGTTGCGCTGGTGGGAGCTGGCCGCCCGCGGCGGCCATGCCGACGCCGCCTACCACCTGGGGCTGTTCCTCCAGGCCAACCGGGATCCCGAGGGGGCGGAGGCGTTCTTCCGGCTGGCCGCCAGGAACGAGCACCCCGGCGCCGCGTCCCAGCTCGGCGGGATCGCGCTGTCCCTCGGCGACCTGCGCACCGCGCGCGCCTGGTTCGAGCGGGCGGCCTGCACCGGCAGGATCGACGACCAGCGGACGGCCGGGTTCGTGTGCGTGGAGATGAGCGACGCCCAGGGGGCCGGCCACTGGTTCAGCCGGGCCGCGGCGGGCGGCGACCCGGAGGCCGCCTTCAATTTCGGTCTGCTGCTCATCGCCGAGCACAGCGACCTGCAGGGCGGGCAGCACTGGTTCCGCCAGGCGGCACAGGCCGGGCACCACCGGGCCGCGGTCGAGCTGGCCGCGCTGCTGTCGGCCGCGGGGTTCTCCCGCGAGGCGGAGCGGTGGCTGGCCGATCCGCCCTCTCCCCCGTGGGGCCGGACCACCGAGCCCGAGCTCGTCGCCCGCGCCGAGCTGGCCGTGGCCGCCGTCGCCCGGCGAGGTGGCGCGCCCCTGAGGGTCGCCGACCTGACCGAGATCCTCGGCACCTGGGATCTCGTCACCCGGCCGCTGCGCGACCACACCGACGTCACCGCGTGGCTGACCGAGCGGAGCGGGCTGCCCTCGGGCGCGATCGAGCACCTGGCGTCGGTGCGGGCCACGCTGTTGCGCCCCGGCGGCGCCCCCTGGCCGACCCCGGTGGAGATCGAGCACGTCCTGGTCACCGCCCGCGCCCTGCGGTCCGGCCTGTCACCGTGACCGGCGCCGCCCGCCCGCCGGGAACCGTCCGCGTCCCGCGCCGCTGAGGCGCGGGACCCCGGGATCCGGGCTCAGGCGGCGATGACCTCGGAGACCGGCACGTACGGCAGGTCGAGGGCGATGGCGACCTGCTCGTTGGTGAGCCGTCCGGCGTGGGTGTTGAGGCCCAGCGCGAGGGAGGCGTCCCCCTGGAGCGCGGCCTTCCAGCCGAGACCGGCCAGCTTGACCGCGTAGGGCAGCGTGGCGTTGGTCAGCGCGTAGGTGGAGGTGTTGGCGACGGACCCGGGCATGTTGGCCACGCAGTAGAAGATCGAGTTGTGGACCTGGTAGGTCGGCTCGGCGTGCGTGGTCGGGCGGGAGTCCTCGAAGCAGCCGCCCTGGTCGATGGCGATGTCGACGAGCACCGAGCCCGGCTTCATCCGGGAGACCAGCTCGTTGGAGACCAGGGTCGGGGCCTTGGCCCCGGGGATCAGCACGGCGCCGATGACCAGGTCGGCCTCCAGGACCTCCTTCTCGATCGCGTACGAGGTCGAGACGAGGGTCTTGAGGCGGCCCTGGTAGATGGCGTCGACGAAGCGCAGGCGGTCGATGTTGAGGTCGAGGACGGTGACGTCCGCGCCCATGCCGACCGCGATCTGCGCGGCGTTGAGCCCGGAGACGCCCGCGCCGATGACGACGACCTTGGCGGGGGCCACGCCGGGCACGCCGCCGGGCAGCACGCCGCGCCCGCCGTTGAAGCGCATGAGGTTGTAGGCGCCGACCTGCGGGGCGAGCCGGCCCGCGACCTCGGACATCGGGGCGAGCAGCGGCAGGGTGTTGCCGACCTGGACGGTCTCGTACGCGATGCCGGTGACCTGGCGGTCGAGGAGGGCGTCGGTGCACTCGCGGCCGGCCGCGAGGTGCAGGTAGGTGAAGAGCACCTGGCCTGGGCGCATGCGGTGGTACTCCTCCGCGATGGGCTCCTTCACCTTGAGGATCATCTCGGCCTGGCCCCACACCTCGTCGGCGCTGTCGAGGATCTTGGCCCCGGCGAAGAGGTACTCCTCGTCGGTGAGGTGCGAGCCGAGGCCCGCGTCACGCTGGATGTAGACGTCGTGGCCGTGACGGACGAGCTCGTGCACGCCGGCCGGGGTCGCGGCGACGCGGTACTCGTGGTTCTTGACCTCGGCAGGCACGCCGATCTTCATGGGATTTCCTTTCGTCGTTTCGACGGAGTGGCACGGCGAGGCTTTCGCGGGTGCGGTGCGGCCTCACTCCGGCGGACCTGGCGCCGGGAGAGGCCGGGGTGTCGCGTCCCACTGGTCCTGCGGACGGCGACACGAAGGCAGGACGGCACGAGGGGTGCGGCCGCCGGTGGGTACGGCGCGTCCCTCCGGGCCGCCCGTGGCGGTCCGGAGGGGGCGCGGCCGTGCGCGCTCAGAGGCGGCTCCATGCCTCCGTCAGCACCGAGTGGAGGATGGACTCGATCTCGTCGAACTCCTCGGGGCCGCAGATGAGCGGCGGGGCGAGCTGGATGACCGGGTCGCCCCGGTCGTCGGCACGGCAGTACAGGCCGGCCTCGTAGAGGGCGGGGGTGAGGAAGCCCCTGATGAGGCGCTCGGACTCCTCGGCGTCGAAGGTCTCCTTGGTGGCCTTGTCCTTGACGAGCTCGATGCCCCAGAAGTAGCCGGAGCCGCGCACGTCGCCGACGATCGGCAGGTCGCGGAGCTTCTCCAGGGTGGAGCGGAAGACCGGCTCGTTGCGGGTGACGTGGCCGAGCAGGTCCTCCCGCTCGAACAGGTCGAGGTTGGCCAGCGCGACGGCCGAGGACACCGGGTGGCCGCCGAAGGTGTAGCCGTGGGCGAACATCTCGGTGCCGTTCTTGAACGGCTCGAAGAGGCGCTCGGAGGCGATCATGGCCCCGATCGGCGAGTAGCCGCTGGTCATGCCCTTGGCGCAGGTGATGATGTCGGGGACGTAGTCGAACTTCTGCCCGCCGAACATGGTGCCGAGACGGCCGAAGGCGCAGATGACCTCGTCCGAGACGAGCAGGACGTCGTACTCGTCGCAGATCTCGCGCAGGCGCTTGAAGTATCCGGGGGGCGGCGGGAAGCAGCCGCCCGCGTTCTGCACCGGCTCGACGAAGACGGCGGCCACGGTGTCGGGGCCCTCCATCTCGATGGCGCGGGCGACGCGCTCGGCGGCCCAGTAGCCGTACTGCTCGGGCGTCATGCCCGGCACGCCGGTGATCTCGTCGGCACGGTAGTGGTTGGTGTTGGGCACCCTGACGGAACCCGGGACCAGCGGCTCGAACATCTGCTTGAAGGCCGGGATGCCGGTGATCGACAGGGCGCCCTGCGGGGTGCCGTGGTAGGCGATCTGGCGGCTGATGACCTTGTGCTTGAGCGGCTTGCCGGTGATCTTGAAGTACTGCTTGGCGAGTTTCCACGCGCTCTCGACGGCCTCGCCGCCACCGGTGGTGAAGAAGACGCGGTTGAGGTCGCCGGGGGTCTCGGCGGCGAGACGCTGGGCCAGCTCGACGGCCTTGGGGTGGGCGTACGACCACAGCGGGAAGAACGCCAGCTCCTGGGCCTGCTTGGCGGCGGCCTCGGCCAGCTCGCTGCGGCCGTGACCCGCCTGGACCACGAAGAGCCCGGCGAGGCCGTCGAGGTAGCGCTTGCCGTGCACGTCGTAGATGTAGGAGCCCTCACCCCGCACGATGATCGGCACCTCGGCGCCCTCGTAGGAGCTGTGCCGGGTGAAGTGCATCCACAGGTTGTCCTGCGCGGCCTTCATGAGCGAGGTCACGTCGGTGTTTTCAGGGTGCGTCATCACGATCTTCCCTCGTTGAGCTGAGCTTCCAACAGTCTGCCTGCCAGAACAGCTCTTGCCAAGTGAAAACGTGGCATTAAAGTACGAGAACCTCGGAATCCGCAAAACCCTCATGTAACAACGACGAAATCCGCGATCAGCCGAGAAGAGCGCCGGATCATTGCCCAAACCCCGGTTCCACTTGGCGGAACCCTGGCGTGCTGGAATCGTGCGCGAGAGCGGCCGTACCTGCGGTTGTGATCCAATAGGACGCACCAGATATTGAGATGCGAGGGAAAGTCGTGACTCCTGACGAGATCGAGAACGCCGTCACCGCCGGCATGCCCCAGGCGGTGGCGGACCTCAAAAGGCTCGTCTCCATCCCCTCGGTGGCCTTTCCCGGCCATCCCGAGGAGCCGGTGCACGCGGCCGCCGCGGTGACCGAGGAGCTGCTGCGCAGCACCGGCCTGCCGCGCGTCCAGCAGATCCCCGTCGAGGGCAGCTTCCCCGCCGTCTACGCCGAGGCCCCCGCCCCGCCCGGCGCGCCGACCGTGCTCCTGTACGCGCACTACGACGTGCAGCCCACCGGCGATCTCGCGCTCTGGCGCACCCCGCCCTTCGAGCCGACGGAGGTCGACGGCGCGATCCACGGCCGTGGCGCGGCCGACGACAAGTCGGGCGTCATCTCCCACGTCGCGGCGCTGCGCGCCTTCCAGGGGCGCTTCCCGGTCGGCGTCAAGGTCATCATCGAGGGCCAGGAGGAGTACGCCGGCGAGCGCCTGGAGTCCTTCGTCGAGCACAACCCCGAGCTGTTCCGCGCCGACGCGATCGTGGTCGCCGACACCGGCAACCCCCGGGTGGGCGACCCGGCGGTGACGACCTCGCTGCGCGGCATGGGCGCCTTCACCGTCGAGGTGCGCACCCTCAAGGAGTCGCTGCACAGCGGCTCGTTCGGCGGCGCCGCCCCCGACGCCCTCGCGGCGCTGATCCGGATGCTGGCCGCCCTGCACGACGACCACGGCGACATCCGCGTCCCCGGCCTGCCGCGCGGCAGCTTCCTGGGCTCGGGCCCCTCCGAGGAGGACTTCCGCTCCACCGCGGGCATCCTCGACGGCGTCTCCGCGATCGGCTCCGGCTCGCTGGCCGACCGGCTGTGGGCCTCGTACGCGATCACGGTCACCGGCCTGGACGTGCCGACGGTCTCCGGCGCCATCAACGCCGTCCAGGCCGTCGCCAGGGCCCGGGTGACCGTGCGGGTGCCCCCGGCCGGTGACCCGAAGACCACCGTCGAGGCCGTCGTCGACTTCCTGCGGCAGGTCGCCCCCTGGGGTGTCCAGGTGGAGGTCGGCGACTACACCATGGGCTCCGGCTACCTGGCCGACACCGGCGGCGCGGCCCGTTCCGCGCTGAACCGGGCGATGGAACGTGCCTTCGGCCGTCCCCCGCGCGACGTCGGCGCCGGTGGCTCGATCCCGCTCGTCTCCACCTTCGTCAGGCAGTTCCCCGCCGCCACGATCCTGCTCTTCGGCGCCGAGGACGACGACGCGGCGATCCACGCCCCCAACGAGCGGGTGAACATCGAGGAGCTCCGCCGCACCGCCACCGCCGAGGCGCTCTTCCTTCAGGAGTACGGCTCCGCGGCGTTCTGACGACCGGGCGCGAAGGCGGCAGGGTGCGGGCAGGGTACGGGCAGGTGCGCCGGTGATGCCTTCGGCGCGCCCTGGCTCACACCTGGCGGCCACCTGGCGGCTCACACCGGGTCGACGAAGACCAGGGGCAGCTTCAGCCACATGTCGACGCTCACCTTGCCGCAGGCTCCCGGGCTGCACCAGGAGTCGCAGTTCGCCCAGGCGCCGATCGTGACCGTGTAGGGACGGTCGGCCTCCATCAGGAAGCCGATCTTGAGCTCGGCGGGCGCGTAGCCTCCGTCCCAGCTCTCGACGGGCGCCCCGCCGCTGATGCTCCCGTTGGAGATCTGCGTGGTGGAGAAGCCGACGACCGGGTTGCCGTCCTGCCAGACCCCCATCTCCAGCCCCCAGCGGAACCACGCCTCCCCGTCGCCCCAGAAGCTCGTCGGCCCCTCCAGCCTGGTCTGGTACTCGTACCTCATGAAGGGCCGCACCTCGACCGTGGTGGCGGTCCGCGCCCGCAGGACGAGGTTGAAGCCGTACGCCCCGTAGGCGTAGTCGGGTTCCCCGTCGATGGACTGCACCCGAAGGGCGTACTCGTCGGCCGGCTCGTGGCCGTACACGAGGGACCCCCAGGTGTTTCCGATCTCCCAGTGTCCGTACGACTGCCCGGTGAAGGCCAGTGTCTCCCCGCCCGGCACGATCTCCGAGCCGGCCATCGCGTCGAACGACGACCGGGACGCGTGCCGCCTGTCCGGCGGCGAGGCGAGGTCGTGCGGTACGGAGGCGGAGCCGTCCGGTGAGGAGGTGGAGTCGTCCGGCTCGCGGGCGGCGAGGAGCCGGGCCGCCTCCCGCCCGGCCTCGTCCTGGGTGACCAGCCGCTGGAGGGTCTCCCCGATCGTCCTTCGCGCGGCCTTGCTCGACACCGCCCGCTCCCGCTGGACCTTCAGCCCGGCCTCGGCCATCTCCTGCCGCGCCCGGGTCGCCTTCCGCGTCTCGGCCTGGACGACCGCCTCGTCGACGACCTCGACGATCCCCCGCCGTTTCCGCGTCTCCTTCACGCCAGTGCCCCTTCCCGTCGTCCGGTGCCCGTTTCGAGAGCTCCAGCGTCGTCCGGGGGCACCGGGTCGCACATGAGTACGTCCGTACTCATCCGGTCCCGGCGTGCTCTGGCTCATCCGGTCCCGGCGTGCTCCGGGCTCACGGCGGGAAGCGAAGGGGTTTCCGGAGTCGCCGCGGGCGGTCCGGGATTCCCCGTACCCCCACTGGTTTCCGAGACTCGCGACGAACTCCGGCCGCGGAGAACTCTCGGGGCGATTCGTTCGTCGGATAAGTACAGACATCCCCCCGGGAGGCAGGGTTGTATCAGCAACCGCAGCGTCGGCGGAGGAACTTCGCCCCGTTCATCGTCGCCGTCATTCTCGCCGGAGCCCTGATCGTCACCCTGCGGATCCTCGTCGGCGCGAACGATCCCGGGGCCAAAGCGGCGGGCGAGGCCACCGAACAGCCCGCCGAACAGCCCACCAAGGTCTGCGAGGGGGGCGTCACCCTGACCGTCGCCGCCTCGTCGGAGAAGGCCGAGCTGCTCAGGACGATCGCCTCCGGCTACAACGGCAGGCGGGTGGGCGGGCACTGCGCCGACGTCGTCGTCGAGACCAAGGCGAGCGGCGGCGCCATGCAGGCGCTGGCCAGGGGCTGGGACGAGCGCCAGGACGGCCCCCGCCCCGACGTGTGGTCACCCGCCAGCAGCGGCTGGATCACCCTGCTCCAGCAGCGCGCCGCGGCGAACGACTCCGCCTCCCTGGTCGCCGCCGACAACCCGTCGATCGCCAAGACGCCGCTGGTCGTCGCGATGCCCCTGCCGATGGCCCAGGCGCTGGGCTGGCCGGGCAAGAAGCTCGGCTGGTCCGACGTGCTCGCCGTGTCGGCCGGGTCGTGGGCGAAGTACGGCCACCCCGAATGGGGGCGGTTCAAGCTCGGCAAGACCAACCCCAACTTCTCCACCAGCGGCCTGAACGCCACCGTCGGCGCCTACTTCGCGGCGACCGGCCTGTCCGGCGACCTGTCGGAGAGGAACGTGGCCGACGCGAAGGCCAGGGACTTCGTACGGGGCGTGGAACGTTCGATCGTGCACTACGGCGACACGACGCTGACGTTCCTGTCGAACCTCCAGCGGGCCGACGACGCGGGCGCGGGCCTGAGCTACATCTCCGCGGTGGCCGTGGAGGAGAAGTCGGTCTGGGACTACAACCAGGGCAACCCGACCGGTGACCCCGCCACGCTGGGCAAGCACGCCAAGCCCAAGGTGCCGCTGGCGGCGATCTATCCCAAGGAGGGCACGCTCATGTCCGACAACCCGTACGCGGTGCTGAACGCCCCGTGGGTCGACGACGCCAAGCGCGCGGTGGCGGCCGACTTCCTGGCGCACCTCCAGGCTCCGGCGCAGCAGGCCAGGTTCGCCGAGTTCGCCTTCCGCTCGCACGACGGCAAGGCGGGAAAGCTCATCACCCAGGCGAACGGGCTGCTGCCGGCCGAGCCGAGGACGACGCTGAGCCCGCCCGCCCCGAACGTGCTCGACAAGATGCTCACCGGCTGGGCCGACCTGCGCAAACCCGCGAACGTCCTCCTGGTCATGGACGTCTCGGGCTCGATGGGCGCCTCCGTGCCCGGCACCGGCAAGAGCAAGCTCGACCTGGCCAAGCAGGCCGCGATCAACGCGCTGCCCCAGTTCGGCCCGCACGACAAGGTGGGACTGTGGATGTTCTCCACCCAGCGGGACGGCACGAAGGACCACCTGGAGCTGGCTCCGCTGGCCACCGTCGACGCCGCCCAGCGCGAGAAACTGCGCGCCAGGCTCGACGGCCTCACCCCCGACGGCGGCACCGGCCTGTACGACACCGCGCTCGCGGCCCACGAGCAGGTGCGGAAGCTGCGCAGCGGTGACGCGATCAACGCGGTGGTCTTCCTGACCGACGGCAAGAACGAGGACCCCGACAGCCTCTCCCTGGAGAACCTGCTGCCCGACCTGCGTACCGAACCTGGCCAGGAGACGGTGCGGATGTTCACGATCGCCTACGGCCAGGACGCCGACCTCGGCGTGCTGAGGCAGATCTCCGAGGCGACCACCGCCGCCGCGTACGACTCCCGCGAATCCGGAAGCATCGACCAGGTGTTCACCGCGGTGGTGTCCAACTTCTGATGGTACGCCTCGCCGACGAACTCAGGGAACCGTGGGGCCTGCTGCTGGCAGCGACCGCCGGCGGCGCCGCGTGGGCCGTCAGCGTGCACCCGGCCGCCGCCGTGTTCGTGGGCGTGGTCGTCTGGCTGTCCAGGGCGGGCGTCGCGACCCTGCAGGACCGCGGACGCGGCGGCGGGCTCGCCGTCACCCCCGGCAGCCCGGAGGAGTACTGGCTCGACCGGGCCGGATCGGCCGCGCACGGCTTCGGCGAGCTGAGCGCCTCGATGGAGCGTGGCCCGCTGGCCGGGCGGATCGCGCTGATGCGGCCCCGGATCGACGACTCGACCGCCACGCTGCGGCGGCTGGCCGAGCAGGCCTCGCTCACCGGCGTCGCGCTGGCCAGGTTCGACCTCGACGGTCTCGGGCGCGAGCAGGCCAGGCTGACGCGGGCCCGCGAGCGGGCGGGGCGCGGCCTGAGCCAGGACATCGACCGCGCCCTCGCCTCGCTGGCCTCCCAGCGGGCCGTGGTCGAGCGGCTCACCGCGACCCGGGAGCGGGTGCTCGCCCGGATGGAGTCGAGCGCCATCGGCATCGAAGGGCTCCTCGCCCGCCTGGTGGAGCTGTCGGCGGTGTCGGCGAACGGCCCGCTGGAGCCGCTCCGGGTGCTGGACGAGCTCGCCGACACCCTCGAAGGAGTCCGCCAGGGCCTCCACGAGACCGAGCAGATCACGCGCGACGCGCTGGATCGATAAGGAGCCCTCATGTTCAAGGTCATCCGTCGGGCCTGGCGCTATCTCGTCTTCGCCCTCTCCGGGCGGCTGGACGAGCTGTCCGACCCCCGGGTCCAGATCGAGCAGGCCATCCAGGAGGCCAAGGAGCGGCACCGGCGGCTGAGCGAGCAGGCCGCGGCGGTGATCGGCAACGAGCGCGAGCTGGAGATGAGGCTCGCCCGCTCCATGGAGGAGACCGACAGGCTCCAGGCCAACGCCCGCCAGGCTCTCCTGCTGGCCGAGCGGGCCCGTGCCGAGGGCGACGAGCGCAAGGCCCTGTCGTACGAGGACTCGGCCCGTGCCTTCGCCTCGCGCCTGGTGGCGGCGGAGGGCGCGCAGGGGGAGTCGCGGCTGGCGCACGAGCGGGCCGCGCGGGCCTCGGCCCAGGCGCGGGCCGCGGTCGAGACCAACGCGATGGCCCTGCAGAAGAAGATCGCCGAGCGGATGCGCCTGCTCTCCCAGCTCGACCAGGCCAAGGTGCAGGAGGAGCTCAACAGGGCCATGGGCGACCTGTCCGGCCTCACTCCCGCCGACGAGACGCCCACCATGGACGAGGTACGCGACAAGATCGAGAAGCGCTACGCCCGCGCCCTGGGCGAGGCCGAGCTGACCTCCGGCTCCGTGGAGGCCCGGATGATCGAGGTCGAGCGCGCCGCCGCCGACGCCGAGGGCGCCGCCCGCCTGGAGGCCATCAGGAAGAGCCTGGACTCGGACGGCAGGCCCGAGATCGGAAGATGACGGGGGATGGGCCCGGCTCGATCTCGACGGGGAAGCCGGGCCCGTGATCCCCGCTCACCGGACGGGCGGGGCGCGGGACGACCTTGTTCAGCGGGACGGTCCTGGCCGGCGGGACGCTCCTGGCCGACGCGGGACGCTCCCGTTCAGCGGGACGACCCTGGCCGATGCGGGACGCTCCCGTTCAGCGGACGGGCAGCTCGTAGACGCGGCGGACGCTGGTGGGGGCGTCGCCGAGGTCGGCCCCGTAGATGTGCAACGAGATGGCCGTCTCGTCACCCGTGTTGTGGACGCGGTGGATGTCACCGGGCGGGGCGAAGCCGCTCACCTCACCGGTCTGGTTGGCGGCCCTGCCGATCTCGGTCAGGTGGTCGCCGTGGTCGCGGTAGAGGGTCTCGTACTCCACGCCCTGCAGCACGCCGAAGACGCACCACGCGATGTGGTCGTGGATCACGGTCTTCTGTCCGGGCCGCCAGACCACGGCCACGATCGAGAAGTTCTCCTCGGCGTGGAGGGTGTGGCCGACGTAGCGGTCGGGGTCGCCGAGGCGCTCCTCCTCGGTGAGGATCCCGGGGGAAGGCAGCCGTTCACGCAGCAACCCGGCCACGGCGAAGGCCGTGGTCCGAGGGTCGGCGGACGGGTCGACGAGGTCTCGGACCCCGGCGACCAGCTCGGCCAGGCCCGGGCGGGTGAGCGTCAAGGTTGTCATGCTTCAAGGATGCGACAGGGAGATCCATAACGTCTAATGCCCATCTTCCTGGTTATTCATAGATAAAGTTAATACATGCTCGATATCGTGCGTCTTCGCGTCCTCGCCTCGGTGTCCCGGCACGGCTCGGTGACCGCGGCGGCGAGGGAGCTGCACTACTCCCAGCCCTCGGTGAGCCACCACCTCGCGAAGCTGGAGGCCGAGACCGGGGCCAAGCTGATCCAGCGGGTCGGCCGGGGCATCCGGCTGACCGAGGCGGGCCGGCTGCTCGCCGAGCGGGCCACCGAGATCATCGGCCGCCTCGACTCCGCGTCCGCGGAGCTGTCGGCGCACGTGGGCCTGCGTGCCGGGCGGGTCAGGCTGGCCGCCTTCCCCTCCGCCCTGGGGACGTTCGTGCCGGAGGCCGCCGCCGTCCTCGCCGAGGGGCACCCCGGCCTGGAGCTGCGGCTGACCGAGACGGAGCCCCCCGACGCGCTGCGCATGCTCAAGGCCGGCTACGTGGACGTGGCGGTCATCTTCCGCTACGACGAGACCGCCCCCGAGCCCGACGGGATCCGGCTGCTCCCCCTGATGGACGACCCCAGCTACCTGATCACCGCCGGTCCGGCCGGCGAGCTGACCTCCTACCGCGACTCCCGGTGGATCGGCGGCTGCGACCGGTGCCGGACCCACCTGCTGGAGCTGTGCGCCAGGGCCGGCTTCGAGCCGGAGATCGCCTTCACCACCGACGACGTCGTCGCCGTCCAGGCCCTGGTCGCCGCGGGGATCGGGGTGAGCGCCCTGCCGGGGCTCGCCCTGCACGCCCACCGGAACCCGAAGATCAGCACGACCGAGCTTCCCTGCTCGACCCGCCACGTCTACGCCGCCACCTACGGCGAGCCCCCCGACCCCCCGGCCACCACCGCCCTGCTGACCGCCCTGACCTCGGTGACCTCGGTGACCTCGGTGACCTCGGTGACGTCTCCGCGGGCCCTTGTGGAACACCCGTGATCTGCCCGGCCGGGCCCTCCTGACGGCCTGACGGCACGGCCCCCGCGGGCGAGCACCGTCCGGCGGCGAAAATGGGAGGCGCGGGGAAAACCGGTGAGCCTACGATCCGGGCATGCCAGATCTGCCCGCTCTCGCGCTCTTCGCCGCGGCGACCCTTGCCCTGCTGCTCGTCCCGGGGCCCGCGGTGCTCTACATCGTGACCCGCAGCGTCGCCCAGGGCCGGTCCGCCGGGCTGGTGTCGGTGCTCGGCATCCACCTCGGCTCGCTGGTCCACGTGGCCGCCGCCGCCCTGGGCATCAGCGCCCTGCTCGCGGCCTCGGCGACCGGGTTCACGGTCGTGAAGTATCTCGGTGCCGCCTACCTGGTCTGGCTGGGCGTGCGCAAGCTCATGACCCGCCCGGCCGGGGAGGAGTCCTTCGAGCCCCGGATCGACACCAGGTCCCGGATGTTCTGGGAGGGCTTCGTGGTCAACGTCCTCAACCCGAAGACCGCGATCTTCTTCCTCGCCTTCCTGCCGCAGTTCGCCGACCCGCAGGCCGGGCCGATCGCCCCGCAGATCGTGCTGCTCGGCCTGATCTGGACGGTGCTCGGCATGGCCAGCGACGGCGCCTTCGCCCTGCTCGCCTCGGCCATGGCCGGCCGCCTGCGCCGCTCGGCCCGCGCCCGCCGCCGCCTGGACGTCACCAGCGGTGTCGTCTATCTCGGCCTGGGGGCCGTCGCGGCCCTCAGCGGCGAGCACTCCACGGCCAGGGCCTGAGGGGGAGGTCGCGCGAGCACGACCTCCGCCCGCCGCCATGCCCACGGGAGACGCTGACGGCTCGCGGGACCGGGACCGGGACCGGGCCCGGCCTGGTCGGCGAGGGGCGGGTCGCCGCCCCTCGCCGGCCCTCTGCTTCCGGCTGCTTCCGGCCCGCCGGGGCTACCGGGGCCGTCAGGTGAAGCGGTAGGTGGTGGTGGAGGCGAACCGCTCGCCGGGGCGCAGGACCACCGAGGGGAAGTGCGGCTGGTTGGGCGAGTCGGGGAAGTGCTGGGTCTCCAGGCACAGGCCCGCGTGCTTGCCGTACGCGGTGGCGACGCCGTCCAGGAAGTTGCCCGTGTAGAACTGCACGCCCGGCTCGGTGGTGGTGACCTCCATGGTGAGGCCTCCGGCCGGCTCGCGGACCTCGATGCCGCCGCGCAGGACGTAGCAGTGGTCGTAGCCGCCGCCCAGCAGGGGGTCGGCGACGCGCTCGCCGATCTCCCGCGGCGAGGTGAAGTCGAACGGGGTGCCGGCGACCGGGGCGATCTCCCCGGTCGGGATCAGCGTGGCGTCGACCGGCAGGTAGTGGTCGGCGTCGATGCGGACCACGTGCTTGAGGACGTCGCCGCCCCCGGCGAGGTTGAAGTAGGAGTGGTTGGTGAGGTTCAGCACGGTCGGCGCGTCGGTGACCGCGTGGTAGTCGAGCCGGATCGCGTCGCCGGTCAGCGTGTAGGTGACCGAGGCGGTGAGCGTGCCGGGGTAGCCCTGCTCGCCGTCCGGGCTCACGTGCTCCAGGGTCACGGCGGTGCCGGAGGCGTCGGTGATCCGCCAGACCCGGGTGTCGAAGCCGTGCGGCCCGCCGTGCAGGCTGTTGGGGCCGTTGTTGACCGGCAGCTCGTGGTCGCGGCCGTCGAGGGTGAAGCGCCCGTTCGCGATGCGGTTGCCGTACCGGCCGACCACGGCGCCGAAGTAGCGGCTGCGCGTCAGGTAGTCGCCGAGGTTGTCGTAGCCGAGGACCACGTCGCGGCCGGAGACCTCCAGCGACTGCAGGATCGCCCCGTAGCTGAGGATCGCGGCGCGCATCGGCCCGTTCGACAGCACGTGCCGTTCGACCCGCTCGCCCGACGGGGTGGTTCCGAAGCTCATGTGCGCACCTCTCCGGTGGATTCACGGACGACCAGGCTGGTGTCCAGGGTGGCCAGGGTAGGGGTGGCGCCGTCGCCGAACGACTGCAGCAGCAGGTCCACCGCCATCCGCCCGGCGGCGGCCGTGGGCATGGCCACGGTGGTCAGCTTGGGCCGGTTCAGCCGTCCAGGGACGATGTCGTCGACGCCGACGACGCTGATGTCGTCGGGGACGCGCACGCCGCGCTCGTACAGGCCCTCGATGAGACCGATGGCCACCAGGTCGTTGTAGGCGAGCACGCCCGTCACCCCGGAGGCGACCACCTCGGCGGCGACGGCGAGGCCGCCCTGCTCGGTGGGCGCGTTCGGGCCGAGGATCACCAGCTCGACGCCCTGCGTCGCGGTGGCGGCGGCGCGCATCTCGCCGCTGGTCCAGGAGCCGCTCGGCCCCAGGAGCAGGGCGATCCTGCGGTGGCCGAGGCCGGTCAGGTGCTCGATCGCGAGGCGGGCGCCCTGGCCGACGTCCATCAGTATCGTCGGCATGCCCTTCACCCGCCGGTTGACCACCACGAACGGCACGTCGGCGTGCAGGCGCTCGATGACCCGGTTGGACAGCCGGGGGCTGCAGAGCAGGACCCCGTCGACCTGCTTGGCGAGGGTCTGGATCAGCTCCTCCTCGACCTGCGGGTCCTCGTCGGTGTCGGCCACGAACACGTGGTAGTCGCGGGCCCTGGCGTGCGCCTGGGCGGCCTTGATCAGCGGCGGGAAGAACGGGTTGGAGATGTCGGCGACGATGAGGCCGATGTTGTGGGTCCTGCCGGTGGTGAGGGCCCGCGCGGCGCGGTTGGGGCGGTAGCCGAGATCCTCGGCGACGGCGAGCACGCGGTTGCGGGTCTCGGTGTTCACCAGATGCGGCGCGGAGAAGGTGCGGGACACCGTCGAGACGTGCACTCCCGACGCCCGCGCCACATCCCTGATCGTCGCTGCCACCTTGCTCCTTCGCCCTGGGCCGGCACCGGGCCCTGAAGCACATTAGTGCAAGCGGTTGCGTGACTGTCAACGCCGGAATCGGATGCTTTGCGAAGCGATACGGGATCGGCCATGCGCCCCTGGCTATCAGAAATACCGAAAAATCCGCAGATGGGCAACGCTTTATGAAATTGGGCCCTTGACGTTGCTGGAATATGTCCGCAATGTTTCTTGCAACCGGTTGCAGCGCGCGACGCCGACCTGGAAGGAGTCACCGGCGATGGCAGTCACCACGGCGAATCCCCCATGCCCGTGACGGCGAGGCCCCGGCACCGGTGACGCCCGTGGCGGCGGTCCCCTGACGAGTGAGGAGCGGTGAGCGGCCGATGACACGAACACGCGGAAGAGCTCGCCGGACCGACCAGGTCCGGCCCGGCGCCGGTCGGGCGGTGAGCGGCCGATGACGGTGCGGCGGGCCCGGCCCGGCGAGCGGGGACTGCGATGGGAGATGGCGTGATGGAACCGGTTCGCGTGGTGCTCGCCGGGGCGCGCGGGCACGGCTGGTGGCACCTGTCGAACGTGCGGCGGCTGGCCGGGGCCGGGCTGGTGGACCTGGTCGGGGTGTGCGACGTGCGGCCCGTCGGCGACCTGCCCCGGGGGGTGGAGTTCTCCGGCGACCTGGTCGAGCTGATCGGGCGTACCGGCGCCGAGGTGACGATCCTGTGCACGCCCATCCACACCCACGCCGAGCTGGCGGAGAGGGCGCTGCGCGCCGGCTCGCACGTGCTGCTGGAGAAGCCGCCCGCCGCCACGTACGAGGACTACCTGCGGATCGCCGAGGTGGCCGGGGAGACCGGGCTCGCCTGCCAGGTGGGGTTCCAGAGCCTGGGCTCGGGGGCGATCCCGGCCGTCCGGCGGATGGTCGCCGAGGGGGCGATCGGCCGGGTCACCGGGATCGGCGCGGCGGGCGCCTGGGAGCGCCCCTACTCCTACTACGGCCGGGTGCCGTGGGCCGGGAGGCGCGAGGCCGGCGGCGTCCCGGTGATGGACGGCGTCCTCACCAACCCGCTCGCGCACGCGACCGCGACCGCGCTGGCCGTCTCCGGCGCGGGGGTCGAGGACGTCGAGGTCGAGCTCTACCGGGCCAACGCGATCGAGGCGGACGACACCTCGTGTGTGCGGGCGCGGATGGACGACGGCACGGTCGTGACGGTCGCGGTCTCGCTGTGCGCGGACCGGCGGCACGAGCCGTACCTGATCGTGCACGGCGAGAGCGGGCGGATCCGGCTGACCTACACCGAGGACCGGGTCGAGTTCGACGGGACCTCGGTCGTCCATCCCAGGACCGACCTGCTGGAGAACCTCGTCGCGCACGTCCGCGACGGCGCAGGCCTGCTCGTGCCGCTGGAGAGGACCGCCGGTTTCATGCGCGTCCTGGAGGCGGTGCGGCTGGCGCCCGAGCCCCTGGCCATCCCGGACGTGTTCCAGGAGGTCGGCGACGAGCGCCGGGTGCTGCCCAGGATCGCCGAGGTGACGGCCGCGAGCGCGGAACGGCTCGCGCTCTACTCGGAACTCCGGGTGCCCTGGAGCGGGCTCCGTCCCAGGGCGTCCGGCTGCGGCCTGCCCGACGCGGCGCGGCCGGCGCCCACGCGGTCACGACATGTCGACGGACACGACACGGAGAGGTAGAGAGCAGATGATCACACGCTCGAAACGCCCGGCGGTCCCGAGACCGGCGTGAAACCGGAATTCCGGAAGGTCCCCCGGGGCGCCACGGCCCCCGAGGACCTCCCGGACACGTTCGCGGCCGAGCCGACCGAAGCGCAGGCGTCGTACGAGCAGCGCGACGGCGGCCGAGCCGTCAAAGCGGGGCGGGCGCGTCCATCCCTGACCTGGGCGCGCCCGCCTCCACCATCCGGAAGGCTCTCGGGGGCCGTACGGAGCCTCCCTCCCACCTGACCTGCGGAGGAACACCCGTGAAACGAGCCGTCGCGCTCACGACCCTGCTGTCCCTGGCGGTCCTCGCCGCCCCGCCCGCGTCCGCCGGCGCGCTGGCGGCCGACGTCCCGGAGACCGCCGCCCCGTCCTCGCCGGAGACCGCGAAGCGAAGGCCCGACCTGGGCCGCCAGACCCTGCCCGCGAACGACGGCTGGGCCGCCGAGGGCACCGGCACCACCGGCGGCGCCGCCGCGCCCGCGTCGAACGTGCACGTCGTCACCACCCGCACCGAGCTGGCCACCGCGCTCGCCGCCCCCTCACCGAAGATCGTCTACGTGAAGGGGACGATCGGCACCGACAGGACCTGCGCCGACTACGCGACCGGCGGCTACACGCTGGAGGCCTATCTCGCCGCGTACGACCCGGCGGTGTGGGGCAGGGAGACCGTTCCCTCGGGCCCGCTGGAGGAGGCGCGGGTCGCCTCGGCCGCCAGGCAGAGCGCCAACATCAAGCTCAAGGTCGGCTCGAACACCACCGTCGTCGGCCTCGGCGGGAGCGCGCGGATCCGGGGCGTCAACCTGCACGTCGACAAGGCCGACAACGTCATCATCCGCAACGTCCACTTCGAGGACACCGCAGACTGCTTCCCGAAATGGGACCCGACCGACGGCGCCGAGGGCAACTGGAACTCCCTCTACGACAACATCTCGGTGACCGGCTCGACGCACGTGTGGGTGGACCACAACACCTTCAGCGACGGCGACAACCCGGACTCGGACCAGCCTCGGTACTTCGGCAGGCCCTACCAGGTGCACGACGGGCAGCTCGACATCACCAACGCCGCCAACCTCGTCACGGCCTCCTGGAACCGTTTCTCCGGCCACGACAAGACGATGCTGATCGGCTCGACCAACAACCCGGCGAACGACACGGGCAAGCTGAAGGTCACCGTCCACCACAACCACTTCGACGACGTGCTCCAGCGGCTGCCACGCGTGCGCTTCGGCCAGGTGCACGTCTACAACAACTACTACGAGATCCCCGACGCCTCGACCTTCGAGTACGCCCTCGGCGTGGGCGTGCAGTCGCAGATCTTCGCGGAGAACAACTTCTTCCGGCTGGGCCGGGCGGTCGCCCCGGCGGACCTGCTCTACAACTGGGGCGGCACCACCCTCACCGCCAGGGGGAACGTGCTCCGCGTCGGCGGCAGGGTCACTCCCGTCGACCTCGTCGCCGTGCACAACGCCGCCTACGACCCCGACCTCGGCACGGACGCGGGCTGGACCCCCGTCCTGCACACGGCGATCGAACCGGCCCGGACGGTGGACCGCTCGGTCTCCCGGCACGCGGGCGTGGGCGAGGTCCACTGAGAACCGTCACACGCGGCCGTGGACGGCACCCGCCGAGAACCGTCACTCGCGGCCGTGGGCGGCACCCACTGAGAACCGTCACACGCGGCCGTGGGCGGCACCCGCCGAGGACGTCACACGCGGGCGTGGGCGGGATCCGCTGAGGACCGCCGCACGTCCCCGGACGGCCCGCGGTGGCGTCCGGGGCCCCTGACGAGCCCGGCGGATTCGGACGGACACCGGTTGGCCCCCGGAAGCCCGGCGAATCCGGCGGACGTCGAGGGACGCCCGAGGACACCCAGGGACACCTGAGGACCCCCTGGTGCACCTGGGGACACCGCGGGACCCGGTGGACCCGGGTGGCTCGTGAACGACGAGCCGCCCGGGTCCGCCCTTTCGGACCGGTTCCTCTCTCGTCGTCAGGCGGGCGCCGTGAAGGTGTAGGAGCCCGCGCCGAGCCGGAAGACGGCCGCGCCGCCCTCGTACCCCACGGGCACCGCCTCCGGCGGGCCGGTGACCGCCGCGGCCGAGGCCGAGGGGACCCGGACGGTGGCGGTGGCGTTCGCCGGGATCTCCACCCGCAGCGTCAGCGTCCCGCCGCCGATCGACCAGTCGCTGAGCGCCCTGCCGTACGGCGTCCGCAGGTCGGACCTGCCCGAGGTGAGCCCGCCGCCGGGGCGCGGCGCGATCGTGATCCGGCGGTAGCCGGGGTCGCCGGTGTCCGGCCCCAGACCCCCCACCGTCCGGTACAGCCAGTCGCCCACCGAGCCGAGGCCGTAGTGGTTGAAGGAGTTCATCCCCGGGTCCTGGAAGGAGCCGTCGGTGCGGATGCCGTCCCAGCGCTCCCAGATGGTGGTGGCCCCGCGACCGCTCATGTACCCCCAACCGGGATAGCCGGGCTGCAGCAGGATCTGGTACGCGGTGCCCAGGTGACCGTGGTCGGCCAGGACGGGCAGCAGGTTCTCCACGCCCAGGAAGCCCACGCTGAGGTGGCCGTCCCGCGACGCCACCTTCGCGGCGAGCCTGTCCGCGACCGCCTGGGCCCGGTTCTGCGGCACCATCCCGAACGACAGCGCCAGCACGTACCCGGTCTGGGTGTTGCCCGACACGGTTCCGTCGGCGGCGACGAACCTGGCGGTGAACGCCTGGGCCACCTGGTCGGCCAGGGTGCCGTAGGAGGCGGCGTCGGCGGTCCGCCCGGTGGCCGCGGCCATCCGCGACAGCAGCCGGGCGCTGTACCCGAAGTAGGCGGTGGAGATCAGGTCGTTCGCCGTGTTGTCGTTGACGTTCAGCCAGTCGCCGTAGGTCTCCTGGTTGCGGATCAGGTCGGCTCCCGAGGTGGAGCGCGAGTAGTCGACCCAGCGCTTCATCCCCGCGTAGTGCTCGTCGACGACGCGCAGGTCGCCGTAGCGCTGCCACAGCGTGTAGGGCACGATGACGCCCGCGTCCGCCCAGCCCGCCTTGCCCGCGCCGCAGCAGACGTCGGGGACCACGTCGGTGAAGGCGCCGTCCGCGCGCTGCGCGTCGGTCAGGTCGTCGGAGAACTTGTCCAGCAGGCCGTGGACGTCGAAGTTGAACGTCGAGGTCTGCGCGAAGATCGCGATGTCGCCGGTCCAGCCGAGCCGCTCGTCGCGCTGCGGGCAGTCGGTGGGCACCGACAGCATGTTGGAGCGGGCGCCCCACACGATGTTGTGCTGCAGCCGGTCGACCAGCGCGCTGGAGGAGTCGAAGGTGCCGGTCGGCGCGCCGCCGGTCCAGGCGGCCCGGCCGGTGAGGCTCGCGGTGGTCGGCGTGCCGGGGAAGCCGGTCAGCTCCACGTACCGGTAGCCGTGCACGGTGAACCTCGGCTCGTACACCTCGTCCGCGCCGGTCCCGGCGAGGGTGAACCTGTCGGTCTGCCGGGCGGCGCGCAGGTTGGCGGTGTAGATCGTGCCGTCGGCGTTGAGCACCTCGGCGTGCCGCATGGTCACCGTGGTGCCCGCCGGACCGCGTACCCGCAACCGGTTCCAGCCGGTGAAGTTCTGCCCCAGGTCCACCACCCACACTCCGGGCCTCGGCTGGGTCACCGACCGCGCGGCGATGTCCTGCTGCACGACCACGCCCGGGTCGACGGCCGACACGAGATTGGGCTTGGCCTCCGCGCGCACCCGCACCGCGCTCCAGCCGGAGTCGTCGAACCCGGAGGCGTCCCAGCCGGTACGGGCGGCGCGGGCGTCGTACTCCTCGCCGTGGTAGAGGTCGTCGGCGGTGATCGGCCCCGGCGCGGTGCGCCAGGAGGAGTCGGTCAGCACGGTGGTCTCGGTGCCGTCGGTGAAGCGGACCCGCAGCTGCGCCGAGTACCAGGGCTGGGTGCCGTACCTCTGGCTTCCGGCGAAGCCCAGCGATCCGGCGTACCACCCACGGCCGAGCTGCGCGCCGACGGCGTTGTCACCCTGGCGGACCAGCGAGGTCACGTCGAAGGCGCGGTAGGCCAGGCGCTTGTCGTAATCGGTCCAGCCTGGGGCGAGGACCTCCTGGCCGACCCTCGTGCCGTTGATCCGGGTCTCGTGCAGACCCAGCGCGGTGACCAGCAGCCGCGCCTCGGCCACCGGCTTGCCGAGCGAGAACCCCTTCCTGACGTACGGGGCCGCCTCGGCGGCCGTGACGTTCGAGGCCCACGGCCCGGAGCCGTAGGCGGCGACGACGCGGGCCGCGGGCCAGGAGGCGTCGGAGAAGCTCGGTTGCTCCCAGCCGGACGGGCCGCTCTGCGAGGCCTTCCACGCCCCGTCGGTGACGATCCGCGTGGTAGCGCCGCCGACGACGACCTCCAGCGCGGCGATCGCCCCGGCCGGGGAGACGGTGGTGTTCTGGGTGGAGACGGCCAGCGTGTTGGTCCCGGCCTGGAGCCGGGGGGCGACGTCGACGACCGCGGCGGACTTCCAGGAGTCGGTGGCGCGCGGCGAGGTGGCGACCTGGACGCCGTTGACCCACACGTCGGCGGTGTCGTCGCCGGTGACGGTGAGCCTGGCGCGGGTGATCGCCCCCGAGGGCAGCGTGAACTGGCGGCGCAGGAACCGGGTGGCCTGCGGCGCGCTCACCGCCGGGTCGCCCTCCGGGTACCAGATCCAGCTCGCGCCGGACAGGCCGGGAGCGGTGCCGGGCGCGCCGACGAAGGCCGCCCGCCACTCCGTCGCCGGGGCGAGCAGGCCGGTCTCGAACCAGTGCGCCGGGCCCCACCCGGCGGCGCGGCCCTGGGTGTCCCAGACCCGTACCCGCCAGTGGTAGCGCGTCTGGGAGGCCAGCGCGCCGCCCCCGTAGACCGCGTCCACCGACTTCCCTGACACGACGCGCCCGCTGTCCCACACGTCGCCGGTACCGGCCTGCGCGCGGGCCTCCGTCGAGGCGACGATGATCTGGTACGCCGCCTGGATCTGCCCGGGGGTGTTCGAGGTGAGCTGCCAGCCGAACCGGGGCCGGGCGGCGTCGACGCCGATCGGGGTGGCCCGGCGCTCGGTGACGGGCGCGGTGACCGTGAGCGGCGAGGCGGCGGCGAGGTCGGGGGCGGCGACGTCGCTGTTCCAGGGGGTGATGCCGTACGTCCCGGAGACGGCGGCGGCCGGCCAGGAGGAGTCGGCGAACCCGGGCTCGGTCCAGCCGGGGGTGACCGTCTCGGCGGCCTTCCAGGCGCCGTCGGTGACCAGCTCCACCGTGCCGCCCGCGGTGACGACCCGAAGCCTGCCGATCACCCCGGCCGCTCCGGCCGCGGTGTTGCGGGCCGCCACGGCGAGGGTGTTGGCGCCGGGACGGACGGCCGCGGCGAGGTCGACGTAGAGCGACCGCCGCCAGGAGTGCTCGGCCCGGGGCGAGGTCGCCAGCGGGACCCCGTTGAGCCAGACGTCGAGGGTGTCGTCCCCGGTCGCGACGAGCTGCGCCTCGGTGACGGCGCCCGCCGGGACGGTGAACGTACGCCGCAGGTAGCGGGTGCCCGCGGGGACGGACTGCCGCGCGTCCCCGCCCGGCGACCAGATCCAGCCGGCCCCGGCGAGCCCGACCGGGGCGGCGGCCCGCGCCGGGGCGGCGACGGCGGGCAGCAGCCCCGCCACCAGCGCGCAGAGGGCGAGTGTCCATAGGACCGTGCGTAACCGGGTGGGATGGAGGGAGGGGAATGGCATGCCGTCTCCTTGCGATCCGTGGGGGGCGAAAAGGCAGGGCGAACCAAGACGGAGTAAATCGATTTAAAGCTGACTGGACAGTAGATCAGCATTTCGTGGCCGTCAATGACCGATTAACGCGACATTTCCGACAGATCCCCACCCAGGTAAAACGTTTTTTGTTATTACGTTTTAATAGGCAGTTAGGGCAAGCCGAAACAGGCCCCGCGCCGGAGCGGCGCGGAGCCCGGGTGATGCGGAGCCTGTGACACGGAGCCTGTGACACGGAGCCGAAACGGCGTGAACGGGAACGGTGCCGAGCCGGTCTCCGGGGCACCCCGGAGACCGGCGGGACCGCCAGACAGCGGCACCGTCAGACAGCGGGACCGTCAGACGATGGGAACGCCAGGCGTCGAAAACCTCAGGCGCGTCCCTCGACGAGGACCCCGTCGACCCGGCGAGGGATGCCCAGCGGGTTGTCGTCGCGCAGCTCCGGCGGCAGGAGCGCGGCCGGCCAGTCCTGGTAGGCGGTCGGCACCAGCCACCTGCGGATCGCGGCGGCGCCGACCGAGGTGTGGGCGGCGGCCGTGCTGGCGGGCCAGGGACCGCCGTGGTGCATGGCCCAGCGGACCGCCACCCCGGTCGGCCAGCCGTTCCAGATCAGCCGCCCCGCCTTCTTGAGCAGCACCTCGGCGCTCCCCCGCGCCTCGGCGGGGTCGGTCGCGTGGATCGTGGCGGTCAGCGAGCCGTCCAGCCTCTCCAGTACGGGAGGCAGATCCGCGGGGTCGGTGTAGACGACCACGAGGGCGGCGGGGCCGAAGCACTCCTCCACGAGATCGGGCAGGTCCGCGGCGAACGTCGTCAGGTCGGTGACGAACACCTGCGGGGTCACCGCGAACGCCCCCTCGCCCGGCTGCCCCTCGGCCAGCGGGGTGAGCTTGCCGAGCCTGGCCAGCCCGCGCAGGTAGCCGCCCTGCATCCGCTCGGTGAGCATCGGCCCGCCCACGGTCGCGGAGACGGCCTCGGAGACCGACACCAGGAGCTCGGTGTCGTCGGGGACGAACACCAGGCCGGGGTTGGTGCAGAACTGGCCGGTGCCGAGGGTCAGCGAGGCGGCGAACCCCTCGGCGAGACCCTCGCGGGCCGCCGAGGGCAGCACGACGACGGGGTTGACGCTGCCCAGCTCGCCGTAGAACGGGATGGGGTCGGGACGCTCGGCGATGAGCGCCTGGATGGCCTTGCCCCCGGGGATGGAGCCGGTGAACCCGACGGCCGCCACGGACGGGTGCCCGGCCAGCCGCTTCCCCGCGTCGAGCCCGCGGACCAGGCCGAGCAGGGCCGGGTCGGGCAGGGCGCGCCGGATGATCTGCCACGACAGCTCCGAGGTGGCCGGATGCCCGTCGTGGGCCTTGACCACCACCGGGCACCCGGCGGCGAGCGCCGAGGCCGTGTCACCGCCCGCGACCGAGAAGGCGAACGGGAAGTTGCTCGCCGCGAAGACCCCGGCCACGCCGGGCAGCGGGTGGTTCATCCGCCGCAGGTCGGGGATCGGCGGCTGGGCCGTCGCGTGGTCGATCACCGCCTCCACGTGCCCGCCGTCGCGCAGCACCTGGGCGAAGAGCCGGAACTGGCCGGCGGCCCGCCCCACCTCCCCGCGCAGCCGGGTCTCGCCGAGCGCGGTCTCCTCGTCGGCCGCCCGCCAGAGCTCCTCGACGTTCGCCTCCAGCGCCGCGGCGACCGCGTCGAGCGCCACCGCCCGGTCCGCGGAACGCCAGGCGTGCCCGGCCGCGAGGGCCGCCCCGACGATCGCGTCCACCTCGTCGTCCGAGGTCAGGGGGAAGGGATCGCCGACGGACTCGCCGGTCCTGGGGTCGATTGAGTGGATCAAAACGAAAGCCTTTCCTCAACGGATCCTGCCACGCCGGACCATCCTCCTAAGGTAAGCGCTTTCCGTCACAGTGGCCACCCAGGGGGATCCGCTCGCCCTCGTCGCCCACGCCCCGAACCGACCCGCCAGGCAACGGATCGTGTCATCCAACCGGTCGTTTCAATATGAGCTGGTGGGGGATCGGCCATCGGCGAGTTGCCACGACGGCCTGATCACCGATCGGCGGATGACCGCCCGACCGTCTTCTGCGCGTTGATGACCGCGAGTACCGAGTCAACCAGTACCGCGACGGAGCGCCCGCCGCCCGCGTCGATGCGGTCCAGCCCCAACCTGTCGACGGCATCGACCATGAGTGTCTGGTAGCGATCCGTGCGGGCCAGGAACTTGTCCATCAGACGCTGTTCCTCGTCCGTTGCCGCCTCGTAGCGGCCGGCCGCATGCACCCGAGCGCGTACGACGGCGTTGTTCGTGGTGAGCCACACGGCGGCCGTGCGCGGGATCTCCAATTTCGCGACGTTGACGGGCCAAAGTGCCGAGCCCTCCAGGACCAGGCCCGCCCTGGCGCTGCCCGCGGCCGCGTAGGTCGTGATCAGCTCTTCGACGCGAGGCCACAGCCGTTCGTAGTGGCCGAGAACGGACGTGATCAGCTCGTCGACCGTAAGTGATACGTAATGCTCGGCGACGTGCGCCGGCACCTCTCGCTCCGGAGTTCTCCAGGGCCGCCCGGGGTGCCGGGCCAGAGTGTCCGTCGACAGGCACTCGAACCCGAGCTTTTCCGCCACCGCGTGGGCAACGGTCGACTTTCCGACGTTCGACGTCCCGCCGATCAGCACCACCCGCACATCCTGCACGCCGACGACCCTACCTGTGGGCGAAAAAGCACACCGACCAACCCGGTACGCCGATCACCCCCTGACGGCACCCTCGGGCCGGATCACGACCACCCGCACACCACGCCGCCGCATTGCACGAGGGCGTGCGTGAACGGCACAGGAGTACCCGCCGTGCGCTTCGCGAGGGAGACGTCGGCCAGGGACGGTGAAGGCGTACGACCATACGAACCGGCTCGCCGCGTGCGCGCCCCGGGCGTACTCGACCACCTGGCCGTCAGCCGTACCACGGCTCCACGAGTGGCGCGGCGGCACGGCGACCAGCCTTCCGTGCCGTCGTGCTCACACTCCCCGCGGGCGGGGGTGCGCGAGCAGGGGCCGTGACGGGCCGGCTCGGCCGCGCGCACGGCCTCGGCGAGCGCGACCGCCTGCGGTTCCCGGCTGAAATCAGGGAAGCACGGCCTCCCAGCGGGCGATCAGGGTCTTGCCCCCGGCGGTCACCGTCACGTTGTCCCCCGCCTTGCCCAGGGCGGCGCGCAGCGTCGTCGCCTCGCCTCCCCGGTAGGTCCGGGTGCCGAAGTTGCCGCCCGTCGCGGCCTCGATCGGCGTGGTGATCCCCTCGGGCCAGGTCGCCTGCCGGATGGGCCGGGTGCTCGGATCCTCGTACATCGTCACCGTGATCGGCGCGGTGACGTCGGGGGTGCCGGTGGAGCGGATTCGGGCGGTCAGCTTCGAGAGGCGCCCGGTCGCGGCAACGATCGGCTCGTCCTCCGGCTTCGGTGTCCCCTCCAGCCGGGTCTCGTGCTTCTTCCCGCCGGAGTCGACCACGGTGACGACCGCGAAGGGCTGGTCGGTGGCTCCCCCGGTACGGTCGATCGTGCCCTCCCGCCCGGCCAGGGATTCGACGAGCCCGGCCCGCAGGTCGCGCAGCTCGGCCGCGGGGAGCGGGACGACGACGAGTTCCGCGTCGCGCAGCGAGACGGCCCGCCCGTCGGCGGTGATGCTCATGCTGTCGCCGCCGTCGCACGTCATCCCGCCGCAGCTGACGTACCGGACGACGACGACACCCGGCCGTTCCACGGCGGGCGCGGTGGTCTCGACGATGGCGGTGGTGCCGTTCCCCGAGCAGCCGATCGCGAGGAGGAGCGGGAGCAGGACGACGGTCCGCAGAAAACGCATCACACCTCAGGAACGGATCGGGCACCCGGGCGGTTCACGCCTCACCGGGCCGCGCGACCTTCTTCCCGGCTTCTCTCCGGAGCCTTCTCGGGCCTCTCAGGCTTCTCCCGCCCCCGGATCCTCGCGTAGCTCTCCGGACCTGCGAGCCGGACACCGGCGAGGTTCAGATCGCCAGGAGCATGACCCCGGTGACGACGAGGGCGACGACCTTGACGATCTCCAGGGCGATGTAGGCGTGGTGGCCCTTCGAGCGGGGCGCGTCCCGCCCGGCGAGGATCCGATCGGACCTGCGCGCCAGCCGTGGCCGTACCACCGCCAGTTGCACGGCCAGGGTCAGGACTGCGACCACCGCCGGGGTGACGGCGCCGGACGGCGGGAGGCCGGAGACGACGGCGGTCTCGACCGCCAGCACGCTCAGGAGCGCGGTGGCGAGAACGGTCTCGGCCGTGTTGAGGGCGCGGAAGACCAGCCGTCCGATGCCGAGCCCGATCCTCGTGGTCACGCCGGGGGCGCGGAACTTCAGCGGCGCCTCCAGGAAGGAGATCGCCAGCACCATTCCGAGCCAGACGAACGTCACGGCGGCACCGATGGAGAGCGCCTGCGTCTCGGTCATGGGTTCTGCCGTGGAAGCGCCGCGACCAGGGGGGTGTCGACTCCGAGGGGGCCGAGCTTCGCCGCGCCTCCGGGTGACGACAACGGCTCGGGCCGGCCCGGCAGGGGTTCGGCGAAGAACCTCGCGTTGTCCGCCAGGTAGGGCCGCAGCGCCCCGGGGAGATCGTCCTCGTAGTAGATCGCCTCCACCGGGCACACGGGCTCGCAGGCGCCGCAGTCGACGCACTCGTCAGGATGGATGTAGAGGCTGCGCGCGCCCTCGTAGATGCAGTCCACCGGGCACTCCTCCACGCAGGCCCGGTCCAGCACGTCCACACATGGCTCTCCGATCACGTAGGTCATGGACTTGAGTTTATACAAAATCTAGTTGTATAAATAGGGCGACGAGAGGAAAACCCATGAACGACCAGGAACTTGACGTACGGCCCCTGAGCAAGCCCGACAAGCATCCGACGATCTTCGCGACCTACGGGGCCCTCGCCGTCGGCGACTCCTTCGTGCTGGTCAACAACCACGACCCCCGACACCTGCGCGACGAGTTCGAGGCCGAGTACCCCGGCGGGTACGGCTGGGACTATCTCGACAAGGGCCCCCAGACCTGGCGAATCCGGATCACCAAACTGGCCTCCACCCCTCTGCCCCGCGTCCTGCACGACACCGGCACGATCACCCCGGGCGTGACCGGCGCTGCCTGGAAACTGGGGATGCGCGAGCGCGACCTGGACTCCAACGTCATCCAGCTCGCCCCCGAGGCCGTCATCGACGCGCACACCGGCCCGGATCTCGACGTCCTGCTGCACGTCCTGCACGGCACCGGCCGGCTCACCACCGAACGCGACACCCTGGACCTGCGGCCCGGCGCGCTGGTGTGGCTGCCCCGGCGCTCCCTGCGTGCCTTCACCGCCGGACCCGACGGGCTGAGCTACCTCACCGTCCACCGAGGCCGCCAGGCCCTGGTGCTGGAGCCCGTCGTCGGAAGCCCCGGCCGATGACCACGGCCCCGCTCCCGCCCACGCCCGGGTCACGGGCGACCGGCCCCGAACCGTGGGGGGACGGTCCTGAACCAGAGGTGACCGGTCCGGAATCGCAACCGGACGGCCCGGAACCATGGGCGACAGGCCGGGAACCGCGAATGGACGGCCGGGCGTCCCTGCCGGGCGACCGCGCCGCCGCCGACGCGCCGGGCCACTCCCTCCTCGCCCGCCTGGGCAAACGCGTCCTGCGCCCAGGCGGCGCCGAACTCACCCGGGTCCTCCTGACACGGGCGGAGATCACCGGTGCCGACGTGGTCGAGTTCGCCCCCGGCCTCGGGCGTACCGCGCGGGAGATCCTCGACCGGCACCCGCGCTCCTACCTCGGCGTCGAGCGGGATCCGGTGGCGGTGGCCACGGTCGGCCGCGTCGTCGCCGGGCACGGCACCGCCGTCCTCGGCGACGCCGCCGCGACCGGGCTGCCCGGCGCCTCGGCCGACGTGGTGATCGGCGAGGCCATGCTCACCATGCGGGGCGACCGGGCGAAACACGCCGTCGTCGCCGAGGCCGCCCGCCTGCTGCGGCCCGGTGGCCGCTACGCCGTCCACGAACTCGCGCTCACTCCCGACCTCCTGCCCGAGCCGGTCAAGACGGGCATCCGCCAGGCTCTCGCCCGGTCGCTCAAGGTCAACGCCCGTCCTCAGACGATCACCGAATGGCGGTCCCTGCTCCAGGCGCACGGGCTGGTCGTCGAGCGGGCCGACACCGCTCCCATGGCCCTGCTGCGTCCACGGCGAATCATCGCCGACGAGGGACCGCTCGGCGCGCTGCGCTTCGTCCGGAACCTGCTCGCCGATCCCGACGCCCGCCGGCGCGTCCTCGCCATGCGCCGCACCTTCCGGCTGCACCGCGACCACCTGACCGCCGTCGCCCTCATCGCCAGAAAACCCTCTCCGGGCCCCTGACCGCCGTCGCCGTCATCGCCCGCGAACCCTCGCCGGCCCCCCGATCGCCACCGCCGTCATCGCCCGCGAACCCTCGCCGGCCCCCCGATCGCTCATCGGCTCGCCAGGGGACACCGGGAAGCGGGCGACACGGAAAGAGGACGCCGGGAGGCGGGTGACACCGACAGGACCGTCAGGAACGGGCGGCCTCGGCGGTCGTCCTGGCCCAGCGGTAGTCGGCCTTGCCCGCCGGGGAGCGGACCATCTCCTCCACGAAGGCGAAGGTCCTGGGCACCTTGTAGCCGGAGATCTTCTCCCGGCAGTGGGCCTCCAGTTCCTCGGCCGTCGGCGCCGTGCCGGGGCGCGGCTCGATCACCGCCGCCACTCGGTTGCCCCACCGCTCGTCCGGGATGCCGGTCACGACCGCGTCGAAGACCGCCGGGTGGCCCTTGAGCACCGCCTCGACCTCCTCGGGGAAGACCTTCTCCCCTCCGGTGTTGATGCAGGCGGCCCCCCGGCCGAAGATCGCGATGGTGCCGTCCTCCTCGACCTTGGCCATGTCGCCGGTGAGCAGCCAGCGGACGCCGTCCTTGTCCGTCACGAAGGTACGGGCCGTCTTGGCCTCGTCCTTGTAGTAGCCGGAGGCGATGCGACCGCTCCTGGCCACGGTGCCCAGCTCGTCCGAACCGGGCTTGACCGGTTCGAGGGCCTCGTTGAGCACGGCCATGGTCGCCTGGGGGTTCGCCTGGTAGCGCAGCCCGGACTCGGGAGAGGAGCCGGGGACCGCCGAGGCGGTGTAGCCGGACTCGGTGGAGCCGAAGCTGTCGATGAGCATCTTGCCGGGCAGCAGCTCCTCCAGCCGCTCGCGCACCGAACCGCTGAGGATCGCGCCGGTGGAGCTCAGCACGAACAGCGAGGACAGGTCGTAGGCGCCGGTGGCGATCTCCTCGACCAGCGGGCGGGCCATCGCGTCCCCGGTGATGTTGAGCGTCAGCACCCTCTCCCGCTCGATCGTCCGCAGCACGTCGGCCGCGTCGAACTTGCGGACGTACGCGATCGTGCCGCCCATGCACCAGGTGATGAAGGTGCCCATCTGGGCGGCGCCGTGCATCAGCGGGGCCGCGGCCATCATGGTCATCTCGCCCGCGGCGGCGGCCGCCTCGACCACCTCGCCCGGGGTGGCGCGCGGCTCGCCGTAGGGGTTGCCGCCGCCGAAGGCGAAGAACAGGTCCTCGGTGCGCCACATCACGCCCTTGGGCATGCCGGTCGTGCCGCCGGTGTAGATGATGTAGAGGTCGTCGCCCGACCGCTCGGGGAACCCGCGCGTCTCCGGCTGCCCGGCCAGCGCCTCCTCGTACGGCACCGCGCCCTCGACCCGGGACGGTCCCCCCACCGCGATCAGGTGTTCCAGGGCGGGGGCGTCCGGGGCCGTGGCCGCCACCCGGGCGTCGAACTCCACGTCGAACAGCAGGGCCACGATGTCGGAGTCGCGGTAGAGGTAGAGCAGCTCCGCCTCGACGTAGCGGTAGTTCACGTTGACCGGCACCGCCCGGATCTTGAGGGTGGCCAGCAGCCCGGCCACGTACTCGATGCCGTTGTACAGGTGGATCCCGACGTGCTGCCCGGGGCGCACGCCCCTGCCCCGGAGGAAGTGGGCGAGCCGGTTGGCGTGCGCGTCCAGCTCGGCGTAGGTCATGCGACGGTCGCCGCAGATGACGGCCGTGCGGTCCCCGACCGCGTCGGCGACCCCTTCGAACAGATCCGCGTGGTTGAACTCCATTCGCACCCCTCCTGGGGGATCAGGGTTTGTCGCTGCCGACCATCCACATCGCGAAGAACTGGGCGCCTCCCCCGTACGCGTGCCCGAGGGCCCGCCTGGCGCCGTCCACCTGGTGCTCCCCCGCCATCCCCCGCACCTGGAGCGCCGCCTCGGCGAACCGGATCAGCCCGGAGGCGCCGATCGGGTTGCTCGACAGCACGCCGCCCGAGGCGTTCCACGGGGTGTCGCCGTCCAGGGCCGTCGCCCCGGACTCGGTGAGCTTCCAGCCCTCACCCTCGGCGGCGAAGCCGAGGTTCTCCAGCCACATCGGCTCGTACCACGAGAAGGGCACGTACACCTCCGCCACGTCGATCTCCCGGCGCGGGTCGGTGATCCCGGCCTGCCGGTAGACGTCGGCCGCGCAGTCCTTGCCGCCCTGCGGGTTCACGGTGTCGCGGCCCGCGCGGAAGATCGGCTCCGAGCGCGACGCCGCGCCGAGCACCCAGGCGGGGGTGCTGCCGGTGAGCTTGTCCTCCGCGGCCAGGACCATCGCGCAGGCGCCGTCGGAGGACGGGCAGGTGTCGAGGTAGCGGATCGGCTCCCAGAGCATCGGGGTCGACTCGACCATCTTCCGGTCGATGCCGGGGATCCTCAGGTGGGCGTACGGGTTCTTCAGGGCGTTGCGCCGGTCCTTGACGGCCACCAGGTGGCCGATGTGCTCGGGGGCGCCGGAGCGGCGGATGTACTCGCGGATGTGCGGGGCGAAGTAGCCGCCCGCGCCGACGACCAGCGAGGCGCTGAACGGCAGGTGCGTGGAGAGCGCCCAGGTCGCGTTCGACTCCGACTGCTTCTCGAAGGCCACCACCAGCACCCGGTCGTGCACGCCGCCCTGGATCAGCGAGGCGCCGACGAGCGCGGTGGACCCGCCGACCGAGCCCGCCGTGTGCACCCGCATCATCGGCTTGCCCGCGGCGCCCAGCGCGTCGGCGAGGTAGGCCTCGGGCATCATCACGCCCTCGAACAGGTCGGGCGCCTTGCCGATGACGACCGCGTCGATGTCCTTCCAGGTCAGGCCCGCGTCCTCCAGCGCGCGCTGGGCGGCCTCGCGGACCAGCCCGGCGAGGGAGACGTCGCGCCGCTTGGTCGTGTAGTGAGTCTGGCCGACACCGATGACGGCGCAGGGGTTGCCCATCTTTCATGCCTCCATCACGGTGACGAGGTTGTGCTGGAGACAGGGGCCGCTCGTGGCGTGACCGAGGGCGCGGCCCGCGGTGCCGTCCATGACGCGTCCGGCGGCCTCGCCGATCCTGATGAGGCCGGTGGCCATGACCGGGTTCGCGGCGAGGGGGCCGCCGCTGGGGTTGACGCGCGTGCCCCGCGGCAGCTCCAGCGCCTCGCGCAGGACGATCTCCTCGTGGCTGAACTGGACGTGCAGCTCGGCCACGTCGACGTCACCCTTGCCGACCCCCGCCGCTCGTGCGGCGTCGGCGGCGGAGGCCGACCGGGCGAGGTCCCTCATGCCCAGGTAGTGCGGCTCTATGCGGTGGGCGATCCCCGTTATCCACGCGGGACGCTCGCACAGCTCCCTGGCCAGGTCACCGGCCGCCAGCACCACCGCGGCGGCGCCGTCGGTGATCGGGGCGATGTCGTACGGCCGCAGCGGCGCGACCTCCGCCTCCTCCCCGGCAGGATCGGGCAGGTCGAGGGCGTAGGGGTTGGCCCTGCCGTCGGCGCGGCTGCGCCGCACGATCTCGTCCAGCTCGGCCCGGTCGGCCCCGGTGGCCGACGCCTGCAGCGCCGCGAAGGAGACCTGGTCCAGCCCGAGGGGGGCGAGGTAGTACGGGTCCAGCTGGAGCGTCATGATCTCCCGCAGGTCCCCCTGGGACGACTTGCCGAAGCCGTAGACCAGGGCCGAGTCGACGTCGCCGTGCTGGAGCCTGACCCAGGCCTCGTACAGCGCCCAGGCCGCGTCCATCTCGACGTGGCTCTCCGAGATCGGCGGCCAGGCGCCGAGCGCGTCGAGCGCGGAGACGAAGGAGAACGGCGCGCCCGCCAGGTAGTCGCACGAGCCCGAGCAGGTGAAGCCGAACCTGCGCAGCCCGGTGGCCGCCCTCACCTCCTCCAGCGGGGGCAGGATGAGCTCGGCCTCGCTCTGTCCCTCGTCGACGGCACTGTGCCGGGTCTGCGCGAACGCGACGACCGCTATCTCCCGCATCTACAGCTCCGCGTCCGGCTCGCCGGTGGGGGCGAACCACTTGATGTTCGACATGGACATCGTCCGCTCCTCCTCGGGCACCCACACGGCCCGCACCCGCATGCCCTGGCGCACCTCGTGGGCCGGGATCCCGCCGACCAGGGCGATCATCGGGATGTCGGTGCCGTCGAGCTGGATGTACGCCGAGACGAACGGCACCTCGGGGGCCCGGGGGTCGGGCAGGTTGTTGATGGCGAAGGTGGTGATCGTGCCGGTGTCCGGGACGACCGTCTCCTCGGTGATCGCCACCCCGCACTCGGGGCAGGACAACCGGTAGGGCACGTAGACCTTGTGGCAGGTGCCGCACCGGCAGCCGATGAGGACGCCCTCGGCGACGCCCTCCAGGAAGCGGGTCAGCGCCCGGCCCGGCGTCACGGTGTACTCGACGCCGACCTCGGAGACGATCCTGGTGACCTCGGGGACGAAGCTCTCGATGTCGGTGATGTGCCCGGTGCGCCCGGCCCGCCAGCGGGGACGCACCCGCAGCCCGGGGCGCATCGCCCTGGCGTCCCCGGCGTCCACCGCGTGCACCAGCGAGGTGTCGGCGCCGTCCAGCCGGATCAGGGCCCAGGCGAACGGCCGGTCCAGCGGGTGGTTCTTCCTGGGGGTGGTCACCCACGCCCAGCTCTCCACGGTGCCCGCGGGGCCGACCTCGACGAACTCCCCGGTCACGGCGTCGCCGGTCTCCGGGTCGTACTCCAGCGGCGGCACCAGCGTGCGCCCGCCCGCGGTGCGGACCCCGACGAGCCGCCCGTCCCGCAGCTCGGTGAGGAAGCGCCCGATCACCGGCCCGGTCGTGCGGGTGTATCCGCCGGGGAACTCCAGCACGTGCCGCGCCCGCAGCGGCGCCGGGGTGTCTTCGCTAGATGGCACGTTCGTGTCCCTCCCAGTACGGGTCACGCAGCTTGCGTTTGAGGAGCTTGCCGTTGGGCTCGCGGGGCATCTCCGCGATGAAGTCGACGGATTTGGGCCACTTCATCCTCGACAGGCGGCCCCGCAGCGACTCGATGAGCTCGTCCGCCAGCTCGGGCGAGGGGGCGACACCGGCCGCGGGCTCGACCACGGCCTTGATCTGCTCGCCCCACTCCTCGTCGGGGATGCCGAACACGGCCACGTCGGCGATCTTGGGGTGGACCATGAGCTCGTTCTCGATCTCGGCCGGGTAGATGTTGGTCCCGCCAGAGATGATCATGTCGGCCTTGCGGTCGCAGAGGAAGAGGTAGCCCTCCTCGTCCAGGTAGCCGATGTCGCCGACGGTGAAGTGGTCGCGCAATCGGTTGGCCGCGGTCTTCGCCGGGTCGCCCTTGTACTCGAACTGGACGCCCATCATCTTCATGTAGATGGTGCCGGGGGTCCCCGTCGGGACGGGCTCCAGGTTCTCGTCCACGATGAGCAGCTCGCTGATCGGCCAGGCGGTGCCGACGGTGCCGGGGTGGCTCCGCCAGCCCTCCGGGGTGGCGATGGTGCCGCCGCCCTCGGTGGCCGCGTAGTACTCGTAGATGCAGTCGCCCCACCACTCCAGCATCGCCCACTTGACGGGGACCGGGCAGGGGGCGGCGGCGTGGATCATCCACCTGAGCGAGGAGAGGTCGTACTTGGACCGCACGTCGTCGGGGAGCGCGAGCAGGCGCTTGAAGTGGGTGGGGACCATGTGCGAGTTGGTCACCCGGTACTTCTCGCAGAGCCGCAGCGTCTCCTCGGCGTCCCACCTGTCCATGTAGACGAGCGTGTGCCCCATCTGCAGGGCCGTCCCCCCGAACTGGGTGACGGCGGTGTGGTAGTTCGGCGAGGTGACCAGGTGGACGTTCTCCCCGCCCGGCGTGATGCCGAACAGGGTGAGCAGGAACGTCATCAGCTCGGCCCCGTCGTCGGGGTCCAGGCCGCTGAGCGGGCGGCGCACGCCCTTGGGCTTGCCGGTGGTGCCGGAGGTGTAGTGCATGGTGGCGCCCGCCGTACGGTCGGCGGGGGCGGTGTCCGGCTGCCCGTCGGTCAGCTCCGCGACGGGCCGTGCCCCCTCGACTGCCCCCTCGACCTGCCCGAAGGCGAAGACACGGTCGGCGGCGATGCCGGACTCGGCGGCGCCGCGCATGCCCTCCTCGGCGTAGCGCTCGTGGACGAAGAAGGCGCGCGCCTCGCTGTCGGCGACGATGTAGCCGATCTCGGGGCCGGTGAGGTGCCAGTTGATCGGCGTGTAGTACCAGCCGGCCTGGAGGGCGGCGAGATAGAGGGTGAGCCCGTCGGAGCCGTTGGGCACCAGCCCGCAGATGCCGTCGCCCGGCTTGAGGCCGAGCTCCCTCAGGCCGTGGACGAGACGGTTGGCGCGGGCGAGCAGGTCGCCGGCGCGGTGTTCGGTGCCGTCCGGATCGACGGCGGCCACCCTCTCGGGGTCCGCCTGCGCCAATCTCCAGAAACCGAGCGTACCCATCGGAAATCCTCTCGGTGGAAAGGCCTCGGCACGCCGGAGTGAATCACGTTCTCTTTATCGCGACAAGCCCTGGCGGAACGGGGTATTCAGAACAAGAATCTGTTCTTGTACGCATGGGCAGACTAACCCCGGGAGGTACGCCTAGCAAGCGCTTGACTCAGCCCGTGCCCCACCCTTTCAATGCAGGATCGGCACCCCCGGGGGCGCCCCGCCCGACACCCGGACCCACCCTCGCGGGGAACCGACCGGAATCCCTCCCCCATCTCGGGCGGGAACGCTACGAGTCCAGAATTTCCCATCAGGCACCTGGTGAATCAACGGAGGTCGTCCCGTGGAACTCCTGCCGATCAGCACGCCGCACTGCCGGGTCGAGCGTGACGGCCACGTCGTGGTCGTCACCATGGACCGGCCCGAGGCGAAGAACGCGCTCTCCACCGACATGCTGGTCGGCCTGGCCGACGCCTGGGCCTACGTCTCGGAGGAGCCCGAGGTCCGCGTCGCCGTGCTGACCGGCGCGCACGGGACGTTCTGCGCGGGCGCCGACCTGAAGGCCATGGGCAGCCCGTCGCAGGACGCCCGGGTCAGGGAGCGGGCCGCGGCCATCCCCGACTTCCACTGGAAGGGCCTGCTGCGCGACTCCGGCGCGCTGCCGACGAAGCCGATCGTCTGCGCGGTCGAGGGGTACGCCGTGGCCGGGGGCACCGAGCTGCTCGTCGGCACCGACATGCGGGTGGTCGCCGAGTCCGCCACCCTCGGCCTGTTCGAGGCCCGCCGCGCCCTCTTCCCCATGGGCGGCTCCGCGATCCGCCTGCCCCGCCAGATCCCGTACGCCTTCGCCATGGACATCCTGCTCACCGGCCGCGCCGTCACCGCCCAGGAGGCGTTGTCCATGGGCCTGGTCAACCGGGTCGTCCCCGACGGCCAGGCGCTGACGGCCGCCCTGGAGATCGCCGCCCAGATCGCCGAGTGCGGCCCCCTCGCCGTCCAGGCCATCCTCCGCACCTACCGCGAGACCCTGGGCCTGCCCGAGGCCGAGGCCCTGAAGGTCTCCGACACCATCGGCTGGCCGGTCATCGGCTCCGAGGACGCCAAGGAGGGCTCCCGAGCCTTCCGCGACAAGCGCCCGGCCACCTACCGGGGCGAATGACCCTTCCCGGTCTTCCGTACGGCGCGTTCCCGTCCGGCGGTCTTCCGCGCGATCTCGTACATGGCCTGGGATAGTGGCCATGTGCGCACGATTCACATCGAGGCCAAACCAGATCACCTCCTTCGCCTCGCCCGCCTGAAGGATCCGGTGGGCGCGGTCGCGGAGATGATCTGGAACGCGCTGGACGCCGAGGCCTACACCATCACGGTGAACGTCGAGACCAACGAGCTGGGCGGCATCGAGTACGTCAGCGTCAGCGACGACGGACACGGCATGCCGAACGCCTCCTGCGAGAAGGACTTCAGCGGGCTGGGCGGTTCGTGGAAGACCAAGGCCAAGGTCTCGCCCGAGTTGAAACGTGGACTGCACGGTCACAGCGGACAGGGAAGGCTCCGCGCCTTCGCCCTGGGCGAGCAGGTGCGGTGGGTCACGGTCGCCAACGCGATCGACGGCCGGACGGAACGTACGATCATCAGCGGCACCATCGACCGGCCCGCGGACTTCGACATCTCCGAACCGGACTACGTGGACGCCCCGATCGGGACGCGGGTCGAGGCATCGGTGCCCGCGGACTATGTCAGCCGACTGGTCCAGGACGACACCGCGCAGCAACTGGCCTCGATCTTCGCCCCCTTTCTCGCCGCGAACCCCGATGTGAGCATCGTCTACCAGGGAAAGCGGCTCGATCCGGCGACCGTCTGGGCCGACATGGAGCAGTATCCCGTCTCCTGGCACAGCGTCCCCGAACAGCCGGACCCCCTGCTTCGGGTCATCGAGTGGCGCAAAGACGTCGGCCGGGTGCTCGCCCTCTGTGACGCCAACGGCGTGGTCCTGGACGAGGTCTCACCGGGAATCCAGGCCCCGGGTTACCACTTCACGGCGTATCTGTTGTGGGACGGCTTCGTCGAGCGTCGGAACGACCTGCATCTGGCGGAGCTGGACGAGATCTCCGGCCTGCTCGAAGCGGCCAGGGAGAAGCTGCGCGCACATTTCCGTGACCGCGATCGGCAGCGCAGGGCCCGGCAGATCCAGGAGTGGAAGCAGGAGGACGTCTACCCCTACCCCGGGGAACCCACGGAGCCCGCGCAGGCGGTCGAGCGTCAGATGTTCGACGAGGTGGCGACCACGATCGCCCGCCGCCTTCCCAGCTCTCAGCAGAGCCGGAAAACCACCCTCCGGCTCCTCAAAGAGATCATCTCTCATGATCCCAGCGGGCTCTACCCGGTGCTGGACGAGCTGTTCCGGCTGCCTCAGTCGGAACAGGAGGAGCTCAAGCGCCTCCTCCAGCGGACGAGCCTCTCCGAAGTGATCAAAGCGACGGGACAGGTGGCCGACCGACTGGACTTCGTCGCCGCGCTCAAGAAGCTCCTCTTCGAACCGGAGATGAGCAGGACGCTCAAGGAACGAAGTGAGCTTCACAAGCTTCTGGAGCGCGAGACCTGGGTGTTCGGGGACGCGTACGCGCTGATGGTCAGCGACCAGAGCCTGGACGCGGTGCTCGTTCGTCATTTGAAGGCGCTGGGCCGAGACCCGGAGACCGAGCGGCCCGATCCGGTGCGCAGGGAAGACGGCCGGCAGGGAATCGTCGACCTCATGCTGGGCAAGGCGCACCGAGGGAGTTCCGGGCGAGAGCACCTCGTCGTCGAACTCAAGGCTCCCAAGGTGAGGATCGGCCAGGCGGAGGTCGGTCAGATCAAGAGTTACGCGCAGGCGGTCGCCGACGATCCCCAATTCCGGGATGCTCGTGTCTCCTGGGATTTTTGGGTCGTCTCCACGCAGATGGACGACATCGTCCGGCGGGACGCGACGGCCCCAAACCGCCCGCCGGGGTGCATCGCCGAGTGGGAGGGCGGCATCCGCATCTGGGCGAGGACATGGAGCGAGATCATCGACGACTGCGAGGACCGTCTCCACTTCTACCGCGACCGCCTGAACCACGATCCGGCCACGGAACACGCGATGGAGTATCTGAAGCGGGTTCACGGCTCGGTGATCCCCCAGGCAGCCGAGCCGGTGTAACGACCTCCGGAGGAAAGACGCTGACCTGATCCACTCTCACGCTCGGCGGATGTTCGGGAAACAGCTCATCTCCGCTGACAGCGGAACCCGCCGATTTCCCGAACAACGGATCCGATCCACCACAGCCGAACCCGCTGCCCAAGGTTTGAGGACAGGCCCCTGGCCTCGTACCGTGAAGGTCAGCTCCAACGGGGACGCCTGGCGGAACACCGATGTCGACAGCGATCCTGGAGGTTTCATGACATACGACGTGGCGGCCGTACGGGCGCGTTTTCCCGCTTTGGACGAGGGGGCGGCGCACTTCGACGGGCCGGGGGGTTCGCAGGTGCCCGCGCCGGTCGCGGAGGCCGTGGCCGGGGCGCTGCGGGCCGCCGTCTCCAACCGGGGGGTGGAGACGGCCGCCGAGCGGCGCGCCGACGGGATCGTGGCCGGGGCGCGCCGGGCGATGGCCGACCTGCTCGGCGCCACGCCGGGCGGCGTCGTGTTCGGCCGGAGCATGACGCAGCTCACCTACGACATGGCTCGCGCGCTCGCCAAGGAGTGGGGTCCCGGTGACGAGGTCGTGGTCACCACGCTGGACCACGACGCGAACATCCGGCCCTGGGTCCAGGCCGCCGAGGCGCGCGGGGCCACGGTGCGCTGGGCCGACTTCGACCCGGAGAGCGGCGAGCTGGCCGTCGACGCGATCGCGGGCCTGCTCACCGGGCGCACCAAACTGGTGGCCGTCACGGCCGCGTCGAACCTGCTGGGCACCCGTCCGGACATCCCGGCGATCGCAGAGCGGGTGCACGGGGCGGGGGCGCTGCTCTATGTCGACGGCGTGCACCTGACGCCGCACAGCCTGGTCGACATCGGAGAGCTGGGCGCCGACTTCTACGCCTGCTCGCCGTACAAGTTCCTCGGGCCGCACCTGGGCGTGCTCGCCGCCGACCCCGGCCTGCTGGAGACCGTCCGCCCCGACAAGCTGCTCCCCTCCAGCGACGCGGTGCCCGAACGCTTCGAGCTGGGCACGCTGCCGTACGAGCTGCTCGCCGGTACGACGGCGGCGGTCGACTTCCTGGCCGGTCTCGTGCCGGGCGAGGGGACCCGCCGCGAGCGCCTGGCCGATTCGATGACCGCGCTGGAGGAGCACGAGCGGGCGTTGCTCGACCGGCTCGACGCCGGTCTGGCCGGGATCGCCGGGGTGACCTCCTACGGCGCGGCGTCGCGCCGCCGCACCCCCACGACGCTGTTCTCCGTCGACGGCGTCAGGCCCGCCGACGCCTACCGCTTCCTGGCCGAACGCGGCGTCAACGCGCCCGCGAGCAACTTCTACGCCCTGGAGTGCTCCCGGCGCCTGGGCCTCGGCGACACTGGGGCGATCCGGGCCGGGATCGCGCCCTACACCGACGAGTCCGACGTGGACAGGCTCCTCAAGGGCGTCCAGGAGCTGGCCGGGAAGGCGCTGTAGCCCGAGCGGTGGCCGGGGGCGGCCGGGGGCGGCACGCTCATGGCCCGGCAGGCCGCCCACGCGCGGGGAGCGGGACGGCCTGCCGGGCCATGAGGTCGAAGGGTCAGGGGGTCAGAAGGTCAGGGGGTCAGGAGACGGGTTCGATCCAGATGTTGCGGAAGCGGGGGTTCTCGCCGGCGTCGCCGTGGTCCTGGAGGCGGATCCCGCCCGACGCCGCGTTCTCCGGGATGTTGTCGCCCGTGCCGCCGTCGACGGCCACGTCGTCGTGCACCACCACGCCGTTCCAGACGACCGTGACCCGCGCGTTGTCGGTCTTCACTCCCGCGCTGGTGTAGCGGGCCGCGCGGAAGGTGATCTCGTAGGTCTGCCACGTCCCCGAGGCGGTCGCCATGTTGCGGTCGGGCGCGCGCTTGTTGTAGATCGCGCCCGCCTCGTTGGCGGCGAGTGTGGTGTCGCCGAACGACTCCAGCACCTGGACCTCGTAGCGTTCCTGGAGGAAGATGCCGCTGTTGCCGCGCTGCTGCCCGGTCACGTCCGGCGGATACTCCGGCTCGTACCACTCGGCGTGGAGCTTGAAGTCGCCGAACGTCCGCCGGGTGCGGATGTCGCCGCCGTAGGACTCCACGTGGCCGTTCGCGACCGGCCAGGTGGCCGTCCCGCCGGCCCGCTTCTCCCACGCCGCCAGGTTGGACCCGTCGAACAGCGTGATCCGCTCCGCCCTCGACACGGAGATGTGGTCGAGGTTGACGTTGCCCGTGTCGCCGGAGTCGTACCTGTAGGCGATCGTGTTCGTGCCCCGGGTCAGGTTGAGCGGCTCCGTCTGGACGGCCCAGGCGTCCCAGCCGCCGGTGGCGGCCAGCCGCACCTGCCTGACCTTCACGCCGTTGACGTACACGCTCACCGACCTGCCGGCGTCGGACGCGTAGCGGAGCCCCACGTTGTGCGGGCCGGTCGAGTCCGACCACACGGAGAACGACGTGCTCGCGCCCGCGTTCCAGTAGCCGTCGACGAAGCCCTTGTAGGTGTAGCCCTGGTGGTTCTGGTTCGCCTTCGCGCCACCGCCCAGCGTGGCGTTCTCCGCCTCGAACACCCGTTGCGCGGCCACGGTGATGGAGTCCAGGTTGACGTTGCCCGTGTCACCGCTGTCGTACCTGTAGGTGATGAGGTTGGCGCCTTCCTTCAACGTGAGCGGTTCGACCCGGGTGGCCCACAGGTCCCACGTCCCCGTGGTGGGCAGCGGCACCTGCCTGACCTTGGTCCCGTTGACGTACACGCTCAGGGTCTTGGTGCCGGGCGCGGGGTCGGGGCCGTTGGAGTAGCGCAGGCCCACGTGGTAGGTGCCCTCCCTGGGCACGCGCACGGCGAACTGCGTGGCCGCTCCCTGGTTCCAGCTGCCGTCGACGAAGCCGCTTCCCGTGTAGCTCAGGTGGTCGGTGTTCAGCTTCGCGCCGCCGCTGTGCGAGGCGCTCTCGGCCTCGTACACGGTGTCGGTCTCCGGGCCGTTGACCAGGCTGTTGAGCGTGTACCAGGCCTCGGTGCTCCACAGCGGCTGCCCCGACGCCGAGGCGAACGGGCGCGGCGACCGCAGGTGCACCACGCGTCCCGCCTTGAGGCCCGCGATCTTCAGCGTGACCTTCTTCTTGTCGGAGCTCAGGTCCGCGGAGGTGACGTTCAGCGGCTCCTCGTCCACCTTGGGGCCGCCGTAGGTGGAGGACGCGACGTACCGCCACTGGGTGGCCTGGTACTTGGCCGCCAGCGACGCGGCGGTCCCGTCCGACAGCGGCTGGGTGTACTCCAGCTCGAAGCCGCCCTCGATCGCGCGCATCCTCAGGATGTCGAAGGCCTTGTCGCCGCTGGGGGTCAGCTTCTGCAGCCCGTAGGTGAGCTTGCCCGTCTGGCCCCAGTTACCGCCGGCGCCGAGGCCTCCGGCGTAGACGGCGCCGTCGGGGCCGAGGCTGATCCGGTTGACCCCGGCCTCCAGGCCCTGGGTGAGGCGGAAGACCGCGCCCTGGTACTCGCCGTTGACCTTCTCCAGGAAGCCGCGCTGGAGCCCGCCGTAGGTGACGTCGCCGAACAGCATCTGCCCCGCGAACCTGCCCTCCTTCACGAGCAGCGGCGTGCTGGGGGAGTTGGCGATCTCGTTGTGCGGCAGCCAGAGCACCGGCGCGCTCACCGGGTTGTTGTCGAACCGGCCGTCGGGGTTGTTGTAGTGGTTGAAGAACCGGTCCTTCTTGACGTGGACGAGTTTCGAGGCGGGCAGCCAGCCGCCCTGGTTGTCCATGACGAACAGGTCGTCGTTCGGACCCCAGCCGAGCCCGTTGGGCGTGCGCAGGCCGCCGGCGACGTACTCGATCGCGCCGGTGGCCTTGTCGACCTTGATGGTCGTGCCCCTGTCCGGCGCCGGCTGCGGGTCGGTGGAGGCGCCGCCGTAGTTGATGGCGACGGAGAGGTTGATGTAGAAGTGGCCGTCACGGTAGAGCATGCCGAACGCGAACTCGTGGAAGTTGCCGCCGAACGGCCAGGTCGCCACGGTCCTGAGGTTGTCGGCGACCTCGTCGCCGTTGGTGTCGTTCAGCTCCACCAGCCGGGACTTCTCCGACACGTAGAGCTTGCCGTCCACGTACTTGATGCCCATGGGCTCCTGGAGCCCGCTGGCGATCTTCTTGGTGGTCACCTGCGCGGGCGAGGTCTTGCCCGTGACGTTGTCGAGCAGGTAGACCTCGCCGAGCGTCTTCTCCGAGCCGCCCCACGTGGCGATCGCCAGCCGGCCGTCGGGCAGCCAGTCCATCGCGCTCACCTGCGGCTCGAAACCGGCCGGTCGCAGGTCGGTGAGCGTGAAGTCGGGGTGTACCGACTCCAGCGGCAGCCCGTCGCCCGGGGAGTCGGCGCCGCTCTCGCACTCCTTGCGCCCGGGGGCGGTGACCCGCACCACGTCCGCGTCCGTGCTCAGCACCGAGTTCGGCACGACGGTGAACCCCGAGGCGCCCGGCGGCTTCCACTCCAGCTTGAGCTGCTGGCCGTACAGGTGCTCGAAGTGGTCGACGCGCAACGCGTGGTAGCCGGCGGTCAGGTTGATCGTGCCGTCCACGGCGATCGCCGCGTGCCGCCCGTCGTTGGTGATCACGACGGTGTCGTCGATGCGCAGCCGGGAGCCGTCGTCACTGGTGAGCCGGAACTCGTACGTGCCCGCGGCGGCGATGGAGATGTTGCCGATGGCCTCGGTGACGAACGTGTCGACCAGGCCGAAGTCGGCGTCGGAGGTCCAGTCGATCGTGGGCATCAGCTTGTCCACGTTGGGCGTCTGGCCGGGCTTGAGCGTGCAGAGCTTGGACAGCTCGACCTGGACGTCGTAGGTGCGCAGGGTGACGCCCGGCTGCTGCGGCGGCACCGCCGCCTGGGCCTGGGCGGGTACGACGAGCCATGAGAGTGCGGTGAGCACCAGGACGGACAACAGGGGGGATTTCCGCATGGCCGGTTCCATCTCGGTGAGGGTGCCGCGTGCGGCGCGGCGTGGGGGTGTGGCGGCACCGCCGGTGTGGCCGGTCGGATGGCGGGTGCCGGGGTCTCGTTCGTTGTGACAGGGAGGGGCTAATGCCGCTCTGCGCCGTAATCTAAAGGAAGATCTTCCGCTTGCCCATACCTTTTTGCCACAAATCGACGAAAGTCGTGACTTGTTCGACAGAAGGGTGCGGGCGCCGGGATCCCCGTCGCCCGGCGGACCCCGGCATCGACCCCACCACCGGCCGGCCCGTCACCCGGTCACCTGTTCACCCGGTCACCGGGTCACCTGCTCACCTGCTCACCTGGTCACCGATCGCCCACGGCCACCGGCCGGACTCCGGGCATGCCCGCCTAGCGCGGGACCGGGCCGCCGAAGAGGCCGCCGATGACGCAGACCTGGGCGTCGGCCGACAGGATCTCCAGCCGTACGGAGGCACCGGGGGCGGTGAAGGGGATGTGGATCCTGCCGACCCCCTGCTCGAAGACGACCTCGGTCTCCTGCTCCCCCACGCGCACGTAGGCCGCCGTCCTGGCGCTGGAGCGGTAGTCCAGGCCGAGGACGACCAGGCCGCCCTTGTGCGAGAGGGGGACCGAGATCGTGCCGCCCCGCTGGGGGAAGCAGCCGCCGGGGGCGGCGACGTAGGGGCCGGTGAGGCGGGCCGGGACGAGACGGCGCCCGGCGCGGTCGAGCACGAGCGGGGCGGCGGCGGGCCGGGGGTTGCGCATGAGGGCGGCCAGCTCGGGCGGGGCCAGCGGGCTGAGGGTGAGGTTGCTGAGTCCCTCGTCCCCGTACCCGAAGCCGAACTGGTCGTAGGGGGTCTGCTGGGGGTAGACGTCGCTGCCCGGCGGGGCGGCGGCCAGCGTGGTCCGCACCGAGGCGAGGTAGGAGCGGATCTCGGCCCGTCCCGGCTCCGTCCCCGTCACGTATCTGTGCGCGGAGTAGACGGAGCAGGCGGCGATCCCGGCCGCCAGCAGCGCGCAGGCGGTCCTGACGGCGGCGCGGGCCGGGATCCGCCTGCGGTACGGGCGCGCCTCGCCCAGCAGCGGGAGCATCGCCAGCCCCAGGCAGAGGGCGATCACCGGGGTCACGTCCGCGAGGTAGCGGGCCTCCTCTCCCAGGGCGCGGTCCAGGGAGCGCCCGGCCAGGATCGGCACCATGAGGACGGGCGGGTAGACGGCGAGGATCAGCCACGCCTTCCACGCCCCGCGCCGGAAGAACAGGGTGACGGCGACGACCACCGCGACGAGCGCCCAGGCGGCGACGATCATCAGTTGCGGCGGGACCGCGTAGAACTTGAACCACCAGGGCCCGGGGCCCCCGGCCGCGAGCACCGGGAGGGTGACGCCCAGCATCCGCGCCGTCGCCCGGCCCGCCACCTCCGACGCCGGCGCCCCGATGCTCTGCCCGTGCAGGCGGTCGAGCTGCAGGACGAACAAAACCGAGTAGGCGCCGGCCATGACCGCGTACGCGCCGAACACGACCGCCAGCGAGCGCAGGCGCTCGCGGACCGGGAAGTACAGGACGGTGACCAGCACGAGCAACAGGGGGATGGCGAAGACGGCCTTGAGGTGGAAGGAGCCGAGCCCGAACAGGAACCACGCTCCCGTCACGAACGCGTCCACGCCCCGCCCCGACCGCAGGAACGTCACGTGGGAGGCGACCGCCATCGCGATGGCGATCTGCAGCGGCAGGGCCTGGACCGCCGCCGCCCACCAGTAGAAGGCGGGCAGGGCCAGCGGCGTGAACAGGTAGAGGGAGAGGGGCACCAGGATCGCCCAGCGGGCCCCGAACAGCACGCGCAGCATGCGGTACACGGCGAGCGAGGCGGCGAGCTGGAAGAGCAGCAACGCCGCCGCGGTCACCGTCCAGTCGTACGCGCCGAGCGAGGTGACGACCTTGTTGGCGATCATCCCGACCGGCATCACGTGCGCGGAGTAGACGCCGAAGAGGTAGTCGAGCCCGAACGGCTCGGCCGCGGCCCGTCCCACCATGTTGAGGTCGTCGCCGAAGAAACCACCCCGCTGCAGGACCACGGCCCGCCAGACCAGCTGGGCCACGACGAGGACGAGCGCGACGCCGAGCACCCGCCGGTTCCCGGGGAAGGGCCGGGAGGCCCTCGTCAGGGGACGGGTGGCACGGTCGGTGACCTGGGGCGACGCCATCATTCTCCAAACTCATCGGCTCTGATGAGTTCTTAGCCCATTCGTCCAGGTATGAGCTACCTACTCGTCGGTAATGCGGCCCAATCGTTCCATTGCCTCGACGTACTGCTCGATCATGCCGAAGACGACGTCCCTGGTGGACCTGACCTGGTTCATCGTGCCGATGATCTGCCCGGCCGGGAAGGTCGCCAGCTCGGTCGCGTCGGAGCGGCCGATCCGGCGGAGCGCGTCGGAGATCAGCATGAACTGCAGCGGCATCGGGAGCGTGCCGGGCGACTCCTGGGACTCCCAGGCCTCGGTCCACTCGTTCCTGAGCAGGCGCGCGGGCTTGCCGGTCCAGGACCGCGAGCGCACGGTGTCGCGCGAGGTGGCCGCCAGGATGCGCTGTTTGACCACCTCGGAGGTGTCGGCCTCCTCCACGGCGAGCCAGATCGACCCCGTCCACACGCCCTCGGCGCCGAGCGCGAGCCCGGCCGCCATCTGACGTCCGTCGCCGATGCCGCCCGCGGCCAGCACGGGGACGTCGACGGCGTCCACGACCTGCGGGATGAGGACCATTGTGGAGATCTCCCCGGTGTGGCCGCCCGCCTCGGTGCCCTGGGCCACGACGATGTCCACGCCGACCTCGACCTGCTTGATCGCGTGGCGGGGGGTGGAGGCGAGCGCGGCGACCTTCACCCCCTTGGCGTGGGCCTGCTCGACCACGTCGGCGGGGGGCGGGCCCAGCGCGTTGGCGAGCAGCGCGATCGGGTGCCGCAGGGCCACCTCGACCTGCGGGCGGGCGGTGGCGTCGGTCCAGCCGAGCAGCACCCTGCCCGCGTCCGCGTCGGCCGACAGCGGCGGCACGCCGTGGGAGGCGAGCAGGCCGTCGACGAAGTCCCGGTGCCCCTGGGGGATCATCCCCTGGAGCCGTCCCACGAGGTCCTCGGGGGAGTCGACACCCAGGTCGGAGCCGGCGTACGAGGCGGGCATGACCACGTCGACGCCGTACGGCTTGCCGTCGACGTGGTCGTCGATCCACTTGAGCTCCATCTCGAGCTCCTCGGGGGTGAAGTAGAGGGCGCCGAGCACGCCCATGCCCCCCGCGCGGCTTACCTCGGCGACGACGTCACGGCAGTGACTGAAAGCGAAGATCGGCAACTCTATACCGAGCATGTCGGTAACACGTGTCCGCATACCCCGACTGTACGACCGGCCGGGAACAAACTGCAACGTGTTCTATTCCAGAACATTTCTTCTGGCCGGAACCCTAAGCTACTCGTGAGTAATGAAGTGGGAAAAAGGTGGAACGCGTTCCAGTGATGTTGTGTCTGGAACGACGAAGGAGGGAGGCCGCGGGCGTGTGCCCGCGGCCTCCCTCCTTCGTCATCTCAGGGGCCGTCACTCTGCCGGAGGACCCCCGTCGAGACTGGAGGACCCCCGTCAGACGCTCTGGCGGCGCCTCATGAGCAGGAAGCCGACGACGACCAGGACCAGGCCGCCCACCAGGAGCGCCGCCGGGATCGTGGTCCGCAGCAGCGTGATGGTGTTCCTGCCGTCGACCGCGTTCTTGACCAGGTCGTCCTGGGTCTGCTGGGTCATCTTCGCGGTGGCGACGAAGGCCAGCGAGCGCTCGACGCCGTCCTGGGTCTTGAGCACCTCGTGACGCTGCTGTTCCTGCCGCACCGGCGAGCCGGTGGCCGGCTCGATCCAGAAGGTGTTGACGCCGTCGTAGATCCGGTCCACCTGCACGTCGCCGGTGTCGTCCATGCCGAGGACGGAGGCCGGGGCGGTGATGGTGTCGGTCTTGGTCGGCGGGATGGCCTGCTCGAACCGGTAGACCGACAGCCCCCCGACCTGCTCCTCGCCGACGAACTTGGCGTCGAACGCCTTGCCGGTGGTCGAGTTGAACACGCTGTACGTCTTCTTCTCGACGTCGAACGGCCACTTGTAGATCTGCCCCTGGAGCTGCACGGGGGTCTTGTCGATGTTGACGTCGCAGCAGTTGACACCCTCACCGGTGTACTTGTTGAACGCGCTGCGGCGCTCGCTGAAGGAGATGAGGGGGTTCTGGTTGGTGACGTCGTTGACCGCCATGGCCTCTTCCCAGACGACCCGGTCGCCCTCGGCCGCGGCGACGTCGCCCCTGGTGGTGACGGTGATGTCGAGGTCACCCGTCATCACCTTCAGGTCCCCGGGGCTGAAATACTGGGCGTCGACGGCCTCCAGCTTGCTGATGCCGTACTGGTTGGCGGGGGCGGCGATGAGGGTGGACGCCACCTGGAACCGCACGAGCGGCGCGAGAACAATAAGGAATGCCCCGATTCCGATCAACACCAAACCGATGACGCGACGCATCGCTCCTCCAGGGGCCGTGCGCTGTATAGGTGTCCGAATCGCCCTATAACATGTTCCATTTCGCGATATGTTAGTGCCGGGAATCATCTACGTCACCAGGGATGCCAAAAAGTGACCGAAACAGGTTCTATGCCGGTTCACCGGGCGCCGACCGGCGGGGACGTGCGGGACCTCCCGGTGGTCGGCGGGCATCTCGACGCCATGGACGGCGTCCGCGCGGTCGCCTCCTTCGGCGTCCTGGTATACCACGTGGCGAGCACGACGGGTGCGTCCCTGCGCGAGGGTTTCCTGCCCGCGCTGCTCTCCCGGGGCGACATCGCGGTGCCGGTGTTCTTCTTCCTCTCCGGCTTCCTGCTCTACCGGCCCTGGGCCCGGGAGGCCATGGAGGGCGGGGCGCGCCCCGGCACCGGCGACTACCTGTGGAAGCGGGCGCTGCGCATCCTGCCCGCGTACTGGCTCGTGGTCGCCGTCGCGCTGTCGCTGTGGTCCTGGCCGCAGGCGGCCGACCCGGTCAGGTGGCTGCCCTTCCTGCTGCTGGTGCAGAACTACGTCCCCGACCCGTGGTGGGGCGGCGCGAGCCCGCCGGGGCTCGGACAGATGTGGAGCCTGTCGGTCGAGATGACCTTCTATCTCGTCCTCCCGCTGATCGCCGTCGCGCTGCGCGCCCTGGCGCGGCGCGGTGCGGACCCGGTGGCCAGGGCCCGGCTGCTGCTCACCGGCATCTGCGCGCTCGCCCTGGTCTCCCCCCTTTGGGCGATCTTCAGCCACGTCCCCGTGCACCGGCCCGAGCTCGGGCTCTGGCTCCCCCGGTCGATGCTCTACTTCGCGACGGGCATGGCGCTGGCCGTCGTCTCGCTCTGGGCGCACGCCGAGACCGACCCGGACGCACCGGTGCGGCGGCTCACCAGGGGGCTGCGCGAGTCGTGGGTGACCTGCTGGATCATCGCCGCCCTCGTCTACGCCGTCGCGGCCAGCCCCGTCGCGGGGGGCCGCCTCTTCGAGATCCAGGACCTGTGGACGGACATCTTCGAGATGACCCTCTACACGGTCTTCGTGCTGGCCCTGCTGGCTCCGGTGGCCCTGCAGACCCCCGAACCCTCTCCCCTGCGCTCGCTGCTCGGCAACCGGGTGATGCGCTATCTCGGCCGCATCTCCTACGGCGTCTTCCTGTGGCAGTTCGTGGTGATCGTGGGCTGGTACGAGCTGACCGGCCAGCAGAGTTTCACCGGCGGCCTGCTGACGACGCTGGTGGTGTGCACCGCGCTCACCGTGCTGCTCGCCGACCTCAGCCACCGGCTGGTCGAGGCTCCGGCACTGCGGCTCCACCGTCCTCGCCGCCGCTGACCTTCTCCCCGTCCTCGTCGCCGTCCTTCTCGCGAGGGCCGTCCACGTCCTCACCCTCGGAGCCCGCGGGAGCGGGGACGCGTGCCTGCACGCGCAGACCCGCCACCAGCAGCAGCGCGCCGAGTACGGCGCACGACAGCGGGATCACCTGATTGACGAGCGTCGTCCAGCGGCGGAACTGACCCGCCTCCCCGGCGTTCCACCGCTCGTCCCCGGCGCTGGTGCGCATGTCGGCGGCGAGCGCGACCAGCCGCCCCCGGCCGTCGGGGGTGCGCAGGGTCTTGACCAGGTTCTCCCTGATCCCGATCACCATGCCGCTCTCCGGCTCCACCCAGAAGGTGCGGCTCCCGTCGAGGTAGGCGTTGACGGGGAACGGCTTCGCGCCGCCCGGACCGCCTCCCAGGCCGAGCACCGACCCGGGCAGCTCCATGGCCTGCTGGACGAGCCGCTCGTTGACCAGCCGCTGCGCGTAGCGGTTGACCCGGACGCCGTACAGCGTCTCGATCCCCTCGAAGCGGGCGGCCACCGGGCGCCGGACGAGCGGGTCGTAGACCGGGTAGGCGACCGGCCGGGCGCCGAAGGGCCAGCGGAACACCAGCCCGCGCGGGGCGGGGTTGGCGTTCTCGTCGACGTAGTTCTCGCAGCAGTTGACCGCCTGCCCCGTACGGCGGTCGAAGGCGGCGCGCCGCTCGTGGTAGTCGACGCGCTGCCCGTCACGGGTGGCGAGGGAGACGAACTCGGTCCACACGGCGACATCGGGCGTGGACCTGACCGTGTCCCCGTACCTGGCCACGACCGTCTCCAACGGGACGCCCCGGTGCGTGCGCAGGGTGGCGGTGTCGAAGTAGGAGCCGGACTCGGTGGTCAGCTTGGTGATCCGGTCCTGCTCGGCGGGCAGGACCAGGCCGCTGGGATAGATGTAGAGGCGCACCAGCGCGGCCAGCGTGAGCAGGAAGGCGCCACCGGCCAGGAGGAGCACGCCGCGCAGCCTCTGGTCGATCATCGTCGCTCCGCGGGTTGGAGGGGACCGTCCTGCGTCCGTGCCCGTGCCGGCAGCCACGGGCGGGGCGGCGACGGCACGCGCGCCGCGGCGAGCAGCAGGCCCAGCACGACCAGGCAGAGGTACTGCGCCACCACCTCCCCGGCGTCCCCGCCGTAGCCGAGCGCGAGACCGGCCGCGCCGAGCGTCGCCGCCACCGGGAACGGCGTGAGCAGCACCCGGCCCATCCGGTACGGCAGGCCGCCCGCGCTGTGCCCGGCCCCGGCGACGCCCCGCAGCCACAGGGCGAGCGCCGCCACCAGACCGGCCAGCGCGGCGCCGGCCCAGCCCTCGGCCAGGAGGCCCAGCGCGGGGGCGAGCGGCCACAGCCAGGCCGCGCGCGGTGCGGCGGGCGGCGACACGGGAAGCGCGCGGGACGGGCGGGCGCGGGCCAGGGCGAGCACGAGGACCAGCGCGACCAGCGCCCAGCCCGCGATCAGCGACGTGCGGTAGAGGCCGTCGGGGGCGTACGTCATCACGACGGTCCCGCTCCCGGGGGGCAGCAGCCACGCCTGCCGCCAGCCGTCCAGCCGGGCCGGTTCCAGCACGCGCCCGCCGAACGACGCCTGCCAGCCCCGGTTGAAGTTCTCGCCGAGCGCCAGGTAGGAGGGCTCCGTCGTGGAGACCCTGACCCGGCGCTCCCCGGCGTCCCACCTCTCGACCGTCGCGGCCCGCAGGGTCACCGGCGCCGCCGCGCTCCCGGTCCCGGTCCCGGCGAGGCTTTCCGCACCCCCGGTACCCCCGGCACCCCCGGCGATCTCCGCGCTTCCAGCGCTCTCGGCCCTCCCGCTGCTCCCGCGCTCACCGCTCCCGGTGTTCCCGCCGCCTCCGTCACTCCCGCGCTCACCGCTTCCGGTGCCTCTGGCGCTCCCGGTGCCACCGCCGGTGGCGCGCAGGACCATCGAGTCGACCCGGAAGCCCTGGAGCGCGGCGGCGCGCACCCGCAGCGTGCCGCCCTGCGCCCACACCGCCTCGCAGGCCCGGTAGCCGACCGGGCGGCCGTCGAGCAGGTCGCCCAGGGTCCCGCTGTGGATCTCGGTGGGCGTCTCGACCCCGTTGACGGTGAGCGTCGGGCCGAACCCGCAGGGCATCCTCACCGGCTGCGCGTCCGGGGTGGGCAGCGGCGCGACACCCGGGATGGCCACCCCGAGCACCTCCATCCGCCAGGAGCCGAGGGCCGCGAAGGTGAGTTTCACCCGGCTCGCCCTCATCGGCGCGAAGCGGATCCAGCCGTCCTTCGAGGCCCAGGCGTACCGGACGCCGCCGTCGGTCTCGACGGTGACCCGGACCGGCGGGGCGCCCAGCCTGGTGTCGGGGAAGTCGACGCGCAGCCGGGACAGGGTCACCTTCCTGCCCAGCTCGGCGGAGAGCGAGGGCGTCAGGTCCTTGTCCCCGGCGTACCAGATGGTCCTGCGGTCGTCGTCGAAGGCCGCGTAGGCGCCGGTGGCCGGGACGTCGCCCGCGGTGGAGGAGGCGGTGGCGCGCGGGAAGCTCCCGGCGGGCATCAGCACGGTCTCGGCCACCCGCTGGTCGGTGAGCACGGCCCTGCCCTCCAGCACGCGCCTTCCGGTGGCGACGGGCACCGACCGGTCGAAGGCGTAGCCGTCCTCGCCCACGAAGCGCAGCCTGTCCGAGCAGGTCCAGGCGTAGGAGCCGAGCATGCAGCCGGGGGCGGTGTCCGTCCGGCTGGTCACGACCGTCTGCCCCGGTGAGGCGGGGTCCGCGGAGGAAGCGCCAGGCACCACGAGCGTACGCCCGGGGCGGACTCCGGGGATGGACAGCTCGGTGATGCCGACCCGGGGGTTGGGGTCGCGCAGGACGCCGGTGACCCGGATCCGGATCCGGGACGTCCTGCCCGGCGGGACGTTCAGCTTCTCCCACAGCGAGGTGAGGCCGAGCCGGGTGCGCACCTTTCCGGTGTCGGTCTCGACCATGACCTCCGAGACCGTCACCGCGTTCTCGGAGCGTTCGAAGACGGCCTGCACCGAGGGCACCGAGATCGGCTCGGCGAACTGGACCTCCAGCCACTGCTCGGTGGGCGGCTCCCAGCCGGTGGAGCGCCAGCCGGTGCGCAGGTCGAAGTCCACCGCGGAGTACGGCTGCTGCCCGCCGTCGCGGGTCCCGGGGGTCACGCCGAGCCTGGACTGCGAGGAGGAGGCGGTGACGCCCTTGATCCCGGTGAAGACCGCGACGGTCTTGGGCTCGGCCCACGCCGGGTCGGTGAGATCGTAGGCGGGCCCTTGGCCCTCGTAGGGCTCGTCCGGCGTCATCGTCTCGCCGTACGGCCTGCGCAGGTCGCTCACCACCAGCTCGCGCCGCCGCATGGTGTCGGTGAGCACGGTGTCGGCGGCGGGGATCGTGTCCGCGCCGGGGTCGTCGCCGAGGATCACCGGCCGGTCGTCGTCGAGAACGCCCTCCTCGGCCATGGTGAGCAGCGCCTCGGGGCCGCCGGAGACCCGCAGCGGCCGTTGCGCCGCGACCGTGCCGACCACGGGACGCGCCCCGGCGACCTCGTAGATCTCCAGGGACGTGTACGGCTGGTCGAGCCAGCCCGCGCCGGTCGAGGAGTCCTCGAACCCGACCGTGGGCCCGAAGCCGCGCACCCGGTTCAGGCCCGGAGAACGGTCCAGCGCCTCGTGCACGCGGGCGGGCCACGCGTCGCCGAAGGCGACCCTGTCGAGGTCGTTGCGGATCAGCAGGTAGCGCACGCCCATCCGGCGCAGGGTCCGGGTGAGCCCCTCCGACCCCTGCCCGTTGGCGAAGCGGTCGTCGATCGCCTTGACGAGCCGGTTGGAGCCGGCCGTGCCCCACGGCACGATCGTGTTGCTCACCCAGCGGGCCTTCTTCAGCAGCGGCTGGAACGGCTCGTCGAGCGGCCGCCCCCAGGTGTACTCGCCGCGCCTGGCTCCCGGCAGGACCAGCACGGTGCCCTGGTCGGCCCGGTCGTCCAGCCAGGAGGCCGCCTGCCGCCAGTGCTCGGGAACGTCGGCGAACGCGCCGCTCGGGGCGATGCCCGCGGTGGCGACGGGGACGAAGGTCAGCCCGACCAGCCCGGCCCCCGCCACCGCGACGGGGAGGCGGACGAGGGCCCTGCGCGCCCCCACGTACGAGACGAGCGCGGCGAGGCCGAGCACCAGCGGCAGCCGTACGAGCGCGTTGAACTTGTGCAGGTTGCGGAACGGCGCGAGCGGGCCGTCCAGCAGCGCCCTGATGGGCTCGGCGAGCGGCCCGGCGTGCCCCGCGGCGAGGATGGCGACGCCCACGAGCGTGGTCAGGAGCAGGAAGGCCCGCTCGGGCGTGCGCGCGAGGGTGAGCCCGGCCAGCCCCAGCCCGGCGACGAGCGCGGTGACCAGCACGAGCCAGGGCGTCGTGGCGTGGTCGTAGGCGGCGGGCAGGAAGGGGCGGCCGTCCACCGGCAGGAAGGCCACCCAGCTGTTCATGCCGCGCAGCACGTTGGTGAGCGAGCCCACGACCGTGGTCGTCCACGCGTTCTCGGTGAACGGCATGAAGGAGAAGACGTACCGGCCGAGCATCACCAGGGGGACGAGCCACCAGAACGACACCGCGGCGATCGCGGCGAGCCACCAGGCGATCAGCCGCCGCTTGCGCGGGCCGCCCGCCCGGGTCAGCAGATAGATCATCGGTACGACGAGCACGGCCAGCTCGGCGGCGGCGTTGATGCCGCCCGCGAACAGGAACGCCAGCGCCGACTGGCCGGCGGCCCTGCGCGGGCTCGTCTCCCCCCGCGCCCCCTTGACGAGGAAGAGCAGCACCCAGGGCAGGACGGCGCTGGGGGCGAACTCCACCGAGTTGAACCCCATGAGCGCCTGCGCGTGCGGGGCGAGCGCGTAGGCGAGACCGGCCAGCACCCCGGCGAGCTGCCCGCCGATCCGCAGCGCCCTGGCCACCTGGGCGACGCCGACGAAGGCCACGCACAGGATCAGCGTCACCCAGAGCCGCTGCACCACCCACGGCGGCATGCCCGCGTTGATCAGCAGGGTGTAGAAGGGGCCCATCGGGAAGATGTAGCCGTACGCCTGGTTCTGCAGGTGTCCCAGATAGTCCTGGTCCCACATGTTCAGCGCCTGCGACAGGAAGCCGATCGGGTTGATCGGCATGTCCAGCTTCGTCTCGGCGATGAGCATGCCCGGCGCCATGTTGAAGGCGACGGCCGCCAGGAAGAGGCATCCGGCGAGCAACCTGAGCCTGCGGCGGATCCCGGTGTCGGAGGCCCCGAACGTCGCGGGAGGCGCGGTCAGGCGGGCGATCCACGCCTCAGAGGTCACGGACACTTATGGCGGGTCGGTCTCACCCGTGGCGAGACAGGGATCGGATACATGGAGGTGACGACCGTTTTTGGATAGTTCTGTGGTGATTAATCCGGTCATCGTAGCGCCCGTTCTTCCCCACGTGAACTCGGCGGCCCAGAGCCTGCACGCCTGCTGGATCTCCTCGCGCCTGGCCGGGTCCGACAGTTCCCGCAGCGCGCGGTCCACCACGTCGGCCAGCGCCTCACCCTCCCTGACCAGCCAGCCCGTGACGCCGTCGCGTACCGAGTCGCGCAGTCCCGCCACGTCGAAGGCGACCGTCGGGACGCCGAGCGCGGCGGCCTCGATCACGGTCAGCCCCCAGCCCTCGAACTCCGAGGCGGTGACGTTGACCCGCGCCGCCCCCAGGATCGCGTTCTTGGCGGCCTCGGGCAGGAAGCCGTGCAGGTGGACCCGGTCCTCCAGCCCTCGGCGGGCGGCGTGGGCGGCGAGCCGCTCCCGCTCGCCACCGCGCCCGATGACGTGCACGTGGATGCCGGGCCAGGTCTCCTTGAGGTCACCGGCGAGGTCCACCACCCGCTCGACGCGCTTGTGGCCGACGAGCCTGCCGAGGTAGACCACGGCGGGATCTCCCGTCGTGTCCCCGACGCTCGCGACCGGGCGGGCCACCGGGCTGCCGTTCGGGATGACCTGGATCGGCGCGAGCCAGCCGAGCCGCTCGCGCAGCTCGTTCCTGGAGGACTCCGAGACGGTGACGGTCGCGCGGCGCCGGTAGACGAGCCGGGCGACCGGCCCCTCGACGAAGCAGCCGATCCGGGCCAGCCAGCGCGGGAAGAAGGCGTGGAACTGGCGGTCGTGCACGTGGTGCACCAGGGAGACGACCGCCGTGCGCCGCCGCACGACCAGGGGGGCGAAGAAGGGGATGCCGTTCATGCAGTCGATGACGGCGTCGAAGTTCCGGCGCCGCCACAGCATCCAGAGCGGGACCAGCAGGTAGACCAGGAACGGGTTGCCCATCCGCCGCAGCGCGATGCCGTCGCGCTCCTCGGCCGCGGGCTGCCCGGGCTCCCTGGAGGTGACGAAGGTGACCGAGGCCCCCTGCCCGACCAGGTAGCGGCTGACCTGCCAGGCGTACTCCTCGGCGCCGCCCGCCACGGACTGCAGCGGCTCGCGGAAGTTCAGGACGGCGACGCGCACCCCGCGCATGGACGGCCGCTGCCGTCCCGTCGCGGCCACCAGGCCCGCGGCGGGCGGCGGGCCCGAGGCCCGGGGGGTCGCCCTGGCGCCCTGTCCGGCCACGACCACTCCTATCTCCTGCATCTCCTGTGACTCCGTGTGGCACACCCCTGTACGACGGGTGTCCGGGGAACCGCCGCCGTACGGCACGCGAGAAAGGCGTCGGGGGGAATCCGCGCATGCGGCGGCCAAGCCCTGTCGCGTCGACGTGACCCGGAACGGGTTTCCCTCGCGTCGAGGGGTTCCGGCGGTCAGGTGGCTGCCGGGGCCGTGCGACGGCCCCGGGCCGTCACCTGGTGCCGTAGTTGTAGAGCGGTCTGTTAGGCGGCTCGGGGGTCGGCGCCGCGACGTTCGTGACGGCTACCGAGGCTCCGACCGCCAGCACCGCCCCTACCGCCAGAGCGGCAATCACTCGCAACACTCGAGTTCTCCCTCCAACGCGTGGTCGTGCGGTCTGCCCGACAGTAGAACCTGATACAGGTCTTCAGCTAGTCAATCGGTAAAAATGTGATAAATAATGTTACCAGCTGGTAAATCACGACATAGTTGCATCTCAACGGATCAGAGGCGGAAGAGAAGCAGGTCCTGACCAGCGAAGATCAGGCGTGCGCCGGGAAGCCTGGCGCGGAACAGGTTCTCGTTCGATCTCTGGACCAGCACGTGGCTGATCCCCTCCGCGGCCAGCGGCCCGGTCAGCGGGCCGGACCCCGCGAGGACCGCGCCGACCCTGCGCGCCAGCGGGTCCTCGGTGGCGAGGGTGAGCGTGCGGCCGTCCCCCAGCCCGACCGGCAGGCCGTCGTTCCAGACGACCCTGCGCTGGAAGAGCTTGACCGCCGGGTCGAGCACCACCCGGCCCCCGTTCCAGCCGAACGCCCGGTAGGCCCCCCACGGCAGCGTCAGCAGCGCGCCCGGCGCGGGATCCGCGTCCACGATCCTCTGCACCCTGGACCAGTCCGGGGGGTACTCGGCCGCGACCAGCCGGCCGAACGCCCCCAGCGCGAAGGTGGGCAGCACCAGCAGGGGCAGCGCGAGCATGCCGGGGCGGACGGCCGGGGCCAGCCGCGCGGTCACCGCGGCCAGGCCGACCGCCTGCAGCAGGACGAAGGGGGCGAGGTAGAGCTGCCCGTCGCGCAGCGGCCCGAAGCCGGGCCACAGCCCGACCATCGCCTCCACCGCCCCCGGCAGGAAGGCCCCGGCACACCCCACCGCGAGCCCCGCCGCCGACGCGACCGCCAGCCCGCCCCAGTACGCGGGCCGCCCGCCGTCCACCCCGTCACCTTCACCGGAGTCCCTGCCGCTTCCCTCCACCGGGGCCTGATCCCGGTGACCGCGCCCCGCGACCGGCCACCCCCCTTTGAGCAGGGCGTACCCCGCCACCGCCGCCACGGCCACGGCCAGCCGGACCAGGGCCGACCACCAGGTCTCCTGTCCCGGTACGGCGGCTCCCGAGTTCCACACGCCGCCGAGGGTGAGCAGGCTGCCGAGGGTGCCCAGCGGCCCGTCCGCGCGCGGCGCGAAGGCCCGCACCCCGGCGGGGTCGGTGACGGCCGCACTGCCCAGCGCCGGGACCAGCCACGGCAGGCTCAGCACGGCGACGACCAGCAGGGCGCGCGGGGCCCGGCGGCCCGCCACCGGCAGCACCGTCATCGCCGAGACGAGCATCGCCTGGAAGCCCCCGGCCGCCGCGGGGATCAGGGCGAGGGCGGTCCTCCAGACCCCCTCGCGGGTGACCGCGCGCACCGCCCACGGCAGGCCCGCGTACCCGAGCAGCAGCGCCCACTGGCCGAGCAGCAGCCGCTGGGCGAGGTAGACGTTCCAGGCGTAGAACGCGGCGGCGGCCAGCCGGGCGACCCGGCGCTCCCCGGGCACCAGGGCCGCGGCGCCCGTCGCGGCGAGCACGAAGATCCCGAGCAGGATCGCCTTCTGCGCGATCTGGGCGGGAAGGACCGACGACAGCAGGGCCGCCACGAGGTCGCTCGGCACCGCGCGGGGGAAGCCCGCGCCGGTCGGCGAGATCGCCGGGATCGGCGGGTCGGGCACGAACACCATGTCGTAGCGGAGCACGAAGCCGGGGCCGAGCGCGGGCCAGAGCGCGAGCACCCCGAGGACCAGTCCCAGCAGGGCGGGGGCCAGGAGCGGGGTGGAGGCGCGAAGGGCGCGCACTAGCGGGCTGCGGGGCGGAACAGCACCATGTTCACGTACTCGCCGCCGGGCTTGAGCAGGCGGGAGATGAAGCTCCGCTCCACCTCGCCGACCGCCGCCTCCTGGTGGGCGGCCAGGTCGAAGCCGTCCAGCGGGACCCAGTTCCCGCCGGTGAGCACGGAGCCGGTGTAGCCCCACTCGGCGAGCTGGTCGACGACCAGGCCGATGTCCTGGTGCCGGGTCTCCAGCTCGACGAGCAGGACGGGCCGGTCGCGGTGAACGGTCCGCTCGGCGCCGCGCAGGGCGGCGAGCTCGTGGCCCTCCACGTCGACCTTGATGAACCGGACGTCCTTCAGCTCCAGCTCGTCGATGGTGACGGTCGGGACGTCCACCGGGACACCCTCCCCCTCGCCGTGGACGAGCGAGGCCGTGGCCTCCGCTCCCCGCCCGCCGCCGGGGATCCACAGCCGCGCCGTGCCCGAGCGGTCCGAGGCGCCCGCCGCGATCACCCTGACGTCGGGAAAGGTCCGTTCGAGCATGGCGGCCAGGCGGGGGTTGGCCTCGATCGAGACGACGTCGCAGCCGAGCCGCCGCAGCTTCGCGGTCCACGGCCCGTACCAGACGCCCACGTCGACGGCGGTGCCGCCGCGCGGCGCGAACTCCTCTGCGCGGGCCAGCTCGGCGTCCAGCCGGGGGTAGACCCGGCGGATCACGGCGCCGAACCAGCGCAGCGGGACGGCGCCGGCGACGGCGCTCCGCACGACCACACCTGGCCGGAACCGCATCGACATGCGCGAAGCCTAACCGAACGGTCAAGACCCGCCACGAACTGGACGTAACGGGTCTTGACGGGCGACGCCCGCCCGCGAGATCACGGGCGGGCGAGGGCACGCCCCACGACGACACGAAGAGACGGCACGAGGAGGGCGGCCCTCCCGGGACGACGTGAGGGCGGCACGTGCCCGCCGCCCTCACGGGCGAGGTCCCCCGCTACGGCACGCGGGTCACTTGCCGGGCTCGGGGTCGCGGGGCAGCCCGAGCATGCGCTCGGCGATGATGTTGAGCTGCACCTCCGTGGTGCCGCCGTAGATCGTCATGGCCCGGGTGGAGAGCACAGCGCGGTTCCAGTAGCCCGCGTCGCCGAGCTTCATGTCGGCGGCGATGACGGCCGAGGAACCGAGCAGCGAGACCGCGCACTCCGAGACGTGCTGGGCGTGCGAGGTGGACAGGAGCTTGCGCACCGAGGCGTCGGCACCGGGCTCCAGGCCGGTCAGCTGCTTCAGGGTCACCCGCAGGCCGAGCGCGGCGATCGAGTGGCCCTCGCAGACGACGTGCGCCAGTTCCTGGCGCTCGGCGGGGGTGAGCTCCCTGCCGAGGCGCCCGGCCAGGCCCAGCAGGTCGGGGACGGACGAGCCGGTGCCGCCGGAACCCGACGAGAGCGAGACCCGCTCGTTCGACAGCGTGTTCCTGGCGACCTTCCAGCCCTGGCCCACCTCGCCGACGACCAGGTCGTCCGGGACGAACACGTCGTCGAGGAAGACCTCGTTGAACAGGTTCTCCCCGGTCATCTCGGTGAGCGGCCTGACCGTGACGCCGGGGCCCTTCATGTCGACCAGGAAGTAGGTGATGCCCTCGTGCTTGGACCCCTCGGAGGAGTTGCGGGCGATGCAGATGCCCCACTCGGCGAAGTGCGCCACGGAGGTCCAGATCTTCTGGCCGTTGAGCCGCCAGCCGCCCTCGACCTTCTCGGCCTTCATCTGCACGTTCGCCAGGTCGGAGCCCGCGCCGGGCTCGGAGAAGAGCTGGCACCAGATCATCTCGCCGCTCAGCGTGGGCGGCAGGAAGCGCTCCTGCTGCTCGGGGGTGCCGTACGAGACCAGCGAGGGCACCACCCAGGCGCCGATGATCATCTGGGGCAGCCTGACCTTGGCGGCCTTGAGCTCCTGGAAGATGAGTACCTGCTCCAGCGGCTTGGCGTCGCGGCCCCAGGGCCTGGACAGGTGCGGCATGACGTATCCGGCGCTCGCCAATGCCCGCTTCTGCTCCTTGCCCTCCAGCGCGGCGAACCCGGCGATCTCGGCGCGGATGCCCTCGCGCAGCTCGGCGGCCTCCTCGGGCAGCTCGATCTCCAGCTCCCGGCTCACCCCGTTCAGGGCCAGCTCCGCGACCGACTCGGCCCACTCCCCCGAGGAACCCAGCAGGGCGCGCAGGGTGAGCGCGCGGCGGTAGTACAGGTGGGCGTCGTGCTCGTAGGTGTAGCCGATGCCGCCGAAGATCTGGATGGCGTCCTTGGCGCAGAGCACGGCCGCGTCGGGGGCGACCACCCCCGCGATCGCGGCGGCGTACGCGAGCTCGTCGGCCGAGACCTCCGTCTCGGTGCCCGTGCCGTCGGTGGCGCGGGCGGCGTCCCACACGGTCGCGCGGGCCTGCTCCAGGGCGACGAGCATCCGGGAGGCCTTGTGCTTGACGCCCTGGAACTGCCCGATCGGGCGGCCGAACTGCACGCGGACCTTGGCGTACCCGGCGGCGGCGCTCACGCACCACGACGCGAGGCCCGCGGCCTCCGCGCCGAGCAGGATCGCGGCCAGGTTGAGGACCCCGGGCCCCTGCAGCCCGTCGAGGACCCGTCCCGCCGGTACGGTGACCGCGTCCAGCTCGACCTTGGCCACCCCCCGGGTCACGTCGAGCGCCCTGACCGGGGTGACGGTCGCGGCGGAGGCGTCGAGCGCGACCCACTCCTCGCCGCGGTCGGTGCTCACCGGGAGCACCAGGACGTCGGCCAGCGTGCCGCCCAGGACCAGCTCGGCGGTGCCGCCGATCGTGAGGGCACCGTCCTCGCCCCGGGTGCCGGTGATCGCGGCGCCCAGCGCGACCGCGCCGGTCAGCGTGCCGTCCGCGAGGCCGGGCAGGAGCTCGGCGTGGGCCTTGCCGTCGGAGGCGAGGATCACGGCACTGGCGAGCACCGTGGGGACGTACGGGCCGGGGGCGACGTGCTCGCCGAGCGCCTCGACGGCGACGGCGGTCTCCAGCAGGCCGTAGCCGCTGCCGCCGTGCTCCTCGGGGACGTGCAGGCCGAGCAGCCCCTGGCCGGCCAGCGCCGCCCAGAAACCGGGGCGCTCCTCCCCCTCGGCCGCGACGGCGGCGCGCACGACCTCGGACGGGACGTTGCGCTCCGCCCACCTGGTCACCGACTCCCGGAGCGCCTCGTGCTCCTCGCTCAACCCGATCGCCATGACAGCCTCCAGACAGGATTCAATGCCAGAACCATATTCTAGAAGGTACTTCCATCACAACGCGCGGCCCCCATCACCGGGTACGCCGCCCTCGCGGATCGGTCCGGGAAGCCCCCGGGAGCCGGGGGGAGCGCGTCAGAGGGCGCGGGCGCTCGCCATCAGGGGGGCGATGTCGGCCCAGAGCCGCTTGCGCGTGTCGGGCACGGTCACGAAGAGCACGGAGGGCTTGCGGCGGCCGACGTCGATCACCGCGAGTGCCGCCTGGGAGACGCGCTTCTCGCCCTTGACCTCGTAGGTGACCCGGTAGCCGAGCATCCACCCCTTGCCCGCGGCGGTCCGCTGCGAGGCGGTCCAGGCGACCTTGCCGCCCGCGGGGTGGTGGTTGCGGATCGTCCACCTCACCGCGTTCAGCGCCGCCCTGCGGTAGTCGGCGTCGCTCTTGAGGGCCTTGGCCGGGGTGGCGCCGGGAAGCGGCCCCGAGGCGATGACCGTACGCGGCAGCCGGGCCGTGCCGACCTGCTGGCCGACGGAGAACGACGGCACGGCCTTGGTCACCCACGGCGCGCCCAGGCTGACGTAGGTCAGCGCGGACCTGGTGTCGGTCACCGCGCCCAGCACCACGCTCGGCCTGCCCGGCAGGACCCGCAGGGCGGTCGCGCCCGGCAGGGCGGGCAGCGTGATCGGCGAGACGGTCGGCGAGGGCTTCGCGGTGGGCAGCACGGCCCGGCCGACCCCGGCCGGATCGCCGGGCTCGTCACCGGAGAACAGCACGAAGATCAGGACCACGATGACACCGGTGAGGGCGGCGGCCCCCAGGCTGTAGGCGACCCGGATCGGGATGTCGCCGATCCGCATCAGCAGGCCGCCGGACCTCTTCGCCCCGCCCCTGGCCTCCGGGCCACCCGCGCCGCCGGGCCCGCCCTGGAGAGCCGACTCCCCGAACACCTCGGGCCGCTGGGCCGCGCCGGGCCACCCCGCCGCCACGCCCTGCCCGTCCTGCGCACCGGGCCCGTCGCCGTTCCCGTCGCCGGTGCCCGCCCGGGCCCCGGTGCCCGGACGGCCGGGCATCCCGTTCCTGTCGGGACGCCAGGGGCCGGCCGATCCGCCTACCTGCCTGACCGGGATCGTGCCGAGCCCGCCCGGCTCGCGCACCTGACCGGCGTCCGCCTCCGGCTCGTCGCGCCGGTCGCCGGGCGCGGCCAGGGGGCGGGGGAACGATCCAGGGGGCCTGGAGACCAGAGCGGTCTCCTCGCCGTCGCCGATGGGGAACCTCCGGGGCACCCGGGGGCTGATGATCGAACCGTCCTCGGCGGGAATGGCGGGTATGGGAGCCGTGGGCGCGTCATATGAGGGGATGTATCTCTCGTGAGAGCGCCCGGAGGAGTTGCCGCCGACGTCCGCCATACGCGTCAGGTTATGTCACGACGGAAAGATTCGACGCATCGTCGTTTATTACGCTTCGGCCACGAGGTGTGCATCAGCCCAGGTAACCGTCTTTCCCCTTCCATGAACAGAATGTCGTTCTGTATGGTCGCGCCATGAGGGCTACGAGGGGCTTCTACGAGATCGCGGCGGCCGATCCCGGACGCGTCGCCGTCGTCGCGGACGCGACCGTGACCGGGGACGCGACCGTGATCCGGGACCCGGCCGCGACCGGCGACCCGGCCGCGAGCACGACCGCGGGCGCGCGCCCGGCGGTGACCACGACCTACGGCGAGCTGCACGAGCGGGTCAACCAGGTCTCGCACGGCCTGCTGGCGCGCGGCACCCGGCCGGGGGACACCGTCGTGACGGTCCTGCCCAACGGGGTCGACGCGATCACGATGATGCTGGCGACGTACCAGGTCGGCGCCTATCACGTCCCGGTCAACTGGCACTACACGGCCGAGGAGATCGGCTACATCGTCGCCGACTGCGCGGCGCGGGTGGTGGTGAGCTCCGAGCGGTACGGGCACGCGGTGCCCGGCGGGTTCGTGGAGACCGGCGCCCTGGCCGAGGGCCGGCCGGTCACGCCGCCCGAGGCGCGCAGGGTCGGGTCGATGATGCTCTACACCTCGGGGACGACCGGAAAGCCCAAGGGCGTGCGGCGGCGGCTGATCGAGCTGAGCCCCGAGGACCTCTACCCGATCCTGATGCGCAAGGGCTGGCGGCACTTCGGGCTGCCGTTCGACGGCGTCCACCTGCTGCTGTCTCAGCTCTACCACTCGGCGCCGTACGGCCAGGCGATGATGGCCCTGCAGTTCGGGCACACCCTCGTGGTGACCGAGCGGTTCGACGCCGAGGAGACGCTGGAGCTGATCGAGCGGCACCGGGTGACCAACGCGTTCATGGTGCCGACCATGTTCCACCGGCTGCTGGCCCTGCCCGCCTCTACCAGGACAAAGCACGATTTATCGTCATTGACGCATCTGTATCACGGCGCCGCGCCCTGCCCGCCCGCCACCAAGCAGGCGATGATCGAGTGGCTCGGCCCCGTGCTGTGGGAGTACTACGGCTCGACCGAGGCCGCCGTCGCCACGATGGTCTCCTCGGCGGAGTGGCTGGAGCGGCCGGGCACCGTCGGCCGGGCGATCGACGGCATCGCGTTCACGATCATCGGCGACGACGGCGCGGTGCTCCCGCCCGGCGAGCCCGGCATGGTCTACATCGGCGGCATCAACCACTTCGAGTACCACCGCGACCCGTCCAAGACCGCCTCCACGATGCTCGGCGCCCTCTACACCCCCGGCGACATCGGCTACCTGGACGAGGACGGCTACCTGTTCCTCTGTGACCGGCGCACAGACCTGATCATCTCCGGCGGGGTCAACATCTACCCGGCCGAGGTCGAGGCCGTGCTCCAGGAACACCCCTCGGTGGCGGACGTGGCGGTGATCGGCGTCCCCGACCCGGAGTGGGGCCAGCGCGTCGTCGCGCTGGTCCAGCCCGTGCCGGGCGCCGTCCCCGGCGCGGAGCTCACCGGGGAGCTGCTGGCCCACTGCGACTCCCGGCTGGCACGCCTCAAACACCCCCGGGTGATCGAGTACCGCGACCGGCTGCCGCGTACCCCCACGGGCAAGCTCAGCCGGAGCGACCTTCGTAATAAGTATCTTCCTGCCTGAGCTGGGCAAATACCCCTGTATGGGGGGATCAACGACAGGCACCGCGCTGCTGGCGGCCGCCGTCATGACGCTCGCGGGCTGCGGCCAGGACCTGCGACTGCAAACGGCGGGGACGGCGGGCTCGCCCGGCGCCCCCACACCCGGCGCATCGGCGAGCACCTCCGCCGAGGCGTCCCCGAGGGGCTCCCCCAGCACCCCCGGCCCCGTCCCGGACGCCCTGGAGGCCGCGTACGAGCGGACCATCGCCAGGGTGCTGCCGTCCATCGTGCAGATCACCACGGGGGAAGGCCTCGGCTCGGGGATCGTGTACGACACCGCCGGGCACATCGTCACCAACGCCCACGTGGTCGGGTCCGCGAGGAGCTTCAAGGTCACGCTCGCCAACGGCGGCACGCCGCGCACGGCGCGGCTGGTCGACTCGTTCGAGCTGGGCGACCTGGCGGTGATCAAGGTGGACGACCCCACCGGGCTGAAACCCGCCGTCTTCGGCGACTCCGCCAGGCTGCGGGTCGGCGAGATCGTGATGGCCATGGGAAACCCGCTCGGCCTGTCGGGCAGCGTCACCGAGGGGATCATCTCGGCGCTGGGCCGCACGGTCACCGAGCCCGGGGGCGAGGGCTCGCCGGGCGCGACGATCAGCGGGGCCATCCAGACCTCCGCGCCCATCAACCCGGGCAACAGCGGCGGCGCCCTGGTCAATCTCAGGGGCGAGGTCGTCGGCGTGCCGACCCTGACCGCCGTCAACCCCGAACTCGGCAACGCCCAGGCCCCGGGCATCGGCTTCGCGATCCCGGCCAACACCGTCAAGGACGTCGCCACCCAGATCATCAGGGACGGCAGGGTCACCAACACCCGCAGGGCCGCGCTCGGCGTCGTCGTACGGACCGTGATCGACATGAGCGGGCAGCCCGCGGGCGTCAGCGTCGTACGGGTACAGCGGAACAGCGGCGCGGAGCGGGCGGGGCTCAAGGCCGGGGACCTGCTCGTCTCGGTCGACGGCATGCCCACCCCGTCGACCCAGGAGCTGGCGGCGGTCCTCGCCCAGCTCAAGCCCGGCCAGGACGCGAAGGTCGAGATCCTGCGCCCCGACGGCTCGACGCGCACCGTGGTCGTCCCCCTGGAGGAGCTCCCCGGCGGCTGACCCTGGTCACCCCTGGGGTCACACCGGGGGACCGTCCTGGGTGCCCGGGACGCGGGGACCCAGGACGGCCGGGACGACAGCCCCGGAAGAATCGGGGAGGGTCCGGAAGAGCCCGGAAGAGTGGGGCCCCGGGGCCGCCCGGTCGGTGGGAGCGGGCGGCCGGGCCGGCGCCAGGCCGGCGCCAGGTCGGCGCCGGGCGGGTGTCGGGCCGGTGCGGGCCCGGCGATGCCGGGCCGGACGGCACCGGGTCAGTAGGGCAGGACGCGGTCGGTGAAGGACTTGGCCACGAAGGGCGCCTTGAACTTGGGGAAGGCGACCGTCTTCACGTCGCCGTCGGAGGTGTAGCGCTCGTCGGCGTTCGTCTTCAGCCAGTCGAGCCAGGCCACGGAGCAGAACTTGGCGCAGTCGCCCTTCTTGTCCATCGAGCGGATGCGCGGGATGCCCAGCGGGTCGAACTTCTTGTTGAACGGCGACAGCGCCGGGGTGTAACCGGCGAGGAACACGCCGCCGTAGTCGTAGGAGACGTCCCCCGAGGAGCCCTTGCGGCCCCACTCCTTGGTGTCGGGCTGGTTGCCGTACGGCAGGGCCAGCGTGACCGGGGGCACCTTGATCAGGCCGGTGATGAGCCGGTGGCCCGCCGCCACCTCCGAGGTGACCGCCTTCTTCGGCTTGCCGCGCAGGCTGAGGTGGTCGCGGGTGTGGTTGCCGATGTCGAATCCCTTGTCGGTGAGCCAGAGGAGCATCTGCGCCCCCTCCTCCGGCGTCGCCTTGCCGAACATGTCGCGCGTGACGTAGAACGTTCCGACGCCGCGGAAGCCCGGGTGGGTCTTGGCGACGTCCTGGAGGATCGCGACGGCGGTGTTCGGCCTGGGCAGCCCGCTCCCGTCCAGCTCGAACTGCGAGGGCGAGGAGTCGTCGAAGGTGAGGACGACAGGGTGCTTGCCCGCCGGGATGTCCATGCGGCCGGTGACGAACTCGGCCGCGGTGACCGCGACGTAGTCCTCCTTGGCCAGCCGCTCGAGCTCGGTGCGGAACTGCTTGGGGGTGCGGTCGTCCTGGGTGGAGGGCTTGTCGACCACCCGGTGGTACATGAGGACGGGCACCTGCCCGAGCTCGTTGGCCTTGACCTTGGCCGCCGCCTGCGTCTTGGCCTTGAGGAGGTTGGCCTGCGAGGCCGCGGCGGCCGACGCCTTGGCCGCGGCCGCCACCCTGGCCCTCTGCTCGTCGTTCTCGTCCGGTCCCGTCGATCCACATCCGGCCAGCACGACCCCCGTCGCGACGACGACCACACCGGCCCTGCCCACTCTGAGACGGCCCATCGAATTCCTCCAAAGCGCACTGACGATACGCTTCTCATCCCCGTCTGACCTGCGGGTTGACCTCCGTACCCGGCAAAGGTTCCCGCCTGAGCGGCCCTGGGCGGCCTCGCGCGGCTCCACCCGGGACTGGGCCCTCACAGCCGGGGACGCCGGACGGTGACAGGGATCTCACCGAGCGGAGATATCGCAAGTGCGGACGTTGACGGATATTCCGGTCACGTTACCGATGACTTAGATTGTTGACCAAAATTCAACAATTTCGTCACTTTACCGTTGACTGCCCTGGAATTCCCGCCTACCGTCCGGGCATCCGTGCGGCGTTGTGAGGGGAAGAACATGGCGGAACGCCTGAAGAACCGGGGGCTTGTCGGCGAGCTGGCGGCCGAGTTCGTGGGCACCATGATCCTGATCCTGTTCGGGGTGGCGGTGGTGGCCCAGGTCGTGGCGGCCGAGATCGGTGACCACGACAGCATCGCGTGGGCGTGGGGGCTCGGCGTGACCCTGGGCGTCTACGTCGCGGGACGCATCAGCGGGGCCCACCTCAACCCCGCCGTCACCATCGCGCTGGCCGCCTTCAAGGGATTCTCCTGGCGCAAGGTGCTGCCGTACTCACTGGCGCAGACCGCGGGCGCCTTCGTGGCGGCTCTCATCGTCCGCTTCAACTACAGCGAGGTGCTGCAGAAGGCCGACCCCGGGCTCACGATCAAGACCCAGGGCGTCTTCTCGACCCTCCCCGGCAACGGGAGCCTGCCCGTCGGCACCTGGGGCGCCTTCCGCGACCAGGTGATCGGCACCGCGATCCTGCTCCTGCTCATCCTCGCCGTCTCCGACGCGCGCAACTCGGCCCCCCTGGCCAACCTGGCCCCCTTCGTGGTCGGCCTGATCGTGGTGGCCATCGGGATGGCCTGGGGCACCAACGCCGGGTACGCCATCAACCCCGCCCGCGACTTCGGGCCGCGACTCGCCTCGTACCTCACCGGATACGAGACCGCCTGGCAGGATCAGTACGGCCAGCTCTACTTCTGGGTGCCGATCGTGGCGCCCGTCATCGGGGGTCTGATCGGGGCGTTCCTGTACCAGGCCCTGATCGCCAGGTTCCTGCCCCCCGAGGACGCCGGTCCCGAGGTGGGGCGGGTGCCGTCCGACGAGGGGACCGCCCCCGCCTGAACGGGAGCGGGACCGCGACCACGATCGGGAACCGTTACGGGGAGAGCGGCAGATCTCCCGGAGAGTCTCACAGAGGAGGCACCATCCATGCCTGACTTCGTCGGAGCGATCGACCAGGGAACGACGAGCACCCGATTCATGATCTTCGATCATGGCGGCAACGAGATAGGCCGGCACCAGCTCGAACACGAGCAGATCCTGCCCCGGGCCGGATGGGTCGAGCACAACCCCACGGAGATCTGGGAGCGCACGCGGGCGGTGATCGAGACCGCGATGAACAGGGCGGGCCTGGCCGCCTCCGACCTGGCCGCGCTCGGCGTCACCAACCAGCGCGAGACCGCGGTGGTCTGGAACCGCAGGACCGGGCGCCCGTACCACAACGCGATCGTCTGGCAGGACACCCGCACCGACCGGATCGCCTCCGCCCTGGACCGCGACGGCAGGGGCGACGTCATCCGCCGCAAGGCGGGCCTGCCCCCGGCGACGTACTTCTCCGGCGGCAAGATCCAGTGGATCCTGGAGAACGTCGACGGGGTGCGCGAGGCGGCCGAGGCCGGAGAGGCGATCTTCGGCAACACCGACACGTGGCTGCTGTGGAACCTGACCGGCGGCACCGACGGCGGCGTGCACGTCACCGACCCGACCAACGCCAGCCGCACGATGCTGATGGACCTGGAGACCCTCGACTGGGACGACGAGCTGCTGTCCTTCTTCGGCATCCCCCGTCAGATGCTGCCGTCCATCGCCCCCTCCTCCCACCCCGGCCTGTACGGCACCACCCGCGCGAACGGCCCGCTGAATGGGGAGGTCCCGCTCTCCGGCGACCTCGGCGACCAGCAGGCCGCCACCGTCGGGCAGGTCTGCTTCGGCGTCGGCGAGGCCAAGAACACCTACGGCACCGGCAACTTCCTGCTGCTCAACACCGGCACCGAGCTGGTCCGCTCCCAGAACGGCCTGCTCACCACCGTCTGCTACCGCTTCGGCGAGGAGCCGCCGGTGTACGCGCTGGAGGGCTCCATCGCGGTGACCGGCTCCGCCGTGCAGTGGCTGCGCGACCAGCTCGGCATCATCTCCGGGGCGGCGCAGAGCGAGGCGCTCGCCCGGCAGGTCGAGGACAACGGCGGCGTCTACTTCGTCCCCGCCTTCTCCGGCCTGTTCGCGCCGTACTGGCGGTCCGACGCCCGGGGCGCCATCGTCGGCCTGTCGCGCTTCAACAACAACGCCCACCTGGCGCGGGCCACCCTGGAGTCCATCTGCTACCAGAGCCGCGACGTGGTCGAGGCGATGCGGCAGGACTCCGGCGTCGCCCTCGACGTCCTGCGCGTCGACGGCGGCGTCACCGCCAACGACCTGTGCATGCAGATCCAGGCCGACATCCTCGGCGTGCCCGTCTCCCGGCCCGTCGTGGCAGAGACGACCGCCCTGGGTGCCGCGTACGCGGCGGGGCTCGCCGTCGGCTTCTGGAAGTCGACCGAGGAGCTCAAGCAGAACTGGCAGGAGGGCCGCCGCTGGGAGCCCCGGTGGTCGGACGAGCAGCGGGCCACCGGCTACGAGAGCTGGAAGAAGGCGGTCGAGCGCACCCTCGACTGGGTCGACGTGTCCTGAGCGACCGGGTCCGGGTCCGGTCCGGGTTCGGGTTCGGGTTCGATCCGGGTTCGGGTTCGGGTCCGGGTTCGGGTCCGGGTTCGGGTCCGGGTTCGGGTCCGGGTCTGGTCCGGGTCCGGTCCGGGTCCCCGGGCGGGTCCGGGCCCTTGGCCCCGGCCTGGCCCCTGGTCCTGGCCTGGCCCCTGGTCCTGGCCGGATTCCTGGTCCTGGCCGGGCCCCTGGACCGGCCCGGGTCTACGGCCCGGGTCTTTTGTCCGGGCCACCGGCGGGGTCCCGGTCAGGCACCGGCGAGCAGCGCGCCCAGCCTCTCGACCGTGGGCCGGGACTCCACGTGCAGCCGGGAGACGTCCAGCCCCTCGTCGGCGAGCACGACGAGCAGCGCCTCCTGGCGGACGGCGTAGACGACGATGTATCCGCTGCGGCAGCGGATCACCACCTCACGAAGCTCCCCCATGCCCACCTCGTAACCGGTGCGCTTGCCCAGGCCCAGCGTGGCGGCGGCCAGGGCCGCCAGCACCTCGGGCCTCGCCCCCTCGCTGTCGGCCGCCACGAGGAGCCCGTCCACGGACGCCACCGCCGTCTCCAGCACCCCGGTCACCTGATCACGCAGGATCTTCAGCTCGGCGAGCACCGCTTGCTTGGTCATCGGATACCTCCAGCGTGGGGCCCCCGGGTTTCGGCCCCGGGGAGACAAGGGCGCGGCACGGTGCCGCCTGGTGCGTCACTCACCGGCAGGACCGGCCTCTTTTGCCTCCTGCGGCAGGGATCTCGGGGCGAGCAGGGGCCGCGCGGGGACCTGTCCTCCCCCGACCAGGGCCAGTACCTCGTTGATCTTGCTGGTGCCCGGGCGGCGGCGCGGCAGCCGGGTGGCCGGGTTCTCGTCCTCGTCCTCCTCGGGCGCGGGAACGGAGGGCCCCGCTGCCGCGGAGCCGGGACCGCCGAGGTCGAGCACCCTCTCCTCGACCATCCTGGCGATCTCGCTCATCACCGCGAACAGGCCCTTGCCCAGCACGAAGGCGATGTCGCGCGGCGTGCGGCGGCCGTTCGCCCGCTCCAGGACGGCGCGGCGGATGCGGTCGGAGCCGAGCAGCGTGGGAGCGGGAACCACCGGCGGCACCGGCCTGACACGCATGGACAGGCCGATCTCCCGCCAATGCTCCGCGTGCCCCATCCGGCGCGCGGTCTCCCGCGCCAGCCGCTCGTGCCCGATGCCCGGCAGGACCGGCAGCAGCGGCAGACGGTCGCCGGGGCCCACCGACTCGGCGGCGCACGACTCGACGCCGGAGAGGACCATGGCGAACACCGCGTCGAAGAGCGCGGCCAGGCACACCGCCTCCAGGGCCGCCTCGCCGATGACCCCGCGCCCGGCGAGCTCGGCGGCCAGCCGGTCGGCGGGGGCGCCGGTCGTGTAGGCGTCGGTCCAGTCCTTCTCCGACACCCGGCCCGACCGCAACAGCAACGACTCCGGCCCGGGGGCCGCCGGGGTCGTGGCGCCCACCACGAGGCCGTCCCTGATCCACAGCGCCCCTCCCGGGCCGCCCTCGACGCGGAGCACGCCGGAGAACCCCTCGCGTGAGAGCCGGAGCAGGAATCTTCCGATCTCGCCCAGGACCTCCGGCTCCCCGGCGGTCACGCCGTCATCCCGTTCCGGGAAGGGGAGCGGCCCACCGCTCCGCGGGACGGCATCGGCTGGGTCACGGCCGACGACGGCACAAGGTCACCTCTGGTTCTGCTCGCGGGGGGCGAGTCGTTCACGTACGGGATGTGGACCGGCCTTCGCCACTTCGTCCCCCAGGTCTTCCACGGGCGCGCCCGGCCGGGAGAGGGCGTGGCCCCGGTGCCACCGCGCACCCCCGGGCTGACCCGGAGGGATCCGGGGCGTCACGCGGGCCACCCGCGTTCCGCGGGCCGGCACCGGTCGCACCCCGACCGGGGACTGAAGCGCTAGGTATGTCCCCGGATGAGCCGATCATCCGCTACTACACCATATTGCACTTCACTAACGGTAGTAGATAAGTGTACTTTACGTATCTGCAGCCACAAATTGGCTCGCCTGGACGTCTGATCGGTTGCCCGCGTCTCCTGGCGAGGTGCCGGGACGCACGCGCCCCCCCTGGAAAGAAGCTCATGAACATCGAAACCGCCCTCAAGGAAACCATGACGATCGACGGCGCCGTTGGCGCGGCGCTGGTCGACTACGAAAGCGGCATGTGCCTCGGGACCATCGGAGGCAGCCGTGACCTCGATCTGGAGGTGGCCGCCGCGGGCAACACCGAGGTCGTCCGGGCCAAGGTCAGGACCCTCTCCGCACTGAACATCAACGACGCCGTCGAGGACATCCTGATCACGCTGGCCAAGCAGTACCACATCATCAGGCTCCTGTCCGACAGCAGCGGCCACACCTTCCTCTACCTGGTGCTCGACCGCGAACGCTCCAACCTGGCCCTGGCCAGGCACCACCTCAGGCGCATCGAGAACGCGCTCACCATTTAGAGCTCACCATTCAGAGCTCACCATCTGAAGCTCACCATCTGGACACGCGGGGAACCACGGGGCGGCGTCACGGCCGGGGGCGAGTTCGTGCGGCAGCGGGGACCCTCAGAAAATGACGCCATTTTCCGGTACCACTTCTGGGTACCATCAAGATCATGGACCTTCGCCTCCGCCTTCCCGACGAGACCCACCGGCGGCTGCGCGCCGCCGCCGACGAGAACGGCAACAGCCTCAACGCCGAAATCCTGATCGCCGTCGAGGAGCACCTGGAGCGCGGGCAGACCGGCGCGGTGCGGGCCATCGCCCGCAAGGTCGCCAGGCGTGACGCCGAACTCCTCGACAGGCTCTCCAGATGACCGTCTACCTCACGAAGGCCGACGTTCTGGCCATCGCCGAGGAGATCCTGCCCTCGGTCGGCCTGCGGGACGGCGGCCAGTTGCACGCGGCGGTGCTCAGACCGCAGACCAGCGTCTTCGGGGACGACGCCTACCCCGACCTGTGGACCAAGGCCGCCGCGCTGATGCAGAGCCTGATCATCGGCCATCCCCTGGTCGACGGGAACAAACGGCTCGGCTGGACCTCGGCCGTCGTCTTCCTGGAGCTGAACGGCGAGACGCTGAGCGGCGCCGACGCCGACGCGGCCGAACCCCCCGTGATCGCCGTCACCACGGGAGAGCTGGACGAGGTGACCGAGATCGCCGGGCGACTCCGCGCGCTGGAGCCGTAGTCCACGGCGGAGCGCGCGCCGAAGCCCTTCGAAGGGTCCGCGGGAACGACGAAGGGCGGCCGGGGCGGCACGTGGCCGACCCGACCGCCCTTCGGCGATCTGCTCCGCGCGTTTCGACGCGGAACGGGGGTGGAGGTGGCGGGAATCGAACCCGCGTCCTTCAACTCCAAGACAGGGCTTCTCCGGGTGGAGCCTGCTGTGCTTTTCTCAGCCCCGGCAATCACGCAGGCAAGTTGCCGACGGGCTCAGCCACTGTAAGATTTCCCGATCTTCCCCGTGGCCGGGTCGATCGGTTGAGCCTCCTAGCGATGCCGGATCCGGGCCGGAGGCGCTCCCGGGCCGGCAGAAGTCACTCGCTGCTTAGGCGGCGAGTGCCAGGTTGCCCTGGCTGACTTCGGAGTGCGTCTTATTGGCACTTGTTGGTCGCGGTCACAGTGTTAACGAGGTTATGTCCGCAGTCCTCGACCCGCTTCACCTGACTTGTAAAGCCAAAGTCGAAACCAGTCACCCCCTGTTGAGTTTTCAACACGACCCCGAGGGGCCGAGCTATCCGAAGATACCTCTTGCAACACGGCTGACGCGAATCGAATTCCCGCCGGGCGCGCCGGTCCCCGAACGCCGAAACCCCGGGGACGCCCGCGAATGGCGAGCGTCCCCGGGGTCGACCGGCAGGGTCGAGCCGGTCCTGACGGCAGGGCTTCCCCCGAGATGAAGCCCTGATCTCATCACAGCGACCGGGTCCGCAACCCCCCAAGCGGAGCCCGGTCACTTAGAAGGACGCAAACAAGACACTCCATGGTTGCTCGGAGTGAAAAGAATATTCCGGAGAGTCACAGACCGGCGTGGAGCCCCTTGAAGAAGCGCCCGGCGACGGCCGCCCCGGCCGTGCTGTCGGAGCTCTGCGCCAGCACGGCGACGGCGACGTCCCCCTGCCACCCGACGAACCAGGAGAGCCGCTTGTTCTTCTGCGAGGCGGAGGCGGTGATGCCGTGGACGGGGTCGCCGAGGGCCGCGGCGGAACGCGCGGAGCCCGCGGTCACCCCGCTGCGCATGAAGGCACGGAGGGTCTCGATCGTCTTGTCGTCCAGCTTGACCGGGTCGGGGACCTTCGTCGGCTTGGTGTCGTCGGTCGTGGGGTCGGCCGTCTTGGGCTCGGTGACCAGGACCGGCGGGCGCCAGGTGCCGGAGGCGACGGCCCCCGCGACCAGCGCCATGGACAGCGGGCTGACCAGGACGTTCTGCCCGGTGATCGCCTTGGCCGTGGCCGCGTCGTTCTTCAGCGGTCGCATGGAGCCGCTGAACGACTTCAGCGGGAGGCTCCAGGGCACCCCGATGCCGAACTTCCTGGCGTCGGTCGTCAGCTCCGCGCCGTCGATCCTGCGGGCCAGCGCGGCGAGCGCGGTCACGCAGCCGGTGGCGAAGCTGCTCTGCAGGGTCGGCGAGCCTCCCGCGGGCCCGCCCTCCTGGTGGAACTCGGCCCCCCCGACGGACCTGTCGGCCGGGCAGGCCACCTTCTGCTTGGGGTCGATCTTCGCCCTGAGCATGCCCTCGACGGTCGTGATCGAGAACGCGGTCCCGGCGGGGAACCTCCCGAGGAGGGGGGGCGGCTTATCCGGGTTGTTGTACTGCTCGGTGCTCGACACCGCCAGGATGTCGCCGGTCGAGGCCTGGACCGCGACCAGCATGCCGGGGGTCCCGCCCAGCAGCGCGCTGTCGGCCGCCTTCTGGTGGGAGCGGTCGAGCGTGGTCCGGACCGGCGAGGTGGCGCGGTCGGGCCGCCACTTCTTGAGCTCGGTCACCTTGAGCGTCTTGAGGTCGACGGTGATCACACGGGTGTCGGTCGAGCCGGTCAGATGCTCCTGGTACGCCTTCTGCAGGCCGGTCCTGCCGACCGTGTCGCCGGCCCGCTGCGGGCCGCCGAGCTGCTGCTCGCTCTCCGCGGTGACGGCGGTGACGGTGCCGACGATCTGGGTGGGCGAGGCGGGGGCCACCGCCTGGTCCTGGGCGGAGAGGGTGAGACCGGGGATCGCCTCCAGCTGCCCCTGCAGCTGCCGGAACTTCGTACGGCTGAAGGTGACCAGCGGCACCTGGAGGTTGGGCGGCGCGGAACGGATCCGGCTCAGCAGGCGGTCCTGCGGGAAACCGGTCATCTTGGAGAGCTTCTCGCAGAGCTCGTCCGCCTCGCCGCCCTTCAGGTTGGACGGCACCACGCTCGCCACGTGCAGGACGGCCTTCTCCTGCAGCGGGTCACCGTTGCGGTCGAGGATCGGCTGGCGGCCCTCGGGGGTGACCTTCACGGCGAACCGCTCGCCCTCGCGCAGCTGGGGGTGCAGGACGCTGGGCGACCAGCGCACCCGCCACTGGCCGTCGACCAGGTGGAGCGGCAGCTTGCCCTCGTACTCCCACAGGGGGTTGTTCTCCCCCAGGTCAACCTCGGCGTCGAAGTCGGCCTCGACCTCGTCCGCCGCGCGCCGCATGCTCTTGACGTTGAAGCGGAACGAGGCCGCGTCGAGCTGGAGCTTGGCGTCCTCCAGCGCCCGGCTGACCACCTTCTGGTCGCCGTCCGTGCGCCTGGCGGCGGCGGCGTAGTCGCCCGTCTGCCAGCCGATCAGGAAGTCGCGCACCGCCTCGTGGGCCGAGGGCTCCTCGAAGCAGGCGGACAGCATGGGAGCCGTCGCCACCAGCGCGAGCGCGGCGGCGGCGGTTCGCCGGGCCCTGCCCCTCACGATCACCTGCTCCTGTGCCTGAGCGCGCGCGCCATCTCCCGCTTGGCCTGGTTCTCGGCCAGCGTCTGCCGCTTGTCCCAGTCTTTCTTTCCCTTGGCGAGGCCGATCTCTATCTTGGCCTTGCCGTCCTTGAAGTAGATGGCGAGCGGCACCAGGGTCAGGCCGCCCTCCTTGGTCTTGGAGACCAGCTTGTCGATCTCCTTGCGGTGCAGCAGGAGCTTGCGGGTTCGGCGCGCGGCGTGGTTGGTCCAGGTCCCCATGGTGTATTCGGGGATGTGGACGTTGATCAGCCAGGCCTCGCCGTCCTTGATGACGGCGTACCCGTCGAGGAGGGAGGCACGGCCGAGCCGCAGCGACTTGACCTCCGTGCCCTGGAGCACGAGACCAGCCTCGTAGGTGTCCTCGATGTGGTAGTCGTGCCAGGCACGCTTGTTCTGGGCGATTACCTTACGCCCGGTCTCACGTGGCATGCCTGGAGCCTACCGGTGACCGGAACCGCGGACCGCGCCCGCGAGCGCGTACGGGACCTGGATCGGCGCGCGAAGGCGCCACGCTCGCGGGACGGTGACGACGGACGGGGACACGGGATCGTCACACCCGCAGGTAGCGGCGGAGGGTGACGAAGGAGGCCAGCACACAGATGAGCACGCCGAAGACCATGGTGACGCTGATCACCGAGGCGACCGTCTCCCAGGACAGCTGGCTGTTGGGAGAGAGGTAGAGCTGCACCCCGTCGAAGAGGAAGACCTTGCTGACGATCAGCAGCATCGCGGCCAGCACACCGCCGATCAGGCCGGCGATGACGCCCTCCATCACGAACGGGAGCTGGATGTAGAGGTTGGAGGCACCCACCAGCCGCATGATGCCGGTCTCCCGCCTGCGGTTGTACGCCGAGAGCCTGACCGTGTTGCCGATCAGCAGCGTGGCCGCGAAGACCAGGATGATCGCCACCACCAGGGCCGCCCAGCGGAGCTTCTCCAGCAGCCCGAAGAACTTCTCCAGCAGCTCCTTCTGGTTGACCACGTTGGAGACCCCCGGGGCGCCCTTGACCGCCTCGATCACCGGCCCGTACGCCTCGGGGTCCTTGAGCTTGACCCGCAGCGACTCGGGCATGTCCTCGACCTGGATGGCCGAGAGCAGCACGGTGTTGTTGGCGTTCTGGTCCCGGAAGTTCTTGTAGGCCTCGGTCGCGTTCTCGACGGCGACGGACTCGACCTGGGACATGCCCTCGATGGTCGCCTTCAGCTCGGCCTGCTCCTGGGCGTTCACGCCGCCGCTGCCCTTGCACTGCGGGAAGGGGTCGTTCTTCTTGCACAGGAAGACCGAGACCTCGACCTTGTCCGCCCAGAAGTCCTTCATGCTGTTGATCTGGGAGTTGATCATCAGACCGACGCCCAGCAACGCCATGCCGATCGCCACGGTCACGATGACCGCGATGGTCATCGTGAGGTTGCGGCGGAGGCCGATCCAGACCTCGGAGAAGATGAAGTTTGCCCGCATGCTCTTCCTGTCGCTCTATCCGGTCCTGGTGTCAGTACGCCTGGCCGTACACGCCTCGCGACTGGTCACGGACGATCTTTCCGTCCTCCAGTTCCACCACCCGCTTGCGCATGGAGTCGACGATGGCCGCGTCGTGCGTGGCCATGACGACCGTGGTGCCGGTCCGGTTGATCCGGTCGAGCACCTTCATGATGCCGATGCTCGTCGCGGGGTCGATGTTCCCGGTCGGCTCGTCGGCCAGCAGGATCATCGGCCGGTTGACGAACGCCCGGGCCATCGCGACCCGCTGCTGCTCGCCACCGGACAACTCGTCGGGCATCCGGTGTGCCTTGCCCTCAAGGCCGACCAGCTCGACGACCTCCGGGACCACCTTACGGATGAAACGCCGGGGCTTGCCGATGACCTCCAGAGCGAACGCGACGTTTTCGTACACGTTCTTGTTCGGGAGCAGCCGGAAGTCCTGGAAGACACATCCGATCCGGCGGCGCAGGTGCGGGATCTTGAAGTTGGACAGTCGGGCGAGGTCCTTGCCGGCCACGTGGATCGCGCCCGAGTTGGGGCGCTCCTCCTTCAGGACCAGGCGGAGAAAGGTCGACTTCCCGGACCCCGAGGGGCCGACGAGGAACACGAACTCGCCCTTGTCGACATCGACGCTGACGTGGTCCAGCGCGGGCCGGTTCTGGTTCGCGTAGACCTTGGTGACATTATCAAAATGGATCACGGGCGCATCACGGCATGCCAGTCTAGGGGTTAGAACGGTCACAGGAGTGGCAGAGGGCCACTTCCGCCTCTCGCCGGCCGGGGGGCGCCGGTCTTTTACTCCAGATCGACGTTCCGGTTGGCCGGTGCCCAGTCTAGGGGGAAGACTGGCATGGAACGTCCATAACGGAAACAAAACGATTCGGCGCCTGGTAACGACCGCATAAAGTGGTTCTGACCTCGAAGAGGGAGGACGTCATGAGCTGTGAAGACCTGGTCTGCGCGGGGTGCGCTCACCCCGTGGCCGAAGGCCGCTGCCCCCGCTGCCGCGCGTACCGCGATCGGATGCACCAGAACTCCTTCGGAGGCCTGACCCCCGCGATGCTGTCGCTGCTGCTGATCGCGCTCTTCTTCCTCACCCTGGCCCTGAAGCACCTCAGCGGCACCTGACCGCCCTCGCGGGGCCTCGCCCCGGAGACGGGCGGGAACCGCGTCACGGGCGCCCAGAGGCGCCCGTGAGCGAGGTCTCCGGCCGCCTCGCCCCGCTCCCGCACGGCGGGAGAAGACGCCCTACTCGTCGGCGCCCGACTCCTGGCGGCGGGTCCAGCGGATCTCGGCCTCGATGAAGCCGTCCAGGTCGCCGTCGAGCACCCCGCTCGGGTTGCCCTCCTCCGCGCCCGTCCGCAGGTCCTTGACGATCTGGTACGGGTGGAGCACGTAGTTACGGATCTGGGTGCCCCACGACGTGGTCGACTCGCCCCGGATCTCGTTCAGCGCCGCCTTCTCCTCCTGCCGCTTGCGCTCCAGCAGCTTGGCCTGCAGGACCGCCATCGCGGTCGCCTTGTTCTGCAGCTGCGACCGCTCGTTCTGGCAGGAGACCACGATGCCCGTGGGCAGGTGGGTCAGGCGGACCGCGGAGTCGGTCGTGTTGACGCCCTGGCCGCCGGGGCCCGAGGAGCGGTAGACGTCGACGCGCAGGTCGTCCTCGTTGATGTCGATGTGGTCGGTCGTCTCCACGACCGGCACCACGTCGACGCCCGCGAAGGACGTCTGGCGCCGGCCCTGGTTGTCGAACGGGCTGATGCGGACCAGGCGGTGGGTGCCGTGCTCGCCGCGGAGCGTGCCGTACGCGTAGGGGGCCTTGACCGTGAAGGTCGTCGACTTGATCCCGGCCTCCTCCGCGTAGGAGGTCTCGTAGACGTCGGTCGGGTAGCCCTTGCGCTCGGCCCACCGCAGATACATCCGCTGGAGCATCTGGGCCCAGTCGGCGGCGTCCACGCCACCGGCCTGTGACTGGATCGTGACGACCGCCTCGCGGGCGTCGTACTCCCCGGACAGGAGGGTGCGGACCTCCAGGGCGCCGATGTCGCTCTTCAGGGACTCCAGCTCGCGGTCGGCCTCCTCCCGCGTGTCGTCGTCCTCCTCGTCGGCGGCCAGCTCGTACAGGACGGAGAGGTCGTCCAGCCGCCGCCCCAGCGACTCGATCCTGGTGACCTCGCCCTGGAGGTAGGAGAGCCTGCTGGTGACCTTCTGGGCGCGATCCTGGTCGTTCCACAGATCGGGCGCGGCGGCCTGATCCTCCAGCTCCTCGATCTGCTTGCGCATCGCGCCGAGGTCGAGCACGTCCTGGATGCTGTTCAGCGTCCCGGTAAGCTCGTTGATCTGTTCTGCCGGATCGATGAGTGCCACGTCTGTAAAGGGTACGCGACCGCCGAACCCCATACGGCAAGTACGTGTACGGCGCGCACCCCCACCATGGCTAGCATGGCCCGCATCGGGGAGCATCGGGAGGTGGACGTGCGCGAACACGGGCGACGTGGTGTGCTCGCACTCGCGCTGGCGTTGATCACCGCGACGGCCGCGACCGTGGCGTGCTCCGGTTCCGGCGACGCGCCGCCGGAACGGAGCGCCTCGACCGGCGGTGCCACGCCGGCCACCCCCGCCGCGTCCGTTCCCGCGCCGCCCCGGGTCACGCTCGCCGAGGCGGGGAAGGCGCTGGCGGGCGTCGTGGGCGCCGACGGGGTGCTGGGAGCGGCGGAGCCGCACCTGGACGCCGACCGCAGGCTCATGCAGGAGCAGACCCGCGACGGGCAGAGGGCCCTCACCTCGGCGGCCTTCAACGGCTCCGCCGAGGCCCTCCCCCACTACACGTGGGGCACGCCCCGGCTGCTGGTCCCGCGCGACCCGCGGGGCCCGCTCTGGTTCGCCGCGGTCGTGGACCGCGAGGAGCCCTCGGGCCGGGTCCGCACCGCCGTGCTGACCCTGGTGCGGCAGGACGGGGAGGACTGGCAGGTCAGCTCGACCTCGCTGCTCGACGAGGGCGTCCGGCCCCCGGTGGTCGCCACGGACGCGGAGGGGTACGCCACGGCGCTGGGCGAGGAGGACGCGACGCTGGCCATCAGCCCGCGGCTGATGGCCCCGCTGCACGCGACCTCGGCCGAGGAGGGCGAGCGGGGGTTCGCGGCGGGGCTGATCGAGGAGGGTCCGCACACCACCGGCTTCGCCGACGAGATCACCAGGAGCCGCACGGACGAGAAGGCGGACGACTGCCTGGGCTACGACTCGATCTTCGCCGCGAGCGACTACCCGGTGCACGCGCTGCGCACCGCCGACGGCGGCGCGCTGGTCCTCTACTCCCTGATCAGGACGACGACACGGACGATCAGGATCACGCCGTGCGGGTCGGACATCCCGATCCCGCCCGAGGCCAGGAAGCTGGCGAAGGAGCGGTTCATCCTCAAGGAGCTGCGCACGGTGGAGACGCAGCTGTACGTGAGCACCGTCCCGACCAAGAGCAGCGGCCGGCCCGCCAAGGTCATCGGCTATCTCGGCGGCCTCACCAAGGTCACCACGGCATAGCCCGCTCTCCGGGCCCCGTACCGGAGCCGGCGGGTGACGTGCCCCCCGGCCGGGCCCCGGTGCGGGGCCCGGCCGGGCGCAGAGGAGGCCGGGCGGGTCAGGCCTCGGCGTGCGGGAGGTTGATCGTGGCCACCAGCGTGCGGATCGCGCGCAGTGCCACCGACAGCGTCGCGAGGTCGAAGTTGTCGCTCTCCCAGATCTCCGACAGGGTCTGCCGCGCCCGCGAGACCGCCGCCGAGTTGGCCTCGGTCCAGCGCGCCAGGCGCTCCTCGGGCGACAGGCCGGGCGTGCTGTGCGTCAGGACGTCGTGGGTGAGCGCGGCGTGCGCGGCGTAGAGGTCGTCGCGGAGCGCGGCCCGCGCCATGGAGTTCCAGCGGCTGTCCCTGGGCAGCGCGACGACGCGCTCGCGCAGCCTGGAGAGCTGGAGCCGGTCGGCGAGGTCGAAGTAGACCTCGGCGACGTCGTGCACGGGACGGCCGGTGCGTGAGGCCACCTCGACCAGGTCGAACGTGGAGTAGGCGGGCACCATCGCGGCGACGCGCTCGGCCAGCTCGGACGGGACGCCCCGGGAGACGAAGGCGTCGCGCCGCTCCTCGAAGGCCGACAGGTCGGACCCGGTCAGCAGCTTGGGCAGGTGCGGCAGCAGTCCGTTCATGCCCTTGGCGAAGAAGCCGACGGTGGAGGACAGGTCGAGCGGCGGGCGCCGGTTGCCCAGCAGCCATCGGGTGCCCCGCTCGACGAGCTTGCGGGCCTCCAGCTCCATCGCGATCTGGGTGGAGGTGTCGACCTTGTTGTCCAGCTCCTCGATCTGGCGCCAGAGGCTGGGCATGTCGAACACCTCCCGCGTGACCAGGTAGGCGCGGGCGATGTCGGGGGCGGACGCGCCGCTCTCCTCGCCGAGGCGGAACATGAAGGTGGTCCCGCTGGAGTTGACCAGGTCGTTCACCACCCCGGTGGTGATGATCTCCCTGCGGAGCGGGTGGCTCTCCATGTAGGGACGGAGCCCGGGGTCGCGCAGCGCCGACGGGAAGTAGGACACCAGCCAGGACGCCAGGTAGGGGTCATCGGGCAGGTCGGAGGCGAGTATCTCGGCGTCGGTCACCAGCTTGGTGTAGGCGAGCAGCACCGAGAACTCCGGCGCGGTCAGCCCGAGGCGGGCCTGGCGCCGCTCGGCGAGCATCTTGTCCGACGGCAGGAACTCCAGCTGCCGGTTCAGCAGCCCGGCCCGCTCCAGCCTGCGCAGCTGGCGCGAGTGGATGTGCAGCATCTCGGGGGCCTGCTCGCGGGCGGCGGCCAGCACCACGTTCTGGTCGTAGTTGTCGCGCAGGACCAGCCCGGCCACCTCGTCGGTCATGTCGAGGAAGAGCTGGTTGCGCTGCTTGTCGTCGAGCTCCCCGTCGCGGACGGCCCGGTCCAGCAGGATCTTGATGTTGACCTCGTGGTCGGAGGTGTCCACCCCGGCGGAGTTGTCGATGAAGTCGGTGTTGACCAGGCCGCCGTTGAGCGCGAACTCTATCCGGGCCAGCTGGGTGAAGCCCAGGTTGCCGCCCTCGCCGATCACCTTGCAGCGCAGCTCGGCGGCGGTGACCCGCAGGCCGTCGTTGGCCTTGTCGCCGACGTCGGCGTTGGACTCGCTCGACGCCCTGACGTAGGTGCCGATGCCGCCGTTCCACAGCAGGTCGACCGGGGCCCGCAGGATGGCGCTGATCAGGTCGCCGGGCGCCAGCGACGTCACGTCGCCGTCGATGCCGAGCGCGGCGCGCGTCTGCGCGGAGACGGGGATCGACTTGGCCGTACGGGGCCAGACGCCGCCTCCCTTCGAGATGAGCGAGGTGTCGTAGTCGTCCCAGGAACTGCGGGGCAGCGCGAACAGCCGGGCGCGCTCGGCGTAGCTCGTGGCGACGTCCGGCTGGGGGTCGACGAAGATGTGCCGGTGGTCGAACGCCGCGACCAGCCGGATGTGCTGGGAGAGCAGCATGCCGTTGCCGAACACGTCACCGGACATGTCGCCGACCCCGGCCACGGTGAAGTCGGTGCTCTGGATGTCGACGCCGACCGTGCGGAAGTGGTACTTGACCGACTCCCAGGCACCCCGGGCGGTGATGCCCATCGCCTTGTGGTCGTAGCCGATCGAGCCGCCGGAGGCGAAGGCGTCGCCCAGCCAGAAGCCGTACTCCTTGGCCACGGCGTTGGCGATGTCGGAGAACGTCGCGGTGCCCTTGTCGGCGGCGACCACCAGGTAGGTGTCGTCCTCGTCGTGCCTGACGACGTCGGCGGGCGGGACCACCGCGCCGTCGACGAGGTTGTCGGTGAGGTCGAGCAGGCCGGAGATGAACATCCGGTAGCAGGCGATGCCCTCGACCAGGGTCTCCTCCCGCGACCCCGACCTCGGCGGGTTCTTCACGACGAAGCCGCCCTTGGAGCCGGTGGGGACGATGACGGTGTTCTTCACCATCTGCGCCTTCACCAGCCCGAGCACCTCGGTGCGGAAGTCCTCCATCCGGTCCGACCAGCGCAGCCCGCCCCGCGCGACCTTGCCGAAGCGCAGGTGCACGCCCTCGACCCTGGGCGAGTAGACGAACACCTCGAACTTGGGCCGGGGCAGCGGCAGCACGCTGATCGACGGCGAGTCGAGCTTCAGGCTGACGTACGGCTTGCGCTCGCCGTCGACCCGCTGGAAGTAGTTGGTCCGCAGGGTGGCGCCGATCATCTCCAGGTAGGCCCGCAGGATCCGGTCCTCGTCCAGCGAGGCCACGTCGTCCAGGGCGGCGAGGATCTCCTCGTGCAGCGCGTCGGACAGGTCGGAGCGGACCTCGGCCGGTCGCCGGGGGTTGAGCCTGGCCTCGAACAGGCGCACCAGCAGCCGGGCGAGCCGCACGTTGCCCATCAGCACCCGCTCGATGTACTCCTGGCTGAACGTGGTGCCCGCCTGGCGCAGGTACTTGGCGTAGACGCGCAGGATCTCGGCCTGCTCCCAGGTCAGCCCGGCGGCCAGGACGAGCCCGTTGAACCCGTCGCTCTCCACCCGCCCGGCCCACAGGGCGCCGAACGCGTCCTGGAAGAGCCGCTTGAACTCGTCCCTGTCGACCTCGGGCGAGGGCGTGTAGCGCAGGCCGAAGTCGTAGATCCAGGCGTCCTTGGTCGCCGGGTCGTTGTCGCGGTCGATCTCGTACGGCCGCTCGTCGACCACCTCCACGCCCATCCGCTGGAGCAGCGGCAGCACGCGCGAGAGGGAGACGGGCGCGCCGAGGCGGTAGAGCTTGAAGCGGCGCTCGCCCTCCGAGGCGTCGTGCGGCTCGTAGAGGTTCATCCCGATCTCGTCGGAGGAGGCGGCCAGCTCCTCCAGGCGGCGCAGGTCGGCGACCGCCATCCGGGCGGGGAAGTCGGCCTTGTACCCCTCGGGGAACGCCGGGGCGTAGCGGCGGACGAGCTTGGGCGCCTCGTCCTCGGGGCTCAGCTCGGTGATCGCGGAGGCCAGGTCGTCCTCCCAGGACCTGGTGGCGGCGGCCAGCCTCGCCTCCAGCTCCTCGACGTTCACCGCGTCGGCGCGCAGCGGCCTGCCGCGCTCGCCGCGCACCACCACGTGCAGCCTGGCGAGGGCCGACTCGCCGATCATCGCGCTGTAGTCGAAGGAGGTGCCGCCGAGCGCCTTGAGCAGGATCTCCTGCATCTTGATGCGGATCTTGGTGGTGTAGCGGTCGCGCGGGAGGTAGACCAGGCACGAGACGTAGCGGCCGTAGTCGTCCGGGCGCAGGAAGACCTTGACCTGCTTGCGCTCGCGGAGCCTGAGCACGCCGAGGGCGATCGGCAGCAGCTGGTCCACGGAGGTCTGGAAGAGCTCGTCGCGGGGGAAGGTCTCCAGGATCTCGATGAGGTCCTTGCCGTCGTGGCTGTCGGCGGTGAGCCCGGCGAGCGTCAGCACCTCGGCCAGCTTCCGCCTGAGCACCGGGACGCGGGAGATCGACTCGCTGTAGGCCACGTGGGTGAAGAGGCCGAGGAAGCGCCGCTCGCCGACGACCTCGCCCGAGGCGTCGAAGAGCTTGACGCCCACGTAGTCGAGATAGGCGGAGCGGTGGACGGTGGCCCGGGTGTTGGCCTTGGTGATGATCAGCATCTGCTGTTTCTCACGGGCCTTGGCGCGCAGCTCGGGGGGGAGCGCGGCGAAGCTGCCGGAGTCGGCGCTGTCGTTGCGGAGGATGCCCAGCCCGGTCCCGGGCATGGGGTGCAGCCTGTCGCCCTCCTCGCCCTCCTCCAGGCGGTACTCGCGGTAGCCGAGGAAGGTGAAGTGCCCGTCGGCCAGCCAGCGCAGCAGCTCCAGGCTGTCCTCCACCCCGGCGGGGTCGAGGGGCGGCGGGTTGGCCGAGACGTCCTCGGCGGTCCGCAGGGCGAGGGCGCGCATCTTGACGAAGTCCTCGACGGCGCCGCGCACGTCCTCCAGGACGCGCTGCAGGTCGGTCTCGATCGCCTTGAGCACGGCCGGGTCCTTCTGCCGGTCGATCTCGAAGTGCATCCAGGACTCGGCCAGCACCTGCCCGGTGACGTCCTCGTCGCCGGACCCGAGCAGATTGCCCGTCATGTCCCTGCGCACCCGCATCTGCGGGTGGACGACCAGGTGGGTGCCGATGTCGTGGCGGTCGAGCTCCATCGTCACCGAGTCGACGAGGAAGGGCATGTCGTCGGTGACGATCTCCACGACGGAGAACCCGGGGTCCCAGCCGTGCTCCTCCGCGGTGGGGGTGTACGCCCGCACCAGGGCGCGGCCCTGGGGGCGCCGCTCGGCGAGCCTCCGCTGGGTCGTCGCCGGGCCGTACACCTCCGCCAGGTCGCGGCCGAGCAGGTCCTCCGGGGCGACATGCCGGTAGTAGAGCCGCAGGAAGGCGAGCGCCTCCTCCACGCTCGCGTGATCGCCGCCGGGTGTGTGCGCGCACGTCTCCGCGGCACTCCTCAGCAGCTCGTCCTTGGCCTCGTCGAGCGGCATGTCGCTCTCACTCCTTTGTGAGGGGTTGTGCATAGTTGGATGGAAATCCATGGCGAAAGTCATGATTTCCGGGGAGATGGTGCCCAGCGAAGCGGCAGTGATGTCACGCGCGCCCGCCTGGACGCGGCACCGCCCGGCCACCGGCCCCGCTCCCGGAGGATCCGGGCCCGCTCCCGGAGGATCCGGGCCCGCTTCCGGGGCATCCGGGCACGGGACGCCCGCCGCACGGCGGCCGTCTCGTCACGGCTGATCGGGATCTCGGCCAGGCGCCACGGCTCGTCTTGGGAACCGCGGTCTCTCGCCGCTGCCGGCGGGGAACGGAAGGGCTCCTGGTCGGAGACGTCGGGTTCTCCCTGCGAGGTGGCGGTAGGGCAATCATCCCACAGGGTCGCCTCGGAACGGCTACGGCGCCGCCGGGCGAGTCTGGCCCCGCTTCCGGCGCCTCGCCCGGCGGGCGGGGCCATCCGGCCCGCACTCCGCCCATCGGGCCTGGCCCGTGGCACGACACCTCCAGTGGTCATCTGTCCCGATCCTCGTTGACCGGGACACACCACCGCTCCTGATACCACCCCAAAACCCGTCAAACGTCAATGTGATGTCCGGTCGTCGTCCAGGGCATTGGAGCGGTCCCGCTTCACCACATCGAGGAGTCCGGGAACCTCACTGAGTTCCCGGAGCTCGACCTGACACTCCTCGCACGTCATGAGATGGCTCTGGAACGCCTCGTGGTCCTCTTCGTCGAGAACCCCGAGCGCGTACGCCGCCACGTCATGATGCGGGGAGGGGACCATCAGCTCGCGACACCTCTCTCCTTCAGGACCTTTCGGAGAGCCCGGATCCCGTAGTAGAGCCGGGACTTGACCGTACCCGGCGGTATCCCGAGGATTTCCGCCGCTTCGTTAATCGTACGGTCCCGTAGGTAAGTCTGCTCGATGACTTCGCGGTGTTCTGGGGACAGTTCTCGCAACGCCTCGGCGACGATCATCGCCTCCAGCGCGCGATCGGCCCCGTCGGGAACGGGCACAGCGTTCGCGTCGGCGGGTTCGACCTCCTGTGGTCTAGTACCTCGCCTGCGACGACCGTCGATGACGATACGGCGGGCGACGGTCAGGAGCCAGGCCCACAAAAGGCCGGGCTCTCGTTGCAACCTTCCTGCGTTACGCCAGGCTCGGACGAGCGTCTCCTGGACGACGTCCTCCGCCCATTGCAGATCGTTACCGGTGGCCTTACGCACATGGCGGAGCAGGGGTACACCGAACTCCCGGTACAGATCTTCTACCAAGAGGACATCGGTGTCCGCGCTCTCGAACCGACTGTCGAGTTGACGCACGGGCACATCTTTACACCTTCGTTATGAGTCCCGTCTGCAACTCTGGCAACTCCAGTCATTTCTAACTATCTCATCACTTCTTCTGAACCACCCCGGGCGGCGCCGCGTACCTCCCTCCAAGTGCGCCCGCACCGGCGGGCCTCGGGGAAAGGAAACGACATGGCAGTGCGGCACATCCCGTGGCCGGTCGGAGCTGTCCTCCTCCTCACGCACCCGGCCCCCCACGGGCCGGGCGGCACGTTCGCCACCACGCCGGGCGCCGAGAAGGCCCTGGTAGCGGCCATTCTCTGAGAGCGGAACCGGGCCCATGTTCAGATCACTGTTCCGCCGCTTCAAGAACGGCGAACCCCTGCTGTTCGGAGTCTTCATCGCGATCGCCGCCGTGGCGGTCGTCCTGATCACCCCGCCCGGCGGCGGGGCCTCCGCCGCGCAGGGCTGGACCCAGACCCCGCAGGGGCCGCTGGGCCCCGCCGACCGCGACCTGCTGGTCAAGGTCCGCCTGGCCGGTCTCTGGGAGATTCCCAGCGGCCAGCAGGCCCAGCAGAAAGCCGCGAGCAAGCGGGTGAAGGAGGTCGGCATGCACCTGATGACCGACCACCTCAAGCTCGACGAGGAGGTCCGCGCCCTCGCGGCGAAGCTGAACGTGACGCTCCCCGACCAGCCCAACGCCGACCAGCAGGGCTGGATGGCGCAGCTGGCGGCGGCGAAGTCCGGCGCCGAGTACGACCTCCTGTTCGCCCAGCTGCTGCGGGCGGCTCACGGAAAGGTCTTCGTGGTGGTCGCCGGCGTGCGGTCCGGCACCCGCCAGGACCAGGTCAGGACATTCGCCCAGCGGGCGGTCGAGGTGGTCATGAAGCACATGACCCTGCTGGAGAGCACGGGGCTGGTCGACTACTCGGACCTGCCCGAGCCTCCGGTGCCCTCCCCGCCGCCGCCCGTCTCCGCTCTCGACACACCTGTGAGGAGAGAAAACGCTTGAAGATCATGAAACGCTCGCTCGTCTCCCTGTCCGCGCTGGCCCTGGCGGCCAGCACGCTCACCACCGTCACGTTCACGGTGGCGGTCACCGCCCCCGCCTACGGTGACCACTGCGACCCCGCCGAGCAGAACCAGAACCAGCAGAACCAGCGGAGCCAGCAGGACCAGAACCAGAACCAAGACCAGCAGAACCAGAACCAGGAACAGGCGCCCCCCGCGCAGGACGCTCCCGCGCAGGACCAACCGGCCCAGGACCAACCCGCCCAGGACCAACCGGCGCAGGACCAACCGGCCCAGGACCAGCCCGCTCAGGACCAGCCCGCCCAGGACCAGCCCGCCGACGCGCCCGCCGCGGGCGGAAGCCTCATCCAGGCGTCGCCCACCGAGCCGGCCGCCCCCGAGCAGCCCGCCGACCAGCAGAACCCGGACCAGCAGGGCGACGCGAACCAGCAGAACCCGGACCAGCAGAACCCGGACCAGCAGGACGACGCGAACCAGCAGCAGAACCCGGACCAGCAGGGGAACGCGGACGCCAACGCCCGCCGCAGGCCCAACCAGAACCCCACCACCCCCCCGCCGAACAATCCTCCCGCGACGCCCACTCCCAGCGCGACCCCCGCTCCCCCGCAGGACGACGAGGAGGCCGAGTGCGCCGACCTCGGGCCGTTCCCCGAGGACTTCATCGACATCCGGCAGGTCCCGCGGAACGTCCAGGAGCCCCGGACGCGGCGCGGCGGCTCCGGCGGCGTCTTCACCTCCCGGTGCGGCACGAACCGTAACGGCCACCGCAACTCCGACAACTTCATCGTGGCCCCCGGCGTGTCCAACGGCGCCCACCACGTCCACGACTACGTCGGCAACCTGTCGACCGACGGTTTCTCCACGGACCAGTCCCTGGCCGCCGCGGGCACCACGTGCGCGCTCAACGACCGCTCGACCTACTTCTGGCCGGTCCTTCGCGACCGCACGAGCGACGCCAACGTCGACGACCCGGACGGCAACGTCGGCACCATCATGCAGGCCCGCCAGGTGAGCCTGCAGTTCCGCGGGAACCCGGTCTCCAGGGTGAGCGCGATGCCGCGCTTCATCAGGATGATCACCGGTGACGCCAAGGCCGCCACCAACGGCGGCGCGAACGCCCTCGCCAAGTGGAGCTGCACCGGCTTCACCAACCGGATCACCACCAAGTACCCGCTCTGCCCGCGCGGCAGCCAGCTCGTCCGGATCCTGGACTTCCCCAGCTGCTGGGACGGCCAGAACAACGACAGCGCCAACCACCGCACGCACGTGCTGTTCCCCGACGGGAACGGCGCCTGCCCGTCCGGCACCAGGGCGATCCCGCAGCTGCGGATGACCCTGGTCTACGCCACGCCCCGCACGGCGTCCTTCGCGCTGGACGCCTTCCCCGAGCAGCGGCACAACCCCGTCACCGACCACGCCGACTTCGCCAACCTGATGCCCGACCGGCTCATGAGGTTCGCGGTCGACTGCATCAACCGGAACCGTCGCTGCTGACGGTATCCCTTCGAGACCGCCGCCCCCCGTCTCCGCGCCTCTTCCACACCCCGCGGAGACGGGGGGCGGCATCTCGCGATATCAGAGTCCATCACCCTCGGACGCAGAAGCCGTCCGAGCCGGTTCGCAGACAGGAGCCATAGGTGGGTAACAGACGGACTCCGAGACACACCCGGGCGGAAGCCGGGATCAGTCTCGACCAGAGGCCCGCCAGGATCGGTCTCGGCGTCACGATCACGGTCTCCGTGGTCGGACTCCTCATGCTCGGGCGGACAGCGCCCGGCATGGAGGTGGCAGCCGCCATCCGTGGTGTCTTCTCGTTCTTCTCGGGCGTGATCGCCCTCGTGTCCCTCACCGCGACCGTGGCGCTCGGCCTGCTCTCCGCCGACCGGATCGTGCTGCCGGTCCTGGGCAGGATCCGGTCGCAGCTCGTCCACCGGGCCGCCGCCATGCTCGGCATGGGCTTCCTCGCCATCCACGTCATCATGAAGATCATCGAAAGCAGGACCTCCCTCGCCTCCGTGGTGGTCCCGCTGGGCGCGAGCGGCCAGAGCCTGTACGTCGGCTTCGGGGCCATCGCCTCCGACCTGATGATCGTCGTCTTCCTCACCGGGGTCGCCCGGGCCAGGTTCGCGGAGAACCGCAGGCCGTGGCTCTGGCGCATGCTGCACGGCTCCGCCTATCTGGCGTGGCCGATGGCGGTCCTGCACGGGCTGACCGCGGGCCGCGCCCCCGCCGAGTGGGTGACCTGGAGTTACGTGGTCTGCCTGGTCGCGGTGGGAGCCGCCCTGCTGATCAGGGTGATCTCCGAGCTGCAGCCCAAGCCGATCCTCGTCCGCGAGGAGATGCCGGTGGAGGTGCCCGTCGCCGCGGACCTGACCCCGCCCACGAGCATCACGCCGCCCACGAGCATCGTCGGCCGCATCCCGCGCCTGGTGCGTGAGGACCCGCCGGAGCTTCGTCGTATCGGAGATGTCGGATGATTCCCTACCGCGTACCCCCCGTCCGCCAGTTAGGGCCCGCCCGGCTGACCGCCGGGCTCGAGGACTGCCGCAGGATGGACCTCGCCGAGCATCGCGACATGCACGGCACGGCGCCGGGCATGTCCGGCGAGGAGCTGGCGGCGCTCGCCGACGAGGTGGACATGCGCGGGCGGGGCGGGGCCGCGTTCCCCTTCGCCCGCAAGGTCCGCGCGGTGCTGGGCAAGAAGGCGGAGAAGATCGTCCTGGTCAACGCGGCCGAGGGCGAGCCCGCGAGCAGCAAGGACACGATGCTGCTCACCAGGACCCCCCACCTGGTCATCGAGGGCGCGCTGCTCGCGGCGGGCGCGATCGGCGCCAAGCAGGTCGTGATCGCGACCGTCGAGGGCGGCATGGGCCAGGCGTCCGTGGCCGCCGCCGTCGAGGAGCGGGGCATCAGCGGCCAGGTCCGGGTGGTCGGCATCGTCGAGAGGTTCATCTCCGGCGAGGGCGGCGCGCTGGTCCGTTCGGTGAACGGCCTGGTCGGGGAGCCGCCGGGCCGCAAGGTCAGGGCCGTGGAGAGCGGCGTGAACGGGCTGCCCACCCTGCTGTCCAACGCCGAGACGTACGCACAGCTCGCGGTCCTCGCGACCCTGGGCGCGGAGCGGTACGCCGACGTCGGCACGGCGCGCGAGCCGGGGACGGTCCTGCTCACCGTGGGCGGCTCCGCCAAGGCCCCGGCCGTGGTCGAGGTCGCGACCGGCACCCCGCTGTACGCCGTCCTGGACGCCTGTCAGGCCTCCACCGGCGACGGGGTGCTGGTCGGCGGCTACCACGGCGCGTGGCTGCACGCGGACGCGGCGGCCGTGGCGACCGTCTCCCGCCAGGGCATCGCGGAGGCGGGCGGCCAGCTCGGCGCCGGGATCATCGTGCCGCTCGGCGGGGAGACCTGCCCGCTCGGCGAGACGGTCAGGGTCGCCAAATACCTGGCCGCCCAGTCGTCGGGGCAGTGCGGTCCCTGCCGTCTCGGGCTCCCGGACGTCGCGCAGTCGATGGCCGAGCTCGTGAACGGGTCGGCCTCCGCCCTGGACGAGCTGCGGAGCAGGGCCGCGAGCGTCAAGGGCAGGGGCGCGTGCTTCCACCCCGACGGGACGTCCAGGTTCGTGCTGTCGGCGCTGGACGCCTTCCCCGAGGACATCGAGGAGCACCTGCTGCGCGGCAGCTGCGGGCGCCCGGTGCTCGGCGTGCTCCCCCTGCCCCCGCAGGAGAACGAGCCCGAGGTGAAGCTCACCGTGGACTGGACCCGGTGCCAGGGCCACGGCCTGTGCGCACAGCTCGCCCCCGACCTCGTCCACCTCGACGAGCACGGCTACCCGGTGTTCAGCCGCGACACCGTGCCCACCCAGTTCCGGCGGATGGCCCGCAGGGCCGTCGAGATGTGCCCGGCCCTCGCGCTGCGGGTGGCGCAGGGCGCGTGAACCGCATCCATCACCCCAGGAGTAACGCGAATGTGACGAACCGGAAGGGCGGTGCGGTCGTCCTATCGGGAAGGTGACACCGAACCTCGGGGAGTAACGACATGCGAACCCCTCCGGACAGGCGGGCATTCCTCCGGACCGGCGGCCTGGCCGCCCTCGCACTGGGCGCTCAGGGCACACCCGCCCTGAGCGCCACCGGCATGACCGGCCACAGTGTCACCGGTGCCACCGGCGCCACCGGCACGACCGGCCTCAATGGCACGACCGGCTCGGGCGCCGCGAGCGCGCCACGGCCCGCCGACTGGCGGGCCCTGGCCGGCGGGCTGGAGGGCAGGCTCGTCCGGCCGGGCGACGCCGCGTACGAGGGCGCGCGCAAGCTGTTCAACCCCGCCTTCGACGCGGTCCGGCCGTCGGGGGTGGCCTACTGCGCCAACCCCTCCGACGTCGCCGAGTGCGTCGCCTTCGCGCGCCGGCTGAGGCTGCCGCTGGCCGTACGGTCCGGCGGGCACTCCTATGCGGGCTGGTCCACCGGGACCGGCCTGGTCCTCGACGTCTCCCGGATGAGCAAGGTGAGCCACGCCTCGGGGCGGGCGACCGTCGGGGCGGGGGCCAAGCTGATCGACGTCTACGACAAACTGGCCGCGAGCGGGGTCAGCGTCCCCGCCGGGACCTGCGCCACGGTCGGGGTGAGCGGGCTGGCGCTGGGCGGCGGGATCGGCGTGGTCTCCAGGAAGTACGGCCTGACCTGCGACGTGATGGAGTCGGTCCAGATCGTCACGGCCGACGGGCGGCTGCTGACCTGCGACGCCGACCACAACGCCGACCTGTACTGGGCCTCGCGGGGCGGCGGCGGGGGCAACCTCGGCGTGGCGGTCTCCTTCGAGTTCCGGACCCACCCCACCCGCGAGGTGACGGTGTTCTTCCTGCACTGGCCGTGGTCGAAGGCGGTCAGGGCCCTGCGCGCCTGGCAGGCGTGGGGGCCCTCGGCGCCGGACGCCATGTGGTCGGGCATGCACCTGAGCCGCAACGGCGGGACGGACGTGGAGGTCGTCGGGCTCTACCTCGGCGGCAGGGCAGGTTGCGAGCGGCTGCTCGACAGGCTGGCCGACGCGGCCGGGTCCCCGTCGTCGAGCCACGTCCGGCAGACCTCCTACCGCCAGGCCATGCTGACCATGGCTGGCTGCGGCTCGCTCTCGGTCACCCAGTGCCACCTGGGCGGCTCCCTGCCGGGGCAGACCCGGGGCGGGCGGCTGTCCAGGGACACCTTCAAGGCCAAGTCGCACATGGCCTACCGCCCGCTGTCCGAGGCCGGGGCCAGGGCCCTGGTCGCCCAGGTCGCCCGGCCCGGCGAGCACACCGTGCTGCTGGACGCCCTCGGCGGCGCCGTCGCCAGGGTCCGCCCCGAGGCCACGGCCTTCCCGCACCGGGCCGCCCTCTACAGCGTGCAGTACTACGCCCACCGCTCCGGGGCGGCCGGCTGGGCCAGGACCGCGCACGCGGCGATGCGGCCCCACTTCGGCGACCACGCGTACGTCAACTACGTCGACCCGGAGCTCGGCGGCTGGCGCGCGGCCTACTACGGGGGCAACGCCGCCAGGCTCGGCCAGATCAAGGCCGCCCGCGACCCGGGCCGCCTGTTCCGCCTCCCCCAGGGAATCTGACCTCAGGGAATCCGGGCCGCCCGTTCCTCTTTCCCCGGGGGATCCTGAACGCCCCTTTCTTCTCCCCCGGAGGCCGGGAGCCCCGGGGCGCGGGGGTCAGTGCCGTGTGACGTCGGCTCCCGGGGCGAAGTGGGCGAGGACCTCGGGATTGGCCATGGCGTCGAGGTTGGCGGCCTTCTCAGGGGCGACGCCGAGGAGGATCTTGCGAATGGGGACCTCCAGCTTCTTGCCGCTGAGGGTGCGGGGAATGCCCGGGACCTCGATGATCTCGTTCGGCACGTGGCGGGGGGAGAGCCCTTCCCGCAGCTCCCGGCGCAGGCGCGCGACCAGGTCGTCGTCCAGGGTCGCCGTCTCGGCCATGGTGACGTACAGCAGCAGGCGGCCCTCCTGCCCGAGCTGGCCGGTGTCGATCACCAGGCTGTCGGTGATCTCCTCGAAGCGCTCCACCACGCGGTAGAACTCGCTGGTGCCCATCCGGACACCGCCCCGGTTCAGGGTCGAGTCGGAGCGGCCGTAGATCACGCAGCCACCGTCGGGAAGGATCTTGATCCAGTCGCCGTGCCGCCAGACGCCGGGATACTCGGAGAAGTAGCTGTCGCGGTAGCGGGACCCGTCGGGGTCGTTCCAGAACATCACCGGCATCGACGGCATCGGCAGGGTCAGCACCAGCTCGCCCACCTCGCCGACCAGCGGCACGCCCGACGGGTCGAAGGACTCGACCCGCGCCCCCAGGCAGCGGCACGGGATCACCCCCGCCCGGACCGGGAGCAGCGGCACGGCGCCCACGAAGCCGGTGCACACGTCGGTGCCGCCGGAGAACGAGCCGAGCTGGACCTCCGGCAGCGCGTCGTGCACCCAGGCGAACCCCTCGGGCGGCAGCGGCGAGCCGGTGGACCCGAGCCCCCGCAGCCGGTCGAGGCCGGACGGTTCGAGACCGGCCTTCATGGACGCGATCACGTACGGAGCCCCCGTGCCGAAGTAGGTGACCCCCTCCTCCGCGGCCAGCCGCCAGAGCGCGCCGGTCTCCGGGTAGGTCGCCGCCCCGTCGTAGAGCACCACCGCCGAGCCGACCAGCAGGCCGCCGACGAGGTAGTTCCACATCATCCAGCCGGTGGTGGTGTACCAGAAGAAGACGTCGTCCCGGCCCAGGTCCTGGTGGAAGGAGAGCGCCTTGAGGTGCTCCAGCACCACGCCGCCGTGACCGTGCACGATCGGCTTGGGCAACCCGGTGGTGCCCGAGGAGTAGACGATCCAGAGCGGGTGCCCGAACGGCACCGGCTCGAAGGCGAGCGGCCCCGCGACGGCGCGCACCTCCGCCCAGCTCACCGTACGGACCCCGTGCGCGGTCACGGTCTCGTCCGGGGGCACCGCGCCCTCGTCCGGGGGCACCGCGCCGGAACCCGGCGTGCTCCGCGCGGCCCGGGACGGGACGCGGACCTGTGCCACGAGGGTCGGCAGCTTGGCGGCGATGTCCTGGACGACCGTGCTCCGGTCGAAGCTCCTGCCGTTGTAGTCGTAGCCGTCGACCGCGACGAGCACCTTCGGCTCGATCTGGGTGAAGCGGTCGATCACGCTGGGCGCGCCGAAGTCGGGCGAGCAGGAGGACCAGATGGCGCCCAGGGATGCGGTCGCCAGGAAGGCGATCAGCGCCTCGGGGACGTTCGGCACGTAGGCCGCGACCCGGTCGCCCCGCCCGACGCCCAGCGCGGCCAGCCCGGTGCGGACCCGCGCCACCTCCTCGGCCAGCTCCCCGAGGGTGAGCGCCTCGCGCCCGCCCGCCTCGTCGCGGGAGACCACCGCGAGCCGCCCGGGGTCGTCGGCGGCCCCGCGCAGCGCGTTGGCCGCGTAGTTCAGCGTCGACCCGGCGAACCACTCGGTGCCGGGCATGCCCCCCGACATGACGGGCCCGTCACCGCGCTCCCCCACCACCTCGAAGTAGTCCCAGATCGACGTCCAGAACTCCTCCGGGGCGTCGACCGACCACTGCCACAGGGACTCGTAGTCACCGGTCCTGCCCAGCCACTCCGCGTAACGGGTGACCTTGGCGTTCCTCACGATCTCCGGGGACGGCTCCCAGAGCGGCGCACCTTCCTCAACCATGGCCCCATCCTCTCGGCGCCCCACCCGAATGTCATCCCCCATGGCCACACACCCTCCGGCCTCCCCGTGTGGGACGTCCACGTACGAATCCCTCCCCGGGGACGGGCAGCGGCCTCGCCACGGACACGAATCCCGGCCGGACATGTGGGGCCGATCAGCGGCGAGGGCCCCGCACGACTTGTCTCGTGCTGCCGTGGGGGCCGGCGGCCGGCTCGCCTCGTACGGCCCGAAGGTCCGGTGGTCAGCGGCCCGCGGGGAAGTGGCCGGCGCGCCGGGCCGGGGAGGTGAGGCCGGCCACGGCGGCGACGACCTCGGAGGGGTTGGAGAGGTCGGGCAGGACCACGTCGGCTCCCGCCTCGTGCAGCTCGGCCGGCAGGGAACGTCCCGAGGCGACCCCGATGATCGCGGCCCCGGCGATCCTGGCGGCCTGGACGTCCCTGGCCGAGTCACCGATCAGCACGGTGTTGTGCCCGTCGAAGACCGCCCCGTACTTCCGTTTGGCGCGGCCCTGGGCGACCTGCAGGAGGGTGGCCTTGGGATAGACCTCCTCGCCGTAGCCGCCGATCTCGAAGTCGACGTGCTTGTCGAGGCTGAACGCGGTCAGCTTGTGCACCGCGTTGCTCTTGATCGTGCCGGTGAGCACCGACTGGACCACGCCGTCGAGTTTCGCGACGGCCTTCAGCGCGTCGCGGGCGCCGGGCATCATCCGGCCGTCCTTGGCCAGGCTCCTGCGCCGCGCCCCGAAGGACCCGGCCAGCGCGTCGAGGAACCGGGGAAGGTGGTCGTCCTCGGCGACGATCCCGTTGATGGCGAGCATCTCGAAGACGATCTCGGAGTCGGGACGCCCGTTGGCCTGGGTCAGCTTCACCAGCGGTCTTCCGGTGACACGGCGGAAGGCCTCCGCGTATGCCTCCCGGGTGACGATCGACACGTCGACCAGCGTGAGGTCGATGTTCCAGAGGACGAGGCGGTTGATCGGGGGCCTCCCGGAATGGGTGCGGATGCCCAGGGTAAGGCCCTGGGCGCACGGCGACCGCCTTCGATACCGAAAGGATCCGTTTGCCGGTTCTCGTGAGGCCGCGCGTGAGGCCGCACGTGAGGCCGCGCGCCGGGTCGCTCCCGCGAAGCCGCGCCGGACCGTGCCCACGAGGTCGCGTGGCGGGCCGTGCTCATGGGATCGCGCGACGGACCGTGCTCACGAGGCCGGATGACGGACCGTGCTCGCCAGGTCGCGGACGGGCGGCCCTCGCGTGACGGGCCGTCAGGCGTGGTCGAGCGCGTTCTCCAGGGTGTCGACGACCGGGACGCCGAAGGCCATCAGGTCGGCCCGGCTGGTCATGCCGCCGGTGTAGAGGACCGCGCGTGCCCCGACATGCTGGGCGGCGTGCGCGTCGTCCAGGCTGTCGCCGATCACCAGCACGTCGGCCGGGTCGATGCCGAGCGCGGCGAGGTGGGCCACCATCGATTCGGCCTTGTGCCCGCCGGCGTCGCCGCGCAGGCCGTCGATCCGGACGAAGTGGTGGTCGATGCCGAATTCCGCGATCTTGGGAACCAGCCGCTCGTGCGCCCACATGGACAGCAGCGACTGCTTGCCGCCCGCGCGCTCCCAGCTCTGCAGGGTGGAGAGGGCGTCGGCGGCCAGCTCGCACTCCAGCATCAGCCGGTGGTAGCTCTCGTGGAAGCCGAGGTCGAGCCTCTCCCACTCGCCGTCCTCGAGGGCGCGGCCGAGCATCCGCTCGTAGGCGGCCCAGATCGGGCGCGTGTAGACCGCTCGGAAGCGGTCGGCGTCGTAGGAACCCAGTCCGTACGGCTCGAACACCGCGTTCGTCGCACCGACGACGGCGTCGATGTCGTGAAACAGCGTGCCGTTCCAATCCCAAACAATGTGTCTCATATTGCCATCCAGAATAGCGAAAATCCCCGCCGGAGCGGCGGCGCTACAGGGGCACCGGCCCGCGCGGGGAGCTCGCCGCGCGGACTCCCGCCCCAGGCCCCCGGTGGTGCGTGCGCCGGAAACACGGGCGCCGGACTCCAGGCGTGCGGGCCCCGGGAACACGGGCGCCGGACCCCGGGGTAGGGGGCAGCCGGGCTCCGGGCTCCGGGCGGGGAACGGAGGACGCGGGACGAAGGCCGAAGAGCGAAGGGCGGAGGGCGGAGGGCGGAGGGCGGAGGTCAGCCGACCAGGTCGGGGATCTCCTGGGTGGCGTACCACAGGAGCTCGTTGGCCTCGGCGCCGTCCACGGTGAAGCGGGCGTCGTCGTCGCCGCGGTCGGCCGCGGGCAGCGCGGCGAGGGCGGCCTCGACATCCTTCACCGCCGACAGGTCGTCCACGTGGACGGCGGCGATCAGCCCCAGCGGGACCGCCGCGGCGAGCCGCACCCGGGCGCGCTCCTCCAGGTCGGCGCTCGCGCTCACGCCGCCCTCCGGCACGTCGACGGCGACGACGACCCGTCGTGCGGCGACCTCCACCCCGTCGGCGCGGTCGGCGGCCAGCATCCGCAGGGAATCCCTCGCCGCCTCGGTCAGGGCGACGTACTCCAGTTCCTCGGTGTCACCCGAGACGTACCACTCGATCAACGCGGGGGTCACCGCGTAGCCGGTCAGCGGGGCCGGGCCGAGCTCCCCCACGGTGGCCACGCGGGCCAGCGCCGGGAGCGTACACGGCAGGTAGACGCGCATCCATGCCTCGATCTGTCTCTCCGACATCGGCGCCGCTCCGGCGCCGATTCACGCATCGAGTGTGCCAGTAACCGCGACCCCCGGTGATATCGCCCGCGCGGAGCGACACGATCCGGAACGGGCCGCGCTCCCCGTCGGGCGGGGTGCCCGGTGGGGCGGGAAGACGAGCGACGGGACGGGTCAGCGGAGCGAGACCCGGAACAGGGTCTCCAGCTCGGAGATGGTCAGCTCGGGGTCGCGGTGGTGCACGCCGACGATGCCGAGCCGCCGGGCGGCCTCGATGTTGGCCTCGATGTCGTCGACGAACACGCACTCCTTCCCGGCCAGGCCGATCCTGCCGAGTGCGTACTCGAAGATCCTCGGCTCGGGCTTGCGCATGCCGATCTCTCCGGAGATGACGACCTCGTCGAAGACGTCCTCCCAGCCCTCGCGGGGGTACTCGTTCGCCCAGGAGTTGGAGAGCAGGCAGGTGCGCAGCCCCGCGGCACGGGCCTCGCGGAGCATCTCGTACATCGGCTCGACCCGGTGGAAGCGGGAGAACATCCTGGTCAGCAGCCCCTCGGCGACCAGCGGCACACCGTCCACGGTGATCAGCCTGGCCGCCAGGTCGCGCTCGAAGTCCAGGCCGGAGATCTCTCCGCGCTCCAGGGCGTGAATCATGTTCTCGCCGTTCCTGGAGTTCTCGTACGCGTGCACGATGAGCTCGCGCATCACCTCGCGGTAGTGGGCCTCGTCGAGATTCTCGGCGACGATCCACTCGGCGATCGCCTCGGCGAGACCGACCGTGAGCACGCCACCCCAGTCGATCAGCACGCCCTTCAGCATCTGTCCTCCTCGATGAAACGGGTTCCAGAGTAGGCGTGGACCGGTGGACGGCCGAAGAAGGGGTGGTGCCAAACTGGCCGCCATGGACTTCGCGCTCAGCGACAAGGCGCAGGAATACCTCGCCAATCTGACCGACTTCATGACCACCCACGTCTACCCGGCGGAGCCGGTCTACCACGCGTGGCGCCGGACCCGGGGGCACGACAGCCACGAGTTGCCGCCGGTGGTGGAGGAGCTCAAGTCCGAGGCACGCTCGCGCGGTCTCTGGAACCTGTTCCTGCCCGCCGAGTCGGGCCTGTCGGTGCTCGACTACGCCAGCCTGGCCGAGGTCACCGGCCGCTCCATCGACCTCGCCCCCGAGGCGCTGAACTGCGCGGCCCCCGACACCGGGAACATGGAGGTCCTGCACATGTTCGGCTCGCCCGAGCAGCGGGAGCGGTGGCTCAAGCCGCTGCTCGCGGGCGAGATCCGTTCGGCGTTCGCGATGACCGAGCCCGCGGTGGCCTCCAGCGACGCCACCAACATCGCCACCTCCATCACGCTCGACGGCTCCGAGTACGTCGTCAACGGCCGCAAGTGGTTCATCACCGGGGTGGCCGACCCGCGCTGCGAGATCCTGATCGTGATGGGCAAGACCGACCCCGGCGGCCCCCCGCACCGCCAGCAGTCGATGATCCTGGTCCCGATGGACACGCCGGGCGTCGAGGTCGTACGCCACCTGCCGCTCTTCGGCTACCAGGAGCAGCACGGCCACTCCGAGATCGTCTTCACCGACGCCCGGGTGCCCGCCGCGAACCTCGTCGCGGAGGAGGGGGACGGCTTCCGCATCGCGCAGGCCCGTCTCGGTCCCGGCCGCATCCACCACTGCATGCGCGCCATCGGGATGGCCGAGCGCGCACTGGAGCTGATGTGCGCCCGCGCCGCCAACCGGGTGGCCTTCGGCCAGACGCTGGCGCAGCAGGGTGTGGTTCAGCAGCAGATCGCCGAGTCGCGGCTCGCCATCGATCAGGCCAGGCTGCTCACCCTGAAGGCCGCGTGGATGATTGACACGGTCGGCGCGAAGGCCGCGGCCTCGGAGATATCCGCCATCAAGGTGGTCGCCCCGAGGATGGCCTGCGACGTCATCGACCGCGCCATCCAGGTCCACGGCGGCATGGGACTGTCCGACGACGTCCCCCTCGCGACGATGTACGCGCAGGCACGCGCGATGCGCATCTTCGACGGCCCGGACGAGGTCCACCTCCGCACCGTGGCGCGCCGCGAGCTCAAGCCGTACCTCTCCTAAATCATCTCGAAACGGACACTCAGGGACAGACTGTCCGGAGATTCATCCCCTAACATCCGATTCAGCGAGCGTTACGCGTTTCGCGGCCCCAATACGAGGAAGATTACGAGAATGGCACTCCGGCCATATAACCGCACGTAGAAGGCATGATCGACCTCCTGCGGGCTCCATTTGCACCTTCCCTCGGTTCCCATGAGGAGGGATCATGGCAGTAGCTCAGACGAGCCGGTCACGCGCCCGTACGGCGCAGAGACCGACCACACCCGCAACGTCCACCACGCATGCCCAGGCAAGCAGGAAACAGGACGGCAACTCGCTAACGCTCAAGCTTCCGATGCTGACCGTGCAGCTACGACCGCCGCATGTTCACATGCCGCACGTCAGCAGGCAGGAGGCGGGACAGGCCGTCGACACGGCCAAGTCGTTCCTTCCTCCGGCCGAGCGCATCGTCTACTACGGAGGGCTCGGCGCGCTCGCGGTGGCGGGGTTGCTCGAATGGCCGGTAGCGGCCGCCATCGGGGTCGGAACGGTGATCGCGCAGCGTGCTCGCGGAAAGGGCCGGTCGTCGAGTCCGGCCTCCAGACCCGCGATCTCCGCGTCCGGCTCCTCGACGACCACCTCCGGATCCGGAGGCTCCGCGTCCCGGTCCACCGGTTCGACATCCGGATCCCGGTCCACCGGTTCGACATCCGGATCCCGGTCCACCGGTTCGACATCCGGATCCCGGTCCACCGGTTCGACATCCGGATCCCGGTCCACCGGTTCGACATCCGGATCCCGGTCCACCGGTTCGACATCCGGATCCCGGTCCACCGGTTCGACATCCGGATCCCGGACGACCGGTTCGACATCCGGATCCCGGACGACCGGTTCGACGTCCAGGTCCCGGACCACTCCGGCGTCCCGTACGACATCGGCCGCGTCACGCACCGCGTCCAAGGCCGCGAGCACGGTGTCCCGGGCCGCGGGCACCGCCGCGTCCCGCACCGCGGGTGCGGCGAGCCGGGTGGCCGGCACCGCGACCCGCGCGGCGGGTACCGCCGCCTCCCGGGCGACCGGTGCCGCGTCACGCTCCACAGGCTCCACGGGCTCCACGTCCCGGAGCCGGACAGCCGGTTCGACGTCCCGGACGTCCGGTACGACCTCGCGGGCGAAGAGCCCCACCTCGCGGGCCCGGAGCGCCACATCGCGCGCCACGGGCACCACGAGCCGCGCGACGGGCACCACCACCTCGCGGACCCGGAGCGCCACATCGCGCGCCACGGGCACCACGAGCCGGGCGACCGGTGCCGCGTCACGCGCCACAGGCGCCACGTCCCGCGCGACGGGCACCACGAGCCGGGCCAAGAGCCCCACCTCGCGCACCCGGAGCACCACATCGCGCGCCACGAGCACCACCTCACGCGCAGGAGGCACCACCTCGCGGGCCCGGAGCGCCACATCGCGCGCCACGGGCACCACGAGCCGCGCGACGGGCACCACCACCTCGCGGACCCGGAGCGCCACATCGCGCGCCACGGGCACCACGAGCCGGGCGACCGGTGCCGCGTCACGCGCCACAGGCGCCACGTCCCGCGCGACGGGCACCACGAGCCGCGCGACGGGCACCACGAGCCGGGCCAAGAGCCCCACCTCGCGCACCCGGAGCACCACATCGCGCGCCACGAGCACCACCTCACGGACCACGAGGCCCGCGTCCCGCGCCGCGGGTGCCACGAGCCGGACAGGCGGTACCACCGCCTCACGGACGACCGGCACCACGGGCACCACGAGCCGGGCGACGGGTGCCACCGCCTCCCGGGCGAAGAGCACCACCTCTCGCACGGGAGGAACCACCTCCCGTACGGGAGGAACCACCTCGCGGACCACGAGGCCCGCGTCGCGCACGTCGGCGGCCGGCTCGCGAACCGCGAGCACCGGTTCCCGGGCCACCACGGCCACCGCGCGCTCACGGGCCGCCACCGCGTCCCGGGCCACGAAGCCCGCGCCCAGGACCGCGAGGCCCGCCGCACGGACGGCGAAGCCCGCTTCGCGGACCACGAAGCCCGCGTCCCGGGCCACGACGTCCGCGTCGCGACGGACCGCGACGCCCACGTCACGGGCCTCGGCGTCCGCTTCCCGCACCGCGGGCGCCACCTCCCGGGCGGGAAGTTCGGCCCGCGGAAGATCGTCCAAGTAATCGCAGCGATGGGGCCGATCAGGCCACGCGTAACCAAGGCCTGATCGGCCCCGTCATCTTGCCTGCCGGAGATCTGAATGTTCGTGCCCCGCCTGCTGTCCGTACCCGCGGAAACCCTCTGGAACGTCGTACCCGACGCGATCAAGGTCGTGCCCGCCGCGGTCATGAACGCCCTGCCGCGTTCGCGCGGGAAACGGGCCTGCCCCGGAGGGCTCCATGTCGACCTGCACGCGATCGGCTCACCGGGCAGCGAACCGAGGGCCCGGCGGCTGGAGAACGCGCTGCTGAAGCTGGAGGGAATCGAGCGGGCGGAGGTCAACGGCGTCCTCGGCTCCATCTTCGTGGGCTGCGACCCGGGATCGATCGACATGGAGAAGCTGCTGTCGATCATCGAGGCGCTCGACGGCGAGGACCTGGGGGACGACGACGATGACGATGATCTGACCGACGGCTACGACCTGGACGAGGACACAGAAGACACAGAGGACATAGAAGACGCCGGGGAAGCCGAGGGCACGGAAGACGAGGCCGGATCCCCCGGATCCCCCGAGCAGGGGTTCCTCGCTTCCCAACTGGTGAAACACCACACCGCCAGGCTGGTGGAACGGCACACCCGGGCCGGCATCCGGCTCGGCGCGAGCCTGGTCGGGGCGGGCATGGCGTTCGCCGGGCACGCGGTGCGCGCACCCTCGGTCCCACCGATCTTTCCCGCCCTGCTGGGCCTGGCCGAGTCCACTCCCAGGGTCCGCCACGAGCTGGAACACCGCCTCGGCGGCCCGGCCACCGTCACCCTGTTCACGACGGCGAACATCATCACCCACACGCTGGCGCTTCGCCGGGTGGGGATGGTCGTCCAGTCGGTCACCGCGACCAGCCGCTACATCGAGGCGCGCGACACGCTGCGGGCCTGGGAGGCGCGCCAGCACGAACTGGCGTCGCGAAAGGGCTCCTACCGCCACATCCGCACGGCCGGGAAACCGCGTCCCGCCCCCTTGGCCCACAGCCCCGTGGAGCGGTTCGAGCGTGTCGGGAGCCCGGTGGCGGCCGGTGCCTCCGGGCTGACGTACCTTCTCGGCGACGGCCACGCCCGTGCCGTCGCCATGCTCACCGCGACGACGCCCAAGGCCGCGAAACTGGGCCGCGAGTTCTTCGCCGCCGCGATCGGGCGCGCCCTGGCGAGACGCGGCGCGATCGTTCTCAACGAACGCGCCCTGCGCCGCATGGACGGCGTCGACACGGTCGTCCTCGACGCCGACGTGCTCGGCACGGATTCGTGGGAGATCGAGCGCATCGTTCCCCTCGGCGCCCTGGACGCCGCGAACGGCGAGGGCCTCGACGGGCTGCGCGCGCGGCTCCTCACCCTGCTCGACCTCGACGACCCCGGCGCGCGGCGGGCACGCGACGCGTGGAAGGCCGAGCCCCTCGCGGGCCCGGCCGGGCTCGTCGCGGCGGAGGCCGAGGACTGGGAGGCCCGGGGGATCCGGGCCGTCCGCGTGACGAGGGACGGTGTTCCGGCCGCCCTGGTCGGCCTGGCACCGCTGGTCGACCCGCTGGCCGACGCGATCGTCGCCGCGGCCCGGGGCGCGGGCGCCGTGGCGCTCGCGGGAGGCGGCGAGGAACTCGGCCTGCGGCTCGGCATCGACGAGATCGTGCCGGGCGGTTCCCGGCTGGCCCGGTCGGTCCGTGCCCTCCAGGCGGACGGCCACGGGGTCGCCGTGGTGTCGGCGCGCCGCATGGCCGCGCTGGCCCAGGCCGACCTGGGCATCGGCGTGCTGCGCGGCTCGGGCCGGGTGCCCTGGGACGCGGACGTGATCGCCGAGCTCGAGGAGGTCCACCTGCTCCTGAGCTGCCTGGGGCCGGCGAGGAAGACGAGCGAGCGCTGCGTGTGGCTCACCGCCGCGGGAACCGCCGCCGGAGGCGTGCTGGCGACCCTCGGGCCCGCGGAGGAGTCGCAGCACAAGGCGCAGCTCGCGAGCAGCTGCACGTCGGTGGCCACCCTCGTCACGGGCGGCTGGGCGGGCTGGCACGCCGGGCGGGAGACCGCGCCGATCCGGGTCGACCGGACTCCCTGGCACGCGATGCCCGCCAAGGAGGTCCTGGCCCTGCTGGGCTCGTCGGTCAGCGGGATCAGCGAGGCCGAGGCCGCGCGGCGCAGGTCCTCCACGGGCTCGGGAGAGCCCCAGGGCCCCGATTCGCTGCTCCGCGTGTCCGCCGAGGAGCTGGCCAACCCGCTGACCCCCGTCCTGGCGGCCGGGGCGGGCCTGTCGGCCCTGGTCGGCTCGGTCTCCGACTCGGTGATGATAGGCGCGGTCGTGCTCGCCAACGCGCTCATCGGAGGGGGCCAGCGCTACAGCGCCGACCGGGCGCTGCACCGCCTGACCGAGGCGGTGGCGATTCCCGTACGCCTGCGCCGCCCCCGGGAGAAGGCGGGCGCGGCGGGAAAGGCCGGCACGGCGGAGAAGGCGAGCGCGGCTCGCTCCGCCAAGGGCGGCTCCCACGAGAAGGCGAGCGCCACCCGGCCCTACGAGCAGCTGACCGCGACCGTCGACGACCTCGTACCCGGCGACGTGATCGAGCTGCGCGCGGGCGACACCGTGCCGGCCGACTGCCGCGTGCTCAAGGCTGTGGGCCTGGAGATCGACGAGGCCGCCCTGACCGGCGAGTCCCAGCTCGTCACCAAGTCGCCGGAGCCCGTCAACTCGCCCGCCATCGCCGACCGCAGCTCGATGGTCTACGAGGGGACGACGGTGGCGGCCGGCAGCGGGCTGGCCGTGGTGGTCGCGGCGGGAGAGACGACCGAGGCGGCCAGGACCGCCAGGCTCGCCTCGGAGGAGCCTCCGGTCACGGGCGTGCGGCTGCGGCTGCGTGAGCTGAGCCGTCGGGTCCTCCCGGTCGCGGTCGGGTCCGGCGTCGTCCTGCTCGCCGCCGACCTGTTGCGCGGCAACTCCGTGCCGCAGGCGCTCGCACCGGCGGTGAGCCTCGCCGTCGCCGCCGTACCGGAAGGGCTGCCGTTCGTCGCCTCGGTCGCGGAGCTCGCCTCCGCCCGGCGGCTGTCGACCCGTAACACCCTGGTGCCCAACCCCTCCACGATCGAGGCCCTCGGCCGGGTCAACGTCCTGTGCTTCGACAAGACGGGGACCCTCACCGAGGGGCGCATCAGCCTGCGGTGCGTCTCGGACGCGCAGGACGAGCGCACCCTGGAGGACCTCACGCCCGAGCTGCGGCACATCGTGACCGTGGGGACGCGCGCGTGCCCGCGGCACGACGAGGGGCGCCCCATCCCGCACCCCACCGACCGCGCCGTGCTGAAGGGCGCCGAGCAGGTGGGCGTGACCGAGAAGGGGAACGGGAGCTGGGAGCGGGTCGACGAGCTCCCCTTCGAGCCGGGACGCGGCTACCACGCCGTGCTCGGCAAGGACGCCTCCGGCTCGCTGCTGAGCGTCAAGGGCTCCCCCGAGATCATGATCACCCGGTGCACGTCCATCCTCCGCGACGGTCAGGTGGTCCCTCTCGTGGACCACCTCGTGGCGGAGATCGAGAAGGAGCTCGACCAGCTCGCCCGGCAGGGCTACCGGGTGCTCGCGGTCGCGGAGCGCCCCGCCTCCGACCGCCGCGACCTCGACGAGTCCCGCATCCAGGACCTGTGCTTCCTCGGCTTCCTCGGCCTGGCCGACCCCGTACGGCCCACGGCCGCGGAGAGCGTCGGCCGCCTCACGCGGGCGGGCGTGCGCATCGTCATGATCACCGGTGACCACCCGAGCACGGCTGAGGCGATCGGCGCCGAGCTGAACGTGCTGAACGGCGGACGGATCATGACGGGGCCCGAGCTGGACGAGATGGACGACGACACCCTGGTGGAGGCACTGCCGGACGTGACGGTCTTCGCCAGGACCACCCCGGCGCACAAGGCGCGGATCGTCAGCTGCCTGCGCCGGACCGGCAAGGTCGTCGCGGTCACCGGCGACGGCGCCAACGACGCCCCCGCGATCCGGGGCGCGGACGTGGGCATCGCCCTCGGATCCCGCGCCACCCCCGCGGCGCGGGCGGCGGCCGACATCGTCGTGACCGACGACCGCATCGAGACGATCGTCGACGCGATCATCGAGGGCAGGGCGATGTGGGGCTCGGTCCGCGACGCCCTCAGCATCCTGCTCGGCGGCAACATCGGCGAGATCGCCTTCGCGGTCGGATCCAGCCTGGTCAGCGGCGGGAACGTGCTGAACGCCCGGCAGCTGCTGCTGGTCAACCTGCTCACCGACATGCTGCCCGCGATGGCGGTGGCCTCCCGGCCTCCGACTGCCACCAGCCCGGAGAAACTGCTGGACGAGGGGCCGGAGGCCTCGCTGGGCGCCTCCCTGACCCGCGACATCTACCTGCGCGCCGCCACCACGGCGAGCGCGGCGGGCCTGGCCTGGGCGATCGGCCGGGTGACCGGTACGCGCGGGCGGGCGGACTCCATGGGGCTGGTCGCGCTCGTGGCGTCGCAGCTGATGCAGACCCTGGCCCTGAGCAGCCGGGATCGCCTGGTGGTGCTGGCCTCGCTCGTGTCCCTGGGCGCCCTGGGCACGGCCGTCTCGGTCCCGGGGCTCTGCCGGTTCTTCGGCTGCCACTATCTGGGGCCCGTGGGGTGGACCATCGCCCTGGGGAGCGCCGCCACCACGACGGCCGCCGGGGTGGCCTTCCAGGCGTCCACACGCGGAACGTCACCGAACGTTCACCAAACAGAAACCTCATGACTGGTGACTTAGACTCTCTTGGTGTGAATTATCGCCTTAAGTGCTCTTTCTCCCTGTGAGGTTGTTATGTCCGGATTCATCTCCACCGTGCTCGCCAAGGCGGCCGTCATGCTGATCGAGGCCCTGCTCACCCGCATCATCCAGTCGCTCGTCATCTCCCTGGCCAGGACCGGCAACCTCCAGCTCGCCTGACCGGACCTCGTGCCAGGGGCCCCCTGATCCTCCTTCTCAGCGGGCTCCCGAGGTGACTCGGCAGGCCCGCGAGCCCCTGGGGTGACTCAGCGGGCCTTCGAGGTGATGAGCCGGGCGACCTTGAGGTGCTCGGCCGAGCGGAGCACCCGCTCGGCCTTCGCCGGGTCGGCGATCGGCGCCTCGTCCAGCAGGCCGCGAGCGGCCTTCAGCTTCAGCAGCCGCCGGACGGACTGGTCGAGCCGGGCTCGGGAGATCTTCCCGGACGCCACCGCGGCCAGCAGCGCCCGGTGGGCCTCGCGGTAGTCCGGCGGCATGAGCAGCAGGTCCACCCCGGCCTGGATCGCCCGTACCGCGACCTCCCCGTCCTTGTACTTCTTGCGTACCCCCGCCATGTCCAGCGCGTCGGTCGAGACGACCCCGTCGAAGCCGAGCTTCTCCCGGAGCAACCCGGTCAGGATCGGCTTGGACAGGGTGGCCGGGTCGCCCGAGGGATCGAGCTCCGGCATCACGACGTGCGCGCTCATGATCGCGTCGACGTCCTTGTCGATGGCGGCGGCGAACGGCGGGGCGTCCAGCCTGTTCCACTGGGAACGGGAGTGCTTGATCACCGGCAGGCCGGTGTGGCTGTCGACACCGGTGTCGCCGTGGCCGGGAAAGTGCTTGGCCGTGGCCCCGATGCCCGCGTCGTGGAAGCCCTGCACGGCGGCGGCGACCATCGGCGCGACCTTCTTGGGGTCGGAGCCGTACGCGCGCGGGCCGATCACCGGGTTGCGCGGGTTGAGGTTGACGTCGGCGACGGGTGCGAAGTCGAGGTTGACGCCCAGGGCGCGCAGCTCGGTGCCGGTCACCTTCGCGGCCCTGCGTGCCAGCGAGACGTCGCGGGTCGCGCCGATCACCGACGCCCCCGGCAGGGGGGTGACCAGCGGGGCGAGGCGGGAGACCTTGCCGTTCTCCTGGTCGGTGCCGATCAGCAGCGGGATCTCGGGGGACGCCTTCTGCAGCCCGTTGGTCAGCGCCACGATCTGCCGGACGTTCTTGACGTTGCCCGCCCAGGGAAAGAGGATCACCCCGCCGGGGCGGTAGCGGGCGACCATCTTCGCCGGGGTGTCCACCCCGAACCGCGCCTGGTTCTCCCCCGACACCGTGTCGGCCGACGGGCCGTACAGCACGGGCATGAAGAGCTGGCCGACCTTCTCCTCCACGCTCATCGAGGCGAGCACGCCCTCCACCCCCGCCGCGTCCAGCGTCGCGGAGGCCGCGGGAGGGGCGGACGCCTCGGAGGACCTGGCGGGTACCGCCGCGTCGGCGCTCGCGGAGGTCTCTCCCGCCCGCGTGGCACCGGACGCGGGCGGAGCGCTCCTCCCCGTCCCGGCACATCCGGCCGCCATCGTCGCGATCACTGCGATACCCGTCACACGTCTCCACCGAGCCATGCCGCTTACGCTATCCGGGTCCGTGCCCCGCTGCCCGCGCGTCCATCCGGTCACCGGCGGCCCTCCCGGCCCGTACGTCACCCATGAGGGAAGTCCGCCCACGTCACAGCGCCAGTCCGGCAAGGCCCGGCAGGTGCGAGCGCGCCTCGGCGCGCGCGTCCTCCGGGGAGGAGGCGGCCCGCGCGGCGTCGGCGGCCAGGTGGCACTGCTGCCGCGTGTGGCGCGACAGCGCGGCCCGTACGGCGGGCAGCGCCGGAGCCGACATCGACAGCGACGTGATCCCGAGCCCGACGAACACGCAGGCCAGGGCCGGGTCGGCCGCGGCCTCACCGCAGACCCCGCACGGCCTCCCGCGCCCGGCGGCGCCCGCCGCGGCCAGCGCGACCAGGTCGAGCAGGGCGGGCTGCCAGGCGTCCTGGAGCCCGGTCAGCGCCCCCAGCTGCCGGTCGGCGGCGAGGGCGTACTGGGCCAGGTCGTTGGTGCCGACGGAGAGGAAGCCCGCCCGGACGGCCAGGTCGGAGGCGCGCAGGGCCGCCGACGGTATCTCGACCATCACTCCCGCGGACGGCAGCCCCGCCGCGTCGCAGGCGTCGGCGAACCAGGCGGCCTCCTCGGCGGTGGCCACCATCGGCGCCATCACCTGGAGCCTCGCCGTCGAGCGCGCGGCCGCCGCGGCCAGGGCGGCGAGCTGGGTGTCCATGATCTCCGGATGTGTCCTGAACAGCCGCAGCCCCCGCTCCCCCAGCGCCGGGTTGGGCTCGTGCTCTCCCGGCGCCAGGAAGGCGAGGGGCTTGTCGGCCCCCGCGTCGAGCGTCCGCACGGTCACTTTGCCGCCGGGGAAGGCGTCCAGCACCTCCAGGTAGGCGGCCTCCTGCTCCGCCGCCGAGGGCGCCTCGGCCCGGTCGAGGAAGAGGAACTCGGTCCGGTAGAGCCCGACCCCCTCGGCCCCGTGCTCCAGCGCGGCCGCCACGTCGCGGGGCCCGCCGATGTTGGCGAGCAGCGGCACGGCGTGCCCGTCGGCGGTCGTCCCCGGCCCCGTGGCGGAGGCCAGCACGGCCTCCCGTGCCGCGGCGGCGTTGCGCGCTTCGAGGACCTCCTCGCCGGAGGGCGCGGGCCGTACGAGGCCGGAGGCCCCGTCGACCAGCACCGGCGTGCCCTGCGCGATCGAGGTCGCCCCCGGGCAGGCCACCACGGCCGGCACCCCCATGGCGCGGGCGAGGATCGCGGTGTGGCTGGTCGGGCCGCCCTGCTCGGTGACGAAGGCCGCCACCACGTCGGGAGACAGCAGCGCCGTGTCGGCGGGCGCCAGGTCACGGGCGACGAGGACGTACGGCTCCCCGGTGCCCTCGGGCACGCCGGGCAGGGGACGGCCCTCGATCACCGCGATGGCGCGGTCCCTGATGTCGTCCAGGTCGGCGACGCGCTCGCCGAGGTACCCTCCGGCGGCGGCGAGCATGTCGCGGTAGTGGCCGAACGCCTCGTAGACCGCGCGGGCCGCGGCGGTGCCCGCCTCGACCAGCGCGGCCACGCCGTCCGCCAGGCCGGGGTCGCGGGCCATCATGGCCTGCGCCTCCAGGATCTCCCCGGCCTCACCGCCGGCGCGGGCCCCCCGCCCCTCCAGGTCGGCGGCGACCCGCTCCAGCGCCCGCCCCGCCAGGGCCAGCTCCGCGGCGGCGTCCTCGGCGGTCCCGCCGTGCCGGGAGCCCGGGGCCGGGACGGTCGCCTCGTACGCGAGCACGTGGGCGGGACCGACACCGACCCCGGGGCTCACCCCCACCCCGGTGAGGGTGTTCACGGCGCCGACGCGATGGCCGCCAGCTGGTCGAGAAGCTCGTCGGCTCCCTCGCCCTCCGCTCTGATCACCACCGTGTCGCCTTCCCTGACGTCGAGGGAGAGGACGGCCAGGATGCTCTTGGCGTTCACCGGCTCACCGCCCGCCTTGGCGACGGTGACGTCCAGGGACGCCTTGGCCGCCGTCTGGACGAACGTCGCGGCGGGCCGGGCGTGCAGGCCGACCTCCGACTTGACGGTGACTTGGCGCTCGGCCACGTGTTCCTCCCGGAAGTTCGCCCGCGGTCTAGACCGCGGGATCATTGATGGTCGGCAGGGGCCAGTCGACCCCCGTCAGGTCCGCGACCACGAGATCGGCCCCGGTCAGCTCAGTGCCCGGGTGCGTGGTCGCTATTCCCACACACGCCATGCCCGCCGCCTTGGCCGCCGCGATCCCGGCGATGGAGTCCTCGAACGCCACACAGTGTGCCGGATCGACCGACAGGCGCGCGGCGGCGAGGAGGAACCCCTCGGGGTCCGGTTTGCCCACGGTCACGTCGTGGGCGGAGACGATCGTCTCCAGCAGGTCGCGGATGCCGACCTGCGCCAGCCGCTCCTCGGCCCAGTCACGGCCGGCGGAGGTGACGACGGCGATCGGCGAACCGTACGCCGCGACCCTGCGGACCAGCTCGGCGGCGCCGGGCACCGGCACGATGTCGGGCAGGCCGGGATGGTCGTGGAAGGAGAACGCCTCCTCGATCAGGTCGTCGATCCGCTTGCCGGGGAAGAGATGGGCCCTCTCGGTCAGGACGTCGCGCCCGCGCCGTCCCATGAACCCGCGCAGCACGACCTCGTCGTGGACCACTCCGTGGTTGTCGAGCAGCATCGACCACGCGGCCATGCTCCGCCGCTCACTGTTGATCAGCGTCCCGTCCAGATCGAAGAGCGCCGCTTTCCTGGGCGGTCCCACTGTCGTTCCCACTCTCTTCCCCACTCCCGGCTCCCGGCCTCGCGGCCGGTGCCCTGTGATCGGCTCTTGGCTCCCGGCCTCGTCGCCGGTGCCCCGTGATCGGCTCTTGGCTCCCGGCCTCGTCACTGACGCCTCGTGACCGGACCCGAGCGACCTCAGGCCGGATCGCCCGGATCGCTCCACTCGAAAAGCTCGTCACCGGCGTCGACGGCCCCCGTGGCGAGGCCGGTGACGGCGCCCGCGGCGGCGTCCAGCGCCACGACCGGGCAGATCGGGCAGCGCCCGCCCGCCTCGATCCCGGCCGGGTCCCACGCCACCACCGGTTGCCCGGCGCCCACCCGGTCGCCCTCGGCCACCAGCGGCTCGAACCCCTCACCCCTGAGCTCGACCGTGTCGATGCCCAGGTGGACGAGGACCCCCCGGCCGTCGTCGCCGACGACCACGAACGCGTGCGGGTGCAGCTTGACGATGGTGCCCGCGATGGGAGAGAGCACCCGGCCGGGCGCCCTGTCCGGCTCGATCGCCATGCCGGGCCCGACCAGCCCCTCGGAGAAGACCGGGTCGGGCACCGAGCCGAGCCTCACGGCCACCCCCGCGACCGGTGCCAGAACTGTGGTCACCGCACCCCCCTCGGCATGCCGCCGCCCGCGAGGACGGCCCGTCCGCGCGCCCGGCCGACCGCGTGTGCCGTCCCGGGCGCACCCCGCCCTCGCCGGCCCTCGCCGGCCCTCGCCGGCCCTCGCCGGTCCCTGTCGGCCCCTGTCGGCCTCCGCCGGCTCCCGTCAGCCCTGATCAGCCGACGTCGGCCGTCGTCCGGCCCCGCTCAGCCCATGATGTCCTCGATGTCGCTGGCGATCGTGTCGGCCTCGGGACCCACCACCACCTGGACGACGTTGCCCGCCGCCATCACGCCGTGCGCGCCGGCCGCCCTCAGTGCCACCTGGTCGACCTTGGAGGCGTCGCGCACCTCGGTGCGCAGCCGGGTGATGCACGGTTCGATCTCGATGATGTTGTCCGCACCACCGAGTCCAGCGATGATCGCGTCGGCGTCGGCCGCCATGTCGCCCTCCAGATGTGATCACCCTGTTCCCAAGGCTATGACCAGGCTAAAGGACATGTCGCGATCAGTCGGTCTGCGTCACCTTGTTGAGACCGCGAGGGGCGTCGGGGTCGATCCCCAGCCGCCGCGCGAGCGCCTCGGTGAGCAGCTGACCGGGGACGATGAGGCCCAGCGGGGCGACCCACTCGGGAAGGTCGGGGCCGTTCAGCGCAGCGGTGGAGACCGAGGACAGGGCGGTGCCGCCGCCGACCGTGTAGGCCGAGGCGCCCGCGCCCGTCACCCGCTCGGCGAGCGCCACGGTGCCGGCCAGGGTCGGGCCCTCGCCCGCCGCGACCAGGATGGCCGGGGTGTCCTCGTCGACCACGGCGATCGGGCCGTGCAGCAGGTCGGCGTACGACAGGCCCATGGCGTGCAGGTAGCACGCCTCCTTGAGCTTGAGCGCCAGCTCCAGCGCGGTGGAGAAGGCGAGTCCCCGGCCGGAGACCACGACGCCCGGCTTGTCGGCCAGGCCCTCGACGATCGCCTCCAGGTCACCCGGGTCGCCGACCAGCTTCTCGACCGCGTCCGGTACCCGCTGCAGGTCGGCGGCGTCGACGTTCGCGCCGAGCCCGAGGGCCAGCACGGCGAGCGCGGCGAGCTGGGTGGTGTAGGTCTTGGTGGCCGGGACGGCCTTCTCCTCGCCCGCGACCGTGCACAGGGCGAGGTCCGCGGCCTGGGCCAGGGGGCTCTGCTCGCCGCCGTTGGTGATGGCCACGGTCTTGGCCCCGCAGTCCTTCGCCCACGCGAGGGTCTCGACGATCTCCTCGGTCCTGCCCGACTGGGACAGGGCGACGGCAAGGACGCCGTCGAGGTCCAGCCTGCGCCGGTAGGTCGTCGCGATCGAGGGAGCGGCGAGGGTGGAGAGCCTGCCCGTGTGGGCCTCAGCCAGGTAGCGACCGTAGACTGCGGCGTTGTCGGAGGTGCCACGGGCGATGAACAGCAGCTGGCGGGTCTGCCCCGCGAGCCGCTCCACCTCCCCGATCCTGGGGAGGAGGGCGTCGAGCGTGGCTCGCAGCGCGGCGGGCTGCTCGGCGATCTCGCTGCGCATCTTGGTCGTCATCTCGCGCTCATCCTTCGGTTCGGACGGACGAGACCGGGCCGTTATCGATCCGTCTCCGGTCCGTACGTTGACACCCTTTTCCGGCCTGTGGTCTAGTCCGGACTAGACCAGTACGAACCATAACTCATGCGACATCTCAGATCGAGGGGGGAGGATCCTGTGGCCCAGATCGATCCGGACAGCCCGGTGCCCAAATACTTCCAGCTCCGGGAGATCCTGCTCGATCTCATCGAGAACAACGAGCTGGCGATCGGCACGGCGATCCCGTCCGAACGCGAGCTGTGCCAGCGCTTCGGGCTGTCCCGCATGACCGTCCGGCAGGCCGTGGACCACCTGGTCTCCGAGGGCAGGCTCCAGCGGGTGGCGGGCAAGGGCACGTTCGTGGCCCGCCCCAAGATCGAGATGTCCCTGCGGCTCACCTCCTTCAGCGACGAGATGCGCGCCAGGGGCATGGAACCCGGCTCCCGCGACCTGGACCGGCGGGTGGTCAGGGCGAGCGCGCACCTGGCCAGGGAACTCGGCATCCAGCCGGGTGACGAGGTTCACTTCATCGAGCGGCTGCGGACCGCGGCCGACGAGCCCATGTGCATCGAGCGGGCCCACATCCCCGTCTCCCTCGCGCCCGACCTCGACACCCACGACCTGACGGGCCGCTCCCTGTACGCCCTCCTGGAGACCCGCTACGGCCTGGTGCTCGACGCCGGCGAGCTCACCATCGACGGCGGCATCGCCGACCCCGGGGACGCCGACCTGCTGAAGTTACCGCGCGGCGGGGCCGTGCTGCTGCTCCAGCGGCGCTCCTTCGCGGGAGGTGTCTGCGCCGAACTCGGGGTGTCCACCTATCGCGCCGACCGCTACCAGCTCCGTACGATCCTGGAGATACCGGCCCGCCGCGCCTGATCCCGATGCCCGCCCGCCCGACCACGTCCTGCCCGCCGCGCCCGTTCCGGCCACCACCCGGCCCCGGCGGCGCCTCACCCGCTCCGACCGCGACCCACCCGCTCCGATCACCGCCCCCCGGCCCTTCACCCGCTCCGGCCGCGACCACGGCCCGCCCGCTCCGATCACCGCCCGGCTCCACCGGCGCCTCACCCGCTCCGGCCACACTCTCCACCAGCCCGTTCCGATCACCGCCCGGCTCCGCACCGCCGCCGTCACGTCCCGTCCGGTCCCGCGCGACCGCCCCCTTCGCAGCCCTCCTCCCTTCCAGCCCCTGGAGGAAAGCCCGATGAGCCCTTCCTCGGCGGACGCGGGCCTGCCCGCCGCCCAGTCGTCCGGCTCCGCCGCGATGGGCGTGCTCCAGCGCCTGGGACGTTCCCTGATGCTGCCGATCGCGGTCCTGCCCGCCGCGGGCCTGCTGTTCAGGCTCGGGCAGGACGACCTCCTGGGCCGGACCGACAGCGCCCTGCTCGACGACGTGGCCCGCGTCGTCGGCACCGCGGGCGGCGCCCTGTTCGACAACCTGCCCATCCTGTTCGCGATCGGCGTCGCCATCGGGTTCGCCCGCAAGGCCGACGGCTCCACCGCCCTGGCCGCGCTCGTCGGCTACCTGGTCTTCCACGCCGTCAGCATGAACATGTTCTTCATCCTCTTCGACGCCGACCTGAGGCAGTCCATCACCACGGAGGTGTTCGACAGGGCCACCCCCGGCGTCCCCGACGCGGTCCTGAACCTGGGCGCGCAGAACCCGACCCGGGTGCTCGGCGGCATCGTCATGGGCCTGGTCTCGGCGCTGCTCTGGCAGCGCTACCACCGCACCAAGCTGCCGACCTGGCTGGCCTTCTTCGGCGGGCGCCGCCTGGTGCCGATCCTCACCGCCTTCGCCGGGCTCGTGATCGGCGTGCTCCTCGGCTTCGTCTGGCCGGTGCTCGGCGGCTGGGTGCGCGCCTCGGGGACCTGGCTCGCCTCCAACAGCGAGCTCGGCGCCGGGATCTACGGCATGATCAACCGCGCCCTGCTCCCGCTCGGCATGCACCACATCGTCAACAACGTGATCTGGACCCAGGTCCCCGAGTGCGTGGTCGACGGCAAGAAGCTCGCCGGGGACCTGATCTGCTTCAACAACGGCGCCGTCGGCTACGGCGGCTTCGAGGCCGGTTTCTACCCGGTCCTGATGTTCGGCCTGCCCGCCGCCGCGATCGCCATCTGGCGGGCCGCGCCGCCGCACCGGCGCACCGCGGTCGGCTCGATCATGATCTCCGCGGCGCTCACCGCGTTCCTCACCGGGATCACCGAGCCGATCGAGTTCGCCTTCATCTTCGTGGCGCCGGTCCTGTTCGTCATCCACATCCTGCTGACCGGCGTCTCCATGGCCCTCGCCTCCGCGCTGGACGTCAAACTCGCCTTCAGCTTCTCCTCCGGGCTCATCGACCTCGGCCTGTACGGGACCGCGCCCAACGCCCGGGGCGTACCGATCATCATCGCGATGGGGCTGGTCTACGCGGTGATCTACTACACCGTGTTCAGCTTCCTGATCAGGAAGCTGAACATCATGACCCCTGGCCGCGAGCCCGAGCCCGACGTCGACTCCGGCGAGCCCTCACCCCCGGCGCGCGGCAGGACGGACACCGACCCCTCCCCCACCGGAGAGGCACGCCCCTCTCCCACCGAGTCTCTCCCCAAGTCTCCCCCCGAGCCGACCTCCACCTGAGCCGGCCTCCACCCGGAGGGCGCGCCTCGCGCCCCCCAAGCCGGCCTCTCCCGGAGCGACCTCCATCCGGGCCGGTCTCCACCCGGAAGGCGCGCCGAGCGGTTTCGGCCGTCCGCCGGAGATCGCGGCTCTGGCCACAACCCGCCCCCTCGCGGGACCGACCGCTCCAACCCGAGGTCACCTTCTCCGCCCAACAGGGCGAAGCGACCAGGATTTCCGGGAAGTTGGCGGGCGACGTATCTGGACGGAGGGCCGGAAACTCCCTGATGTGTCAGTTCTTCCACTCAAGCCGAGCACATCGGAGTTCCCATGTCGCCCCCACGACGCCCGGCATCCCTCCCCAGGATCGCGCCCTCCCCCACCGCCGAGCCGCCCTACGACGACGACCGCCCCGCCGGTGACACCCCGGCCATGCCGCCGTACGTGCAGGGCACCCTCGCCCTCGCCCTCGATCCCGGGGCGCCGGGCCCCTCCGCCGGGAGATCGCCGGTCTGGGGCCCGCCCGGCGCGGTCCCCGACGAGCGGCGGCTGCGGGCCCTCGCGCAGGCCGTCGCCGAGATCCTGTCCGGCAGGCGCCCTCCGGCGAGCGTCTCCTGCCACCTGACCGGAAGGGTCCAGGCCGAGCTGGCGCGGAGCGGGAAGATCATCACCAGCACCCGCCCGCCCCGGGTGGGCCGGGCCCACGTCTCCCAGCCGGAGGACGGGGTGGTGGAGATGTGCGCCGTGGTCGACTGTGGCGACCGCTCGCGCGTCCTGGCGCTGAGGCTGGAACGCAGGGGCGTGCGGTGGCTGTGCACCGAGTTCGAGACCACCCCCGACCCGCGTCCCGTACGGGCCGGCCACCGGACCGCGCCCGCTCGCCCCTGAACGGCCTCCGACCTGCCGTTTAGAGCCGTCACCCGGCCGGTCGCGCTCGTCCCCCGCGACCGCGGCGCCTCGGACACTCACCGGTCACCGGGCCGCGCCAGCGACCGAGCGGACGACGAGGCGGCGCGAGGCGGCGAGGCCCGGACACGCCGGAGGGCCCGCACCGTGCGTGGTGCGGGCCCTCCGGTGGCGGTCAGACCTCGACGTGCTTGGGGTCGCCGTGGCAGCGCTTGTACTTCTTGCCGGAACCGCAGGGGCACGGCGCGTTGCGCTCGACGTTGCCGTACGCGTCACGCTCGGCCTTGGTGCTGATCCGGGTGTGCTCCACCTCGCCGCTCTCGCCCGGAGCGGTGTACTCCAGCTCGGTGGGACGCTGCGGGCCGCGCAGGCCGCGAGCGATGATCGAGCGGGTCTCCGCGATCGCGGCGTCCTCGGAGTGGTCGTGCTCCTCGACGATCGGGTTGCTCTGCACCTCGACCTCGAGGTTGAACAGGTAGCCGACCGACTCCTCCTTGATGCCCTCGAGCATCTGGGAGAACATCTCGAAGCCCTCGCGCTGGTACTCGATCAGCGGGTCGCGCTGGGCCATCGCGCGCAGGCCGATGCCCTCCTGGAGGTAGTCCATCTCGTAGAGGTGCTCGCGCCACTTGCGATCGAGGACCGACAGGATGACGCGGCGCTCCAGCACCCGCATGCCCTCCGGGTCCATGGCCTGGGCGTTGATCTCCTCTTCGCGACGGTCGTAGGCGGCCATCGCGTCGGCCTTCACCTTCTCGGTGAGGAACTGGGCGGTCAGCTCCTCGCGACTCCCGGCCTCCTCGATGAGCTGCTCGGCGGTGACGCTGATGGGGTACAGCTGGCCGAGGGCCTTCCACAGCTTGTCGAGGTCCCACTCCTCGGCGAATCCCTCGGAGGTGGCGCCCGCGATGTACTCGTCGATCACGTCGTTGACGAAGCCGCGGATCTGCTCGTGCAGGTCCGCGCCCTCCAGCACCCGGTGACGCTCGGCGTAGATCACCTTGCGCTGCCGGTTCATGACCTCGTCGTACTTCAGAACGTTCTTGCGGATCTCGAAGTTCTGCTGCTCGACCTGGTGCTGGGCGGAGGCGATGGCCTTGGAGACGATGCCCGACTCGATCGGGACGTCGTCGGGGATGTTGAGGCGCGTCATGATCATCTCGACCCTGGCCGAGTTGAACAGGCGCATGAGGTCGTCCTCGAGCGAGAGGTAGAAGCGCGACTCGCCCGGGTCGCCCTGACGGCCGGAACGACCGCGGAGCTGGTTGTCGATGCGCCGCGACTCGTGCCGCTCGGTGCCCAGGACGTAGAGGCCGCCGAGGTCGGTGACCTCGTCGTGCTCGGCCTGCACGGCCGCCTTGGCCTTCTCCAGCGCCTCGCCCCAGGCCTTGTCGTACTCCTCCGGGGTCTCGACCGGGTCGAGGCCGCGGGCGCGCAGCTCCAGGTCGGCGCGGAAGTCGGGGTTGCCGCCGAGCATGATGTCGGTGCCTCGACCGGCCATGTTGGTGGCCACGGTGACGGCGTGCTTGCGGCCCGCCTCGGCGATGATCGCCGCCTCACGGGCGTGGTTCTTGGCGTTGAGGACCTCGTGCTTGACGCCCTTGCGCTTGAGCTCCTTGGCCAGGCGCTCGGACTTGGCGACGCTCGTGGTGCCGACCAGCACCGGCTGGCCCCGCTCGTAGCGCTCCTTGATGTCCTCGACGGTCGCCATGAACTTGGCGTCCTCGGTCTTGTAGACCACGTCGGCCTGGTCCTTGCGGACCATCGGCCGGTTCGTCGGGATCGGGACGACGCCGAGCTTGTAGGTCTGGTGGAACTCGTTGGCCTCGGTCGCCGCGGTGCCGGTCATGCCGGAGAGCGTCTCGTAGAGGCGGAAGTAGTTCTGCAGCGTGATCGTGGCGAGGGTCTGGTTCTCGTCCTTGATCTTGACGGCTTCCTTCGCCTCGATGGCCTGGTGCATGCCCTCGTTGTAGCGGCGGCCGTGCAGGACTCGACCGGTGAACTCGTCGACGATCAGGACCTCGCCCTCGACGACGATGTAGTCCTTGTCCTTCTTGTAGAGCTCCTTGGCCTTCAGCGCGTTGTTGAGGAAGCCGACCAGGTGGGTGTGCTCGGGCTTGTAGAGGTTCTCGATGCCCAGCCAGTCTTCGACCTTCTCCACGCCGGACTCGAAGATGCCGACCGTGCGCTTCTTCTCGTCGACGGCGTAGTCGCCGGTGTTCTCCTCGCCGTCCTTGCCCTCGGTGCCCCTGCGGAGCCGGGGGACGATCTTGGCGAACTCGGCGTACCACTTGCCGGACTGCTCGCCGGGACCGGAGATGATCAGCGGCGTCCTGGCCTCGTCGATGAGGATCGAGTCGACCTCGTCGACGACGGCGAAGTGGTGACCGCGCTGGACGCACTCCTCCAGCGACCACGCCATGTTGTCGCGCAGGTAGTCGAAGCCGAACTCGTTGTTCGTGCCGTACGTGATGTCGGCGTTGTACTGCTTGCGACGCTCGTCGGCGGGCATGTTGGCCAGGATCACGCCGACCTCGAGACCGAGGAAGCGGTGGATGCGGCCCATCTCGTCGCCGTCACGCTTGGCCAGGTAGTCGTTGACCGTGATGACGTGGACGCCCTTGCCCGAGATGGCGTTGAGGTAGGTGGGCAGCGTACAGGTGAGGGTCTTGCCCTCACCGGTGCGCATCTCCGAGATGTTGCCCATGTGCAGGTTGGCCCCGCCCATGATCTGCACGTCGAAGTGGCGCTTGCCCAGCACCCGCCGGGACGCCTCGCGGACGGTGGCGAAGGCCTCGGGAAGCAGGTCGTCGAGGGACTCGCCCTCGGCGTAGCGCTGCTTGTAGTCGTCGGTGAGCGCGCGAAGCTCGGCGTCGGTCAAGCTCGTGAAGTCGTCTTCAATGGAGTTGACCTGGTCGGCGATCCGCTTGAGCTTGCGCAGAAGCTTGCCTTCGCCGGCGCGAAGAATTCTATCGAGAAAGGCTGGCACTTTAGGTAAAGCTCCTCGCAGGTCTTCCGCGGCCGGACCGGCCCGGCTGAGGACGAGACATGGTTCTCCGCTGCCATCGTAGGCGGTTCCGCCACCAGACACAGCCACCCTGAAAGACGCTCTTGTGGCCCATGGAGTTCCTTGCCCGCTTCTTTGAGAGAGTAGGACCAGCTTCAGAGGGTATGTCGCCCTTTGCCACGCCCTCGATGGATCCTTCGCGGGCGCGTCGCCGTGCCTGGGAGGAGAAGCCGTGATGGCGGAGGACACGCGTCAGACGACTGGCGGTACCCACGAGGCCGGAGGGGGCGACGGCGGCCCCGCGGTCCACCAGGGCTCCGGCGGCCACGGGGGCCGGGCGTCGTCATGGCTGGCGGTGACCGTGATCCTGCTGGGCTTCACCATCGCGGGGGTCGCCCTTTGCCTGGGCCCGAACTGGTTCGTCTTCCTGATGGGCACGGCGGTCTGCGTCATGGGCGGCGTCCTCATGCTGGTCTTCCGCGTCTTCCAGGACATCGTCCTGGAGGCCCCTCGCGAGATGAGCGGTGGAACCAGCCGAGGCGTCCTGGACTGACCGGACTGACCCGGCCGGCCGGACCGACCGGACCGACCGGCCCCCGGCTCGACGGGCTCACCCGCCCCCGGTCGCCCCCGGTCGTCCCCGGTCTCCCTCGGCCGTCCCCGTCGACGAGGCGTCACGTTCAACGTGACTCACCCCGGTTGATCCCGGCTGCGGACAGCCTGACACCGGCGTAGCCTTTTCGTCGGTGTCAGGCGCTAGCCTCGGCCACGACGTGTTGTCTCCCCCTGGGGCGGTCATGCAACTCTCTCTTTCCTCCGACGAGGCCCGTCGCGTCATCCTGCGCGCCCAGGGGTTCCTGGGCGCTGAGGCCCGGCGGGGCGGCGCCCCCGCGACCCTGCGCCGCCTCGGGGCCGTCCAGCTCGACACGATCTCCGTGCTGGCCCGCTCCCACGAGCTGGTCGCGTACGCCCGCCTCGGCGCCGTCGGCAGGCAGGAGGTCGAGCGGGCCTACTGGGACGAGCCCGCGCGGGCCTTCGAGTACTGGTGTCACGCCGCCTGCATCCTCCCGATCGGCGACTGGGCGCTGTACGCCTTCAGGCGGAGGTATTTCCGCGCCAGGAAGTTCCGCTGGCACGAGGTGCCCGACAGCGTCGGCAAGGTGCTGAACCTGGTCCGCGAGAGCGGCCCGGTCACCACCGCCGACATCGGCGGCGCCAAGAAGGGCGGCCCGTGGTGGGACTGGTCCGACTCCAAGATCGCCATTGAGTGGCTGCTCGACACCGGCGAGGTCGTCTGCACGCGCAGGGTGGGCTGGCGACGCGTCTACGACCTGGCCGAGCGCGCGGTCCCCGCGGACCTGCTGGCCGAGGACCTCTCCGACGCCGAGTGCGTCACCCGCCTCGCCGGGATCGCCGGGGTCGCGCTCGGCGTGGCCACCCGCGCCGACCTCGTCGACTTCCTGCGCCTGAAGGCGCCCGAGGCGCGGCTGCTCGACAGGTGCCTTCTCGACGGTTCCACCGGGCTGGTGCCCGTCCGCGTCGCGGGGTGGCCCGAGCGTGCCGCCGACGCCTGGGCCGACCCGGCCGCGCTGGAGACCGAGCCCAGGGGCCGCCACCGCACGACCCCGCTCTCCCCGTTCGACTCCCTCGTCTGGGACCGCGCCCGCACCGCCCGCGTGTTCGGCTTCAACCACCGTCTTGAGGCGTACGTGCCCAAGGAGAAGCGCGTCCACGGTTACTTCACGATGCCGGTGCTGGCCGGGGGCAGGCTGATCGGCCGGATCGACCCGGCCCGCGAGGGGGCGACGCTGGTGGCCCGCCAGGTGAGCCTAGAACCCGGCGTCGCGCCGGGCAGGGGTGCCGCCTCGCTCGCCGACGCCCTCCGGGAGGCCGCGAGCTGGGTCGGCTGCGAGGCCGTCCGGGTCGAGCGCGTCGATCCCCTCCTGGCCGGCCCTCTCCAGGACGCCCTGAACCGGGACGCTTCCCGAGCCTGAGGGCTTCTGCTCGGTTGAGCCGTCTCCCGAGCCGCAACACCGGCTCAGGAGGCCGGGCCGGAACACCGGCGTCAAGGCGCCTGATCGGAGTGCCCGGCCGGAATGCCGAGCCGGGAGACCGGGCCGGAGCCGCCCCTGGACGTACCGGAGTGCGGTGACCGTCAGACGGTCACCGCACCGGCTACGTCTCAGGTGATCTCAAGCATCCGCTCGCGGACCGCGTAGACCACCGCCTCCATCCTGGAGTGAAGCTGAAGCTTGTCCAGGATGTTTCTGACGTGGTTCTTCACGGTGTTCTCCGAGATGAACAACTGCTTGGCGATCTCGCGGTTGTTCATCCCCTTCGCCACGAGGCGAAGCACCTCCATCTCCCGCTCGGTAAGGCGCGGAACGGGGAGCTGCGGGGGCCGCTCGGCCTCCTTGCGGCTCATGTTGGCGAACTCGCTGATCAGTTTGGCGGCCATCGCCGGGTTGATCAGCGACTGTCCTTCGTGGACGCCGCGGACGGCCTCCGGGACCTCGTCGAGCTGGACGTTCTTCAGCAGGTAGCCGGTGGCACCCGCCTTGATCGCCTCGAAGAGATCCTCCTCCTCGTCACTCACCGTCAACATGATGATCCGCGTGCTCGGCACCGAGGCCTTGATCTCACGAGTGGCCTCGATACCGCTCCTCCGGGGCATCCGGACGTCCATGAGCATGACATCCGGAGTGAGGCGGTCGGCGAGTTCGACCGCTTCCTGCCCGTCGCTCGCCTCGCCGACAACCTCGATGTCCGTCTCCGCTGCCAGCGCCATCTCCAGGCTGCGGCGGATCAGCGCGTGATCGTCAACGATCAGCACGCGAATCGGTTCGCCGCGTCCGGTCGGGCCGGTTGCGTCGTCGGGTTCCGTCACGCCTCCTCCTCGGGGGGCCAGAGCCGGTGGACCGCCATGATTACACGGGTTTCATGGTCCTCGGTTGGTCGGAGAGGATCTTCGAACGCGTTCGTCAGGGCTCAACGAGCCGCAGCACGCCGTAGTTGTACCCCTGTCGGAGGTATACGACGCTTGGCTGCCCGCTCTCCTTGTCACGGAAGAGATAGAAATCGTGCCCCACCAGTTCCATCTCAAGAAGTGCCTGATCGACCGTGATCGGATCGGCCTCGTGGAACTTCTCCCTGACCATCAGAGGCCCGTCACCATCCATCTGGATCGGGATGATGCTCTCGTCCTCCGGAACGTCCGTCTCGGCCTGGAAGTCGGCCGGTGACTGCTCCGTGAGCAACTTGGCCGGGGCGCTCTCGAACGACTCGGCGAGCGCGGTGGCCGTCAGTTCCGCGACCGACGGCGGGCAGTGGTTCCCGTGGTGGATCTTCCTGCGATCGGCGAGGCGCCGCAGCCGTCCTTCGAGTTTGCCGAGTGCGATGTCAAGGGCGGCGAAACGGTCGTCGGCCGAAGCCTCCGCCCGGACCGCGGGACCACGTGAGTGGATGGTGAGCTCGACTCGCTCTCGCTGGTCGACGATACGGGGATTACTTTCCTTGGACACCTCCACGTCAACGCGAATGAGCTTGTGGTCCAAACGCTCGATCCTGGCCAGCTTGGTGTTCACGTGGTCACGGAATCGGTCACTCACTCCGGTGTGCCGACCCTTGACGATGATCTCCATGCACAGCCCCCCTTCGAATCTCGACGGTGGTATTGCGACACCCGCTCGGCCGACCTGGTCTTCGTCCCCACATCCGCCTGCTGAGGGTTTCGCAGCTCTTTGCCACTACATGCCCTTCTCTTCTGGCAAGGAACATCTGGCTCCTTGGGAAGGCAGGACTTACCTCTAAGCCGCACCGTGATCGATCGACGAAAAGTCGTCTTACGTGGACCGTTTGGCCTGCGGCTGGCATCGGCTAGCCGGGCCGGCCTCCCGAAGGAGGTCGGTCCGGTGCAACCACGGACCCGAGCGGGTGCCATGGCTCAGACGCTATCCGCATCACGGCCGAATGTCAGCCTGACGATCGGCCAAAGGATCACTTTGCGTAATTCACGGCCGGGCAAACGGCTCTCGGGCCGCCCGTGCCCGCCGGTCGGGGCGTTGCGGGGGAAGGCCTCCGGTGTTCGTTGAGCAGCCCGGAGAGCACCGTCAGGACAGTGAGGTGTGGCTCCCGGGTGAGACCGGGAGCGGGCCGCCGTCTCACCCTCCGTAACGATCACCGGATTTGGATCTTCGGCGTGTCGCGGCGACCGTGGCGGCGAGGGAGGGCGTCACCCCCGCCTCGCGCATCGCCCTGGCGGCCTCGGCGAGCGTCGCACCGGTGGTGACGACGTCGTCGACCAGCACAATCGCCTCCGTACCGCCCCAGGAGCGCGGCACAGGCGCGTTTCGGCCGACCGTGACCGTGAAGGCGGCGGACAGGTTCGCGGCCCGCTGGAGGGAGCTCAGGCCCGCCTGGTCGGCGACACGGCGGCGCTGGGTGAGGACTCGCGCCACGCTCGCGGGCCATCCGGCCTGACGGAGGTAACCGGCCGCCAGCCCCGCGAGCCGGACCACCGGGTCGTGCCCGCGGCGCCTCAGGGCCGGGCGGGCGCTGGGCACCGGCACCAGCAGCACCGGCCGCTCTCCGGCCGCCGTGGCGACCGCCAGGGCCAGGGCCCCGGCCAGGGGAGGGGCGAGGGCGGTGCGGCCGCGCTCCTTGTAGGCGATGATCGCCCGCCGCACGGCGGGGGTGTATTCGGCCGCCGACCAGCACTCGGGCAGGCCGGGCGGAGCGGGATCGGGCATCCGCGAGGCGGGCGCTCCGTGAAGCTCCGCCGCGCATCGGGGGCAGACGAGGGCGCCCGGCGCGTCGCATCCGGCGCAGCGGGGCGGCAGGATCAGGTCGAGCATGGCGGTCGTCACGGATCCAAGGTTTCAGATGGCACCGACAAAAAGCCCAGTCCAGAGTACCGGAGGGGGGTTCGGTGCCCGCCGGGAGACCGCGGCCGGGTCCGCCCGGAGCCGGGGCGGCCGGCTGAAAAAACGCCTCGACCCAGGGCGAAGGCGACACGTTCCGAACCACGCACCGCCGAAGCACGAGGACTCCCCCGGCACGAAGACGACGCCTCCCGAACCACGCACCACCGGAACACGGACCACTCCCCGAAAACCCGCACGCCACCGGGCGAGCCAACCGACACGACCCGGTGCCAAGGCGACACGTTCCGAACCGCGTACCGCCGGAACACGGGTCGCTCGCCGGGCGAGCGCGTCCCGCAGGACCCGCTCGCCCGGCGAGTCCGCGGGCCGGGCCGGCCGTGCCATGGGGGGCCGGCTCCTCGACGCGGGCGGTTCAGCCCAGGGGGAAGGCCGGGGAGGAGGGGCCGTTCTCGGTGAAGTCCGTGGTCCCGGTCTCGTTCTTGACCAGCGGCTCCCACTTGGTGGAGTTCCAGAACAGGACCTGCCGGGCGCCCTGCTCGTCCCTGGCCCCGGCCAGCAGGGTGCCGTCCAGCGCGGTGATGCTCTCGATCCGCGAGTCGAAGGGCAGGGACCTGGTCGCGGCGGTCACCGAGGCTTCGAGCAGCTCCGACTTGCCGGTGAGCGCGTACAGGGTCTTGCCGTCCTTCCAGGCGATGTCCTTGATCGTCCGGTTGCCGTCGGTGTCGATCACGGTCTGGAGGTTGGCGATGCGGGTGTTCTCCCGCTGCCCGACGATGGTGCCGACCTGGACCTGCTCGCCCAGCCCGTCCCTGACGACCACCGCGACGTGCACGCCGTCCCGCGCGATCTTCAGGGACCCGATGTGGAACGTCTCCAGGTCGGGGGCGGACACCCGGTAGCGGTGCTTGTTGTCGCCGTCGTGCCGGTTGATGATCGAGGTGTGGTCGTTGGGCCGGTCGACCGTCCAGAGCGTGTGGTAGCGGTCCCAGGTCGGCGGGGCTAGGGAGACGCCCGTGGCCCACACCCGCCACTCGCCGCCCGCGACGAGCGGCGCGACGGAGATGTTCCTGCCGTCCCCGGAGAGCGCTGCCACCTGCTGCACGGGCTGGCCGCTGATCGCCGGGCGGGTGAGCCCGACCCCCTTCTGGCCGGCCCTGCCCGGCACGACCCGTCCGACGTTCTCCTTGTCCAGCAGCCGCAGCGCGCCGTCGGCGAGATAGAACGGGGAGACGGCGTCGGGGGTCGTCCAGGGGTCGAAGTTCGACTGCTCCTGGGCGTCGATCCGCAGCGGCGCGTCGGGGTAGTACGGCTCGCCGTTCACCTTGACCTCGAAGCCCCAGCCGCCCTTGGTGAGCGCGGCGAGGGTCGCGGCGAGCTGGGCCGACATCGGGTCGATCAGGTCGGAGTCCACGCGTCTGGTGAGGTCGACGACGACCCTGTTGTTCTCGATGGTGACGTCGATGAGCTCGGTGTCGGCGAAGGCGGTGCGCACCGCGCCCTTGAGGGAGCTGCTCGGCCCCCGCAGCAGCCGCTCGACCGTCGTCTTGGCGAAGTTGGCGCCCGGGTCGATCGGCACCCGCACCTGGTCGACCACCAGCCCCTTCCACTGGGAGTCGAGGAAGTACAGGTCCACGGGCAGGTAGCCGCGGGCGACGTCGGCCTCGGACAGCAGGAGGCCGTCGGGGGCCGCGCTGATGCGCCACTCGCCGGCCGCTCCCCTGGCGAGGGTGAAGGGCTGGTTCAGCGGGCCGCCACTCGGGCGGTACCGGCCGTCCTGGTCGATGATGGCGGTCTTGGTGCCCTTGAGCGTGACCTGAGCCTGCTTGTCCTCGTCCCGCAGGGGGGCGAACTTCTCGTAGTCGCCCTGCCGGTAGACCGTGACGCCGCTGTGCGGGTTCCACTTGGCGGCGAAGTCGCCGGTGAGGTATTTGCGGGCCACCTGGAACCCGGAGTCGTCGAGGCTCGCCATGGCCGCGCGGAAGCCGGTGACGACCTCCTCGGGCGACCAGTCGGCCTTCGGCGCCATGGCGATGACCCGCGCGTACGGGTCGCCCAGCGGGCTGCCCTTGCCCTCGTTGTCCACGGCGACGACGGACTTGCCGCCGGTGGGGATGACCGAGCAGGCGGTCATCCCGCAGACCAGGGCGATCGCCAGCAGCACCGTCCCCGCGTTCCTAGCGCCTCTCCCCGCCGCCCCGTGTCGCCCCGCGCGGGCCCGGGACCGCGACGGCCCGCGTCGTGCCCGTTCGGTCCTAGTCCGCATCGCGTCCCCCGTCGGCCACCGCCGGTGACAGCACCGGCGTCACGTGCCCCCGCCACGTGCGTCGCATCTCCACCTCCGGGGGTACGAGCGGCAGGGGCGAGCCCCTGAGCACCGCCCCGGCCACCCTGGGCAGCGAGAGCCGGAACTGCGAGCCCTCGCCGTGCGAGCCCCACGCCTGCAGCCAGCCGCCGTGCAGGATGGCGTCCTCGCGGGAGATGGCCAGCCCCAGGCCCGTACCGCCGATCGTGCGCGCCCGGGACGGGTCGGCCCGCCAGAACCGGTCGAAGACCAGGTTCTCCTCGCCGGGCTTCAACCCCACCCCGTGGTCTCGTACGGCCACCGCCACCGCGTCCCGGTCGGCGGCGACCGAGACGACGACGTCGCGGCCCTCGCCGTGCTCGATCGCGTTGAACAGCAGGTTGCGCAGGATGCGCTCGACCCGGCGGCTGTCCATCTCCGCCATGCACGGCTCTCCGGGAAGGCGCAGGTCGAAGCGGGTGGAGTGGCGCTCGGCCAGCGCCTCGGAGTCGGCGACGGCGCGCAGCACCACGTCCCTGACGTCCACCGAGTCGACGTCGAGGTCGGCCGCGCCCGCGTCGTAGCGGCTGATCTCCAGGAGGTCGGCGAGCATCGCCTCGAACCGGTTGAGCTGGTTCTGCATCAGCTCCGCCGACCTGGCGGCCATCGGGTCGAAGTCCTCGCGGGCGTCGAAGAGCAGGTCGGCGGCCATCCGCACGGTGGTCAGCGGGGTGCGCAGCTCGTGCGAGACGTCGGAGACGAACTGGCGCTGCACCTGGGAGAGCTCCTCCAGCTGGTGGATCTTCAGCGCCAGGTTGGCGGCCATCTCGTTGAAGGAGGTGGCCAGGCGGGCCAGGTCGTCCTCCCCGCGCACCTTCAGCCGCTCGTCCAGGCGCCCGGCGGCCAGCCGCTCGGCGGCCTGCCTGGCCAGCCGGACCGGCGTGACGACCTGGCGGATGACCAGGGAGGAGATCGCGGCGAGCAGCAGCACGAGACCGGCGCCGACGAGGATGATCATTTGCTGCACCGAGGCGAGGGTCCGCTCCTCCTTGTCCAGCGGGACCAGGTGGTAGATCTCGTACGACGAGTCGAGGCGGGTGCCGATGATCATGCCGGGCACCGGCTGCTCGGGCTGCCCCTTGTAGTACAGCGGGGTGTACCAGGTGCTGTCCTCGCCGGCCGCCTTCTTGAACAGTTCCTCGCGCTGCCTGGCCGGGATGCTGCGGGGGTCGATGTCGGTGGTCCCGTAGAAGGCCCCGGGCAGGTTCTCGTTACGGATGATCACCGAGTAGCGGCTGGCCGAGCCCGCGCGCCGCGCGAGCGCCTCGGTGGCCTGGCCGAGCGGGCTGCCCCCGGCGGCCTGCGCCTCCTGGCCCGGGTCGACGGGCTGCTTGGCGGCCTCGGCCGCCGGCTGGTTGAGATAGCCGAGCACCGCGTTCCTGTCGGCCTGCGCCTCGCTCTTGGCCGCGCTCTCCCTGGTCTCCAGGGTGGTCCTGATGATCTGCTGCATGAGGAAGACGCCGAGCACGGCGACGACCACGATGGAGATGACCATCGTGCTGGTGACCACGCGCAGCTGGAGCGAGCGCCACAGGACGCGGCGCGCCCGGCCGGCCACGCGCCGGGTACGGCGCCGCACACCCCGCAGCAGCTGGCGCGGGGTGCGACGGCGTTTCTTCGGTGCGGGAGGCATCTCGGGGTCCGGGGGAGGTCGGCGGCTAGGCCGGCCCGGCCTTGTAGCCGACCCCGCGGACCGTCACGACGATCTCGGGGTGCTCGGGGTCCTTCTCGATCTTCGCCCGGAGCCGCTGGACGTGCACGTTGACCAGGCGGGTGTCGGCCGCGTGGCGGTAGCCCCAGACCTGTTCGAGCAGGACCTCGCGGGTGAAGACCTGGCGCGGCTTCCTGGCGAGGGCGACCAGCAGGTCGAACTCCAGCGGGGTGAGGTTGATGGTCTCCTCCTCCCGCTTGACCGAGTGCCCGGCGACGTCGATCGTGATGTCGCCGATCTGCAGGATCTCCGGCGTCGGCTCGTCGGTGCGGCGCAGCCGGGCGCGGACCCTGGCGACGAGCTCCTTGGGCTTGAAGGGCTTGACGATGTAGTCGTCGGCCCCCGACTCCAGCCCGAGCACCACGTCGATGGTGTCGCTCTTGGCCGTCAGCATGACGATCGGCACCCCGGACTCGGCCCGGATGCGGCGGCAGACGTCGATCCCGTCCGCGCCGGGCAGCATCAGGTCGAGCAGGACCAGGTCCGGACGGGTGTCGCGGAACGCGTCCAGCGCCTTGTCACCGTCGGAGACGAAGGAGGGTTCGAAGCCCTCCCCGCGCAGCACGATACCGAGCATCTCGGCGAGAGCGGCGTCGTCGTCGACGACCAGCACGCGTCCTTTCATGGCCCCTCATTCGGTTTACGCAGTTCGGGAGTTATTGGGATAAACCGCTCGATCGTCGAAGATTACCCTTGTCCGCCTACTGGATGACACCGGTCGACGACCGGGCGTCCAAATGACGAATTTTAGGCGCACGCAACGTGAAACGCGCAGTGGTGCCCCCCCACGGCCGCCGCCGGCCCCGGCGACTGCGGACGCCGGGCGGTGATGACCACGGTCACAGTCTGCGGTAAACCACGGCGTCTCGGCCATCCCTCCGGCATCTCCGCCGCTCTCGGGGAGGATGAAACGTTCGTGTGATCGCCCGATCACCACGGATGGCGGGTCCACATGTCAGGATTGGGATATGTCAGACGGTCACGGCTCCACTCCCGGTGCTCCCGGTACGCCTCCGGGTTGGGCGTCCAACCAACCTCCGCCGTACGGAAACGCCCCGGGATCGCCGTGGACCGCGCCCGGTCCCGCGTCCGGCGCCCCCGAGGGCCCGCCCCAGGGATTCCCGCAGGGTCCCCCGCCGGGTCCGGGGCAGCCCCACGGCCAGGCTCCCCACCAGCAGCCGTACCCCTACCCGCAGGGCCCCTACGGCGCGGGCGGGCCGCCCCCCGCGATGCGCCCGGGGATCATCCCGCTGCGCCCGCTCGGCCTGGGCGACATCCTCGACGGCACGATCAAGCTGATGCGCTCCAATCCCAGGAGCGTCCTGGGCCTGTCGGCCATCGTCGCCGCGCTGGCCGCGATCCCCCTGGCGGTCGGGCAGGCGAGCATGCTCGGCTCCCTCGCCCCGATCCTGGAGAACCCGAACGCGGCCCCTCCCGAGGAGAGCTTCCTCGCCCAGTACGGCGGCAGCCTGCTCTCCTACGGGATCGAGTTCGTCGCGGTGACGCTGCTGACCGGCGTGCTGACCCGCATCCTGGGCCGCGCGGTCTTCGGCGGCAAGATGACGGCCGGCGAGGCCTGGAAGCTGACCCGCGGCCGGGTGCCCACGCTGTTCGGGGTGGTCGTCGTCAACCTCGTGGTCCTGCTCGTCCCGCTGGCCCTGGTCGTCGGCCTGCTCCTCGCGCTCGGCTCCTCGGGGGCCGGGAGCGGCGTGGTGGCGATCGCGGGCGTGACGGCGGTGGTCGCCTTCGTGATCTACACCTTCTTCGTCTCCACCCGGCTGGCGCTGGCCCCGGCGGCCGCGGTGCTGGAGCGGCGCGGTGTCGCCGACTCCCTGCGCAGGTCCTGGAACCTGGTCTCGGGCGGCTTCTGGCGGACGCTCGGCATCCTGATCCTCACCCAGTTCATCGCGTTCCTGATCGGCCAGGTGCTCGCCTTCCCCTTCGTCCTGGGCGCGAGCTTCCTCGCCCTCCTCGGCGGCGGGTCCACCGGCACGCAGATCATCTCCGCGATCCTCATCGCCGTGGGCGTCACCCTCGGCTCGATGATCGCCTATCCCCTCCGGGCGGGGGTCAACGGCCTGCTCTACGCCGACCGGCGGATGCGCTCCGAGGCCTTCGACCTGGTGCTGCAGACCGCGGCGATCGAGCAGCAGCGGCAGGGATGGGTCCACGCGTCGGCCGACGACCTGTGGGACCCCTCCGTCACGCCCGCGGGCCCCGCGCGGCACGACTCCCCCGGCCAGGGAGCCCCGTGGTCCCACTCCTGACGTCCCCGATCGACGTCGAGCGCGAGGAGGCGCGGCGCCAGGCGATCCGGGAGCTGCTCAGATCCGAGTACGCCAAGGAGTCCCTGGTCGACCGCCTCTGGCGGAACGTCAACCAGTTCCTCGGCGACCTGCTCGACCAGGAGTCCCTGGGCACCGCCGGCAGTGTGGCGGCGCGTGCCGTCCTCCTCGTGATCGTGATCGGGATCGTCGTCGCGCTGCTCCTGGTCGCCCGCAGGACCACCGGGGGCCGCGCCTCCCGCGCGGAGGGGATCTTCGGTGACCGCCGCCTCACCGCCGCCGAGCACCGCGGGGCCGCCGAGCGGCTGGCGGCGGAGGCCAGGTGGGCCGAGGCGGTCCGCGAGCGGCTCCGGGCCGTCGCCCGCGACCTGGAGGACCGTGTGATCATCGACTACACACCCGGCCGCACCGCCGGCGAGCTGGCCGCCGAGGCCGGTCGCGCGCTGCCCGCGCTCGCCGCCGAGCTGGCCTCGGCGGCGCGGGTCTTCGACGACGTGACCTACGGCGAGGTGCCCGGCACGCCCGAGGCGTACGGGATCATGCGCGATCTCGACGAGCACCTGCGCGCGGCCCGCCCGGCGGCCGCCGTACGGGCGGAGGCGCCGTGACCCCGGCCGCGTCCGGACAGCCCGGACAGACCGGCCTGGCCTCCCCCGGGACGGTCGCACCGGCCGGCAGGCAGGAGGTCGCGCGAGACCTCGCGACCACCTCCGTCTCACCGACCGCGGGCGGCCTCTGGCGCGGCGGCAGGGGCGTCCTGCTGGTGGCGCTCCTCGTGGTCGCCGTCGCCGTCACCGGCGTGCTGCTCGGCGGCTCCGGCGGGCCGGGAAGGTCCCTCGACCCCGCCGACGCCTCGCTGTCGGGGGGCAAGGGCCTGGCCCGGCTGCTGCAGGCGCGGGGCGTGCGGGTCGAGCGGGTCACCTCGGTCGCCGAGGCCGCGGCGCTGGCCGGGCGGGCGGGTCCGGCGGGCAGCACCGTGCTGGTGGGCCCGGCCTTCCCGCTCGACGAGGACGAGGCGGAGCGGCTCGCCGACCTCCCGGCGGACCTGCTGGTGGCGGGCGTACGGGCCCGGATGGACGTGCTCGCGCCCGGAGTGGCGCCGGTGCGGGAGGCGCGGGCGCGCTCCCGCGAGCCCCGGTGCGGGCTGCCCGCCGCGGAGAGGGCGGGCAGCGCCTACACCGGCGGCGTGGCCCTCACCGCGCCCCCGCCGTCGATCGGCTGCTACCCGGCGAACGGGGCGCCCACCCTGGTCTCCCACAGCGGCGCGGGCCGCACAGTCACCGTCGTCGGCGACGGGCAGTTCATGACCAACCTGCGGCTCGCCGAGGACGGCAACGCCGCGCTGGCGGTGAACCTCGCCGGCGGGCGGCCCACCCTGATCTGGCTGACGCCCTCGGAGAACGCCGCCCAGGCCGGCGGCGGCAGGGCGGGTGTCTACGACCTGGTCCCCGAAGGCGTCAAGTGGGCCGTGGCGCAGGTGATCTTCGCGGTGCTGCTGCTGGCGCTCTGGCGGAGCCGCAGGCTCGGGCCCGTGGTGGCCGAGCGGCTGCCCGTCGTCGTGCGGGCGGCCGAGACCGTCGAGGGACGTGCCAGGCTCTACCGCGCGCGACGGTCCCGCGACCGGGCCGCCGCGGCCCTGCGGGCGGGCTTCACCGACCGGGTCACCCCCCGCCTCGGACTGCCCCCGGGGACGGGGCCCGACGCGCTGGTGAACGCGATCGCCGAGCGGACCGGCCAGGCGGCGTCACACGTGGGCGCCGCCCTGTACGGACCGCCGCCGGTCGACGAGGCGGGGCTGGTAGCCCTGGCCGGATACTTGGACATCGTGGAAAGGCAGGTCGGAAAGTCGTGACCACACCACCGGGGGACGGCGGTCCCAACGAGGCGACCTCCGTCGTCAGGACCGCGCCCGGCGCACCCGCAGCGCCCACAGCGCCCGCAGCGCCCGCCGCGCCCGCCGCGCCCGTCACGCAGGGCGCGGACCAGGCCAGGGAGGCGCTGGGGGCCCTGCGCGCCGAGGTCTCCAAGGCGGTCGTCGGCCAGGACGCCGTGGTCACCGGGCTGGTGATCGCGCTGCTCTGCCGGGGCCACGTGCTGCTCGAAGGCGTGCCCGGCGTCGCCAAGACCCTGCTCGTCAGGACACTGGCGGCGGCGCTCTCGCTCGATTTCAAACGGGTGCAGTTCACCCCCGACCTCATGCCGGGCGACATCACCGGTTCGCTGATCTACGACGCGAAGACGTCGGAGTTCGAGTTCCGCGAGGGTCCGGTCTTCACCAACCTCCTGCTCGCCGACGAGATCAACCGCACGCCCCCGAAGACGCAGGCCGCGCTGCTGGAGGCGATGGAGGAGCGCCAGGTCAGCGTGGAGGGATCGGCGCGAGGGCTGCCCGACCCGTTCATCGTGGCCGCCACCCAGAACCCCGTCGAGTACGAGGGCACCTACCAGCTGCCCGAGGCGCAGCTCGACCGGTTCCTGCTCAAGCTGACCGTCCCGCTGCCGCCCCGCGACCAGGAGATCGCGGTGCTGGAACGGCACGCGCTCGGCTTCGACCCGCGTGACCTGTCGTACGTCAAGCCCGTGGCCACCGCCGCCGACCTCGCCGCGGGACGCGCGGCGGTCGGCCAGGTGCACGTGGGCCCCGAGGTGCTCGGCTACATCGTGGACGTCGCCAGGGCCACCCGCCAGTCGCCCTCGCTCCAGCTGGGCGTCTCCCCGCGTGGCGCCACCGCGCTGCTGGCCGGGGCGCGGGCCTGGGCGTGGCTGTCGGGCCGCGCCTACGTGACGCCCGACGACGTCAAGGCGCTGGCCAGGCCCGCGATGCGGCACCGCATCCAGATACGTCCCGAGGCCGAGCTGGAGGGCGCGACCGCCGACGGCCTCATCGACGCCATCCTCGCCTCCGTCCCCGTCCCCCGCTGACCATGGCGCTGACAGGACGGGCCGCGCTGCTGGCGCTGCTGGGCACCCTGGCCGTGCTGCTCGCCCCTCAGCCGGGGGCGGCCGTGGCCGGGGTCGCGCTGCTGATCGTGGCGCTGGTGGTGGTCGACCTGCTGCTGGCCGGGAGCGTACGCCCGCTGCGCCTCACCCGCTCGGGCGAGCGGCTGGTGCGGCTCGGCGAGTCGGTCGAGGTCGAGCTGATCGTGGAGAACCCCGGCCCACGCCGGGCGCGCGGCGTGCTCAGGGACGCCTGGCCGCCGTCGGCGGGCGCCACGCCCCGGCACCTGCCGCTGGACGTGCCCCCCGGCGAGCGCCGCAGGCTGGTCACGACGCTGACCCCCACCCGCAGGGGCGACCGCGAGGCGGTCACGGTGACGGTGCGGACGCTGGGCCCGCTGGGGGTCGCGGCCCGTCAGGGCTCGCACCGGGTGCCCTGGTCGGTCCGGGTGCTGCCGCCCTTCCTCAGCCGCAAGCACCTGCCCGCCAAGCTGTCCAGGCTCAGGGAGCTGGAGGGCCGGCACCCGTCGATGATCCGGGGGCAGGGCACCGAGTTCGACTCGCTGCGGGAGTACGTGGTCGGCGACGACGTCCGCTCGATCGACTGGCGGGCCACCGCGCGCCGCAACGACGTCGTGGTCCGCACCTGGCGGCCCGAACGCGACCGCCGGGTGCTGATCGTGCTCGACACCGGCCGCACCTCGGCCGGGCGGGTGGGCACCGCCCCGATCCCGCTGGCGGGAGAGGTGCCGAGGACCGCCGGGGGCGCTGGGGGCGGCGGGGACGCTGCGTCGCGGGTCGTGCCCGGCTGGCCCCGCCTCGACTGGTCGATGGACGCGGCGCTGCTGCTGGCCGCCCTGGCCTCCCGCGCGGGCGACCGGGTCGACTTCATGGCCCACGACCGGGGGGTGCGCGCCTGGGTGTCCGGCACCGGCCGTACGGAGCTGCTGTCGTCGCTGGTCAACGCGATGGCCCCGATCGAGGCCGAGCTGGTCGAGGCCGACTCCGCGGGGATGGTCGCGGCCGTCATGTCGCGGGCCAGGCGGCGCTGCCTGGTCGTCGTGCTGACCGACCTCAACCCGGCGGCGCTGGAGGAGGGCCTGCTGCCGGTCCTGCCCCGCCTGTCCTCGCGGCACCTGGTGCTCCTGGCCGCCGTCTCCGATCCGCAGGTGGCCGAGATGGCCGCCGGGCGCGGCACCTCCGAGCTGGTCTACGGCGCCGCGGCGGCCGAGCACCTGAGGGCGGGGCGGCGCAGGATCACCGCCCTGCTGCGCCGCCAGGGCGTGGAGGTCGTGGACACCTCCCCCGAGCAGATCGCCCCGGCCCTGGCCGACGCCTACCTGGCGCTGAAGGCGGCCGGACGGCTCTGAGGTCGTCTTCTCGCGCCCAGGCCGGGCGGCTCCGACTCCCCCGACCGCCCCGCACTCAGCCGGCGCTGGGGGCCAGGTCGGGGGCGCGCTCCACGTCGCCGCTCTCGCCCGCGGCCACGGCCCGGCGGCCGAAGAAGATCACGTAGGCGAGGAAGGCGGCCTCCGCGACCACCCCGATGCCGATCCGGGCCCAGGTGGGCAGCCCCGAGGGGGTGACCAGGCCCTCGATCAGCCCCGAGACGAGCAGCACCACGACCAGGCCGAGGGCCACGCTCATCACGGCCCTGCCCTGCTCGGCCAGGGCCTCGACACGCCTGCGCGGGCCGGGGTCGACGACCGTCCAGCCCAGGCGCATGCCGACGGCCGCGGCGAGGAACACCGCGGTGAGCTCCAGCAGGCCGTGCGGGGTGATCAGCCCGAAGAAGATGTCGAGCTTGCCGCGCGAGCCCATCAGCCCGGCGGAGACGGCCACGTTGAGCGCGTTCTCCCACAGGACGTACGGGATCGGCAGGCCGAGCAGGATCGACATGATGATGACCTGCATCGAGACCCAGGCGTTGTTCACCCAGACCTGCCCGGCGAAGGAGGCCGCCGGGTTCTCCGAGTAGTAGTCGGCGAAGTCGTGCTCGACGAGCTGGGTGATCTCCTCGGGGGTGGCGATCACCGCCTGGACGTCGGGGTTCTGCCCCACCCAGACGGCGACGACCGTGGAGACCAGCAGGAACGCGACACTCGTGGCCAGCCACCACCAGCGGGCCCGGTAGGCGACCACCGGGAAGGAGACCGTGAAGAAGCGGACGAACTCCCGCCAGGCCGGGGTGTGCGCCCCGGTCACGGCGGAACGGGCGCGGGCCACGAGCGCCGACAGGCGGCCCACCAGGATCGGGTCGGCGGAGGCCGAGCGGACGAGGGACAGGTGCGTGGCGACCCGCTGGTAGAGGTCGACCAGCTCGTCGACCTCGGCGCCGTCCAGCGAGCCGCGCCGCCGGACCAGATCCTCGAGACGGTCCCAGGCGGGCCGGTGCGCGGTGACGAAGGCGTCGATGTCCACGCGGGCAGCCTATCCAGTCGAAGGTAGGGTGCTGATTGTGTCCGATGTCGTAACCGGCGAGGCCGTGGTCGTCGAGGTCCGCGTGGCCCAGCTCCCGAGCAGGGCCGCGGCACTGCTGATCGACATGACCTTCCAGATCCTGACGCTGCTCGGCGCCTCCCTGCTGGTCGGCAGCCTGGGATTCCTGGACGATCCGGCGCTGACGGCGATGGTCTACATCGTGCTCAGCGTGCTCGTGGTCGTCGGATACCCGGTGGCCTTCGAGACGCTCTCGCGCGGGCGCAGCCTGGGCAAGCTCGCGCTGGGGCTGCGGGTCGTCAGCGACGACGGCGGCCCCGAGCGGTTCCGGCAGGCCCTGTTCCGCGGGCTGGCGGGGGTCCTGGAATTCTGGATGCTCAGTGGCGCCCCCGCGCTGATCAGCTCGCTGATCTCGGAGAAGGGCAAGCGGCTCGGCGACCTCTTCTCCGGCACCATGGTGATCGCCGAACGCGTCCCCCGGCAGTACGGACCGCCGCTGGACATGCCGCCGTCGCTCGCCCCGTGGGCGGCGACGCTGGAGCTGTCGCGGCTGCCCGAGCAGGTCGCCGCCACCGCGAGGCAGTACCTCATGCGCTGGCACGACCTGGCCCCCGCCGTCCAGCACGAGATGGGCGTGCGCATCGCCACCGAGATGTCGGCCTTCGTCTCCCCGCCCGCCCCGCCCGGCGTGCCGCCGTTCGCCTACCTGACCGCCGTGCTGGCCGAGCGCCGCCGCCGCGAGCAGGCGCGCCTGGCCCAGCAGCGGCACGACCGGCAGCGGTCCGGTGAGCGGTGGGCCGGTGAGCCGTGGGTGGGTGAACAGGGGATGGGTGAACAGCGCCCCGGCGCGCCGCGACCCGGTGAGCGGTGGGCCCCCGCGCAGCAGCCCGGTGCGCAACGACCCGATGAGCAGCGACCCGGTCAGGGGTGGCCCGGCCACACCGGGCCCCAGTCTCACGCTCAGCCTGCCCACCGGCCGCAACAGCAGCGGCCTCGGATCCCTCTCCCTCCCCCGGCGGAGCCGCCGCACCCGGTGCATCCGCCGGTGCACCCGCCCGCGGCCCGGCCCGCCACCCGGGAGCCCGGCCCCACCCCCGGCGGGTTCGTCCCTCCCGCCTGACCTCTCCCGCCTGATGCCCCGGCTCTGATCCCCGGCGGCGCGGTCGCCGTAAGGGCACGACGCCGATGCGACGTCGCAGGAGCAGGAACGTGAACGGGAACGTGAAGAGGGACGGCGGGAGACCCGCCGTCCCTCCCCTCATGAGTTCTCACGAGTCTCTATGAGTCCTCCGAGATCCCATGGGTCCTTGCGAGGCCCGCGAGACCGTTCACGAGTCCTCTCGTCGGTCCCGCTCGCCCTCGCGGGCGACCTCGTGTCAGTGACCGTGACCGTGGCCGCCGTAGGAGGCCTGGGTCTGCACGTTCAGCCGGTCCAGGCGGACGCCCCTGGCCGGGTCGGTGCGACGGTCGTCGATCTTGAGCACGTCCAGTCCCCTGCGGAAGTCGCTGGCGTAGACGTAGCCGTTGTAGTAGTACGCGGACCAGATGCCGCCGCCTCCGCCGTCGGGCTCGGGGCCACGCTCGAAGAAGCCGATCTCCTTCGGCTTGGACGAGTCGGTGAAGTCCACGAAGGAGACGCCGCCCTGGTACCAGGCCTGGACCATGATGTCCTTGCCCTTGACCGGGATCAGCGAGCCGTTGTGCGCGACGCAGTTCTCGGTGTCGGCCTGGTAGCGAGTGATCTTGAAGTAGCCCTTGAAGACCAGCTTGCCGCGGACGATGTCGTAGTAGGCGTTGGCGCCGCGGTTCGGGCCGGTGGCCTCGTTGCAGGTGGCCGCGCCGCCGCCGCCGAGCTCGTCGGTGAAGATGACCTTCTTGCCGTTGTTGCTGAACGTCGCCGAGTGCCAGAAGGCGAAGTTCGGGTCGGTGGTCCGCGCGGTGATCACCGGGTTCTCCCGGTCGGAGATGTCGAACAGGACGCCGTCACCCATGCAGGCTCCGGCGGCGATGTCCTTCTCCGCGTAGACGGTGATGTCGTGGCAGCCGCTGGTCGGCAGCAGCAGGCCCGGCTGCGTCTCGTTGCCGCCGTCGGGGAACAGGACCGGCGCGTTGACCACGGCCGCGGCGGTCGGGTTGCGCAGCGGCACCTTGATGACCGAGATCTTGTCGTGCGGCGGCTGGCAGTCGGGGAACGTGGCGTTCGGGTTGTAGGAGGAGACGTACAGGTAGACGTTGCGCTTGTCCCTGGCCTTGCCGGGGACGAGTGTCAGCGTGTGGGACCCGCAGTTGGTCTCGACCGACTTGATGTACTTGGGGTTCTTCTTGTCGCTGATGTCGAAGATCCGAACCCCCTCCCACGACTCCTTCACGCTGGCGGGCTGGGCCACGCTGCTGCAGGAGTCGTCGTTGCGGGAGTTGTCGACCGCGGCGAACAGCAGGTCGCCGTGGACCGACACGTCCATCTGGGAGCCGGGGCACAGAACGCCGCTGACGAGCTGGGCACGCCTCGGGTTCCTGATGTCGTAGATGGAGAAACCACCGTAGTTGCCGACATAGGCGTAGTCGCCCTGGAAGGCGATGTCGCTGTTGGTGGTGGCCTCGAGGCCGGGAAGCTTGGGCAGGGTGCCCACGTGCGTCACGTTGGAGCTGGTGACGATCTCACCGGGCGGGGGAATGTCGGCGGCCTGGGCCGAGACCGTGGACGTCAGCATCGCGACGGCCGTCGCCGCCACCACCAACGCCCGGACGGTCCTTCGGGGAGCGAACACTCGGGTGCCTCCTAGGAGCAGACATAAGGCATGCATAAATTAGCAAATCGCTCCTCCTGACAGCCGGACCGACAGAGCATGACTTTGTCACAATAAAATATGAGGCGAGCTCTTTACTGGAGCCCGAAAAAAGCTTACGGTCTATGCCCCTTCCGTGATCGTCTCCGGCCTTCCGCCCTCATACGCATGACGGCCACCGGGCGCCCGTCGAGCGCCCGATGGCCGTCACCGGGTGGTGGTCGTGACCGTCGTCAGAGGTCGACGGCCATGACCACCCTCAGAGATCAGTGACCGTGACCGTGACCGTGACCGTGGTCGTGTCCACCCTCGCGGTAGGACGCCTGGGTCTGCGCGTTCAGGCTGTCGAACTTGACCTTCTCGGCCTTGTCCGTACGACGGTCGTGAATCTTCAGGACGTCGAGGCCGAGGTTGAAGTCGCTGCCGTAGATGTGGCCGTTGTAGTAGTACGCGGACCAGAAGCCGCCGCTGAGCGCGGGGGCGGTGTTGTCGGGGCCGCGCTCGAAGAACGCGATCTCCTGCGGCTTGGACGAGTCGGTGAAGTCGACGACCGAGATGCCGCCCTGGTACCAGGCCTGGACCATGATGTCCTTGCCCTTGACCGGGATCAGCGAGCCGTTGTGCGCGACGCAGTTCTCGGTGTCGGCCTGGTGGCGGGGGATCTTGAAGTAGCTCTTGAAGGTGAGCCGGCCGCGCTTGATGTCGTAGTAGGCGTTGGCGCCGCGGTTCGGGCCGATCGCCTCGTTGCAGGTGGCCGCGGAGCCGCCGCCGAGCTCGTCGGTGAAGATCACCTTGTTGCCCTCGTTGCTGAACGTCGCCGAGTGCCAGAACGCGAAGTTCTGGTCGTCGCGGACGGTGGCGGTGACCTTCGGCTCGACCGGGTTGGAGATGTCCATCAGGACGCCCTCGCCCATGCAGGCTCCGGCGGCGATGTCCTTCTCCGGGTACGCGGTGATGTCGTGGCAGCCGCTCGTGGCCGAGGTGCGCTCGGGGTAGGGCAGGGTCTCACCCGGGTTGCCGCCGTCGGGGAACAGGACCGGCGTGGCGACGACCGAGGCGGACGCCGGGTCGCGCAGCGGCACCTTGATGATCGAGATCTTGTCGTGCGGCGGCTGGCAGTCGGGGAACGACGCGCTCGGGCTGTAGGAGGAGACGTACAGGTAGACGTTCTTGCGGTCCCTCCCCTTGCCCGGGACGACCGTCAGCGTGTGCGAGCCGCAGTTGGTCTCGACGGCCTTGACGTACTTGGGGTTCTTCTTGTCCTTGATGTCGAAGATCCGGACGCCCTCCCACGACTCCTTGACGCTGGCGGGCTGGCCGACGCTGCTGCAGGAGTCGTTGTTGCGCGAGGAGTCGACCGCGCCGAAGAGCAGGTCGCCGTAGACCGACACGTCCATCTGACCGCCGGGACAGACCACCGAGCTGACCAGCGAGGTCTTGCTCGGCCTCTTGATGTCGTAGATCGAGAAACCGGTGTAGTTGCCGACGTAGGCGTAGTCGCCCTGGAACGCCATGTCGGTGTTGATGTCGGTCAGCGGGCCGGGCTTGGGCACGTTCAGGACGTGCTCGATGTTCGCGCTCTTGGCGATCTCGCCGGGAGCCGGGATATCGGCGGCCTGCGCGGGGAACGCAGCCAGCGCCGTCGCGACGGCAACCCCGGCCACAAACAGGAAGCGGCCGGTCAGGCCCTTCCTGAGGGGGGTGGACACTCGTGAACCTCCTTGGCACATGCACCCAAATAAAAGGTGCATAAATGCTTAAATCGTTCATGGTGTACGGTCATCCGGCAAGCCGTCACAGTGTCAGCAACTGTTGCCGGTCTGCGGTCTTTACGGGCCGGCCCCGCAGGGGTTACGGTCTTTCGTCACTGGACATTCACGAAGGAGGCCGGGTGCGCGTCGCGCTCATCGTCGTGATCGCCGCCCTGTCCCTCAGCGCGTGCAGCGCCGCTCCCGAGCCGGCACCGTCCCCCCAGGCGTCGGCGCCGGTGATCGTCCCGGGCAGGCCCGGTGAGGCCGCCAGGACCGTCAGCCCGAGCGAGGCCGCCACCCTGGTGCCCACGCCCAGCCCCAACGCGGCCGACGTGACGTACGTCCAGAAGATGGTCGTCCACCATCGCCAGGCGCTCGACATGGCCTCCCTCGCCCCGACCCGGGGCGAGCACGTCAGGCTGAAGAGCCTCGCCTCGCGCATCAAGGACTCGCAGGGGCCGGAGATCCAGTTCATGATCTCCTGGCTCCAGCAGCAGGGCCTGAAGGCCCCCGAGCACCACGCCGAGCACGACGCGATGCCCGGCATGGCCACGCCCGAGCAGATGGAGGCACTCAAGGCCGCCTCGGGCAAGGAGTTCGACCGGCTCTTCATCCAGCTCATGACCGCCCACCACCAGGGCGCGCTCAAGATGTCCGAGCAGGTCCTGACCTCGGGCTCGCACATACGGATCGAGGAGCTGGCCAACGACGTCTCGGCCGGCCAGAGCGCCGAGATCCGCAGGATGCAGGAGATGCTGGCCGAGCTCTGACGGCAACGGGCGTCACCACACGAGCCGGGGACGCGCCACGAGCCCAGGGCGCGACCACCGGCCGAGGACGCGACTACCGGCCGGGGACGTACCAACCAGCCAGGGATGCGACACCGGCCGAGAGCGCGACCACCGGCGGGGACGCGACCACCGGCCGAGAGCGCGGCTACGAGCCGAGCCGCCACGAGTGGAGATACTCCTCCTGGTCGGGGGTGAGCTCGTCCATCTCGATCCCGGCCGCGGCCAGCTTGAGCCGCGCGACCTCCACGTCGACCTCCCCCGGCACGTCGTAGACCCCCGGCTCCAGCCGTGCCCGCTCGCGGACCAGCCACGCCACCGAGAGCACCTGCGCGGAGAAGGACATGTCCATGACGGCGGCCGGATGCCCCTCGGCGGCGGTCAGGTTCACCAGCCGGCCCTCGGCGAGCAGCAGGAGCCTGCGGCCGTCGGCGAGGACGTACTCGTCGGTGTTGGGACGCACCCCGCGGTGGACGGCGTGCGCCAGGTCGTCCAGGGCGCGGACGTCGATCTCGACGTCGAAGTGCCCGGCGTTGGCCAGGATCGCGCCGTCCTTCATCTCCACCAGGTGTTCGCCCCTGATCACGTCGCGGTTGCCGGTGACCGTGACGAACACGTCCCCGGCGCGGGCCGCCGCCGCCATCGACCGCACGTCGTAGCCCTGCAGCGAGGCGTCCAGCGCCTTGACGGGGTCGATCTCGGTCACCACGACCCGCGCCCCCAGGCCCCTGGCCCGCTCGGCGACGCCCCGGCCGCAGTAGCCGAATCCGGCGACCACCACGGTCTTGCCCGCGAGCAGGGTGTTGGTGGCCCGCATGATCCCGTCCATGGTCGACTGGCCGGTGCCGTAGCGGTTGTCGAACATCCGCTTGGTCCGCGTGTCGTTGACCGCCACCACGGGGAACCTGAGGGCCTTCTCCGCGGCCATCTGGCGGAGCCTGATGATCCCGGTGGTGGTCTCCTCGCACCCGCCGGAGACCGTCTCCAGCAACTCGGTCCGCTCCGTGTGCAGGATGTTGACGAGGTCGCAGCCGTCGTCCAGCACGATGTCCGGGACGATGTCGAGCGCCTGGTGGATGTGGCCGTAGTAGGCGTCCATGGTCACCCCGGCCTGCGCGTGCACGACGACGCCGTAGTCACGGAGCGCCTCGGCGACGTCGTCCTGGGTGGACAGGGGGTTCGACGCGGCCAGGGCGATCTCGGCCCCGCCCGCCTTGAGGGTGCCCATGAGCACGGCGGTCTCGGCGGTGACGTGCAGGCACGCGGCGATCCGCAGTCCTTCGAAGGGCCGCTCGGCGGCGAACCGCTCGCCGAGGGCGGTGAGCACCGGCATCGCCCGCGCCGCCCACCCGATCCTCAGCTCCCCCGCGGCCACCAGAGCGCTGTCGGCGCTGTCCACGTCTCTCCCCAGATCGCCCGAAACCCGGAATCACCTGATCCGGAATCACTCGAATTCCGGACCGTAATTGCCCGAAGGCCCCCGCGAAGCCGCGGGGGCCGGTGGAACTCGACCGCGGATGTCAGTAACGGTAGTGGTCGGCCTTGTAGGGGCCCTCGACGTCCACGCCGATGTACTCGGCCTGGGCCTTGGTGAGCGTGGTGAGCTTCACACCCAGGGCGTCGAGGTGGAGGCGGGCGACCTTCTCGTCCAGGTGCTTGGGCAGCACGTAGACGCCGACCGGGTAGTCGTCGGTCTTGGTGAACAGCTCGATCTGCGCGATCACCTGGTTGGTGAAGGAGTTGGACATGACGAACGAGGGGTGGCCGGTGGCGCAGCCCAGGTTCATCAGGCGGCCCTCGGCGAGCACGATGATCTGCTTGCCGTCGGGGAAGCGCCAGGTGTGGACCTGCGGCTTGACCTCGGTCTTCTCGATGCCCGGGATACGTGCCAGGCCGGTCATGTCGATCTCGTTGTCGAAGTGACCGATGTTGGACACGATCGCGTTGTGCTTCATCCGGGCCATGTGGTCGGCCGTGATGATGTCGAAGTTGCCGGTCGTCGTGACGAAGATGTCGACGAGGCCGACGACCTCGTCCAGGGTGGTGACCTGGAAGCCGTCCATCGCGGCCTGGAGCGCGCAGATCGGGTCGATCTCGGTGACGATGACGCGGGCGCCCTGGCCCTTGAGGGCCTCGGCGCAGCCCTTGCCGACGTCGCCGTACCCGGCGACGAGCGCCACCTTGCCGCCGATCAGCACGTCGGTGGCGCGGTTGAGGCCGTCGATCACCGAGTGGCGGCAGCCGTACTTGTTGTCGAACTTGGACTTGGTCACCGAGTCGTTGACGTTGATGGCCGGGAAGAGCAGCGTGCCGGTCTTGAACATCTCGTACAGGCGGTGCACGCCGGTGGTGGTCTCCTCGGTGACGCCCTTGATCTGCGAGGCGACCCGGGTCCAGCGGCCCTCGTCGGAGACCGTGCGGCGGAGCAGTTCGAGGACGACGCCCCACTCCTCGGGGTCGTTCTCGCCGGTGCTGGGCACGGCGCCGGCCTTCTCGTACTCACTGCCCTTGTGGACGAGCATGGTGGCGTCGCCGCCGTCGTCGAGGATCATGTTGGGGCCGTCGGCACCGGGCCACGTCAGGGCCTGCTCGGTGCACCACCAGTACTCCTCCAGGGTCTCGCCCTTCCAGGCGAAGACCGGGACGCCCTGCGGGTTCTCCGGGGTGCCCTCCGGGCCGACGACCACGGCGGCGGCCGCGTGGTCCTGGGTGGAGAAGATGTTGCAGCTCACCCAGCGGACCTCGGCGCCGAGCGCGACCAGGGTCTCGATGAGCACGGCGGTCTGGATGGTCATGTGCAGCGAGCCCATGATCTTCGCACCGGCCAGCGGCTGGGTCGCGGCGTACTCCTTGCGTACGGCCATCAGGCCCGGCATCTCGTGCTCGGCGAGCTGGATCTCCCTGCGCCCGAAGGCCGCAAGGGAAAGGTCGGCGACCTTGAAGTCCATGTGTGGTTACCCCTCTGGTTGATGGCGGCGTTCGCCTCACACCCTCGCCCGTCGCGCTCGTCTCGCGATCGTGCTTCGCTCTGGGGCCGGGCTCGCCGTTCCATCGGAACAGTCGATGTGTGTCGAGTTTAGGCGGCCGGAACGACTCCGCGCACCTTCTGAAGGGGTAACCTGACACAAGAATGTAAGGTTTCCCGCAAAACCGCTGGAAAGAGGTCACCGATGCGGATCACCGAGGCCGCCGGCAAGCTGGGCATGTCCCCCAGGATGCTTCGCTACCGCGAGGCGCTCGGGCTGCTCCCCCCGGTCAGGAACCAGGGCGCGCACCGGCGGTTCGGCCCCGACGAGCTCTCGGCCGTCGCCCAGAGCGTCGAGCTGGAGAAACGGTTCGACATCTCCCCCGCCGAGCTGGCCTTCGCGCTGCGGACCCTGAGCGAACCGGCGGTCGCCCAGGCCGTACGGGACCTGGGGCTGCGCATCGGCCGCCTCCAGGCCCCCCGCAGGGCCCTGGACTTCGAGAAGGAGAAGGCCCTGCGCCTGCTCCAGCGCCGCCCCCGGGGCTGACGGCGCCCCGCTCTCCGGGAAGCCCGGAAGGACCCTGGAAAACGTGAGGACCCCGGCGGTGCGCGCCGGGGTCCTCCGTCCGGGCCCGTGTCCGGGGTCCGTACCGCGTGGGCACGGCCCGTCGGGGCCCTACGCGCGAGGGATCCCGTCCGGGTCGGACGGGGCCTTGACGCTGCTCCTGTCGAGGTCGGGCTCCAGGTAGATGACGCGGGCCTCCGGGACGGCCGCGCGGATGCGCTGCTCGGCCTCGTCGATGCCGCGGGCTATGTCGGCGGCCGTGTCGTCGTGGTCCACCGCGATCTTGGCGGCGACCAGGATCTCCTCCGGGCCCAGGTGGAGCGTGCGCATGTGGATGACCCGGCTCACCTCGGGCGCGCTCTCCAGGGCGTCCGCGATGCGGGTCTCGACCTCGGGCCCGGCCCCCTCGCCGAGCAGCAGCGACTTGGTCTCGATCGCCAGGACGATCGCGATCACCGCGAGCAGGACGCCGATCATGATGGTGCCGATGCCGTCCCAGATGGGCTCACCCGTCACCACGGCCATGGTCACGCCGAAGAGCGCGAAGATCAGGCCGAGCAGCGCGCCCAGGTCCTCCAGCACGATGACCGGCAGCTCCGGCGACTTGGAGCGGCGGATGAACTGCACCCACGACTGGTTGCCCCGGACGCGGTTGGACTCGATGATCGCCGTCCTGAACGAGAACGACTCGGCGATGATCGCGAAGATCAGCACGCCGAAGGCCCATTCGGGGCTCCTCAGGGCCTCCGGGTGGGAGAGCTTGTGCCAGCCCTCGTAGAGCGAGAACACCGCGCCGATGGTGAACAGCACCACCGCCACCACGAACGCGTAGAAGTAGCGCTCCCGGCCGTAGCCGAAGGGGTGCTGGGGCGTGCGCGCCCGCTGCGCGCGCTTGCCGCCCAGGAGCAGCAGCGCCTGGTTGCCCGAGTCGGCCACCGAGTGGACCGACTCGGCGATCATCGATGACGAACCTGTGAAGAGAAACGCCACGAATTTGGCCACGGCGATCGCCAGGTTGGCCGCCAACGCCGCGATGATTGCCTTAGTACCGCCGCCCGCGCTCACGGCAGCCTCCGCTCAGCTTGTTGTTCGGGAAAGACGAGACAAGGATCCTATTGCGAAACTCTTGCCTTGAGTTCTGTGATCGCCGACACGACGGCCGGGTCGATCCCGTACCCGAGAGCGAGGTACGTACTCGCGAAGTCCCCGAGTGCGATCAGCGTGGCGAGCCGCTCCAGCGGGTGTTCCCCCTCCGCTGCGATCTGCGTGACCGGGACGCCGCGATCCTCCGCCAGCCGCACCGACACCTCCCGCTGCCGTACGACCTGAGGGTGCTCCTCCACGTCGCGCAACACGATCAGCCGGAGCGACCTGCCGCTCTCGTCGGCGAAGATGTCGCGCTGGGCGAGCGGGCCGTCGAGGGCGGCCACCTGGTCGTGACCGGCCTCGGGCAGCTCCCCCCAGATCGCCGGATACTTGCCGTCCGTGTTGAGGCGTCCGGCCCACCGGCGGGCCGCGACGGCCGCCACCGGGGAGGACCCCCAGATCATCGGCACGGTCTCGGCGAGCTCCATGGCGAGCGACTTGCCCGGGTTGATGAACGACTCGCTCGCCGGGCGGCAGCGGTGGGCGAGGTCCTCAAGGCGCTTGGCGACCTCCTCGAACACCGCCTCGCCGACCTCGACCAGGCCGAGCTCGGCGGCGGCGACGACCAGCGGGACCGACAGCGCCCACACCGCGGCGCGCCCCTGCCCGCCGCTCACGGCGGGCACGAACGGCGCTCCCGCCTGCCTGGCGATCGCGTGGAGCGGCGAGTCGGGCCCGCCGACGGCGAGCAGGCGGCAGCCCCGGCGTACGGCCTCGGCGGCCACCGCGAGCGTCTCCTCGGTCCTGCCCGAGCGCGACACCGCGATCACCAGATCGGTCGCGCCGACCCAGCCGGGCAGCCGGTAGGACCTGACGGTCACGATCGGCAGCGGGGCCCCGTGGCCGCACACCACGTTGAGGATGTCACCGGCGATGCCCGAACCGCCCACCCCGGCGACCACGATCGCCCGGGGCCGGCCGTGCCTGGAGAGCGAGGAGAGGTCCGACTCCAGGGCGGCCCTGCGGGAGGTTCGAACCTGCGCGGCGGAGTCGGCCACCGCCCGCAGCATGCCCGCCGGATCGCCCTCGGCCAGCCATTTCTGGTCGTCGAGCCGATCTGGCTCCCAGTTCACGACTTCCGGGCCTCGTCGACCAGCAGGACCGGGATGTCGTCCCGGACCGGGTAGACCAGGCCGCACGAGGCGGAGGTGCAGGACAGCTCGTCGACTTCGGGTTCGGCTCGCAGGGGGGACTTGCAGTTGGGACAGGCCAGGATCTCCAGCAGCCAGTCGTCGATCTTCACTCGTTCAGCTCCTCACGACAGCAAGGACCTCGTCCCTGATCGCTGCCATCTGAATCTCGTCGGCCGCCTCGGCGTTCAGCCTGAGCAGCGGCTCTGTGTTGGACGGTCGAAGGTTGAACCACCATCCGGGGCCTGAGACGGTCAGGCCGTCCAGCTCGTCGAAGGTGACGCCGTCGCGGGCGGCGAAGATCTCCCGGACCCGCTCCGTCGCCGCGCCCTGGTCGGCGACCGTGCTGTTGACCTCCCCGGAGGCAACGTAACGAGTGTATTCGGAGAGAATGTCCGAAAGTGGCTTCTCCTGCTCGCCCAGCGCGGCCAGCACGTGCAGCGCGGCCAGCATGCCGGAGTCGGCGAACCAGAAGTCCTTGAAGTAGTAGTGGGCGGAGTGCTCGCCGCCGAAGACCGCGCCGGTCTCGGCCATCTCGGCCTTGATGAACGAGTGGCCCACGCGGGTGCGGACCGGGCGGCCGCCGTGCTCGGCGACGATCTCCGGAACGCCCCTGGAGGTGATCAGGTTGTGGATGATCGTGGCCCCGGGGTGCCTGCCCAGCTCGCGGGCCGCGACCAGCGCGGTGATCGTCGACGGGGAGACGGACTCGCCGCGCTCGTCGACCACCCAGCAGCGGTCGGCGTCGCCGTCGAAGGCCAGCCCGATGTCGGCGCCCACGTCGAGCACCGCCTTCTGCAGGTCGCGCAGGTTGTCGGGCTCGATGGGGTTGGCCTCGTGGTTGGGGAAGGTGCCGTCGAGCTCGAAGTACAGGGCGGTCAGCTCGACGGGCAGCCCCTCGAACACCGTCGGGACCGTGTGCCCGCCCATCCCGTTGCCCGCGTCGACCACGACCCGCAGCGGCCGGATGCCGGACAGGTCGACCAGGGTGCGCAGGTGGTCGGCGTAGCCGCGCAGCAGGTCGCGACCGGAGACCGTCCCGCCGCCCTGGCCGCCGAGGGTGCCCGAGGCCAGGATCGCGGCGGCCCGGTCGCGGATCTCGACGAGCCCGGTGGCGCCGCCGATCGGCACGGCGCCCGCCCTGCACATCTTCATGCCGTTGTAGCGGGCCGGGTTGTGGCTGGCGGTGAACATCACCCCGGGCAGGCCGAGGCTGCCGCTCGCGTAGTAGAGCAGGTCCGTGGAGCCCAGGCCCGCGTTGATCACGTCGGCCCCCCGCGAGGTCGCCCCCCGGGTGAAGGCCGCGGCCAGGGGCACCGACGACTCGCGCATGTCGTGCGCCACGACGGCGGTCTCGGCACCGGTCACCTCGACGAAGGCCGCGCCGACCGCCTCGGCGGTCTCCTCGTCGAGCTCGTCCGGCACGACGCCACGAACGTCGTACGCCTTGAAGATCTTGGCGAGGTCGCCCACTCCAGCTCCACCCCTTGCGTCGTGTTCGTGACCCCCAGCCTAGTAGGGTCAGCGGTCGCGCTGGGGCTGGGCGGAGCGCAGCACCCGCAGATGACCTCGGCGGCCCACCTCGACCCCCTGGCCGACCGGCTCGGTGCCCCCGCTCGGCGCGGGTCTGGCCGCCTCGCGGACCGCGTTGGCGAGCGCCTCGAGGTCGTCGGTGCTCGGCGGGGCGCCGTCGGTCGGCAGGCGCACCACCTCCCAGCCCCGGGGGGCGGTGAGCCGCTCGGCGTGCTCGGCACACAGGTCGTAACAGTGCGGCTCGGCGTACGTCGCCAAGGGCCCGAGAACAGCGGTCGAATCGGCGTAGACGTACGTGAGCGTGAAAACGGCAGGCTGACTGCACGCGGTGCGGGAACAGCGGCGGACGGGGCTCACGGTGGGACCGTATCCGGTAAGCGTCCGGGGCGCCACTATCTGAGCGCTCTTAACGAGCGTGTCGCCACAATTCGGACACGTGTCCCGGCTTCCACCCGCCTGTACGGCTTACACCTCCTGTCCGCACGCCTCCCGGTGGCACCTCCCCCCGCCCACGCCCCCGCCGTCACTGCCTCCCCTGGCCACACCCCCGTCACGGCCCCTCCCCTCACCCGGGGACCCGCCGTGACGGCTCCCCCTGTCCCCGCTCCGGTCACGGCGCTCACTGCCGCCCCGGTGGCCACCGTCTCGCGTCTTGGCCCCGGCCACGCTCCGGCCACCGGCACCTCCTGCCCCGGCCCCGGCCACGCTCCGGCCACCGGCACCTCCCGTCTCCGTCCGGGTCGCGTCTAAGCTGGGGCCGTGAGCCCGGCACCCGGCAGACCCCGTTCTCCCCGCAGGCGCGACAGGCACGGCCGCGGCCTGCGCGGCCCGCTGGCGCCCTCGCACGTGCCGATCGCCAAGGCCCGCAGCGAGCGGTTCGACGACCTCGTCCTGGACGCCGTCGACCGGCTCAAGCCCCGATGGGCCAAGCAGCTGTCGGCCGTGGAGTTCGCGGTCGAGGAGGTCCCCCCGATCAGCGAGCTGGGCGACGGCCCCGGGCTGCTGACCGGCGAGCCCATCCCGTTCGGGCGGGCGGAGCCCGCCGCGGGGACCCGCCCGGCCGTCGTGATCATCTACCGCCGTCCCCTGGAGAGCAGGGCACGCGACCGCGACCACCTGGGCGCGATGGTGCACGAGGCGGTGGTGGAGCAGGTCGCGGGCCTGTTCGGCCTCTCCCCCGAGTCGGTCGACCCCGGCTTCGACGACCACGACTGACCCGCCGCCCGCGACCTCCCACGACCGCCCCAGGCCCCTCTCAGGGCAGGACGGTTCTCAGGGCAGGACGGTCGCGGCGGACTCGGCGATCGGCGGGACCAGCGCCCACATGCGGGCGGGGGCCAGCGGCTGCACGGTGAGCGCCAGGCCGCCCTTCAGCCGCTCGTCCATGACGCGCCCGCCGTAGACCGGTCCCGAGCCGGGCAGCGGCTGTACGACCACCGCGAAGGGCCCGTCCACCTTCTTGAGGGTGACCTGCTTGGTCCGCGAGGCGGAGATCTCCACCTGGAACGGCTCGTGCGCCTCGCCCTCGCGCGAAACCACCTGCACACTGACCGCGCCCGCCGCGTCCGGCGCGGTCAGCAGCAGCCGGGAACTCGCCTTGCCGCCCGCCCGGTTGTCGGCGACGACGCTGCCCAGGTCGAGGGGGGCCGCTCCGGCGGTGAAGGCCACGTCGGTCTTCGAACCGGTGCCGGTGGCGACGAGCCCGGCGACGATCGGGGTCTCCGAGGTGAGCACCAGCGCGGACGGCTGGCCGCCGATCCCGGCGGACAGGTCGAGGGAGGCGACGGAACCCGCGGGCACCTCGACGAGCTCGTGGCCCTGGATCGCGTACGTCCCCTCGGGGGTGAGGGCCTTGACCTCCACCAGTGTGTCGACCTCCTCGGCGGAGGCGACGAGCAGCTCGCGCCTCCCGCCGCCGCCGGGGACGCCCGGCACGACGACGCGGGTGGCGGGGGCGGCGGAGACCGGCAGCCAGTCCACACCGTGCCCGTCGTTCATGAGCGCCCGCGCCGCGGCGGTGACCCGCCCCGAGCTGGTACGGACCTGGATCGCCAGGACGAGCGCCGAGGGCGCGAGGTCCAGGACCTTGATCGTGCGGCTCTGCCCCGGCTTGAGGGTGAACACGCCACCGGTGTCGTCGAACACCGGTCCCTCACCCGTGTAGACCATGATCTCCGCGATGGCCGGGGCGAGGTCGGCGTTGGTCAGGTACAGCGTGACATCCGCCGCGGCCGGTCCCGGCCCGATCAGCCAGGTGCTCGCCACCGGCTCGGCACAGCGCGTCCCGGCCAGTCCCCACTGCTCGCCAGACTTCTCCCTGCGGGTCTGCGCCACCTCCAGGCCCGCGGCCATGCTCCCGTTCGCCGCGACGACGAGCGGCGGCGACGAGGCCGGCACCTCGTCGTGCCAGAGACGGCCGGGGGCGTCGACGGTGGCCAGGGTCTTGTCCCCGGTGACGAGCGTCGCGGAGCCCGGCTCCCGGCTGCCGGGCGGGGCGACCACCCCGACGGCGGTGTCGCCCGGGGCCGGGCAGACGGCCGTCACCGAGGCGACGGGCACCTTCTCGAAGCCGGGCGCGGGGGTGGCGACGGCCGGCGGCTGGGTGGCGTAGGCGACCCCGTACAGGGCCAGCAGGGCCACCAGGACCAGCACCAGCAGGCTGAACCGATTCTCGATCAGGGATTTCACCGGGCGGCCAGCTCTCTGCGAGGCTCGGGGAGGTCCTGGGCGACGGCGGGCTCGTCGGACTCGGTCCGCGAACCGGGCGCGGCCAGGACCAGGACGATCAGCAGCATCACGGCCTGTGCCCAGAGCCAGCGGCCGTGCCAGGGGTCGCCGGGCGGGGTCTCGGGCAGGGCGATCGGCTGGGTCAGCCGCCACACCCCGACCGCGCGGGACAGGCTCATCCTCGCCAGCGAGGGCTGCGAGTCGAGCGCGTGGCTGATCTCCGGGTCGACGGGCGCGGTCACCACGACGAACCGCACGCCGTGGGCGGCCAGGACCCGGGCGTCGTCACCGCCCCTGCCCGACACCAGCCCGGCCGCGGCGACCCGGACCAGTTCCCTGGGACCGTCGGGGACGGGGATGTCGGCCTCGCCGATCACCGGGGTGCGCCCGCGCAGCACGGTGAAGAGCAGGCCGCCCGGCGAGGCGCGCAGCAGCAGGGTCCGCTCGCCGCCCGCGGAGTTCTCCGCGGCGAGGGCGGGCACGACGTCGCGTACGGTGCCGCGGAGCGGGCCGTCCACGCCCTTGGCGATCCACATGCCCGCCGCGAGCAACGGCGTGGAGAACGCGACCAGCACGACGCCGAAGGCGGTGATCCTGCGCAGCCCCCCGGCCGCCCGGAACTCCACGATCCTGTCGGCGGTGAGGGCGGCCACCACGAGCATGCCGGTGGCGGCGAAGGCCAGCGGCACGCCCGGCCAGGCGGGGGCCTCGACGTCGCCGTTGATCGAGGTGACGGTGGTCCTGCTCACCAGGATCGCCACCAGCACGCCGAAGAGCGCGACGCCCCAGCCGACCGCGATGACCATCCGGTTGCGGCGCATCAGCAGCGCGAACAGGCAGGCGGCGAGCAGGCCGCCGGTCACCCACAGCGGCGGCATGCCGGGACCGCCGGGGCTGAGCAGCAGCAGCGACCCGGCGGGCAGCGCGGGGTCGACCAGCGCGGGCTGGTGCAGCCCGGCCTCCAGCAGGAGCTGCCCGGGGTCGGCGACCACCTGGGCCAGCCAGGGGAACAGCAGGGCCACGGGTACGGCGAACGCCACGAGCATCGAGACCGCGACGCCCCTGCGCGGGAAGGCCAGCGCCGCCAGCGCGCCGAGGATGGCGGTGAGCGGGTAGACCAGCGGGGCGAAGGCCGTGCCGACGGCCAGCAGGAGTCCCAGCCCCCAGGCGGCGCGGCGGGCGCGGCGGCGCTCCCCGGTGAGCACCGTGGTGGCGAGCGCCGCGTAGACGGGCAGCAGCACGAAGACCACCGCGGTGCCGAGCCGCCCCGCCGCGACCGCGCCGGTGGCGACCGGCAGGAGGGCGTACGAGGAGGCCAGCCAGACCCTGGTCCAGCGGCCGGGGATCATCGACCGGGTGGCCGCGTACGCGGAGATCCCCGCCAGCGGCACGCAGCCGAGCAGCAGCAGCGACACCGCGAGCCACGTCTTGCCGAACAGCAGCGTGGAGAGCACGGCCAGCACCGCCACGTAGGGCGGGGTCCACGCGTCGGTGCCCAGGCCGACCTGGTGGTAGCTCTCGTTGTAGAGGTCCCACAGGTCGGAGGCCCCGCCGATCACCGGGACGAGCGCTCCGCCGCCCAGCCTGGCCCCGCCCGTCACCGCGCGCTCGGCCACCAGCGTGACCACGGCGAGCGCCAGGAAGAGCAGCACGCCGGGGTTGCCGAAGACGCGCTGCATCACCCCGGCGTCGGTGAGCAGCTCCTCACCGTCCTCCTGCGCGTCCGGCGAGGCGGCCACGGCGTGGTGGCGTCCCTCGGACGCCACGAACCCGCCCCCGGCCAGGTAGCTCTGGCCCCGTTCGACGAGCCGCCGGTAACCGGCGCCGGACGGGGTGAGCAGCTTGCTCACCGCCGCGTACCCCTGCCTCCTGCCCTTGGCCCGCGCCCGCCGGGCTTTGATCATCCGGACGGGGTGGCCGAAGACCGAGCCGAACGCGAGGAACTCGTCCAGCGCGTTGGCGGGCTGCTTGGCCACCAGGAACAGCACCGTGCGGAAGAGCGACCCGAAGGCGTTGCGTACCAGCGCCCACAGCAGCGGGCGCGCGGGCAGGTTCGCCATGACGACGAAGAGGGCGTTGCGGCGGTCGAGGCGGCGGGGGTGGTCGCCGCTGGCGGTGATGCGGCGCCGCCGCCGGGTGGCGGCCTCGGCGTGCCAGGCGATCGCCCGGGTGACGTTCTGCACGCGGTACCCGGCGGTCCTGACGCGCCAGCACAGGTCGAGGTCGTCGCGGAACAGCGGCAGCGCGGGATCGAGCCCGCCGACCTCCTCCCAGACGTCCCTGCGGATCAGCATGCCCGCCGTGGAGACCGAGAGCACGTCCCTGGTCCCGTCGTACTGCCCCTGGTCGAACTCGCGGGGCTCCAGCCCGGTGTCCCTGCGGCCGGTGCGGTCGACGGTGACGCCGACCTCCAGCAGGAGCCGCCGGTCGAGCCAGTCGCGGAGCTTGGGGCCGAGCACCGCCGCCTTGGGGTCCGCGTCGGCGGCCTCCAGCAGGAGCCGCAGGGCGTGGACGTCAGGGGCGCAGTCGTCGTGCAGCAGCCAGATCCACTCCCGGCCGCCGCCGGGGCCGAGGCGGTCGAGGACCTCGGCGACGGCCTCGCCGAAACCGGTCGAGCGCGGCAGGGTGAGCACCGCCCTCGCGCCGAGGGCGCCCGTCAGCAGCGCGGCGCTGCCGTCCCTGCTGCCGTTGTCGACCCCGACGGCCCGGTCCACCGGGCGGGTCTGCCTGAGCAGGGCTTCCAGGGTCTCCCCCAGCCAGCGGGATCCGTCGTGGGACACGACGATCGCGGTGACGGTGTGCTGGGGGCGCGGGGAGTCGGTGATGGACATACGTCCCGTGTTCAGGAGTGGTGGTGATCGGCGCGACAACGATACGGCACCCTCTGTCTGCCTATGTCTTACACCTGGTCGCGCGCACGAAAAAAGGGTCACGTGACCGACGGTCACGTGACCCCATGGACATATTCGTCAAGCGCCCCGGAGAGGCGCCACACACTTCCGTCAGACCGCTCGACCGTCTTCGGCACTCCTCCGGCGTGCTGCTACCGGTGTGCTTTCTCGGTGCCCGTCGGTGTCGACCGGTGTTCGTGTCGTTCATCGTGTTCGTCGGTGTTCATAGCGTTCATTCGGTGCTCGGGCGTCCGGTCCGTCCGGATCCCGGCGCGGTCGTGCCTTGCGGCCATCCGCTCGCGGACGGCTCAGACCGCCTCGCGCTTGATCCGGCGGCGTTCACGCTCCGACAACCCACCCCAGATTCCAAACCGCTCGTCATGCTCGAGTGCGTACTCAAGACACTCGGCACGCACCTCGCAGGAGCGGCAAACCTTCTTGGCCTCGCGGGTGGACCCTCCCTTCTCCGGGAAGAACGCCTCCGGGTCGGTCTGCGCGCACAAGGCGCGCTCCTGCCAGCCAAGCTGCTCTTCAGCGATGCTCTCCTGTGCGATGACCAGGTCGGCCACTGCACACCTCCCTGCCGCACGCCCGCAAAATTGGAGCCCCCCTATGAACGCCTCCCCCTTACCCACCCAGAGGAAGGCGTAACAACACGTGTGTAATTACACGCGCGTGCCTAGTGTGGCGTCAAGCGGCATGCTGGTATCCGGGGAAAGACCTGCTCTCCCCGGTTGTGGGTCGTGTGCCTGCCACGACGGCAATTGCACCAGGTGATCGCTTCGACCGCCAGGGGCTCAGTGCTCTCGGCGGTCGGAACCGTACCAGGACATGTTCTGATCCTGACCGGGGCCCACCCTCTCTCTATCCGGGGTTTCCTCATCCGTGACCTGACCTGGGCGTTGTTCCGGCTTGTAGATCGCCGTGGGGTCTATCGGCTGCGAGTCCCACGTCCTGGCGGCGGGCGCGGGACCGCTCAGCGGGTCCCCCTGGTAGGCGTTCGGGTCGAACCGGAGCGTCGCCTCCGACTGCGGGTCCCACTGGTGGGACTGGTAGGGCGGCGACTGGGGAGCCTGGGGGCTCTGGGGGTTCTGGGGACTCTGAGGGTTCTGGGCGGGCTGAGGGCTTTGTGCGGGCTGGGGGTTCTGCGCGGACTGGGGGTTCTGGGCGGGCTGGGGCGCCTGAGGGGTCTGCGGGTGCCCGAACGGGCCCTCGTAGCTCGACGAGCCGAAATCGGGAACGTGCAGCCGCGGCTCGGTGCCGCCCTGCTGGGCCTGCTGCTGGTAGCTCTCCGCCTGCTGGTAGGCCTGGGCCATCTGCTGGGACCTGAGGTCCACCGGGTCGGGCGCGGAGTAGGCCGGGCCCTGCTCGGCCTGGCGGCCGAACTCCGCGCCCGAGTAGCCGCTGAACGGCTGGCCGTAGTTCTCCGGCGGCTGCGGGAAGGACTGCGGCGGCTGGCCGTCGAACGGCGGGCGCGGCTGGGCGTCGAGCGGCTGGCCCTGGCGGCCGTCGGCCGGCGACTCGGGCTGGTGGCCGTACCCGGGCGACTGCGACTCCGGCTGCCCGAAGCCCTGCGGGTCCGGCTGCCCGAAGCCCTGCGGGTCCTGCTGCCTGCCGAAGCTTTGGGCCTCGGGCCGCTGGTATCCCTGGGAGTCGGGCTGCGGGTACTCCGGCTGCTCGGACTTCCGCCGGGAGCCCGGCTGCTGCGACTCCTGCCCGTACGCCGGGGGAACCGGGGAGGCCGGGGGAACCGGGGAGGCCGGGGGCTCGGCCTGCTGGCCGAAGAGCGGGTCGATCTGCCCGGGGGACCCTGGGGAGGCGCTCTGCCCGTAGTCGGGCTGCGACCGGTCCGAGCGCTGGCCGTACGCGGAGGAGTCGGGCTGCTGGCCGAAGCCCTGCGGGTCGGGCTGCCCGTAGGACGAGGACTCCGAGTACTGGGAGTAGCTCGGCAGCTGGGGGCTGGAGTGCCGCCCGGAGCCCGGCGACTGCGACTCCTGCCCGTAGGCGGGGGAGGCCGGGGAGACCGGGGAGGCCGGAGGCTCGGCCTGCTGGCCGAAGCCCTGCGGGTCGGGCTGCCCGTATGACGGCTCGGGCTGTCCGTACGACGGGTCCGGCTGTCCGTAGGACGAGTCGGGCTGTCCGTACGACGGGTCCGGCTGTCCGTAGGACGAGTCGGGCTGTCCGTACGACGAGGAGTCCGGGAACTGGGGGTAGCTCGGCAGCCGGGGTTCCGTCTGGGCCTGCGGTTCCACCGGGGCGGCGTAGACCGGCGGGTCGTAGGCCGCGGCCGGCGGGTCGTACGGCTTGGCCGGGGCCGGGGGCTGGACGTCCGCCGCGACGTACGGGCTCGGGGTGTAGCTCGCCGCCGGGGCGGCGGGCTGCGGCGCCTGCGGATAGCCCTGCGGCTCCGGCTGCGCGTACCCCTGTCCCTGGCCCTGGGACTCCGGCTGCTGCGGGTAGGGACCGGCCTGGGAGGCGTAGGGCTGGTTCTCGGCGGGCGGCGCGTAGGGGGCCTGGGAGTATCCGTCACCGGTCTGCGGTACGGACTGCCCGTATCCCTCCGGGGCTCCGGCGGAGCTGTGCGCGGGCGCGGGCGGGAGGGCGGGGCGGTTGTACGGGGGCTGCGGGGCCGGGACGGGCGCACCTTCCTGCGGGTAGCCGTGGCCACCCTGCGGGCCCTGGTCCTGCGGGTGCTGAACGCCCTGCTGGGGCATCTGCCCCTGAGGCCCCTGGGAACCCTGGACGCCCTGGACACCGGGGCCCTGCGGACCCTGAGGGCCCTGCGGGCCCTGGGGGTGGACGCCGCCCTGGGCATGGGGGTACGCGCCCTGCGGGCCCTGGGGGTGCTCCTGGAAGGGCGCCTGTCCCTGCGGGGGGACGGGCTGCCGGCCGTAGGCGTACCGCTGGTCCTGCTGCTCGGGGAAGTGGCCGAAGCCGCCGTCGCGCGGGGTCGCGGGGACCGCCTTCGGAAGCACGTACAGCAGCGCGACCGCGCTCAACGCGAGGGCGGGCAGGTGCACGAGGAGGAACTCGACCTTCCCCAGGAACCCCTCCACCCCACCGAACAACCCACCGAACACACAGATCAGGCCGAACACCACGGAGAGCCCGAGCGTGCCGGCCACCACCAGGGCCATCGTCCTCAGCCGCTGGATCACCGGGCCGAGGTTGGTCGCCAGCAGCACGCCGCCGACGAGCAGCGCGACGCTGACCGGCGAGGTGAGCCGTCCCAGGGAGTCCGCCGCGCGCTCGGCGAAGGAGGACGATCCACCCCCCACCAGCAGGCGTTCGATGCCGACGAGAACGCTCGCGGACGCGACGGCGACCATGAGCCACGCCGCCGGTTCCCGGAGCCGGACTGCCTCGACATTGATCACAACTACCCCCATAGGGTCTTTAGGTAAACCCGGGTCAGTTTTGCACATGGCTGACTTTGTTGCCGGTGGTCCCAGGAAGCCCACCAACCCCATAAGTGCTCCATTGCACCCTATAAGTGCACATATCGGGCGGCCAATCAGGCGATCCGGCCACCGCGGACACCCGTCATAACGATCATGAAAAGACTACTGTGAACCGCCCGCGGACACCCCGCCAACAGGCTCGGCGGCCTAGTGGAACACTGGACGCCATGCGCATCGTGTCCCTCGCCGGCGGCATCGGCGGCGCCCGTTTCCTGCGGGGCCTCCTCACCGCGGCCCCCGATTCCGAGATCACCGTCATCGGCAACACCGGTGACGACATCAGCCTCTACGGCCTGCGGGTCTGCCCCGACCTCGACACCGTGATGTACACGCTGGGCGGCGGCATCGACGAGGAGCAGGGCTGGGGGCGGCGGCAGGAGTCGCACGTCGTCAAGGAGGAGCTGGCCGCCTACGGCGTCGAGCCGCAGTGGTTCGGCCTCGGCGACCGCGACTTCGCCACCCACATCGTGCGCACCCAGATGCTCGACGCCGGATATCCCCTGTCCGCGGTCACCGAGGCCCTGTGCGCCCGCTGGCGGCCGGGCGTGCGCCTGATCCCGATGAGCGACGACAGGACCGAGACCCACGTGGTCATCTCCGACGAGCGGGGCCGCCGCGCCGTCCACTTCCAGGAGTGGTGGGTGCGGCTGCGCGCCTCGGTCCCGGCCGAGCAGATCATCCTGGTCGGCGCGGACGAGGCCTCCCCCGCCCCCGGCGTGCTGGAGGCCGTCGCCGCCGCCGACGTGGTCATCCTCCCGCCGTCCAACCCGGTCGTCAGCATCGGCACGATCCTGCAGATCAAGGGCATCCGCGAGGCCCTGGAGGGCAAGACCGTCGTCGGCGTCTCGCCCATCGTCGGCGGCGCCCCCGTCCGGGGCATGGCCGACGCCTGCCTGACCGCGATCGGCGTGGAGACCACCGCGCAGGCGGTCCTCGAACTGTACGGAACGCCGCTGGTCGACGGCTGGCTGGTCGCGGAGGAGGACGCCGGGGTGGCCCTCGGCGGCGTCGCCGTCGAGGCCCGCCCGCTGATCATGCACGACGTCGAGGCCGCCGCCGGCATCGCCCGCGCCGCCCTGGACCTGGCCGTACGGCTCGCGGGCCGGGACACCGCCCCTCCCGCGCCGTACGAGGAGTCCTCCCCGGCCCGTGAGGAGAGTGCGCGATGAGCCGGTTCAGGCGCGGTCAGGAGGAGCCCGCCGACGTCAGGGTGGAGATCTTCGCCGTCCCCGGCATCCCCGAGGTGCGCGAGGGCGACGACGTCGGTGAGCTGATCGCCACGGCCCTGCCCGACCTGCGCGACGGCGACGTCCTCGTGGTCACCTCGAAGATCTGCAGCAAGGCCGAGGGCCGGGTGCTGCGCGACGTGACCCGCGCCGAGGCGGTCGGCGCGGAGACGAGGCGGGTGGTGGCCCGCCGGGGCGAGACCGTGATCGCCGAGACGTCGCACGGGTTCGTCATGGCCGCCGCCGGGGTCGACGCCTCCAACACCCGTCCCGGCACGGTCGTCCTGCTGCCCGCCGACCCGGACGCCTCCGCCTCGGCCGTCAGGGCTCGCGTCAGGGAGCTGCTCGGCGTGTCGGTCGGCGTGGTCGTCTCCGACACCTTCGGCCGCCCGTGGCGCAACGGCCAGACCGACATGGCCGTCGGCCTCGCGGGGGTGACCCCCGCGCTCGACTACCGGGGCATGTCCGACGACCACGGCAACGCGCTGGAGGTCACCCTGACCGCGGTCGCCGACGAGTTCGCGGCGGCCGGGGACCTGGTCAAGGGCAAGGTCGCGCAGACCCCGGTGGCGGTGATCAGAGGTCTCGCGGAGTACACCACCGAGGACGACGGGCCGGGGGTCGGCGAGCTGCTGCGCCCGTCCGCCGACGACATGTTCCGGTACGGTTCGCGCGACGTGCTCTTCGCCCGCAGGACCGTCCGCGAGTTCTCCCCGGACCCCGTGGACGGCGCCAAGGTCCGCAGGGCGGTCGACGCCGCGATCGCCGCGCCCGCCCCGCACCACACGACCCCGTGGCGGTTCGTCCTGCTGGAGTCCGCCGGGACCCGCGAGAAGCTGCTCGACGCCATGCGGGACGCCTGGGTCGCCGACCTGCGGGGGGACGGTTTCTCCGAGGAGTCGATCGCCAAGCGGATCAGGCGGGGCGACGTGCTGCGCGCGGCCCCGTACCTGGCGGTGCCCTGCCTGGTGATGGACGGCTCGCACACCTACCGCGACGACCGTCGCAACGCGGCCGAGCGGGAGATGTTCGTGGTCGCGACCGGGGCGGGGGTGCAGAACTTCCTGGTCCAGCTCGCGGTGGAGGGCCTGGGCTCGGCCTGGGTGTCGTCCACCATGTTCTGCCGCGACGTGGTCCGCGAGGTCCTCGACCTGCCCGCCGGCTGGGACCCGATGGGCGCCGTCGCCATCGGCCACCCCGCCGCCCCGCCCAGGGATCGCGCCCCCAGGCGGGCGGCGGACTTCATCGTCGTCCGCTAGAGGACCCACCCGGAGCCCGGCCCCGGCGGGGCCGGGTCTCTCTCGGACCCGCTTGAACCTGCTCGGACCCGCACGGACCCGCACGGACCCGCTCAGACCCGCTCAGACCCTCTCGGACTCGCTCGGACCCGGCCCCCTACGGAGCCGGGGCTCCCGTCCGGAGCCCGGTCCCGGCGGGTCAGGCCTCCGCGTTCCCGTCGAGTTCCATCGCACGGTTGATGTCGACCAGCGAGTCCTCGTAGCGGCCGAGGGAGCGCAGGACCTCGCCCCTGCGGATGTAGGCCCAGGTGTACTCGGGATCGATCTCGATCGCCCTGCTGAGATCGGCCACCGACTCCTCGTTCCGCCCGAGCTCGTGCAGGACGGCCCCGCGGCTCGCCAGGGCGCGGTCGTTGTCGGGCTCCAGCTGGAGGGCGTGGTTCAGGTCCCCGAGCGCCTCGTCGAACGCGTCCGTCATGCGGTGCGTCTCCCCGCGCGAGACGAGCGCCCAGACGTTGTTCGGCTCCATGCTCAGGGCGTGGGAGAAGTCCGTGAGCGCGTCCGCGTAGCGGTCCATCTGGTAGTACAGGTCGCCGCGGGCGTTGTACAGGTCGGCGTCCTCCGGGGCGAGCATGATGGCCCGCATCAGGTCGGTCTCCGCGTCGTCGTACCGCTCAAGCGTGCGCAGCAGCCTCGCCCTGTCGCCGAGCAGCCAGACCTGGTCCGGGGTCAGCTCGATCGCGCGGTCGAAGTCGGCCAGGGCCTCGGCGTGCCGGCGGAGCGCCGCGTAGGCCTGGCCCCGGCTGCCGATCGCGAACGCGTACTCGGGGTCGATCTCGATCGCGCGGCCGAAGTCGGCGAGGGCCTCCTCGAACCGCCCCATCCTCCGGTACAGCTCGCCCCGGTTGGCCCACGCGACGTCGTCGGCGGGGGCGAGCCCGAGCACCTCGGTCAGGTCCGCGGCCGCCTCCTCGAAGCGCTCCATCTCCGTGTAGGTCTTGGCCCGCTCGATGAGCAGCCTCCGCCGCTGCCCGCCGCCCCCGGCACTCGCCTCGCTCACACGCCCAGCCTCTCTCTAGATCACCAGAGATCGTAAGTGCTACGTCCCAATAAGGCACCATATTTCGTGATGCCTGGCGGATCGGGGACGACGCTCAGGCGGGGGCGCGGCAGGTGGGGTGGCACAGCCGCCTGGCGAGGGCCGACAGGAAGACGTCGATCATCTCCTCCGGGCGCTGGGCCACGTGCAGGGAGCCGTTGGTGACGGAGGTGACCTGAGTGAGGGCGGCGCGGTCGAGGTCGGTGCCGAAGGCCAGGACGACGACCTGGACCGGCGCCTCGGGGTCCCACTCCTCGCGCAGCGTCCGTACCAGGTCCGCGCCGGACACCCCCTTGCCGTCGTCCTTCCCGGCCGTGATGACGACCAGGGTGTTGTTCATGTCCTCGTCGTAGACCTTCGTCATCTCCCGGAACCCGGCGAGGATCGAGTCGTACAGGGCGCTGGGCTCCTTGGGGGCGGCGCGCAGGGTGCGGGTCAGCTCCTCCAGGCGGCCGCGCCGGACGACCTGCCCGCCGTCGGGCTCGACGACCGGGCCGATGCGCACCCGCTCGCGCTGGTCCGGGCCCTTGGCCGAGGAGAAGTCCCACAGGCCCATGTGCGTGGAGTCGGGGAAGAGCTGCAGGCCGAGCCTGGCGGCCTCCAGGGCGACGGTCAGCCTCGTCTTGCCCTTCTGCCCCCTGATCGGCTCCGCCATGTGCCTGCCGGTGTCGGTCATGACCAGGATGTTGGTCGGCGGGGCGAGCCTGCTCCACGCCTCCAGCGCCTCGTCGATCATGGCGGGCAGGATGGTCGGGCGGGTGCGGGGCGCCTCGGTGGGGATCTCGGGGCCGGGTGAGTACGGGCCCAGGGAGCCGTCGGGCGAACGGAAACCCGCCCCCCGGGCCGCCTCCCGGGTCTCCGGGGAGCGCAGCCAGGCGGCGAAGGCCCGCGACCCGCTCGCCCTCGCCTCGTCGGAGGAGGTGACCACGTACGGGTAGTCGAGGTTGATCGTCCCCTCGCGGGGGTGCAGGGCCACCACCGGGTCGTCGGAGGGCAGGCGGTTGTGCGCCCACACCGCCGACTCCGGCACGATCACCACCGGCCGCTTCCAGAAGGAGCGGTCGTCGACGGTGGCGAGCAGGCTCCGGTAGTCGGGCGCCGACCCCGCCTGCGCCCAGCGGACGAACGCGGTGAGCGCCCGGTCGGCCTCGGGACCGCTGCCGACCACGTCCCTGGCCGCGGCCACGGTGGCGATCCCGGCCCCCGCGAGCGACGGGTCGGGGACGCGGACCACGTCGGGCTCGTTCTCGTTCGGCCGGATCCGGCCGCGGGTGGTCGCGGGGAAGACCATCCGCCAGTTCATGTCGGTCCTGCCCAGGGCGAAGCGCTGGGCCAGGGACTTGCGGGTGGCGAAGACCAGGGGCGAGCTCGCCACGACGGTCTCGGTCCCGGCCAGGTCCGCGGCGCCCTGCTTGCGGGCGAGGCGGATCCAGGCCGAGGAGTCGGAGATCCACCCGTCGGGACGCCTGCTGAGCACCCCCGCGGTGCCGCCGAGCAGGGTCCGCAGCACGGTGGCGGGCGGCTGCTCGGTCACCTGCACCAGCACGCACCGGCCGTCGACGCCCGCCCCGCTCCGGTTGAACCGCCCCGCCGCGGCCATCACGGTCGGGGCGATGTCCACGGCGGCGGCGACGCCGACCAGCACCGGGTCGCGGGCCGAGCACGAGTCCCCCACCCGGCCGGACACCAGGGCGGCACCGCCCACCAGGGCGACCGCGACAGCGACCGCCGCCATCGACAGGCGCAGGCGTGCCTGACGCCGGCGTCGCGCGATGCCCGCGGCCACACGGTGTCGACCGGAGGAGGACAAACCCGGACCTCCCGCTACAGATGACTACACAGGAATGACGATTGTGCCAACGAACCTCTCACGAAAGGCGGACCGATGTAGAACTCGTTATAACTTTGCCGAAGGTGCCGACGGTTCACGACGGCGCCGACGGTTCCAGGGAGAGCAGCGGGAGGGCGTTGGGGCGGACGCTGCGGCAGACGCCGTCGCTCGCCCTGGCCGCGGCCACCCGCTCGGCGTCCGGCACGCCGTAGGAGGTGGTCCGCTGCCGGATCGGCCTCCCGGTCGGGGCGACCATGGCCTCGATCTCGCTGATCGTCTTGAAGGAGCCGTTCTCCGACCCGGCCATCCTGCTGATCGTCTCCTCCATCAGCGTGCCGCCGAGGTCGTTGACCCCGCCCACCAGCACCTCGCGGCAGAGCCCGTCCTGGAGCTTCACCCACGAGCACTGGATGTTGGCGATCGCGCCGTGCAGCAGGACGCGGGCCAGCGCGTGCACGGCCCGGTTCTCCCGCGCCGTCGGCCCCGGGCGGGCGATCCCGGCCAGGTAGATGGGCGCGCTGTGGTGGACGAACGGCAGCAGCACGAACTCGGAGAACCCGCCGGTCTCCTCCTGGATGCGGCGGATCAGCCGGATGTGCTGCACCCAGTGCGCGTGGTTGTCGACGTGGCCGTACATCATCGTGGAGGTCGTCGGGATGCCGACCCGGTGCGCGGTGGAGATGACCTCGACCCACTCCCTGGTGGGGAGCTTGCCCTTGGTCAGCACCCAGCGGACGTCGTCGTCGAGGATCTCGGCCGCGGTGCCCGGGAGCGAGTCGACGCCCGCCTCCCTGGCGGCGACCAGCCAGTCCTCGATGGACAGGTTGGTGCGGCTGGCGCCGTTGATGACCTCCATCGGCGAGAACGCGTGGACGTGCATCTCCGGCACCCTGGCCTTCACCGCCCTGGCGATGTCGAAGTACGCGGTGCCGGGCAGGTCGGGGTGGATGCCGCCCTGCATGCACACCTCGGTCGCCCCGGCCTGCCACCCCTCCCAGGCGCGGTCGGCGACCTGCTCCAGCGAGAGGGTGTAGGCGTCGGCGTCGGTACGGCGCTGCGCGAAGGCGCAGAAACGGCAGCCGGTGTAGCAGACGTTGGTGAAGTTGATGTTCCGGTTCACCACGTAGGTGACCTCGTCGCCGGCCGCCTCACGGCGCAGGCCGTCGGCGATCCGGCAGAGCTCGTCCAGCGCGGTGTCGTCGGCGCCCACCCCGTTCTGGTCCCCGGCGAGGTCCAGCAGGACGAGCGCCTGGGTGTCGCTCAGCCCCGCCGGGTCGCTCTCGGCCTGCCTCAGCGCCTCCCGGACGTCACCCCGCACGATCGAGGAGGCGGCGGGCAGGCGCTCCCTGAGCGCCTCCCAGTCGCCGTACACGTCGTCGAAGTCGTCGCGGCGGTCGGCGCTGCGGCCCTCGGTGTCGACGGCCGTGTGCAGGTCGACGCGGCCCACGGAGACGAAGCCGCCGTCCGGCTCCTGCCAGGGGCGGCCGGTCAGGACCGCGTCCTCGCGGGCGAGCCCGGTCTCCGGGTCGGCCAGGGCGGCCACGTGCGCGTTGAGCCTCGGGTCGAGCCAGGGCTCCCCGGCCAGCACGAACTCGGGGTAGATGGTGAGCCGCTCGCGCAGCGCGAACCCGGCGGCGGCCGTACGGGCGGCGAGGTCGTCGATCTGCGGCCAGGGACGCTCGGGGTTGACGTGGTCGGGCGTGAGCGGCGAGACGCCGCCCCAGTCGTCGATGCCCGCCCTGATCATCAGCTCGTACTCGGAGTCGACCAGGTTCGGCGGGGCCTGCACCCGCATCTTCGGCCCCAGCACCAGCCGGGTCACCGCGATGGCGGCGGCCAGCTCCTGCAGGTCGGCGTCCGGCATGCCGCGCATCGCGGTGTCGGGCTTGGCGCGGAAGTTCTGGACGATGATCTCCTGGATGCCGCCGTACTCGCGCGCCACCCTGCGCAGCGCGAACAGCGACTCGGCGCGGTCCTCGACCGTCTCCCCGATGCCGATGAGGATGCCGCTGGTGAACGGCACGTTCGTCCGCCCGGCGTCCTCCAGCACGCGCAGCCGCACCGCGGGGTCCTTGTCGGGCGAGCCGTAGTGCGCCTGGCCCTTCTCCTCGAAGATCCGCCGCGAGGTGGTCTCCAGCATCATGCCCATGGAGGGCGCGACCGGCTTGAGCCGCTGCAGGTCCTGCCAGGTCATCACGCCCGGGTTCAGGTGCGGCAGCAGCCCGGTCTCCTCCAGCACCCGCACGGCCATCGCGCGGACGTAGGACAGCGTGTCGTCGTAGCCGTGCGCGTCCAGCCACTCGCGGGCCTGGTGCCAGCGGTCCTCCGGCCGGTCGCCCAGGGTGAACAGCGCCTCCTTGCACCCCATCGCCGCGCCCTGCCTGGCGATCTCCAGCACCTCGTCGGGGCTCAGGAACAGGCTTTCCAGCTTGTGCGGCGCGGTGGCGAACGTGCAGTACCCGCAGCGGTCGCGGCAGAGCCGGGTCAGGGGGATGAAGACCTTGCGGCTGTAGGTGATGATCCCTTGTCGTCCTACCGCCTCCAGGCCCGCGTCCCTGACCCTCCCGGCGTGGTCGAGGAGGGTCTCCAGGTGTTCGTCCCGGGCGTGCAGCAGGACGGTGGCTTCGGCGGTATCGAGAGCTTTGCCGTCGCGGGCCCTGGCCAGAGCCCGGCGCATCGCGTTGTCGGTGGGGTTAGCGCTCATCGCGTTCCTCATCAGTTCTGGGAGTAAGCCGTCCGGCGGACTCTGGTGGTGGCCGCCGACAGGTGAGCACTCCGTGTTCCTGGGCCTTGAGTCCTTTCAGCGTGGAGCCCCTGCCTTGAGGTGCGAAACGCGGCAAGGCGCCGCACGGGTTACCAGCATGCTCGTGCGGTGGCGATGACCAAGCCACCGTAGGCATGACCTGCACCACCCTCGCCGCCGGGCCGGCGGAGAGAAAAACGCCTGTGGAGCCGGTGTAAGACCTCAAAGGGAAGAATTTTCCTCCTGGCGGGCAACTGGCGGTGAAGCAGGAAACCCGACCCGTGAGGGTTGGAGTTCCCTGGCCCCAGCCGTGGGGAAGAGGTCAAGACGGCACAGTACGGCGTGATACGAGAGCGCGGGGCGGCGGGTGCCTGTTCGCGGCCAGGACTCGCACCAAAGGTCCGGCATCCAACGATCGCCCCCACCTCGAAAGCGCGAACGCCGGAACCCGGCGACAGCCTTGCCTTGGCGCCGCTCTCTCACGGAGGCACCACCCGCACCGGACAAAACGGCCCTGCCCCAACGCGGCTCTCTCGCTGAGACCTCACTTGCCGCGGACGATGACGAGGGTTTCGATACTTCAGATCTTCTAAAGGATGCACTCAAGCAAGTCTCGATAGACGTAAATACTTGCAGGTGCATAAATTAGAGAAGTCAGCCGGAACCCCCGCACTCGCGGGAAACCCCGGATCCCCCGAGGAAATCCCCTCGGACCCGCCCTCCCAGGAGCCGGAAATGATCGCGTTTCTCATCACCCTCGCCGCCCTCGTCGCCGTCGCCGTCCTCGCCCCGCTGATCGGCGCCGACACGCGCGACAGCCTCGACTGGCATCGCGACGAGCCGTCCCCCGACGAGGGGGCGCTCAGAACGACCGGTAGTCGCGCACGGGCATTCTCGGCCCGCGAGCGGGTGGCCGCACACCGCCCAACCCCAGCAGCCGGCTGACCCGGTGCCGGTGCCCCCGGTAGGGAGCGAGCAGCCGCAGCATCCGGGCGTCGTCCACCCGCTCGCCGCTGAGCGACCAGCCGACCAGCGACGGCAGGTGGAAGTCGCCCACCGAGACGGCGTCCGCGTCGCCGTGCGAGCGCTGGCGCACCTCGGCCGACGTCCACACCCCGATCCCGGGCAGCGCCCTCAACAGCCGGTCGGCGTCGGCGCTGCCCCCGATCGCCTCCAGCTTCCCCGCGTGCCGGGCGGCGTTCGCGATCGTACGGGCCCGGACCGCCTCCGCCCCCGCGCGGTGCCAGTCCCACGACGGGATCGACCGCCACACCTCGGGCTCGGGAAAGACCCTCATCCCCTCGGGCGCGGGACCCGGCGCGGGCTCGCCGTAGCGGCCCAGCAGCCACCGCCACGCCCGCCACGCCTCGGTGGAGACCACCTTCTGCTCCAGCACGGCCGGGACCAGCGCCTCGAACACCCGCGAGGTCCTGCCGATCCTGAGCCCCGGATAGCGTCTCGCCGCGTTCCTTAGAACCTCGTGCCCGGGAACGAACCCCGACACGTCGTCACCCGCGCCGAGCAGCTCGGGAAGCGTCTCCAGCATCCACTGCGCCCCCGGCCCCCACGCCGTGGCGGCCACCCCGCCGTTCAGCGGGGCCACCCGCAGCGTCCCCGGCCCGTCGGGCGTGCGCGAGGTCCGCCAGAAGGCCCCGCCGGGCGCCGGCCTCAGGGTGGGGTCGCCGGTCCCACGCCGGTGCGGGTCGAGCGCCAGCGCCAGGTCGACCGGCCACGACGGGCACCACTCACGTTCCCTCACGAAGGTGCCCGCGCCGCGAACGGTCAGATGTCGCTGGAGAAGCGGATCGCGAACTCGGGGAGCACGACCCCCGGCCAGATCCGGCTGCCCGCGAGCAGTTCGTTACCCGAACCGACCACGGCGCCGTCGCCGAGGACCACGTCCCGCAGGACCGCTCCGGAGTTGACCCGCGCCCCGATGCCGACCACCGAGTCGACCACGACCGCGCCCGAGTGCACGACGCAGTCGTCCCCGAGCACGCTGCCGCTGATCTGCGCCCCCGACTCCACGATCGCGCGGGCACCGATCACGGAACCGCCGGAGACCTTGGCCTCGGGCGAGATCATGGCGCCGGGCAGGGCGAGGAAGTCACCGGTGGGCCCCGGCAGGGCGGGCGAGGCGAGACGGCCGAGGACCAGGTCGCGGGAGCCCTTCACGAAGGCGCCGGGCGTGCCCACGTCGAGCCAGTAGGAGGCGTCGGCGTAGCCGAGCACCAGGGCGTCGTCCTCGATCAGGCCGGGGAAGGTCTCGCGCTCGACCGAGACGACCTCGCCCGCCGGGATCGTGTCGATCACCGAGCGGGTGAAGACGTAGCACCCGGCGTTGATCCGGTTGGTGACCGGGTTGGGGGTCTTCTCCAGGAAGGCGGTCACCCGCCCGTCCTCGTCGGTCGGCACGCACCCGAAACGCGAGGGATCCTCCACCTCGGTCAGGTGCAGGGTGACGGCGGCCTTCCTGGCGACGTGCGTCGCGACCTGCTCGCCGATGTCGTGGCCGGACAGGATGTCGCCGTTGAGCACCAGCACCGGGGCGTCGGGGCCGCAGGTCAGCGCCTCGGCCGCGTTGCGGATGGCCCCGCCGGTGCCGAGCGGGACCTCCTCCGTCATGTATTCGAGCGAGAGGCCGAACGCCTCGCCGTCCCCGAAGGCCTCGGAGAACATCTCCGCCCGGTAGGAGGTGGCGAACACGATGCGGCGCACGCCGAAGGCCCTCGCCCTGGCGAGCTGGTGGGCGAGGAAGGGAACCCCGGCCGTGGGCAGCAGGGGCTTCGGGGTGCCGAGCGTCATCGGGCGCAGGCGCGTCCCTCGTCCACCGACAAGGAGGATCGCCTCTAGATCGGGCAAGGGGGTCTCCATCATTCCGCGAGGTTAGCTCACTACTCGGCCGCGCGCTGGTAGGAGAGCAGGTGCGCCTCGGCCGAGGCGTCCCAGGTGAACTCCTTGGCGCGGGCGATCCCGGCCACGGACAGCGCCTCCCTGCGCTCGGGCGACGAGAGCAGCGCGCGCAGCGCCTCGGCGATGCTCTCTGCGTCCGGCTCGGTGTAGGCGACGGCGTCGCCGCCCACCTCGGGCAGCGAGGTGCGGTGGGTGGTGAGCACCGGCGCGCCGCAGGCCATGGCCTCCAGCACCGGCAGCCCGAACCCCTCTCCCCGCGACGGGAAGGCCGCGACCACCGCCCCGCCGAGGAAGCCGCACAGGTCGGCGAACGACAGGAAGCCCGGACGCAGCACCCGCACGGTCGAGGGGACCTCCTCCACCGCGGCGTCCACCTCGACGTCGCGGATGCCCCCGGCGAGCACCAGGGCGGGCGGATCCGGGAGGTTCCCGACGGCGCGGACGAAGCCGCGGATCAGGTTTGGCACGTTCTTACGCGGCTCCAGCGGGCCGAGGAAGGCGACGTAGGGGGTGCCGTGCAGGCCGAGCCGGTCGGAGGCGTGCGTGATCTCGCGCTCGGACGGCGGGTGGAACAGCGCCGGGTCGACACCGTGGTAGGCGACGTCGATGCGGGTCGGGTCGGCCGACAGGATCCTGATCAGCTCGTCCCTGGTCGCCTTGGAGGGCACGATCACCCGGGTGGCGTGCCGGACCGCGGTGCGGGTCGCGGCGCGGAAGAACGCCGCCTTGACCGCGTCGTGCTGCAGGGGCTCGGTGAAGCAGGTGAGGTCGTGGACGGTCGCCACGGTCGGCAGGCCCGAGCTCAGCGGTATCGAGTAGTAGGGGGCGTGGATGACCTCGGCGCCGACCTGCTTGGCGAGGAACGGCAGGCCCGTCTGCTCCCACGTCAGGCGGGCGGCCCGGTTGGTGATCCCGTGAGGCCCCGGCACGATCCGCGCGGAGGGCGCCAGGCCGGCGTATCTGGCGGCGTCGGCGCGCTGGCAGACGACCGCGAGGTCGGCGCCCGCCCTGTCGAGTGCGGCGACGAGTCCGTCGACGTACCTGATCAGCGCACCGCGATCGGCCGGAACCGCGGCCGCGTCAACGAGCACTCTCGGCGGCAAGAAGGATCGCTCCCCTCAAGATCCACAGCGGGACGATCGTCCCCTTCCTCTGTTTACTCTATTGCCAGAGCTTCCGGAATCGTGGGGGAAATCACACTGCTTTTCCCGAAGCGTGGTCCTTCCGGGACCCCTCGGCGCGGCGCGCGACCAGACCCGCGAGACCCGCGCAGAGGAGATCGCCGAGAATGATCACGATCCGGGAACAGAGCGCCGCCGCTATGGCCGTTCCCTGGTCCAGGACCGGCGCCAGGACGGCCACCATCGCCACCTCGCGCACCCCCGCTCCCGCCGGGACGACGAAGGTCATGATCCCCAGGCACCACGACAGCGCGAACGCGCCGATCGAGAACAGCACCGCGGACGCCCCGGAGGATCCGAGGTCGTGGACGATCGCCGCCAGGTGCAGCCCGTACGCGACCCAGCCGAGCAGCGCCCAGCCCAGCGCGGTGAGCATGCCCCTGCGGGTGAGCGGGCGCTCCAGCGGCTCGCGCCCGAGCTTTCGCAGCCCGAACCCGAGGACCGCGTTGATCACCTTCGGCTCGAAGGCCACCGCGAGCACCGGGATCAGCAGGAACACCCACGCGTACGGCGCCACCGACCCCGGCAGCGCCGCCAGCAGCGTCACCCCCGAGACCACCAGCCCGCTGCCGAGCTGCACCGGCAGCGTCAGGAAGAACGCCGCCGCGCTGCGGGACCGGGGCACGCCCAGCTCCCGGCCCATCTCCATCTGGGCGAGCACCGGCCACAGCGAGCCGGGGATGTACTTGCCCAGCTGGCCCACGAAGAAGACCTTCGCCCCCGCGCGCAGGGGCAGCGGCGATCCCAGGTCGGCCAGCAGCGCCCGCCATGTCATCATCCCGCCGCACAGCGCGGCGAGCACCGCGACCAGCGACAGCGCGAGCGACGCCCACGACAGCCGGGCGAACCCCGCGCGGATCGCGTCCCACTGGCCCACCACCACCCACGCGCCGAACCCGAGCGCCACGAGCAGGAAGGCGACGCGGACCACGCGCCTCAGGGGGGACGCGCCGGACCCGGTTCCCGCGGTCACGAAGGACCCGCCGGGGCCGCGGCCGGAGTCGTGCCCCGAGCGGGAGAGGGCAGGCGGGACGCACCAGCTCCGGCGGTCAGGACACGAGCGGCGAAGGGCACGCGGGACGCGCCGGCTCCGGCGGTCAGGACACGGGCGAGGAAGGGCACGCGAGAGGCCCGTGAGGAGCTCACAGGGGACGCACCGGCTCCGGCGGCCGGGACAGGGATGGGCCGGCCGGGCGGCGGTCGCCCTTGGTCGCCACCCACAGGTAGGTGGGCACCACCGGCAGCAGGGCCCGCAGCACCGGGCGGGGCAGCCTCGACAGCACCCCGCCCGCCACCCGTCCCACCAGGCCGGGGAAGAGCTCGTTCCCGGCGAACGCGGCGGGGGTGGCGAGCACGGGGAAGGTGTAGTCCCACACCCGCAGGCCGCGCGCCATCTTCCGCAGGCCCCTGCGGGTCCGGTAGCGCTCGTAGTAGCTGTCGGCCCGGCCGGAGAGCCGCACGTAGCGGTCGGCCAGCGAGGGCGGCAGGTAGGACAGGAACGGCAGCTTGTAGTGCGGCTCCATCACCCCGAGCCGGTTGCCCAGCCCCAGGTAGAGGACGCCGTCGTCGGAGAGCACCCGGCGCATCTCGGCCATGATCGCGTCCGGGTCGACCACGTGCTCGTAGATGTGGTTGAAGACCAGCACGTCGATCGAGCCGTCGGGGAAGGGCAGCGCGGTGCCGTCGGCGCACACGAACTCGACCCGCTCGCCGAACCTCTGGGACGCCTTGCGCAGGCCCGGCACGTCGATGTCGACGCCGAACGTGTGGCGCGCGCCCGCCGCGGCGAGCTCGTCGGCGATGAAGCCCGCCGAGCAGCCGATGTCGGCGACCGTCAGACCGGCGAGGACGTCCTTGTCCCTGCCGAGGAAGTGCCCGAGCACCGCGACGATCTTCGCGGCCTTCCTGCGGCGCTTCTCCTCGTCCAGCATCGCCGCCTGGAACTCGGAGTACTCAAGCTGCGCGACCCGCTCGGCGCTCATCACTCGCTCACCGTTCCTCTTCTTCCGTCCGCGTGAGGTGTGACTTCCTCCACGTGACTTCCCTCCGCGTGGCGCGTGACGCGTGAGGCGGTTCCCTCCGCGTCACGCGGTCCGCCGCCGCTCCGCCACGCCGCCCGGGAGCACGCCGCCCCAAGAGTACCGGTGACCCGCGACGCTACCGCCGGGTAAGGAGGCCGTCGTACCCTGGGCGGATGCTCAGCCGACTGCGGTCAAGCCGCCTCCTCCGGGTGTCGCTCGCGCTGGTCGCGGTGGGTTTCCTCGGCTACGGCCTGGCCAGGAACCGCGACGAGACGGCGGCCGCGATCTCGCAGCTCTCGTGGTGGTCGCTCGGCGGCTCCTACCTCTCGGTGATGGCCGGGATCGGCGTCATGGTGCTGGCCTGGCGGACGGTGCTGTCCGGGATGGGCTCGCCGCTCCCGCCCGGGAGCGCCGCGAGGGTGTTCTTCGTCGGCCAGCTCGGCAAGTACGTGCCGGGCAGCGTCTGGGCGTACGCCGCGATGATGGAGCTGGGCCGCGACCACGACGTCCCGCCCCGTCGCATGTTCGGCTCCGTCTCCCTCGCCCTGCTGGTCTCCCTGGGCTGCGCCCTGCTCGTCGCGGCGGTGACCCTGCGCGAGATCATGACCCAGGCGTGGTACCTGCTGGCGCTGATCCCCGTCATCGCGGTCTGCCTGCACCCGGCGGTGCTCACCTTCGGGCTCAACCTGGCCCTGCGGATCGCCCGCCAGGAGCCCCTCGGCCAGGGCCGGCTGCTCAGCGGCAGGGCCGTGCTCGCCGCGGTCGCCCTCACGGTCACCGGCTGGTTCGTATACGGCCCCCACCTGCTGCTCCCCATGGCCGACCTGGGCGCCTCCGGCGACTCCCTCTATCTCGTGGCGGTCGGCGCCTACGCGCTGGCCTGGGCGACGGGCATCGTCACCGTGATCGTCCCCGCCGGGATCGGCGTCCGCGAGGGGGCGCTGGTGCTCGCCCTGGCACCGGTCCTCGACTCCCCCAGGGCGCTGGTGGCCGCGGTGGTGTCGAGGGTGATGTTCACCCTGGCCGACCTGAGCTGGGCCGGGATCGGCTTCCTGTGGGGACGCCTCTCCGGCCCCGAGGGTCGGCGCACGGAATCCGGGGAGCCCGAGACCAGCGTCTCCACGTAGGAGGCCCGGGTGCGGCCCCGCGGGTCAGTGCGATGACTCCAGCGTCTCCACGTAGGAGGCCCGGGTGCGGCCTCGCGGGTCAGTGCGAGGGCTCCGAGACCAGCGCCTCGACGTAGGAGGCCCAGTAGGGCGCGGGGTCGACGGCCTTGACCCCGGCGCGGAGCCGCTCGGGCTCGCCGGGGCGGTAGAACGCGGCCAGCGCGGCGCGCAGTTCCTCCACCGATCCGGGCTCGACCAGCAGCCCGTCCACCCCGTCGGTGACGTGGTCGCCGAGCGTGCCCGTCCGGCTGGCGACGACCGGCACCCCGTGCTCGTGGCCGAGCCACACCTGCTGGCTGGCCGTCCCGCTCCGGTAGGGCAGGACCAGCGCGTCCACGTCCGCGAACAGCCCCGGCAGGTCGGCCGAGGCCACGTACCCCGGACGCAGCTCCACCCGCCCGCCCAGCCCCAGCTCGGCGACGAGCGCCCTGGTCCTCTCCTCCAGGCCGCCCCAGAACTCCCCGGCGACCCGCAGCGACACCCCCTCGGGCAGCGCGCGAAGCAGCAGGTCCAGCCCCTTGTACGGCCGGACGAGGCCGAAGAACAGCAGCCTGTCGTGCACCCCCGCCTCCGGCCCGCGGCGATCGGCCCCCGATGGGAGGTGCGGCGCCATCTCGGCCACCCGCACGGGCGTGGCCGACAGGTCGCGTGCCTTCTCGGCCTGCCCCTCGGAGTGGACGAGCACCGTGTCCACCCGGCGCAGCAGCGCCTTCATCAGCGGCGTGTCGTACGGCTTGCGCTCGTGCGGCAGGACGTTGTGGCAGAGCGCCACGACCCGGGTCCGGCGGCGCAGGCCGTACAGGATGCCCAGGTAGGGCGGGACCTGCACCGGGCTGAGGACGACGAGGACGACGAGGTCGGCGCTGCGGAGCCGCCTCCCGGCGCGGACCCAGCCGTCCGGGCGGCGCCAGTCGAGGTCGCGCAGGACGTGCGGGAACGGCTCGCCGTCGGGAGTGTCGGCGGTCTGCTTGCCCGGATACAGGAAGGCGGGGTACTGCGCCCGCCACGACTCGATCACCACGTCGTGCCCGGCGGCCCGCAGCCGGTGGGCGAGCTCGGTGGTGTGCGCGGCGCCGCCGCCCTTGTAGGGGTACGTCGGCCCGACGACGGCGATCCGCACTACTCGCTCCTGGAACGCACGATGAGGTCGGCCAGCAGCGCCAGCGAGCCGATGAGCAGCCCGGACAGGAAGATCACGATGGTGTTGCTGGTCAGGTAGAACCCGTAGCGGACGATGTCGACGACACCCTTGACCAGGCCGATGCCGACCAGCCAGAGCGCGGGCGGCATGAGGACCTTGAGCGGGTTGAAGTACATGACCATCCGCAGCACCTGAAGGATGTAGCGGTAGGCGTCGGAGACGAAGCTGAACTTGGACTTGCCCGCCCGCTTGCTGTAGCCGATCGGCAGGTAGTAGACGTCGTGCTGGTTCGACAGGAACGACAGCGTGATCGTCGTGACGCAGGAGAAGCCGGGGGGCAGCAGCCTCAGGTAGGGCTTGGCGACCGACTTGCGGAACGCCCGCAGCCCGCTGTTGAGGTCGGGGATCTTCTGCCCGGCCAGCCGCTCGGCCACCTTGCGGATGAACCACTTGGCCGGGACCCGCAGGAACTTGTGCGAGCCCTCCTCGCTGGTCCGCGCGCCCACGACCTGGTCGATCGCCGGGTCCTTCTCCAGGATCTGGATGAGCTCGGGGATGCGCTCGTTGGGGTAGGTCATGTCGGCGTCGGTCCACACGACGATCTCGCCGTTCGCCTCCTGGGTGCCGATCCTGCGCACCGTTCCGGAGCCGCCGTTGCGGTGGAAGGCCCTGATCCGCATGTTCGGGAACCTGGGCGCGGCCTCCTGCAGCCTGGCCAGGGTCTCGTCGGTGGAGAAGTCGTCGACCGCCACGAGCTCGTAGGTGTATCCGCTGTGGTCCATGGCCTCGCAGATGCGCTCGACCTCGGCGATGACGTGGTCCTGCTCGTTGTAACACGGCAGGACGATGGTCACGTACGGCGTTGCGTCCACGGCTGATCCACTCTCGGGCTCTCGGGCATGCTCTCGACGGGCGAGGATACTCTGCCCGGACGGACCCCGAGCGCACATCACCTCTTCGGGCACGGCCCGGGACTCCCTCAGTCGAGACCCGTGGGTTCGGCCTGGCCGACACCCGGCATGCCCTTTACCGCGTCGACGACCGCCTGGGCGGCTCCCGGATCCGCGAGCTTGACGAGATAGCTCTCCGGCACGGGGTTCGCCGCGAGGAAGCCGGCGAGGACGGATTCACGGCTCACCACCAGATGCTCCAGAACCCGGCGAGCATGAGCGGCGTTCTCGAAATAGACGTGCTCGATCCCTTCGAGTGCCAGGAGTCTGGCCTCGACGGCCTTCTTCTCCTCCGCCGTCGCCGCTCCCCGGCCCGCGCAGGGGTCGGACTTCTCTTCCGTCTCGTCGGGTTCCGCGTCCTCGGGAGGGCACAGCATGACGGAGAGATCGGCCTTGCCCTTCCAGAAGTGGTGACCGAGGGTGAAGATGATGGAAACGCCCGGTGTACTGCCCATGACGGTTCCGAAGGACTCGAAGTCGGCTCGCCGGTGAAGCCTGCCCTTGAACGACTCGGGCATGTCATCGGTTTCGAAGGTTGAGGCCGTCGTCCAGTCGTCGGCGAACTCCTTCACGAGGTTCGCCCATGCCGTCTCCTGGGATTCGAACGCCACTTCCGCGACCTCGGGCATCGCGCGCAGTCTCTCCTCGATCGACCGCCGCTGCTCCGGGGTGACCGCCCGCTTGCGGCACCGCTCGTAGACGTCGTCGTCCTTGCAAAGGGAGACGGTGAACGTCCCGCCCTCGGGCCAGGGGCCGTCCGGCGGTGGAAGCACCCGGACGGAGTTCTGGTAGGCGTACCACCCCGCGGTTCCCGCCGCGCCGAGCAGCAGGACCGCCACCGCACCGGCCAGCAGGACATGTCGGATCCTGAGACCTTTTCTGGCGGGGGCCTCCTGCCCGGGGTCTCCGAAGGACAGCTCCTCGACTACGGGGATCTCGTTCCCATCGCCCGAACGAGGAGCCGAATCCGTCGCATCCACCGTGTTACCCCCAGAAATGATCTGGTATTTGGGTAAATATCGTTACACACCTCTCCAGACTTTGATCACCAGTGACGCGGCGCCCAGGAAACCGACCGGCGGCGCCTGACGGACGCCGGTCCTCACGTGTCCCTGTTCGCGCGCGGGACGGTCATCCAGACGTCGGCGGCCAGGGACCAGGTGCCGTTGGGGGGGTCGACGAGGGAGCGGTCGTCCTGGCGGGTGCGGAGGTTCATGATGTGGACGGGGGTGCCGTACCCGGAGAGCTGGCGGGACTCGGCGGCGAGCAGGACCGGGGTGCGTCCGGCGGCGCGGACGCGGGCGGCCAGGCGGGCGACGTCGGCGGCCCGGGGGACGTCGGAGCGGTAGATGGTGAGCCGGGCGGCCGGGAGGCCGCAGACGCCCCGGACGACCTGGGTGAAGCGGGCGGCGGTGACGCGCTCGACGACGAGCACCGAGGCGCGCGGCGGCAGGGCCTCGCACATGTTCTCGACCGCGGCGAGCTCGCCCCGGTCGACCGGGCTGAACGCCGTCCCTCCCGAGGTGATCACCGGGGGTACGAGGAGGAGGACCGCGCCGGCCGCGACGAGGCCCCCGCGCGCGCCCCGGCCGTACCCCGACCTCCGCGCCCTGTCGCGCGTCCAGCGCAGTCCCCAGACGGCGAGCAGGATCAGGCCGGGGATGACGACGGGGACCAGCCGCCGGGCGGCCCACGGGTGGTCGGGGGTGATGCCGGGCCGGTAGAGCGTGGTGACCGTGGTCCAGCCGATGACGGCCAGCGGCAGCAGCCAGCCGGGAGCCGTCCCCCTGACCAGCCTGCGCGCGAGCACGATGGCGGCGAGGGCGGCCAGGAGCGCGGCGGGCAGCCCGATGTACCAGATCACCCAGTGCGCCGAGTTCTCGTAGTAGAGCCGGGAGCCGTCGAGCGGAAGGCGGTTGATCCGCTGGACGCCCTCGATGAACAGCGCGGTCGTCCGGTCGTCCTGCGTGACGGGCGGCCGGACCACGGTCTCCAGCCACGGCCGGGCGGCGAAGGCCGCCGCGACCAGCGCGACCAGGCCGGCGGCGATCTCGGGCAGCCTCGGCACGCGGGCCACCCGCCGCAGCGGGGCCGCGAGGCGCGGGGCGAGCGCCGCCGCCACCACGGTCAGGACCCCGACCGCGCCGCAGATGGCCAGCAGCGGGACGACCGATTCTGACAGGTAGTGCAGGTACGGCCTGGACAGCAGGTAGGCGGCGGCCAGCCCCAGCCCGGTCCCCGCCACCAGCCCGCCGAGCAGCGGCACGCCCAGCCGCCCCCCGTCGCGGTTCCCCACCCGGCCCAGCGCGATGAGCAGCCCGGCGTAGACGAGCACGGGGAGCACGTCGCGCAGCCCGTCGATCCTGACCAGGACGGCCAGCCCGAACACCAGCCCCGCCAGGGCGGCCCCCACCCGCGCCGCTCCCTCGCCAAAGCCCTCACCGGAGCCGCGGCGGAGCCCGGCCTCGGCGTCGTGCAGCAGGGCGAGACCGCCGAAGAGCAGGACCAGGGACGGGATCTCGCTGAAGGTCGTCCGCGAGGTGTAGAGGATCGGGAGGCAGACGGCGAAGGCCGCCGCGGCGAGGAGTGCCCAGCGGGCCCCGGCGAGCCGGGCGACGACCCCCGCGACGACCAGCACGGCCGCCGCCCCCAGCACCGGCGGCACCAGCAGCAGCCCCGCGACGTCACCCAGCCAGGCGCCCACCGCGTGCAGCATCGGCGCCCCCGGCATGAACTGCGGCACCACCGCGCCGCCGGAGGCGTAGAAGCCCACGCTGTCGAAGTGGAGCGCCGGGTCGGCACCGCCGAAGGCACCCTCCTGGAAGGGGATCGGCAGCGAGCCGTGCCGGGCCAGCCAGACTCCGTACTGCGCGTAGGTGGCGGGGTCGCGGCGGACGATCAGCTGCTCGCCGTGGAGCAGGCCGTTGAAGACCCCGGAGGCCAGGGCCGCGGCGACCACCCCGGCGACCTGCCAGGCGGTCGCCTCGACGGTCTCCGGCAGGCGGCGCAGGCCGTACCGGCACAGCAGCGCCACGACCGCCAGCCCCAGCGGGACCGCGACGAGCGGCCGGAACCAGCCGAGCAGCAGCAGCGGCAGCCCGGCCAGCAGCCAGCCCGCCAGGACGAGCGCGGGCACGACGGAGACCACGGCGAGCACCCGGCCCGCCGAGGGCCTGCGCGTACGGTCCAGCCAGCCGGTGGTCATGATGCGAACCGAGCGTAGTGCCACTTCCGGCCCGTACCCGGCACGCCGTGCCCGGACGGGCACGAGGTCCGACGGAGGAACGGAGGATCTCGTGGGCGCGGGCGGGCTCGGAGCCGGGTGAGGGCGCGGAGCCGGGTGAGGGCGCGGGGCGGAGGCTCGGGCCCGGCGCGAGCGCGGGGCCTGGCGGGAGCCGGTAGCGTACGCGCAGCGTGCGAGGAGGGGGACGAGTGATCGGGTGGGTGCGGCGGTATCGCGGGTCTCGGGGCGACCGCGAGTTTCCCGGCCACCGCGGGCTCCGGGGTGACCGCGAGCCCGGGGGTCGCCGCCGGATCCGAGGGCGCCGCCGGCTCCTGGAGCATCGCTGGTTCCTGGGCGTGCTGGCCGCGGGGATCGCGCTGCGGGTGATCACCATGCTCGGCTACCGGCCCGCGCTGTGGTTCCCCGACTCCTACACCTACGTCGTCACCGCCCTGAAACCCCGGCCCGACCTGGTCCGCCCCGCCGGGTACCCGATGTTCATGCGATTGCTCGAACCGTTCCACGAGTTCGCCGTCGTCACGCTGGCCCAGCACCTGCTCGGGCTGCTGGTCGGCGTGCTGGTCTATCTCACCGCGCGGCGGCTGCGGGCGCCCGGCTGGGCCGCCACGCTCGCGTCCGTCCCCTCCCTCCTGGACGCCTACCAGATCCAGCTGGAGCACCTGCTGGTCTCCGACACCCTGTTCGCGGTCCTGATCATGTCGGCGGCCTGCCTGGCCGTGCGCGGGTCCGTCGGATGGCGTACGGCGTGCGGGATCGGGCTGCTGCTCGCGGCGGCGACGCTGACCAGGACCGTCGGGCTGCCGCTGGTGGCCCTCTTCGCGGGCTGGCTGATCTTCAGGGAGCGGGGCCGGGTGCTCATGGCCGGGGTGATGATCGCCGCCGCGACGGTGCCCGTCCTCGGGTACGGGGCCTGGTTCTACGCGACGTACCAGCGGATCGGCATCGTGGGCGCGAACGGCGTCTTCCTGTACGGCAAGACGATGACCTTCGCCGACTGCGGCGTGATGCGCCCGCCGCCCGACCTGGCCGTGCTCTGCGACCCCCGCCCGGCGGCACAGCGGCCTCCCGCGCAGGAGTACGTCTGGGCGCAGGACTCGCCGCTGGTCCGACTGCCCGGCATCACCTTCACCAGGACGAACGACACGCTGGCCGGGCGGTTCGCGTCGCTGGCGATCCTGAGCCAGCCGCTGGACTATCTCGGCTCGGTCGCCTCGGAACTGGCCCGCTCGTTCACCGTGGGCCGCCCGGTCTACCCGGACCAGGAGATCTACGACTACTACCGGTTCCCCGCGACGCCGCCCGCGCCACCCGGGCGCTATCCGGCGACGGTGGGCGCCGAGGCCGCGAAGCGCTACGAGCAAGGTCCGATATCCACCCAAATAATCGAACCGTACGCGGGCTGGATCCGTACCTATCAGGGAATCGCCGGACTGCCTGGCGCGGCGGTCCTGGTGATTCTGCTGCTACCGCCCGCGGCGGCGTGCGTCCGGCGCTTCCGTCCGGACTCCACGGCGTGGGCGCTGCCCTGGTCGGTGGCGGTGGTGCTGCTGGTGATGCCGGCGGCGGTGGCGGAGTTCGACTACCGGTACGTCCTGCCGGCCGTGCCCGCCGCCTGCCTGGCCGCGGCACTTGCCGTACGTAAACCTAATTTCAGTAACATTCCTACTAATGTCCGGATTTGAGTATGCTGGCCGCCGGATCCATCATGGCGGTGTCAGGGGGCGGTCTTGGCCAAGTTCGCATCATCACGACTCCTGGCGCGCACCTCGTGATCTACCCTTTGGGCTCGATGATCGAGCATGAGCACCGGACGACGCCGCCCAGCGGGAGGATCGCATGAGCGACCACCGGCAGGGGGCCGTCAGAGACCGCCGGAGCGAACCCGCCTCCCACGGCCGCCGGGGCGCGCGGCGCGCGGGAGGGGACGGCCCTCCCCCGGAGAGCCCGCCGAGGGACCTCCCGCCGCAGCCGGGGGAGACGAAGCCCAGGGGCAAGGGCCGTGACAAGCAGCGGCGGCTCACGGGCGGCGCCTGGGCCGGCATCGCGGCGACCGGCCTGCTGGTGCTCGGCACCCTGGGCGGATACGGGGTCTACCGCAACACCTTCAGCAACATCGACGGTGTCGCGATCGGCGACAAGCTCGGCAACAACCGTCCGGCGGCCGTGAAGGGCGCCCTCAACGTGCTGATCGTGGGCTCCGACACCCGCGAGGGCGACAACCTCAAGTACGGCCAGAAGATGGCCGACGCGGGCAAGCGCACCGACACGATCATCCTCATGCACATCGCCCCCGACCGCGACAAGGCGACGTTCGTCAGCTTCCCCCGCGACTCGGTGGTCGACATGCCCGCCTGCCAGTCCGAGACGGGCGCACCGGTGGCGGCCCGCACCGAGATGATCAACGCTGCCTACAACGAGGGCGGCATCACCTGCACGATCACCACGATCGAGGCGCTCACCGACATCCGCATCGACCACTTCGTCGAGGTCGACTTCACCGGCTTCAAGAACATCGTGGACGCCCTCGGCGGCGTCAGGGTCTGCCTGACCAAGCCGGTCGACGACAAGAAGGCCAAGCTCCAGCTCACGGCGGGCTGGCACCTCCTGGCGGGCGAGAAGGCCCTGGGCTACGTCCGGCTGCGCGGCTACGGCGACGGCAGCGACATCGGCCGCATCAAGCGCCAGCAGGTCTTCCTCAGCCAGGTGGTGAAGAAGGCCACCAGCAGCGAGCTGCTGACCGACCCCGTCAAGATGCTGAACTTCATCAACACCGCCGCCAAGTCCGTCCGGATGGACGAGGAACTGGCCAAGGACACCGGCACCCTGTTCGAGATCGGGAAGAGCGCCCAGAAGCTCACCGCGGGCGGCGTCAAGCTCATCACCGTCCCGTGGGGGCCCCACCCCGACGACCCCAACCGGGTCGCCTGGGTGCAGCCGTACGCGAACCAGCTGTTCGCCGCGATCAAGAGCGACACCGAGGTCACCCCGCCCCCGGACCCCAAGGCCAAGCCCGCCGTCAAGCGCGAGCAGGTCAGGGTCCAGGTGTTCAACGGCACGGACACGCCGAACAGGGCCAGGGAGGTCGCCGCCGAGCTGGCCGACCAGGGTTTCGTGGTCACCCACGTCGGCAACGCCCGCCCGGCGAGCGGCAACGTGCCCACCACCACGATCCGCTACGCCAAGAAGGACGCCGCCGACGGCGTCTCGTACGGCGACGCGCTGGCCGCCAGGCTCTCCAGCGACAAGCGCGCCCCGGTCGCCGGCAAGGTCAAGCCGGTCACCGTCGAGAAGTACGTCCCGTCCGTGGCGCCCCCGCCCACCCCGGGCGGCAAGGCCCCGACCGGGCCGGTCGTCCAGCTGGTCATCGGCGCCGACTGGCCGGGCGTCCGCGCCCTGCCGAAGATCCCCGACGCCCTCACGGACAAGGTCGTCGACAGCAAGACCAACCCCTGCACCTGACGCTCCCTCTCGCCGGGCCGGCCGGCCCGGCGAGACGCCCGCCCCGCCGCCGGGCCGAAAGCACCTCGCCGCATCTGGCCACACCTGGTTCCGTCCGGCCACCCGGCCGGACGGAACCGGACGAACGAGGCGAAGGCGACAGCCGCCAGGCGACCACGACGGCCGCCGAGGCCGGCCCGCCAGACAACGGCGGTCATCGGTCAGGGCGGCCAGGGGTCCAGGGCGGTCAGCGGTCAGCGGTCAGCGGTCAGCGGTCAGCGGTCAGCGGTCAGGGCGGCTTCGGCGGTGACCAGGGTTACGAAACCTGGCCAACCGGACACACTGCCCGGGTGGCGGGAGGCCGCGCCCCGGGGAGGCTGCGGGAACCGGCCGTTCACGGGGCTGTGAACAGTCACGATTACCCGAGAACCGCCCGAATCAACGGGCACGTGTGCGACAGAGGGCGCACAGTCGGTTTAGGGTTGGTCAAGGCGGCGAGGCGAACGCCTGCCCGCGCTCCCGGCCCGTTCCCGGGCGCCTCGCCGGTCTGCCCGACTACTCCCCGGTCTCCGACAGATAGCTGAGCCTTCCCCTCGTGAGCGACATCCGATCCTTCCAGGTGCCCGCCCCCCAGGACGACGGCGGTTCCGACCCCGGCTCCGGTGGGTCCACCGGCGGACAGGGCCGGAGATCCGCCCCGTGGCCCGCGCCCGGTCACGCTCAGGCGCCCGGCGGGCCCCAGCAGCCCTCGTGGCCGGAGCCGCCCCCGGGCCCGGCCGCCTCCGGCCGGGCGTCCCGGCGCGAGGCCGGGAACGGCCGGGAGGAGAGCCCCGGCGAGGTCACCGAGTGGGGGGCCTACCCGGCGTACCGCGAGCCCCACGCGGGCGGGTCCCACGACTCCCACGACCCGCTCGACCTGTCCAAGCCCCTGGCGGCCGAGCCGGTCCCCCAGGAGCCCTCGTGGATGCGCGAGGAGCCCTCGTGGTCCCAGGACGGACCGGCGTGGGCCCAGGAGTCGTCGTGGGCCCAGGCGTCGTGGACGCAGGACGACTCCTCCCCTCAGGCACCCTCCCCGCAGGCGCCGTCCCCGCAGGCGCCGTCCCCGCAGGCACCCTCCCCGCGGGCACCGTCGCGGGCACGGGGAGACTCCCCTCCGCCGCCGAGGGCGCGTGAGGGTTCCCCCTCGCCGATGCCCTCGTGGGCGCAGGACGGCCCCACTCCCCCGCAGGGCGCCCCCCAGGTGCCCTCCCCGCAGGGCGCGCCCCAGGCGCCGGTCCCCCGGCCCGACTGGGCTCCGCCGCCCACGTCGCCGCGCGTCCCCCCGCCGGGTGGTGCCCCGCGCCCTCAGGCTCCCGCCCACGCGCAGCCCGGGGTCCCCGGAGACTCCCAGCTTCCCGGACGGCCCCGGCTGCCCGGAGAGCCCCAGGCCCCCGTACGGTTCCCCGACCCCGCACGTCCGCCGTCGGCCCCGCGCCCCCGGCAGGAGCCCCGGCCGGCCGGTGAGCGGCCCTTCTCCTACTGGGAGAACAACAACCGGGAGAGCGAGCCCTCGTTCTGGAGCCAGGGCCCGCAGGCCGAGCAGGAGCTGCGGGCGGAGCGCGAGCGCGAGCCGGTCGTCGAGGAGGAGGCCCCGGCCCCTCCGGCCAGGAAGAAGCGCGAGCCCTACCTCGACAACGTGAAGTTCGTCCTGATCGCCCTGGTGGTGACGGGCCACTCGCTGGTCCCCACCCTCAAAGCGCACTCGGCGGAGGCCGCGTACCTGTTCATCTACATGTTCCACATGCCGGCGTTCGTGCTGATCAGCGGCTACCTGGGCCGCAACTTCTGGAACTCCAACGCGAAGATCAACAAGCTGGTCGACACCCTGCTGATCCCGTACGTGGTCGTGGAGATCGGTTACGCGCTGCTCCGCTTCGGGCTTGGCCAGAAGTGGACGCTCACGATAATTGATCCGGCCTGGCTGAACTGGTATTTGCTGGCCCTGGTCCTCTGGCGGATCTCCACGCCCATCTGGACGCGGATGCGGCAGCCGCTGCTGGTCGCGGTGGTCATCTACATGGCCGCGGGCTTCTCGGAGATCTCCGGCGACTTCAGCATCGACCGCTTCTTCGGCCTGCTGCCGTTCTACGTGCTCGGCCTGCTGCTCAAGCCCGAGCACTTCGACCTGCTCAAGCCCCTCTGGGTCAAGATCACCTCAGCGGTCGTCCTCGTCGGCGCCGCCGGGGTGGCGATCGTCATCGCGCCCCGCGTCCCGCTCGACCCGATCTACTTCCGCTACAGCTTCAAGGCCATGGACATGTCCTGGTGGCTGGGCTTCGGCGTGCGCGGCGCCGTGCTGGTCGCGGCGCTGGTCATGACGGTCGCGGTGCTCGCGCTGGTGCCCCGGGGCGAGACCTGGTTCTCCGACCTCGGCACCCGGACCCTGTACGCCTACCTGCTCCACGGCGTCGTGGTGGTCATCGCCAAGGACCAGGGCTGGCTGAGCTTCCCCTGGCTGTACGGCCCGCTGGGCGTGGCGGCGATCGCGTGCAGCTCGCTCGCCCTGGCCATCGTGCTGTGCCTTCCGGAGACCCGCAGGCTCTTCAAGTGGATGCTCGAACCCCGCCTGGTGTGGCTCTACCGCCGGCCGTCCCCGACGCCCGCCGCCACCGCCGCTACCACCGCACCGGCCGACGCCGCACCCGCCGCCAAGGAGAGTTCAGCGTCAGTTACCCGGTAATTAACCCCACACATCCGGTGATGACGGAACGAACACTCAGCATCTGGATATGCGGGTATGCGTTGCGACGATCGCTCATCACCCAGAGGACGCCCGGATCATGCATCGGCAGATCCGGTCGCTCCTCGACGCCGGGCATGAGATCACCTATGTCGCCCCCTTCACCGACTGCAACGTCACCCCGGATCCCGGGATCCGGGCGGTCGACGTGCCCCGGGCGACCGCCGGGCGCCGCAGGCGGGCGCTGAAGGCCGCCAAGGGGGCTCTCAAGCGCGGGGTGGAGGGCGCCGACCTGCTGGTCGTGCACGACACGGAACTGCTGTTCCGCCTGCCCAGGCGCCGCCCCGTCACCGTCTGGGACGTGCGCGGGGACGCCGGGACCGCCTGGGGCGCGGCCACCGACCTCCCCGGCCACCTGCGCCGGGCCCTGCCCGCGCTGGTACGCCGGGTCGAGGCCCGCGCGGAGCGCCGGGAACACCGCCTGCACCTGATCCTGGCCGAGGACTCCTACCGGGAGCGGTTCTCCGGCCCCCACCCGGTGGTGCCCAACGCCGCCTACGTGCCCCCGCTCCCGCCCGCGTCGCCCGGCCGCGACCGGGTGGTCCACGTGGGCCACCTCTCCGAGGCCGGAGGCGTGGCCGAGCTGATCGAGTCGGCCCGGCTGCTGCTCCCGTACGGGATCAGGCTCGACCTGATCGGCTCCGCCGACGTCCGGGTCAGGCCGCTGCTGCGGGACGCGCAGCGGGAGGGCCTGCTCGACTGGTACGGCTACGTGCCCAACCGGCACGCGCTGCGGATGGCCGAGGGGGCGATCGCCGGCCTGTCTCTCCCGCGCGAGGCGGCCGGTCCCCGGCCCGTACCGGCCAAGATCATCGACTACATGTCCCGGGGAGTCCCGGTGGTCACCACCCCCCTGCCCGCCGCGGCGTCCATGGTCGAGGGGGCCGCGTGCGGCGTCGTCGTCCCCTTCGGGGACGCCCCCGCGGTGGTACGCGCGGTGCTGGGGCTACGCGAGGACCCCGAAGGGGCGGCCGGGATGGGCGCGCGCGGCCACGCCGAGGCCCTGGCCCGCCACAACTGGCCGGACCACGCGGGCGCGTTCGTCGGGCGGCTGGAGGAATGGGCGGGCAAACCAGTGACGTCCGGCCTGGAGATTGGTGTACTGGAGGCATGGCACGCCATCTGATCCAGGGGCGCGAGGTCACCATGCCGGTCCGCGTCCGCGACGTCATGGTCTGCAGCGCGTCCTACCTGGTCCGGGCGGACGCCGCGCGGGCGGTGATCGCCTACTCCCATCTGGACGTCGCCGAGGTGCTGCCCCGCAAGGCCCTGTGCACGCTGATGTTCGCCGACTACCTCGACGGCGACCTCGGCCCGTACCACGAGTTCGGCGTCGCCTTCCTGGCCAGGCCCCCCGGCTCCAGCCACGTCCCCGGCGGGGGGCTGCGCGCGAACCTGTCCGAGCTGCACCGCACCGGCGCCGGGGCGTTCGTCCACTGGCTCCCGGTCGACCAGGGCTTCACCCTGGAGGCGGGCCGCGCCATCTGGGGCTTCCCCAAGGAGCTGGCCGACATCGACCTGCGCATGTCCTCCCCGTACAAACGGTGCATCGTCCGCAAGGACGGCCGCCTGGTGCTGGACCTGCTGATCAAGTCCGGCGTCCCGGTGCCGAGCACCGGCATGGCGACCTCCCTCGACGCCTACACCCATCGGGACGGCGTCACCCGCCGCATCCCCTGGTCGCTGTCCCCCCGCGGGGTCCGCACGCGTCCCGGTGGCGCTCTCATCCGCCTGGGCAACCATCCGATCGCCAAGGAGCTGAGCGAGCTCGGCCTGCCCAAGCGCGCCCTGGTGACGAGCACGATCTCTCATCTGGCCATGACCCTGGGCGAGGCCAAGGAGCCCTGAGGCTCCCCGGAGCGGGATCAGCCGTCGAGCTCCAGGAGGGGCAGCTCGGCCCTCGTCGGCAGGCCCTGCCAGTCGCTGGGCCCCGACGAGGCGAAGGCGGCGAGCAGGCCGCCCCTGCGCAGCCGGTCGGCCGGGTGGAGACCTTCCAGCAGCGCGCTGAGATAGCCCGCGACGAAGGCGTCACCGGAGCCGCCGGGATCGACCACGGGCGCGGAGAGGCTGGCGGCGTCGTGGCGGACCCCGTCGACCCGCACGCTCGCCCCCCGGGCGCCGCGGGTCACGATGACCTCGCGATCCCCGGTGAGCGCGGGCTTGACCAGGTCGAGCTCGGTCTGCCGGACGAACAGCACGTCGGCCGAGCAGGCCAGCACGCTGAGGATCTCCTCGGCCTCGCGCAGGTCGGGCCAGAGCTGGTCGTGATAGTCGATCGCCACCGAGACCGCGACCCCGGCGGTCCGCGCGGCCCGTACGGCGGCGTGCATGGCGTCGCGCGCGCTCAGCGCGGCGGTGATCCCGCTGACGTGCAGGACGCGGGAGGCCGCGATCCGGTCCACCGGGACGTTCCCCTGGGCGAGCCTGACGCCGGTGCGGTAGTACGTGGTCCTGGACGCCTGGCCGAGCCGTGACTCCTTCAGGAGGATCCCGGTCGGGGAACCCTCGTCCACCCGGGCGTCGGAGACGTCCACGCCCTCGCCGCGCAGCGCCGTGAGGATCCTGGCCCCCAGCTCGTCACCGCCGACCTTGCCCAGCCAGCCCACCCGGTGGCCGAGCCGCGACAGCCCGACCGCGACGGTGAACTCGGCCCCGGCGACGTCCAGCCTGGCCTCGTGCTCGTGGCGGATCCGGCCGCTGGTGACGACGCCGAACGCCTCGCCGAGAGTGTAAACGTCCACCGCGGATCGCAGGATCAGACGATCGGCGGGCGGCCGAGGCGCAGCATGCGCCAGGCGGTGTTCCAGCCCATGGGACGGCGCTCGCCCGCGGGCTCGCGGAGCCCCTCGGTGAAGCCCTTGAACCAGGCGCGCAGGGCGGGCCTGGAGCGCTCGCGGACCAGGGTCAGCACGATCCAGTTGAGGAGGTAGAGGCCGGCCAGCACCCAGGGCAGGTTGCGGCGGGCCAGCCAGACCCGGTTGCGGGCGTTGAGGCGGTAGAAGTCGGTGTGGCGGGTCGGGGGGACCTGCGGGTGGTACATGACCGTCTGGGCGTCGTACTCGATGCGGTAGCCCTCGCCGAGGAGCCTCCACGCCAGGTCGGTCTCCTCGTGGGCGTAGAAGAAACGCTCGGGGAGACCGCCGACCTGGAGGAAGGCCGAGCGGCGGATGGCGCACGCGCCGCCCAGGAAGGTGGTGACCGGCGAGGACCGCTCGGGGTCGCCCGCGCGCAGGCGCGGGACGTGGCGGCGCTGGCCGATGCCGCCGTCGGGGTCCTTCACCCTGAAGGAGACGACCGCGAGGTCGTGCTCGGTGGAGAAGCGCTCCCGCAGGTGGGAGACGAGCCCCATGTCGGCGTACCAGCCGTCGTCGTCGAGGAAGAGGACGACGTCGCCCGAGCACTCCTCGACGCCGCGGTTGCGGCCCGCGGGGATGCCCGCGTTGTGGCTCAGCCGCACGCTCCTGATCGAGGCCGACGACCCCGGTGGCACGGTGGCCGACAGCTCGGGAACGTCCGTGCCGTTGCCGACGATGACGACCTCGACGTCACCGTCGAGCTGGTTCAGCGCGGACTCGACCGCCCGGTCCAGCTCGGGGACCCGGTTGCCCATGGTGAGGATGACGCACGAGATCTTCAACGGGTCATCGTCCTGACGCGTCGAGAGCACGTACGGAGCATACTTTCATGACCACCGAGTCTGCTGGGCCGGGAATTCTGGCGGGGCTGGAGTTTCCTGGTGTACCGGAGTTTCCTGGTATACCGGGGGACAAGCGTATCGGAACCGCTGGCGAACACCTGCCAAACAGCGAGGTGTTCGCACTTACGACGCGCCCGGACGCCATCCGGTTCCTCATGAGAGCCGCCTGGACGCCAGAATGCTGATCAGATGCAGGATCATCTGCAGCACGGCGACGACCACGCAGGCCACCACGAGGATCCTCGTCGCCGCCAGCCCCCCGTTGATCGCGTCCCAGATCGCGGCGACCACGATGAGCAGGGACAGCTCGACCGCCTGCACGATCCGGTGGAACTTCAGCGCGGCGGCCGCCTTGCGTGCCAGGCCCAGCCCGCGCGACCGGAAGTGCTCGGCCGAGGCCTCACTCGCCGCGACCAGCCCGGAGCGGGCCCTGGCCACGTCGACCAGGTCGGTCTCCGCCTTGATCAGGATCGCGCCGAGCGCGGCGGCGAACCCGATCACGGTGTACCAGTCGGGCAGGATCTCCGACGCGCGAAACCCCAGCCCGATGAGGATGGCGGCCTCGGCGAAGTAGTGGCCCACCCGGTCGAGGTAGACGCCGGTGATGGAGGTGCGGCCGGTCCAGCGGGCCAGCTCGCCGTCGGAACAGTCGAGCAGCAGGTAGAGCTGGACCAGCAGGGCCGCCAGGACGGCCGCCCAGAGCCCGGGCAGCGCGAGCACCGCTCCGGCCAGCAGGCCGGTGAGAATCATCAGCCAGGTGGTCTGGTTGGGCGTGATCGGCGTCTTGGCGAGGAACCAGGTGACGTAGATCGACAGCTTGCGCATGTAGAGCGCGCCGGCCCAGTGCTCGCCGCTGTTGCGGTCCATGGTCGAGTGCGGCTGGGCCACCGCACGGAGCTCAGCGACCGACGGCCCGGACATAATCCTCCACCCGATCGCGAATCTCCGGCTCTGACAGACGCAGGTGCTCAAGGATCGTGTAGCGGCCGGGGCGCGTGGCCGGGGCCAGCATGACCGCCTCGGTGAACTGGGCCGGCGACAGCCCCACGTCGGTGGGGGTGACCGGCAGCTCGTGCCCGCGCAGGAAGCCGACGACCTGGTCGAGCCTCCGCGAGTCCTCGCGGAGGAAGAAACAGAATGCGGCACCTATCCCGGCGAGCTCGCCGTGGTTGGAGGTGCCGGGAAAGAGCTGATCCACGGCATGAAGGATCTCATGGTCTCCGCCGCTCGAAGGACGGGAGGAGCCGGCGACCACCATCGCCATGCCCGACAGGATGAGCGCCTCGGCCAGCACGGTCAGGAACGCGTCGGACTCGATCGAGTCGGATCTGCCGATCACCGCCTCCGCCGCGGTCCGGGCCATCGCGCAGGCCAGGCCGTCGATCGGCTCCCCGCGCTCGCTCGCGCCGAGCTGCCAGTCCTCGATCGCCGAGAGGTTGCTGACCACGTCTCCCGCCCCGGAACGGACCAGCGAGGGAGGCGCGTCGTGCACGAAATCGAGATCCACCATGATGGCCAGCGGCATGGGCACACCGAAGGAGCCCTTGCCGCCGTCGTGCGTCAGCGAGGCCACCGGCGAGCAGATCCCGTCGTGCGACAGGTTGGTGGCCACCGCCACCATCGGGATCCCGGCCAGCGACGCGGCGTACTTGGTCACGTCGATGGTCTTGCCGCCGCCGATGCCCACGACGGCCTCGTACGCCCCCTTGCGCAGGTCGGCGCCGAGCGAGATCGCCGCGTCAACCGAGCCGTCGGGCACCCGGAAGACCTGGGCCTCGCCGAGCGAGGTGGTGATCACCGAGGCGATCCGGTCTCCCTGGCCCGCGCCCACGGCCACGGCCACCCGCCCCGAGGTCGCCACCCTGCTGTCGGCCAGCAACGAGCCCAGCTGGGCGACCGCGCCCCGGCGCACCTCCATCGACAGGGGGGCCGGGAGCATCCTGGCTAGTATCGGCACGCGATCTCCCGCGCCTTGGCGAGGTCGTCGTGGTTGTCTACCTCGACCCACGGGACGTCACCGATCGGGGCGACGGCGATCTTCTCGCCGCGGGCGACGAGCTCCTGGTAGCCGTCCTCGTAGTAGAGCTGCGGGTCGCGCTCGAAGGTGGCCTGCAGGGCGTCCGCGAGGCGGTCGCCGATGCCCGGGCGGATGAGCGTGGCGCCGATGTACTCGCCGGCGGCGTCGGCCGGGTCCATCAGCTTGGTGATCAGCCGCAGGTGGCGGTCGCCGTCGAGGGTGACCTTCATCTCCTCGTCGGCGAGCTTCTTGACGTCGTCGACCGCGAGCAGGATGTCGGTGGTCGCCGGGGCGGAGAGCAGCGTCTCCTCCACCGAGACGGGGTGCACCGTGTCACCGTTGACCAGCAGCACGCCCTGGTCGAAGTATTCGCGCGCGCACCACAGGGAGTAGGCGTTGTTCCACTCCTCGGCCTTGTCGTTGTGCACGAGGGTGAGCTTCACGCCGTGCCGCCGCTCCAGCTCGGCCTTGCGCTCGTGTACGGCCTGCGCCTGGTAGCCGACGATGACCACGACGTCACGGAGATCGGCCGCCGCGAGGTTGTGCAGCGAGATGTCCATGATCGTGGTCTCGCCGTCGACCGGCACGAGCGCCTTGGGCAGTGTGTCCGTGTATGGCCGCAGACGTCGTCCGGCCCCGGCGGCCAGCACCATTCCCAGCAACGTGCACTCCTCATTCGGGTGAGAGCCTCCCGGCGGGCACTCCTAGGCCCCAAAGATTAGTTGCCTTCGGGCCCTGATCGTGTAATCGAGGGTTCGCCGGGCGTTCTCAATCGTGTGCTCCGAGGTCTGCCGCGTCCACCCCGACCCGGGGGGCGGCGAGCCAGCAGGTGACGCTCTCCCAGGAGAAAAGGCACCACAGGTAGAGCGCGAGCAGGGCGAAGACCAGCGTGACCTGCCCGGCGAGCCCGCCGAGGGCGATCAGCAGCATCCGCCCGTCCCACCCGAGGCCGGATGTGGCCAGCCAGGACGGGGGGTAGACCCGCTGCCTCAGCCGGTAGACGACGTCGTAGTGGTGGAAGGCCATCGCGCCGAGCAGCATGAAGATCAGCCACGGCGGCACGTCGTGCGCGAAGCCCACCGAGGCCACGAAGCCGTACTCGGTGAGGCGCAGGATCGGCGGCACCAGCCAGTCGAGGCGGCCGTCGTGCGGGTGAGAGCTCCCGAGACCGGCCAGCAGCAGCGCCACCGCCGGGGCGAACACCGCGAACCCGTCGCTGCCGGCCACGCCGACCAGCAGCAGCACCCCGGTCACGAACATCCCGACGATCGCGGGCGGCAGCGGCGGGAGCTGCCCGGCCACCAGGGCGCCCATGCCCCTCGACAGCACCCCGTCGTCCCGGTAGGCGACCACGGCGCTCCGCGGCACCGGCGCCATGTGCACGGAAATCATCATCACATCTGTTCTCCCACTCGCCCGGCGGGAGATCCGTCCCGCCGGTCACGGACCCCGCCGTGGCTCACCGGCTGAGCGACCTGCCCATCCGGCCGAAGAGGATGTAGAGGGCGGCGATCCCGCCCCAGGTCAGCAGCGCGATGAAGGTCACCCGGGCGTTGAAGAGGGCGGCGGTCACCGCGATCAGGGCCATCCGCTCCCCGATGGGCAACACGATGATCTTCTTGAACCAGCGGGTGGGCGACGCCTTCTCCATGGTCCGCGAGAGCCGCACGATCGCGTTGCCCGCCCCGGGCCCGGTGCCGTCCCCGGCGGCCGCCCTTCCCGGGGAGCCCGCCCGGCCGGCTCCGGCATCCGTCATCCACTCGTTCTCGATTCCCGAAGACCCGATTCCCGAAGACCCGGTCCCCGAAGACCCGGTCCTCGAAGGCTCAGTCCCCGAAGGCTCGCCCCCGGCGCTCACCGGCCCCTCCCCGACACTCACCGGCCCGTCCCCGGCACCGGCGGTCCCGTTCTCGCCCGCGCCCGGCGCCCGGCCCGCGTCGGCGCCCGCGAACGCGGCCCGCCGCTCCGGCGGGTGCGTCGGCACCGGACGCCTCGCGTCGCCCACCGGGTCGGCCAGCGAACCCGCCGCCCTGGCCCAGGCCGCGCCCACCCGGCTCGCGTCGGCCCGCGCGCCCGCGTACGAGAAGTCGATCATGTGGCGGAGCATCTGCAGGATCATCGCGGACACCGCCAGCGCCCAGATGCCGTGCGGGCCGCCGCCCGCGATGTCGATCCCGGCCGCGTACCCGATGGCGAGGCCCAGGTAGACGACGTACTCCTTGACCCGGTCGAAGGTGGCGTCCAGCCACGCCCCGAGCGGCGAGAAGGCGCGGGTGTAGCGGGCGAGCTGGCCGTCGAGGCAGTCGAGCACGAACGACAGGTAGAGCAGGACCGCCCCGGCGATCAGACCGGGCCGGGTGCCCACGGAGAACCAGACCGCGGCGAGCGCGGCGAAGCCGACGGAGATGCCGGTGACCGCGTTCGGCGTCAGGCCGAACGCGGCGATCGGCCTGATGAGGTATCTGGACCAGGAGCTCACCCCGTACGTGGCGAAGAAGCCGTCGCCGGTCTTGACCGCGGCGTCCAGCCGGGCCTCGTCCTCGTCGACCTCGGCCAGCCGGGGCACGGCCACGTCGGCGTCCGCCTGCCCGGTCGTCCGGTCGGCGCGCAGGCGGCCGAGCCTGGCCGCGCGCACCTGGACGCCGGAGCGGACCAGGCCGACCAGGAGCAGGCCGGGGGCCTCGCCGCCGTCCATCGGGCCGAACACGCCCGTCTCGGCGAGCTCGGCGAGCGTCTCGGCGGTCTCGGCGAAGCCCGCGAGGTCGGGGACGCCGACCTGCAGCGCGCCCCTGAAGGTGGCGTTGGTCTCGCCGGCATCGTGGAAGGAGGTGCCCGCGGCCACCACGGACCTGCCGTCGACCCTGACCGGCGGGCGCGTCGGCCCCGGGGCCCCGTCCGCGCCGCCCGCCTCTCCCACCAGCGCGCCGGTGTCGCGGGCCGGGTGCTCCACGAGCATGGCCAGCGCCTCGGTGTGCGCCACCAGGTCGCCGGCGACCACCAGCACCGGGCCGATGGACGAGCGGGCCACCTTCGCGATCCTGCGCAGGTCGTCGGCGAGGCCCCTCGACCCCTCGGTCCCGATCATGTGGGTGCCGCCGGGCGCGTGGATGATGTCGCTGGAACGGGCCACCACGTGCACGTCCCGTACGGGAAGCGTGGCGAGCTGGCCGGCCAGCCTGTCGAGAAGCGTCCCGCCGGAACACCGGAGGCCGGACGCCTCGGTGGTGGCGAGCACGACCGCGACCGCCTGTGAGGCGCCGGACGAGGCGATGGCGTGAGAGTCAGGCAATCCGGGCTCCTTCGTATCCGACGGGATAACCGTACGAATCGGGGAGTGCGCACTCAGCGTAGCTAGATCTTGACGGGATAGCACGGGAGCACGCCGGGCGATCGGGTACGCACCCGTTACGCTCGCCATATCCGAACTGTCAAAGGAATCTGATCGTGGCCGAACGTGAACCGCGTCCCCGAACCGTCGGTGTGGTCCTGGCAGGCGGCGTCGGCCGGCGCGTCGGCCACGACACCCCCAAGCAACTGCTGGAGATAGCGGGCAGGACGATCCTCGAACACACCCTCGCCCTGTTCGAGGGGGCACCGGAGATCGACGAGATCATGGTCCTGATGGCGCCCGGCTTCACCGGGGAGGTGGAGCGGATCGTCGAGCGCAACGGTTTCACGAAGGTCGGCAGGATCCTGGAGGGCGGCGCGAGCCGCCCGGAGACCACCTGGCGGGCGCTGCGGGCCCTGGGGACGCGGGAGTGCCTCGTGCTGCTGCACGACGCCGTACGCCCGCTGGCGGAGCCCAGGATCATCACCGACTGCGTCGAGGCGCTGAGGACCTTCTCGGCGGTCGAGGTGGCGATCCCGAGCTCCGACACGATCGTGGTGACCGAGCGAGGGCCGCACGGGGAGATCGTCAGCGACGTCCCCGACCGGGCCGGCCTGCGCCGCGTCCAGACCCCGCAGTGCTTCCGGCTCTCGGTGATCCGCGAGGCGTACGAGCGCGCCTTCGCCGATCCCGGCTTCGGCGACCGGCCGCCCACCGACGACTGCGGGGTGGTGCTGCGCTACCTGCCCGACGTGCCGATCCACGTGGTGCCGGGCAGCGAGAGGAACATGAAGGTCACGCACCCGGTGGACCTCTTCGTCGCCGACAAGCTCCTCCGGCTCGCCGCGAGCGACGTCCCCGCCCGTTCCGGCGCCGCCCTGCGCGAGGCGCTGGAGGGCAGGACCGTGGTGGTCCTCGGCGCGGACGACGCCGCCGGCGCCGAGGTCGCGGAACTGGCCGGACACCACGGCGCCCGCGTGTTCCCCCTCTCGGGTTCACCGGGCCTTCCCGGCATGCCGGACGGGGTCCGCGTGGACGACTTCCGGGCGGTGGCCGACGCGCTCGCCCGGGTCGTCAAGGAGACGGGCGGGATCGACTACGTGGTCAGCGCCGGGGGTGCCCCCTCGGGAAGGATCGACGCGGTGGACGACACCGCGATCGCCGAGACCGTGCGCGTGAACCACCTGGGCCCCGTCACCGTCGCCAGGGCGGCCCTCCCCCATCTGCGCGAGACGCGGGGGCAGCTGCTGTTCCACGCCCCCTCCCGCGCCGGGGACGGGGAGGGAGACGGCCTGCGCTCCTTCGCGGGAGCCGCCGTGGCCGGCCTGACCCGGGCGCTGGCCGAGGAATGGGGTGGGTACGGGGTGCGGGTCAACTGCGTGGCTCCCGGGCGGGCCGAGGCCACGGCGCCGCCGGGCCCGCACACCCCGCACACCGTCGCCCGCACCTCGCTGGACGTGCTCGCCTCCGGCGTCACCGGCCAGGTGGTCGACGCCCGGCCCTGACCGCCGGCCGCCCGTCGGACGTCCGGCCCGGACGGGGGTCAGCCGCCCGCGCGGCCGGGCTTGCCGAGCTTTCTCGGGCTGGTCAGGAAGCCCCAGCCCCACGACATGTGCATGGTGACGTAGACCAGCGGAAGCCGGACGAGCGCCGGGGCGGGCAGGCCGCTGCCGGTGACCGCGGAACCGGCCAGGATCGCCGCCAGGTAGCCGCCCGGGATCAGCAGGCCCGGCCAGAAGAACGGGGAGACCAGCAGACCCGCGAGGATGGCCAGCACGGCCAGGGGGGGCGCCAGGTAGCGCAGGTTGATCGTGCCCTCGTGGGTGCGGGCGACCACCCTGCGCCAGCGGCCGTAGTGGAAGTACTGCTTGGCGAGCGCCTTGAGGTCGGGCCTCGGCCGGTAGGAGACGCGCATCCGGGGCTGGAACCAGACCAGGCCGCCCGTCTCGCGGATGCGGTGGTTCATCTCCCAGTCCTGGGCCCGCTGGAAGTGCTCGTCGTAGCCGCCGACCCGCTCCAGCGCGGAGCGGCGGAACACGCCGAGGTAGACCGTGTCGGCCGGGCCCGCGGTGCCGCCGGTGTGGAACCGGGCGCCGCCGACGCCGATCTTGGACGTCATCGCGCGGGCCACGGCCTGCTCGAACGGCGTGACGCCCTCGGCCGCCATGACGCCGCCCACGTTGTCGGCGCCGGTCTCCTCGAGGGTCTCCACCGCGACCTGGAGGTAGTCGTCGGGGAGCATCGCGTGGCCGTCCACCCTGGCGATGATCGCGTTGCCCGACGCGGCGATGGCCGCGTTGAGGGCGTTGGGGGTGCGGCCGGTGGGGTTGGGCACGACGACCACGCGGGGGTCGTCGGCGGCGATCTCGTCGGCGACCTCCTGGGTACGGTCACGGGAGGGGCCGATCGCGAGCACGACCTCGATCGGTCCCGCGTACCGCTGCGAGAGCACCTGACGCACCGCCTCCCGCAGATGGCGCTCCTCGTTCAGCACCGGGATGACGATGGAGATGGGGGGCCAGACACGTGTCTCGGAAGACGACGCCGGCGCGGGCGAGTCGGGGAACTGCTTCATGGCGTCGCTCACGCTACTGTACGAACGGGTACCTCATCGACCCAGCTGGAGCCTAGGGGGCCATGCATGCGCGACCCGGAGGAGGATTCGGGTGTGCACGTGGGCGGCGACGCCTACGGAAGCGTTCGGGTGACCCCGAGGCGTGATCGCAGGTCGGCGAGGGGTGCCCGCACCAGGCGGCGCGGTCTCGTGATCGCCGGCGCGCTCTCGTGCCTGGTCCTGGGCAGCTCCGGGGTGACGTGGGCGCTGACCAACTACGCCACGACGAAGATCGAGTCCGTCGACGCGGGGGTTCCGGGGTCGCGGTCGAGCACCGGCGCCATGAACATCCTGGTGGTCGGCGTCGACAAGCGCGACAACCTCACCCGCAAGCAGCAGAACCAGCTCAAGCTGGGCCGCGAGACCGGCGAGCGCACCGACACCATGATGGTGATCCACGTGTCGGAGGACCACCGCAAGGTCACCGTGGTCAGCCTCCCCCGCGACACCTGGACGACGGTCCCCGGCAAGGGCCTGCACAAGATCAACGCCGCCTACCAGCTCGGCGGGCCGAAGCTCGCGACGCGCACGGTGCAGACCGCCACGGGCCTGACCCTCCACCACTACGTCGAGGTCAACGTGCTGGGCTTCATCGAGGTGGTCGACGCCCTCGGGGGCATCTCGGTCTGCACCCCGGTCCCGATCAGGGACCCGAAGACCGCGCTCGACCTGGATCCGGGCACCTACTCCTTCGGCGGCGTCGAGGCCCTCGCCTACGCCCGCACCCGCGCCACCGCCCGCTCCGACCTCGACCGCATCGACCGCCAGCAGCAGGTGATCTCCGCGCTGCTGAACCAGGCGCTCAGCGGCGAGACGCTGACCAACCCGATCAGGCTCGCGTCGTTCGTCGACACCACGCTCGACACGATCCGGGTGGACGACGCGCTCCGCGGGGACCTGCTCGGCCTGGCCGACCAGCTCAAGGACGTCTCCACCGACGACGTGGCCTTCGCCACGGTCCCGCTCGCGGACGTCGACTACAAGACGCCGACCGGCGAGTCCGCCGTGCTCTGGGACAAGGAGGCGGCCAAGGAGCTGTTCCGCAGGATCGCCGCCGACGAGACGCTGGTCAAGCCCGCCAAGTCCGCCAAGCCCGGCAAATCCACACCCACCCCGGCGGCCTCCCCCTCGGCTCCCGCGCTGACCGTCGCGCCCTCGCGGATCGCCCTCAGGGTGCTCAACGGCACCACGATCACGGGCCTGGGCGCGCAGACCAGGGCCGACCTGCAGAGAGTCGGCTTCCTGGTCCCCGAGACCCCGGGCAACACCCCGCAGAAGGACTTCGAGAAGACCGTCATCCGGTACGGCCCCGATCGCGAGGACTCGGCGCGCACCGTGGCCGCCGCGCTGCCCGGGGCGGAGCTGCGCCCGCTGGAGAGTCTCGGCGGCAGGATCGAGGTGGTCGTCGGCCGGAAACACGCTCCGGCGAAGAAGGTCACCGTGAAGGAGGCGCCCGCGTCGCCTACCCCGGTCGCCACCCCCACCGCAACTCCGACGGCAAGAACAGCAACGGACAACATCTGTAAAAAGTGAGTTATGCGCATAACAGCCTTCTGCCAGGGCAGCTAAAAAGGCACGGAGGTGATGATCGTGATCTCGACATTCGATGTTCAGACATGGCGCAGCGGCACCTGTGTGGTCGTGCAGGCGACGGGCGAGCTGGACATGGCCGTCGCTCCCCGCCTGCGCGCGGAGATCGACCGCGTCCTTCAGGAGGAGGGAACCCCGAACCTGGTGATGGACCTGACCGGGGTGCCGTTCTGCGACTCGGTGGGGCTGGGGGTCCTCGTGGGCACACTCACCCGCCTCAAGGAGGCCCACGGCCGCCTCATCCTGGTGGTGAGCCCCGGCATGATCACCCACCTGTTGACGATCACCAATCTCGACCGGCACTTCGAGACGCGGGACAGCCTGCGCGAGGCGCTCGACACCATGGCCCCGAGCCACTCCCCGGGCTGATTTCTCCCAGGTCAGACCGGTTTTCCCAGCCGGACCACGCCCCTCCGGCGTCACTCGGGAACCGGCTTTCCCACACGTTCGCCCCCCTGCGCGGGCGAGGCTACAAAGCTGTTTCCTTGAATAGCTGGCACATATACAGGTTGGCATCTACACTTCGCTTCGAAGCTATACGATCACGGAAAGCGATGATTCGCACCGTTAGGGAGTATCGTGGCTTCAGGTCGTCAACCTCCTCCGCGCCCGCATGACGCGAACGGGGAGACGGCGATCTGAGGCCAGGCGTCCGAGCGACACCCCCTGGCCGGATACGTACATTCACGTGAGCCTGCAGGGAAGTGGGCGATGAACGCACTTCAACTCACGAGCGAGCACGCGCACGGCTTCGTGGTCATCACGGTGGCCGGCGAGCTCGACCTCGCCACCAGGCCGGACCTGTCGGCCTTCACCCAGCACGTCATCGACGTGCGCCCCGGAACGGTCATCATCGACCTGGCCGGCGTCACCTTCATCGACGCCTGCGGCCTGAGCGCGCTGATCGCCGTCAAGCGTTACGCACGCGACCACGAGACGCCCCTGCTCCTGGCCGGAGCCCCGCCGGTGGTCCTGAAGCTCCTGAAGCTGACCAACCTCGACGCGTCCTTCACCGTGATCTCCCGCACGGGGGCGATGTCCCCTCCCCCGGGCTGTTCCGAGGCCGCCTCACCCGCCCAGGCGGTCTTCCCCCTCGCCGAACGTTAGACGCCGGCCCCGCACCCACCGGAGCGGCCACACGGGCCGCTCCCGCCCCGCCCCTCGGCTCCCGGGAAGGCCCGAACCCCCGGGAGCCGTACGCGGGCGCCCCGCCCCGGTCAGGCCGACTCCCTGATCACCAGGGTCGGCTCGAAGATCCGTGAGGTCACCGGATGGCCGGGCCGCTCGATGTGGGCCAGCAGCAGCCGTCCCATCTCGGCGGCCATGTCCTCGACGGGGTGGCGGACGGTGGTGAGCGGCGGGCGGCAGGCCAGGGCCGCGCTGCTGTCGTCGAAGCCCACCATGGCCACGTCGTCCGGCACGCTGCGGCCGTGCTGGCGCAGCACCAGCAGGGCGCCCTGGGCCATCAGGTCGTTGGCCGCGAAGACGCCGTCGATGTCGGGGTGCTCGGCGAGCAGCCGTTCCATCGCCACCTCTCCGCTGTGGAGGGTGAAGTTGCCCTCGGCCCAGGGGATGTAGGGATGGCCGTGGACGGCCATCGCCTCCTGGAAGCCCGCCAGGCGGTCCTGGCTGGCCGGGACGTCGAGCGGGCCGGAGATGGTCGCCAGCCTGCGGCAGCCCCGGGCGACGAGATGGTCGGCGGCCAGCTTGCCCCCGGCCCGGTGCCCGACGTCGACGTAGCTGATCGGGATCGGCCTGGCCGGTCTGGCGAAGAGCACCGCGGGCAGCGAGGCGTCGGCGAGCAGCTTGGGCAACGTGTCCTCGGCGCTGATGGAGACCAGGATGGCCCCGTCGACGTTGCCCCGGCGCAGGTAGGCGATGACCTGGTCACGGGTCTCGGGGGTGTCGGCGAACATCAGGATCGGGTAGATGCCCAGCGGGCGCAGGAAACCGACGACACCCCCGGCCACGCGCCCGAAGAACGGGTCGGCGAAGACATGGCCGGGAAACGGGCTCTCCTCGCTGCTGCCCGCCCCGGAGACGATCAGGGCGATCGTCCCGGTGCGCCGGGTGACCAGCGAGCGCGCGGCCTGGTTGGGGACGTAGCCGGTGAGCGCGATCGCCTGCTTGACCTTCTCCTGGATCGCGAGATCGACATTGCGGATCCCGTTGATCACGCGAGAGACCGTGGCGCGGGAGACTCCCGCCGCCCGCGCCACATCCTCCAAGGTGGGGGGTGCCGACACTCGCGGTAGGCCTTCGCTCATAGGGCTTTTATAGCACAGCGAGAGAGCGCTCTCCCGAGGTCTCCCGCGGGGGCGGCGGCTCCGTGCCGAGGAGCACCTCGGCACGGAGCGGCAGGTCGGCGGCCGAGCGTCCGGCGAGCACCGTGAAGGCGCCCTCCTCCACCCGCCAGGCGTGGTGCTCGGCCGACCAGTGCCGGAACGCCCGCGCCGGGACGTCCACCGTGACCTCGACGACCTCGCCAGGACCCGCGTCGGCGAGGGCGTAGCCGGCCAGCCAGCGCGCGGGGCGGGCCACGCCCGTCTCCGGCCCGGACAGGTAGACCTGGACGACCTCGCGACCGGCGCGCTCGCCGGTGTTGCGCAGCCGTACCCGGACGGGCAGCGGGCTCTCCGGGAGAAGGTCCCAGGGCACGGAGACGTCCTCGTAGGACCAGGAGGTGTAACCGAGGCCGTGCCCGAACCAGTACGCGGGCGGCGCGGGCCGGCGCAGCCAGGCGCGGTACCCGATGTCGAGGCCCTCGGTGTAGGCGAGCGTCCCGTCCTCGGGGACGGTGGAGACGAGCGCCCTGTCGGCCCAGGTCGTGGGCAGCCTGCCGCCGGGCTCGGCCCGGCCGAACAGGACGTCGGCGAGACCGTGCCCCGCCTCCTGCCCGGGGAACCAGCTCAGGAGCACGGCCGGCACCTCCTCGCGCCACGGCAGGATCATGGGGCCGCCGGAGTTGACGACCACGACGGTCGCCGGGTTGGCCGCGGCCACCGCGCGGACCAGCTCGTCCTGGCGTCCGGGCAGCTCCAGGTGCGCACGGTCGGCGCCCTCGTTCTCGATCTCCTCCGTGGAGCCGACCACCACGACGACGGCGTCGCAGGTACGGGCGAGCTCGACCGCGGCGGCCAGTTCCTCCTCGTCGGCGCGCCGGGGCGGGTCCGCGGCCAGGACGGAGGCGATCCCGCTGCCGGGGTCGAGCCGCCGCCGGGAGACGAGCTCCACGTCCCGGCCCGCCGTCACGGGGAACCGGGCGCGCCGGTACGGCGGGGACAGGTGCACGGTGGCCGGGTCGTCGGTGTCACGCTCCACCTCCTCGTCGACCAGGACGTGGCCGTCCGCCTCCAGCAGGACGTGCCCCCAGCCGGCGACGGCCAGCTCCCACGGCCCGTCCACCTCCGGGCGCAGCAGGGCGCGGATCTCGACGGTGACGGCGGCGTCGATCCGCGCGGGCTCCAGGATGCGTCCGGTCAGCCGGTGCTCGGCGTGGATCTCCGCTCCGGCGCCGTCCAGCAGCCGGACCAGGACGCCGGGCTCGCCGGTGAGGGGGTCGCGGGCGTTGTCCGTGCCCAGCGGGGTCGGCCGGTCGTCGAGGTGCGGGCCGGGGCGGTGGAGCACCTCGGCCGTACCGGACAGCGCCTCGCGGATGCCGTCGAGGGGGGAGACGACGGACTCGGGGTAGACGCCCGCGCTGCCGCCTCCCTGGATCCGGGGGACGGCGGCGTTCGGCCCGAGCACGGCGACCCTGCGCAGGCGCGCGGGGTCGAGGGGGAGCAGCGAGTCCTCGTTGCGCAGCAGGACGGTGCTCGCGGCGACGGCCCGGCGCAGCAGCGCTCGGGCGAGGGCGCGTTCTCCCCGCTCACCGCCGTCCGCCACCGCTTCGACGCCGACGCCGATACCGCTGTCGACGCCGACGCCGATGTCGACGCCGATGTCGCTGTCGCTGTCGCTGTCGCTGTCGCCGGAGCCTCCCCGCCCGGCCGGGCTCTCCCGTTCGACCGGGCCTTCTCCCTCGGCCAGGGCTTCCCGTTCGATCTCGGTGGGGTCGCCCCGTCCGGCGGGGCCGGGGATGACGGGAGGGACGGCGGCGAGGTCCAGGGCGCCGACGCGGGAGGCCAGCCGGAGCAGGCGCCTGACCTTGTCGTCGATCGCGGCCTCCGGCACCTCTCCGGCGCGTACCGCGGCGACCAGCGCCTCCCCCCAGGTGCCCTGCGGCCCCGGCATCGCGAGGTCCTGCGCGGCGCGGGCGGCGGGAGCGGTGGAGCGGACGCCGCCCCAGTCCGACACGACCACCCCGTCGAACCCCCACGCCTCCTTGAGCGGGTCGGCCAGAAGAGGGTTCTCCGACATCGTGGTCCCGTTCACCCCGTTGTAGGCGGACATGACGACCCAGACGCCCGCCTCCACCGCGGCCTCGAACGGCGCCAGGTACAGCTCGCGCAGGGTCCGCTCGTCGACGCGGGCGTCGAGGGTGAGCCGTTCGGTCTCGGAGTCGTTGGCGACGTAGTGCTTGGCGGTGGCCGCCACCCCGCCCGCCTGGATGCCCCGGACGCAGGCGGCGCCGATCCTGCCGGTCAGCAGGGGGTCCTCGGAGTAGCACTCGAAGTGGCGCCCGCCGAGCGGTGAGCGGTGCAGGTTGAGCGTCGGGGCGAGCAGGACGTCCACGCCCTTGCGCCGCGCCTCGCCGGCGAGCAGCCCGCCCAGCAGCTCCACCAGCTCGTCGTCCCAGGTGGCGGCCAGTGCGGTCGCGGAGGGCAGGGTCAGGGAGGTGCTCCGCTCGTCCCAGCCCTCCCCGCGCACGCCGACCGGGCCGTCGGAGGTGACCATGGCCCGCAGCCCGATGCCCGGCTCCGCGTGGGTGGACCACACGGTCGCCCCGGTGAGCAGCCGCACCTTGCGTTCCAGGTCCAGCTTCTCAACCAGCCGGTCGAGCTCGTCGATGCTCACGTATGTTTCCCTTCGCTGTCGGAGAGCGCTCTCCAGTACGTCACGGCGGCCCCGTGCTGTCAATGTCCGGGAGACGGCCGGGAGGTGTCCGGGAGCGGACACGCCCGGGGCCTGCGTACCGGAGAAGACCCGTGTCGGGAAAAGCACGTGCCCGGCCCCGGCCCGCGGGTGCCGGAGTCCGGGGCACCCGAGGCCGGAGCCGGGCACGTGCGGTCAGGGGAAGGTCAGGGAAGCTCGAAGTTCTCCGTGAGGGCGGCGCCGCGGTGCGGCTTGTACAGGTCGTAGCCGCGCGGGTTGCACTGGAGGCCACCGTTGATGCAGTGGGTCACCAGGGCGTCCAGGATGGCGGGGTTGTCCCAGGCGTTGAAGAAGTCGTAGTGCCAGGTGTAACCGCGCCCGCTGGCCAGCCGCGCCTGTGACAGGTCACCACTGGCGGGGAAGGCGATCTTGAACTCCAGCATCGGCACCGCCACCGGGTGGCTGGGCGGGCAGTAGCCGGCGGCGGGGTAGGACATGTGGCTCTTGTGGTTGGCGCTGTCGAGGTTGACGCCGTCCCAGCAGCTCGGCGCCTGGTAGCGGACGTTCACCTGGCTGCCCGCCACGCAGGAGGTCGGGATGTCCCAGCTCTTGGAGATGTCGCCGCACTCGAAGCCCTCGACCGCGCCGGGGGAGTCGCGGAACTCGGCCAGCGTCGCGGTCGGGCTGCCGACGACGAAGCGCAGGCCCTGCGGGAAGGGCTGCACCTCCCAGTAGTTGAGGATGCCCGACTTGTAGTAGATGACCTGGTTGCCGGTCGGCTCGATCAGCTGGCTGCCCTTGTAGAAGCTCGGGAACCAGTAGGCCGACCTGTCGTGCGGGTTGGTGCACGAGGTGGCGCCGCCGAGGAGCGAGGACTGCGTGCTGCTCGCGTTGGTCGTCCTGTTGCCGACGAAGGTGTGCATGTGCGAGGCGCCGGGCAGGCCCGGGTAGATGATCGGGTCGTCCGGCCGGTTCGCCGTCGGGGAGCAGTTGGCCTGGAACTCGTGGTGCGTCACCTCGTCGGTGAACGTCGGCTTGGGCCTCGGGGTGACCGGGGAGCCGCCGGTGCCGTACACCTTGAACTCCCACAGCGAGTAGCCGTAGCCGGTGCCCCTGGCGGTGCCGTACATCCGCACGTACCGGCCCGAGCCCGAGACGTTGAGGGTCTGGGTGCCGCCGGTGCCGGTGGTGGTGGAGTAGACGTCGGTCCAGGAGGAGCCGTTCGCCGAGGTCTGGATCTTGAACGACCTGCCGTACGCGCCCTCCCAGCCGAGGACGACCTGGGAGATCGTCGCGGTGGCGCCCAGGTCGACCTGGAGCCACTGCGGGTCGGCGGCGGCGCTGGACCAGCGGGTCCCGTTGTTGCCGTCGAAGGCGGCGCCGGCGCCGTAGCCGCCTCCTTCCGAGGAGGAGGCGGTCGCGGGCCGGCTCTGGGAGATCAGGCCGTCCGCCGCGTTGGCGGGGGAGATGATCGCCAGACCGGCCGCGACCAGCGCGGTGAGGGTGGCGGCGACCAGTCCCAGGCGGAATCTGACGGGACTTCGGGATGGGCGCATTGCCTCTCCTTCAGTGGGGGGTGGCCGCGGGAACGGCACAGGGAGAGCGCTCTCCTACGAGGTTGATCCCCTCTGTCGGGAGTTGTCAAGACGCCGGACAACCCAATCCCGAAACTCGCCGTTCACATCACCGACACGGGGGCGCACCCGCCCTCTCGTCTCCGACGCGTCAGCGGACGTGCGAGAAGGTGGGCTTTGAAGGCATATGTCCATTGGGAAGAAGTTTCCGGTACGTGAGCAGCGCGTTTCGACCTCGCGAGAAGAAGGGCCTTGACACCGCTCGACCCCCGGGAGCACCCTCGGTTACGGAGAGCGCTCTCCCCCCTCGCCGTCCCCTGGCGGGCATCCCCCTTTCGAGGAGAGATCGTGTATCCAGCTCGTAGTTCGGGCCGCTTCCGGTTGGGCCTGGTCATCGCCGCCCTGGCGGCACTGGTCCTGTCCGGCCTGGCGTTCACCGGCCCCGCGGCGGCGGCCGACGGCCTGCTGTCGCAGGGCAAGACGGCGACGGCCTCGTCGTCCGAGGGCGCCGGTTACGTCGCGTCGCTGGCGGTCGACGGAAACCTGACGGGCACCCGCTGGGCCAGCGCGTTCAGCGACCCGCAGTGGCTCCAGGTCGACCTCGGCGAGACGGCCACGATCAGCCGGGTGGTGCTGACCTGGGAGGCCGCGTACGGCAGAGCCTTCAAGATCCAGACTTCGGCGAACGGCTCCTCCTGGACCGACGTCTACTCCACCACCACCGGCACCGGCGGCACCCAGACCCTCGACGTGACCGGCTCGGGCCGGTACGTGCGGATGCACGGCACCGCCAGGGGCACCGGCTACGGCTACTCGCTGTGGGAGTTCCAGGTCTACGGCAGCACGGGCGGCCCCCAGGAGCCGGAGGAGCCCGAGGAGCCCGGCACCTGGACCGAGGTGTGGCAGGACGACTTCAACGGCTCGGCCGGCACCTCCCCCTCGGCCGCGAACTGGATCCTGCGCACCGGCACCTCCTACCCCGGCGGCGCCGCGAACTGGGGCACCGGCGAGGTCGAGACCATGAGCGCCTCGACCGCCAACGTCTCCCTCGACGGCACCGGCAACCTGAACATCAAGGCGATCAAGGACGGCGCGGGCAACTGGACCTCCGGCCGGATCGAGACCCAGCGCACCGACTTCGCGCCGCAGCCGGGCGAGCTGCTCAGGTTCAGCGCCCGGCTCAAGCAGCCCGACGTCGCGAACGCCCTGGGCTACTGGCCCGGCTTCCGCGCGACCGGCGCCGCCTACCGGGGCAACTACAACAACTGGCCGTCCGTCGGCGAGACCGACATCATGACCGGCGTCAACGGCCGCAACCAGCTGGCCAACACCCTGCACTGCGGCACCGCGCCCGAGGGCGTGTGCAACGAGTACAACGGCCGCACCAGCGGTTTCGCCACCTGTGACGGCTGCCAGACCGGCTACCACGAGTACGCCCAGGTCATCGACCGCACCAAGACCGACGAGGAGATCCGCTTCTACCTCGACGGCAGGCAGACCTGGGTCGTGCGCCAGAGCCAGGTCGGCGTCACCGCGTGGCGGGCGGCCGTGCACCACGGCTTCTACCTCCGCCTCGACCTCGCCATCGGCGGCTCGCTGCCCAACGCCCTCGCCGGGACCACGACGCCGACCGCCGCCACCACCTCCGGCGGCGTGCTCAGCGTGGACCGGATCTCGGTCGCCAGGCAGGCCGGCACCGTCCCGGCCGCGATGACCGACCCGGCGACCCCGGCCGGGCCGAGCATCGTCAGGGTGACCGGCACGCAGGGCAACTGGCAGCTCCAGGTGAACGGCGCCCCGTACGTGGTCAAGGGCCTGACCTACGGCCCGCCGCAGGCCGCGGCCGACGGCTACATGCGCGACCTCAAGAACATGGGCGTCAACACGATCCGCACCTGGGGCGTCGACGACACCCACACCCCCGCGCTGCTGGACAGGGCGGCCCAGCAGGGCATCAAGGTCGTCGTCGGGCACTGGCTCAACCAGGGCGCCGACTACGTCAACGACACCGCGTACAAGAACAGCGTGAAGAACGAGATCGTCGCCAGGGTGAACGCCCTCAAGGGCCGCCAGGGCGTGCTCATGTGGGACGTCGGCAACGAGGTCATCCTCACCATGCAGGACCACGGCCTGCCGGCCGACGTGGTCGAGCAGCGGCGGGTGGCGTACGCGAAGTTCGTCAACGAGGTGGCGCAGGCGATCCACGCCGCCGACCCCAACCACCCGGTCACCTCCACCGACGCCTACACCCACGCCTGGACCTACTACAAGGCCCACTCCCCCGCCCTCGACCTGCTCGCGGTCAACTCCTACGGCGCCATCCACACCGTCAAGCCGGACTGGATCAGCGGCGGGTACACCAAGCCGTACATCGTCACCGAGGCCGGGCCCGACGGCGAGTGGGAGGTTCCCAACGACGTCAACGGCGTCCCCGACGAGCCGACCGACCTGCAGAAGCGGGACCAGTACACCGCCAGCTGGAACGCGATCAAGGGCCACCCGGGCGTCGCGCTCGGCGCGACCGAGTTCCACTACGGCCTGGAGAACGACTTCGGCGGGGTGTGGCTCAACACCACCACCGGCGGCTGGCGCAGGCACGGCTACCACTCGCTCAAGGCGGCCTACACCGGGCAGCCCTCGGCGAACACTCCCCCGGAGATCACCTCGATGACGGTCGGCTCGCAGACCGCCGTCCAGGCGGGGAAGACCTTCACCGTCGAGGTCGCCGCGACCGACCCGAACAGCGACCTGATCCGCTACAACCTGATGTTCAGCAACAAGCACGTCAACGGCAACCGCGGCTTCGACAACGTCAGGTTCGTCCAGACCGGCCCCGGCAGGTTCACGGTGACCGCGCCGGAGCAGATGGGCGTGTGGAAGGTGTACGTGTACGCCTTCGACGGGCACGGCAACGCGGGCATCGAGCAGCGCTCGTTCCGAGTCGTCCCGCCGACCGTCGCGGGCACCAACGTGGCGCTCGGCAAGCCGACCACCGCCTCCTCCTACCAGGCGACCGGCGACGGCGGCCCGTTCACCGCGAACCGGGCCACCGACGGCAGCTTCACCTCCCGGTGGGCCAGCGAGTGGGCCGACCCGCAGTGGATCCAGGTCGACCTCGGCGCGACCACCGCGATCAGGCACGTCCAGCTCGGCTGGGAGGGCGCCTACGGGAAGGCGTACCAGATCCAGACCTCGACCAACGGCTCGACCTGGACCACCGTCCACTCGACCACGACCGGCGACGGCGGGTTCGACTCCGTCGACCTCACCGCGTCGGCCAGGTACGTCCGGGTGAACCTCACCCAGCGCGGCACGGCGTACGGCTACTCGCTCTGGGAGTTCGGGGTCTACAGCTAGGCGCGCCGGTACGTCCGTGGGCAGGAGGCGGGGGCCTCCTGCCCACGGAGGCACGGTCTTTCCGAGATGCGTAGACGCGCGACCCTTCCGAGGTACACGAAGACCCGGCCCGGGAACCTGCTCCCGGGCCGGGTCTTCGCGCCTTCACCCGGTCGGCGGCCCTGCAGGGGCGTCTCAGGACGAGCTTCGCGAATCTACGGCCACTCACCAGCAGCCGCGCGGCGACGTCCGCGCCGTCGGTGCGCACCGCGCCGGAGAGGAACCGGGCATGGGCCGCCACGTCCGGCCGGAGGGTGCGGCCGAGAGCCTCGGTCAGTGATCCGTGGCCGGCGCGCCGGGCGCGTGCGCGGTCCCGGCTCCGGGCTCGGCGATCCGTCCCGCCCAGTAGTGCTGGGGAATGACGACCTGGGGCGCCCCGGCCCGCGCGTCACCGTGGTGCACGACCGCGGCGACCCGCCGGAAGAGCGCCTGCTGGTTCACCTCCCCGATGGGCAGGCAGTCGGGTTCGTCGTCCAGCGGCGCCAGGTCGGCTCACCCGCGCAGCACGACCGCGCGGCGGCCGAGCGCGCGGGCCGTCTCGATCATCGTCTTGCCGAGGTCCCGCGGAGCGCGGATGCTGCCGAAGCCGAGATGGACGTGGCGGACCGAGCCCTTGGCATCACGGCATTGCCGCCGACCGTGTCAGAGAGTGCTTTCCGCTGCCGGATAAAGCAGGACATATCAGGATAAAAACAGAAGCAACAATGGCGGCATGGCGTCGCGGAACACAACGACTCGAAACCTCCGGCACGTGGATCGATCTTGATAGTCACCCTTCCGTCAGGAGTTTCCCCGTTCGTCGATCAAGACAACAGCCACATCAACCTCAAACAGCGCTTATAGGGATGAAGAGGCGTGCGAGGGTAACGAACAAATCTCGTATCAGATCCCGGAAAGAAAGCGGGGCTTCACCTCGCACCGACCTATTACAGTCGACCACAGATATGCCGTCACGCCCCGCGCCGGGCTCCTCCCCCGTTCCCGCAGCACGAGGATGTCAATGATCGAGATTCCTCTCCCCACCCTCCAAGAACGGAAACTGAACCTCAGGTCCCTGGACGCGGTGCGATCCGAGGATTTCCCGTCCGCGCCCCGTGACCGAGACTCCCCGCCCCTCGGGGAGCGCCCTCCGCCCTCCAGGGAGCGCGTTCCGTCCCTCTCCGGCCGGATCAGCCTCGGCGGCCCCCTTGCGGTGCAGGTCACCCCCGACTACGTGGCCGACGATCCGGGCCTGCGCGCGTTCGTGGAGCAGGAGTACGAGCACGTCACCTACCACGTGGTGCACCTCTCGATCAGCTTCGCGGCTAAGCCCAGAACACCGCGCCTGTCCACCGCCGACGTCAAGCTGGCGCTGTCCTCGGCATCCGCCTCCGTCGAGCCGGTGGCGTGGTCGATGACGCCGCAGCAGGTGACCGACGTGGCCCAGGTGGAGCGCAGGTTCACGCTCGGGCCTCAGCTGAGCCTTCTGGGCGCCGACGTGAGCCTGGGCGAGATCGGGCGGACCACCTCCAGGCAGCGCACCGACGTCTTTCTCCAGGCACGGAACGAATTGCGCTCCGACCCGGAATGGACATTCACCAGCACCAAGACCATGTCACTGAGCGGTTCATACCGCCTCGTTTTGATCGTACGGGGAGCTCGGGAAAGCGCGACCGGTATCGACGTCACGATAAATGCCGCCACCGAGGGAAATCTGCTCCGCTGGTACGGGCGGACGCTTCCCGATCCCCTGCGGCTCGCGGCCGTTCTGTGATCACGGCGCGTCCGCGCCGGCCGGGGACGAGACCACCACGCTGAGAAAGAAGTGACCGGGTGAAGGACGAATTCACCTCAGAGGAGATCACCGAACTCGCCGGCGCGTTCTCGCTCGGTCCCAAAGCCCGGTGGCTGCTCAGCAGAGCCGGGTTCCCGCCCGCCCTGATCCCCTCGATGAGAGACGTCAACGGTGGCGACTTCTGGTGGGCGGGACCTCTCAGCACGCCCCGGGAACGGTTGAGGTGAGCCGTCACGGCAGGCTCACGCAGCTGCTGCACACCCAGCTCGCCCTGACCGAGGACCTGTTTCTATCCAGCACCTCGGCGACCAGCTCCTCTACCGGCGGCACACCGGCGAGGCCCCCCGGCCGGTGACCATGATCCTGGACACCACACCGCCCACGTACGGGGCACCCGAGCAGACCCTTCGCCTCGTCGCGCACCTCATCACCGTCACCCTTTGGGAGTACGGCGAGCAGCCGGTCCTGATCTCGCTGACCAGACCGGGGGCCGCGCTGAAACTCGCGGACCGCGCCCAGCTCGCGCACCTCTGGTCGACCAGGACCCTCGACCCGCCGGGTCCCGCGCTCCCCGTCGCCGTCGACCTCGCCCGGAGCACCGGCAATCCGATCGTCCTGCTGGCCCACCACCACAGCCCCGACCACACCTACGAGCCCGGACCGGACGAGCGGCTGATCACCACCCACCACCCCGCGGAGCCCGCGCCGCACGCGGCCACGCGCCCCGGCCACGTCCACCTGCCGCCGGACCCCACGGAAACCGAACTCGGCAGGGCCGTACGCCTCGCTCTCGCCCCCACCGCCCTGGACCGGTGAGAGCGGGCTCGCAGCGTCGCACGACACCGGTCTGCTCAGCTCATCTCCTCACTTCCGTACCGCACAGGAGCCGAACAACGGTTGTCCTCCGCCATTGCGCCATGCGGTTCTCACCAGATCCGATGCGCCCTTCTTGGTTCCGGAGTCCTTCGGGCCGCTGAAGGCGATCGCGTTTCTCAAGTCCGCCTCGGCCTTCTTTCGCTCGCCGAGGGCGACATACACCTTTCCCCGAACGAACAGGTAGTGCGGCTGCCTGGTGTTCAGCTGGAGTGCCTTGTCGATCAGCTCCAGCGCTCCGTCCCCCGTGTTCCGCGTGTAGATCCCCTGCATTGCCCTGGTGATCGCGAAGTTGTGGTAGGCGGGATCGAATCCTTTGTCCACGGCCAGCGCTTTACGGAAACTCACCGCCGCCTCATCGCAGTCACCCAGGTTGTTGTGGAGAATGCCGCGCTTCAGAAAGGCACCTCGCCGAATGCGCGTCTGCGACAGCGCTGCCAGAAGCAGGGACCGATCCAGGTCCTCGATCGCCCGGCGCTCCCGCCCGTTGGCGGCCTCGGCGTACCCGCGACCGAGATGATCGTCCGCGTTCGCGCAGAGTTCGATCGCCGCCGTGTGCTCGGCGATCGCGCGATTGGCCTGATCATCGTCCGTGTAGTCGTCGGCTTTCTGCGAGTGTTCACGGGCCAGCTCGCAGTTCCGCTGCTCAAGCGCCTTTTGGAACGTTCCAGTAACGACCGTCGCGCCGCTGCCGACGATCAGGACACTGAACAGTGCGACCCACCGCACGGGGGCCGGAAACCTCCGCACTACGTAGATCGTCCAGGTGAGAACGGCGGCGATCGCCGCCAGCGCGAGAAGCGCCCACGCAGTCCACCACTTGATCTGCGCCAGCCCCGCCGCTATTGCGAGAACCGATGTCATCACCGCCGCCACCGTGGCCGCGACAGCGAGTGCCCGCCCTCCGGGCGGCGCAGACTCCCTGGAGGGCCCCGGCTCAGGGCTCTCCTGCTTCGGGGCGGACTCCTTCGAGTTCCGGCGCGGTTTTCGAGGCATCGGGAAGAACGCATGCCCACCGGTGCGACCACATAACGGCATCCGTTGTCACCGCGGAGCGACAATCACGTTCGAACAGCCGAACCGGGCAGCCTGTGAAGTGCCCCGGCACACGTTCGTTCGTCCGGTGGGCTCATTCTCACGGCCGCTCTCATGCGCTGTCGCCGCCTCACCGGAACGTCACCGCCGTTAAAGCGCTCCGACGTACACCCAGTCGCCCCCGTGCCGGGCGAAGCGGCTGTGCTCCTCCAGGTGGCCCGCCTCGCCGCGCTCGACGTAGTGGGCGCGGAAGCGGACGGTGCCCTCGGTGTGGAAGGAACTGCCGCCGGTCGTCTCCAGCACCTCCAGCCGCGTCCACCGGAGCCCGCCGCCGAGGTCTAGGCCGGGCGGTCGCGTCGAGGGGTGCCAGCTGCGCAGGAGATATTCGGCGTCGCCGACGCTGAAGGCGCTGAACCTCGACCGCATCAGCGCCTCGGCCGTCGTCGCGGACGCCTCCCCGCGGTGCAGCCGCCCGCAGCAGTCCGCGTACGGCGCGGGCAGCCCGCACGGACACGAGGCGCCGGGCGCGGGCGCGGAACGGACTCGGGGCCGTGGATCACGTCGTGGCACGTCCCCCAGTATGCCCGCGCGCCTGAAGGTGAGGGGTGTCGAGCGCGGCACTACGAGATGTGTCCCTGACGCTCGCCGCCGGTGTCGAAGAAGGTGTCGAGATACTCCTCCGGTTCGAGGTCGCTGTCCCTGATGAGGGAGAAGACCTCCGTGCCCGGCTCGATCACGTCGTCCGGCAGCCGGTACGCCTGGGCCAGCCCCAGATACCGCATCGTCCCGTCCGAGCCGTACTCCGCCGCCTCGCGCTCCGCCATGACGATGGCCTGGTCGAACGAGGCGGCCCTCCACAGCGTGACCCGTTCCTCGTAGGCGTCACGTGGCGACTCCCAGCGGAAGACGCATCGGACGGAGTACCAGCCGGTGCCGGGGGAAGATCTCACGCCGCCATGATGCCGGACGACGGGCCCGTCCGGTCCGCGAAAACCGGCGCGGTTCGCCTTCGGACGGAGTCCCCGCCGTCGGCGGGGTGGGCCGCGGACGGTGCGCGTATGACCGTCCGCGGCCCGATGGAGGCCTCACGTCAGCTACGCAGGCTCCACTGCTGGTTCGTGCCGCCGTTGCACGCCCACAGGATGGCCCTCGTGCCGTTGGCGGTGCCGCCGCCGTAGGCGTCCAGGCACAACCCGGACTGCACACCGGTGATCGTGCCGTTGGAGTTGAGGTTCCACTGCTGGTTGGCCTGTCCGTTGCAGTCCCAGATCACCACCTGGGTGCCGTTCGAGGTGCCCTGGCCGGAGGCGTCCAGGCACTTGTTGCCGAACACCTGCAGCTGCTTGCCGGAGGTGTAGGTGAACCGCTGGTTGGTGCCGCCGCCGCAGTCCCACAGCTGCGCCTGGGCGCCGTTGGTCGCCGTGCCGCCGCTGACGTCCACGCACCGGCCCGACTGGCCGCCCACGATCGTGACGTTCTGCTGGCCGCCCCCGCTGTTCCCCTGCCTGACGAGCGACTTCGACTCGGCCGAGCGGTTGCCCTGGGCGTCCACGACGTAGAGGCGGTACTCACCGGCCGACGCCGGAACGGCGATGGAGGTCGCGGTTCCGCTCGCCCTGGTCATCGTGTTGCCGACGGCGAAGGAGGTCGTGCCCGAGGGAGCCAGCCAGATCGTCCTGCTCGCGTCGCCGGTGCTCCGGACGGGAATCGATGTCACACCGGCGCCGACGAACGTGCTGGCGGGCAGGGCGTAGTCCGGCAGGGAAAGATTGCTCTGGGGGATGATGTTCCGGTACGCGTCCTCAAGCCCGGAGTTCACCGCGATGGCGTAGGCCTGCGACGGCCAGACATAGTCGGAGGACACGAGGATGTCCTGGATCGTGCTGTTCGGCAGGTTCTTGTTGGAGACCTTGTTGATGGGGCCGTAGGTCTGCGTGATGCTCAGGTCGTGCTTGCGCCCGAAGTCGTCGGAGTTGATGAGCCACGTGATGTTCTTGTCCACGCTCAGGACGTTGTCGCGGAAAGTCATGTTCCCCGAGCCCTCGTCCGGGTGGAGCCCGTACTTGTGGCCGGACGGCACGCCCTGCATGTAGTTGTTGGTGATCGTGGTTCCCGGCTGGTTGCCCAGCGTGTAGACGGGGGCCGTGTCGCTCAGGCGCTGCACCGTGTCGATGAAGTGGTTGTGGCTGATGGTGTTGTTCTTCGCCGTGGTGGTCGGCCGGTTGGGCGCGATCGAGCCTGACGATCCGTCGAAGTTCCACCAGCCCCAGCCGAGCGTCACACCGGACCACGGGGTCTTCTCGATGCGGTTTCGCTGGATGGACAGGCCGTCGGCGAAGTACGCCGAGATGGGGCTGTGCCCGTTGAACAGCACGGCGCTGTCGTGGATGTAGTTGTTCCTTATCGTGATGTTCTTGGGCGCCCCTTCGACCTGGGCGGAGTACTTCTCGCGATTCGTCGAGGTGTGGTCCCCGATGTAGACGTGCTGGGGATGGCCCACCGCGATGGCGGATCCGGCGATGTCGTTGGTGTAGTTGCCGATCAGCTGCGTGTTCACCACGTCGTTGACCATGTTGATTCCGTCGACGCCGGTGTGCTGCACCCGGTTGTTCTGCAGGACGAGCCCGTCGGCGTTGTCGATCTGGATGATGCCGGGCGCCATGTCGACGTTGCGGTAGTAGTAGACGTGGAAGTTCTGCTTGGCATACGCCTGCGCGCCGAGGTTGCCCTGCTGGGCCTGCTTGAACGCCGAGCCGGCCACGTTGAACAGGTTCCAGTCGGAGTGCTGGACCGTGAGGCCGGAGAACGTGATGTTCCGGGCGCGGGCGCTCGTGGAGGTGCCGGCGACCCTGAGAACGGTGGACACGTTGTTCGGTGCGAAAACCGTCGCGGTCGCCATGTTCTCGGAGCTTGATTTGTAGTAGTAAACCGTCCGGCTCGTCTTGTCGAAGAAGAACTCGCCCGGCGTGTCCAGGAACTCGTAGGCGTTCATCACCTTGTGGGTGCCGCCGACCTGGGCGTTCCCGTTGAAGGCGCCCTGGGCGATGGCCGCTCCCGGCTGCTGGAACTGGGCTATGCGGTTCGTGCCGTCGGAGGTGACCTGCCGGACTCCCACGATGGCCGTGGTCCAGGTCGTCCCCGTCTCTATTTCGATGTCGTCCTGATTGCCGGCGATGGCCGGGAAATCACTCAGGCTGTACTTCGATCCCGCGCACTGTGAACCCGACTCCCACGCCCAGGACGCCTGCCCCGCCGTGATGTTGTAGGTTCCGGTGCACCCCGCCGAACCTATTGTCTTGGAGGCCATGTACGCCCGCTTGTCGTTGACATAGAGCGCACGGAGCTTGTTGCCGCGATTCAGCGGGGCTTTCCAGATGTTCCCGCTGTGCTGCGTCCATCCCGTTACCTGAACGCCTCCGTTGAGGACCGGCGTCTCGTTCTGGTACGCGGCGTATATGACCCGGTGACCGTTCGTGCCGGAGTCGGCCTGCGTGAAGTCGATCGTGCTGCCGACCGGATAGTTCCCCCCGCGGAGATACACCTGGATGTCGTCCGTCATGTTGGCGTTCACCGTGCGGACGACGTCCCTCGCGCGCTGCAGGGTTCTGAACGGCGACGTGATCGTTCCGGGGTTGTCGTCGTTGCCGTCGGGGGCGACGTAGTAGGTCGCCTGGGCCGCCGCCGAGGCCGGGGCACCACCCGCGAAGGCCGGCAGCGACACAGCGGCGACGAGCGCCGCGAGCGCCGCCGACACCTTCCCGGTGGTGGATAAGCCTGACTTCTTCCCGGTGGTGGATGAGCCTGACTTCACGCTCTGTTCCTTTCGCTGGTTCCGCGCGGAGTGTTCGCCGCGTGACCACCCCGCCGTGGCCGAACTCGCCGGGATGTGCCGTCGCGCGGATGTGACGCCTGTCTTGCGGTTGCGAACATCGATCGGGGTGCCGTACGCCTTCACGGGCCGGGGCCTGCCGCCCCGGCGCCGCGCTGACGAGGGTCACCGCCGCCGGGCGTGAGAGGTCGCCTCATGACACGCCCCAGGAATCCGTGGCAGACGCGGCGTTACCACCTTGTAACGTATGACGTATGCCGTCTGATGTCTGGGTGTAATGTCCCATTAACAAAGGGGTCTCGCAATAGTCGACGGCGCGGGAGACGGTGCGCCTTCGTCCGCTCCCGGGGCCGCGACACCGGGGACCTTCCGCTACCCGGTGGACGTCTCGCGGGTCGCGGCGGGATCCCGCCGGCCACGCGGGCGATGCGACCTGGCGGCCCGGGGCCCGATTCGCCAGGTCAAGGGCCGGCACCCCCGTCGCCGCGCCGATCGCCGGCGGCCCGGCGCGATCCTCCGCGCGGCGCTCGCGGCACACCGGCCCCCACCGGACCGGCCCGCGTCCCGAGCGGGCCGAGGGAGGAAACCGCTCACATCGGGCAGCGGTGAATCACCTCTGCCGTGTAACTTTCATCAGCGAATGTGATCACATTCGCCGGTTCGTCCAGTCGCCCCCGGTCATGGGGAACGAGCGGAGGAGGATCCACCCACCACATGCGAAACCCGGCCCGCGGGCATGGTCCGGACCGGGTCTCCGCTGGTCGGCGGCCTGTTCGAGGAGCTTCCCGTGATCGGCGGCCTACTTGAGAAGCTGGCGGGCCATCACCATGCGCTGGATCTGGTTCGTCCCCTCGTAGATTTGAGTGATCTTCGCGTCGCGCATCATGCGCTCGACCGGGTAGTCGCTGGTGTAGCCGTACCCGCCCAGCAACTGGACGGCGTCGGTGGTGATCTCCATGGCGGCGTCGGAGGCGGCGCACTTGGCGGCGCTGGAGAGGAAGGTGAGGTCCTTCTGCGGCTCGCCGTGCATGGCGAGCTCGGACCTGGCCGCGGCGGCGTAGGTGAGCTGGCGGGCGGCCTCCAGCTTCATGGCCATGTCGGCGACCATGAACTGCACACCCTGGAAGTCGGCGACGGCCTTGCCGAACTGCCTGCGCTCCTTGACGTAGCCGATCGCGTAGTCCAGCGCGCCCTGGGCGATGCCGAGGGCCTGGGCGGCGATGGTGATGCGGGTGTGGTCCAGGGTGGCCAGGGCGGTCTTGAAGCCGGTGCCCGGCTCGCCGATCATCCGGGACGCGGGGATCCGCACGTTCTCCAGGATGACCTGGCGGGTCGGGGAGCCCTTGATGCCGAGCTTGCGCTCCTTGGCCCCGAAGCTGACGCCCTCGTCGCCCTTCTCCACGACGAACGCGGAGATGCCCCTGGCTCCGGCGCCCGGCTCGGTGACGGCCATCACCGTGTAGTACTCCGACACCCCGGCGTTGGTGATCCACATCTTGGCGCCATCGAGCACGTAGTGGTCGCCGTCGAGAACCGCGCGGGTCTTCATCGCGGCGGCGTCGCTGCCCGCCTCGGCCTCCGAGAGGGCGTACGAGAACATCGCGTCACCCGCCGCGACCGGTGTGAGATATCTCCGCTTGAGCTCCTCGGAGGCCGAGAGCAGCAGCGGGACGGTGCCGAGCTTGTTGACGGCGGGGATCAGCGAGGACGAGGCGCAGGCCCGCGCCACCTCCTCGATGACGATCACCGTCGCGAGGGCGTCGGCACCGGCACCCCCGTACTCCTCGGGAACGTGCACGGCGTGCAGGTCCGCCGCGACGAGCGCCTTGTAGCTGTCCGCCGGGAACTCCGCGTTCTCGTCGGCCTCGGCGGCGCGGGGGGCGATCTTCTCGTCGGCGAGGGCTCGGACCGTCTCGCGGAGCATCTCGTGCTCCTCGGGCAGCGCGTAGAGAGGGTAGCTCATGGGCAAATACTAGGACGTCCAACAAAACGTGGAGCGCTCCACCCCATGTGATATGTACCCCGGCGTTTGCGCAGGTGGCAAAGTGGAAGCGCCAGATGCCGGTACCCTGTCGGCAAAGAATTGGGCAGAAGGAAGGGAGCACCAGTGGCCTACCGCCTCACGGTAGTGGGAACCGGATACCTCGGTGCGACGACGTCCGCGTGCATGGCCGAGCTGGGCTTCGAAGTCCTCAGCCTCGACGTGGACGCGGAGAAGATCGACCGCCTTCGGGCCGGTGATCTGCCCATCTACGAGCCCGGTCTGCAAGAGATACTGCGGCGCAACCTGGCCAACGGCCGATTGCGCTTCACCACCTCGTACGAGGAGGCCGCGGCCTTCGGTGACGTGCACTTCCTGTGCCTGGGCACCCCCCAGAAGCCGGGAGAGTACGCGGCGGACGTGTCCTACCTGGACGCCGCGATCGAGTCGCTCGCCCCCCACCTGGACCGCGAGTGCCTGATCGTCGGCAAGTCGACCGTCCCGGTCGGCACCGCGCAGCGCCTCGCCGACAAGCTGGCCCGGCTGGCACCCATCGGCGCGGGCGCCGAGCTGGCCTGGAACCCGGAGTTCCTCCGGGAGGGCTTCGCGGTGAAGGACACCCTGCACCCCGACCGGATCGTGCTCGGCGTCGCCTCCGACAGGGCCGAGAAGATCATGCGGGAGGTGTACGCCCCCATGCTGGAGACGGGCACCCCGATGGTCATCACCGACTACCCCACGGCCGAGCTGGTCAAGGTGGCCGCCAACGCCTTCCTCGCCACGAAGATCTCCTTCATCAACGCGATGGCCGAGGTCTGCGAGGCCGCCCACGCCGACGTCAAGCAGCTGTCCCTGGCGCTGTCCTTCGACGACCGCATCGGCGGCAAGTTCCTCAACCCCGGCCTCGGCTTCGGCGGCGGCTGCCTGCCCAAGGACATCCGCGCCTTCATGGCCCGGGCCGGCGAGCTCGGCGCCGACCAGGCGCTGACCTTCCTGCGGGAGGTCGACGCGATCAACATGCGCCGCCGCGCCCGCATGGTCGACCTGGCCCGCGAACTGGCCGGGGGCTCCTTCCGCGGTTGCACGGTCGCGGTGCTCGGCGCCGCGTTCAAGCCCAACTCCGACGACATCCGCGACTCGCCCGCCCTGGACGTCGCCGTCAAGATCAGCGAGCAGGGTGGCCGGGTCACCGTCTACGACCCCGTCGCCCAGGAGAACGCCCGCAAGGCCCACCCCGGGCTCTCCTACGGCGCCTCCGCCCTCGACGCGGCCAAGGGCGCCCACGTCGTGCTGCTGCTGACCGAGTGGCAGGAGTTCATCGCCATGGATCCCGAGGAGCTGGGTTCCGTGGTGGCCTCCCGCAAGATCGTCGACGGTCGCAACGCCCTCGACGCCGAGACCTGGCGGGCCTCCGGCTGGCACTACCGCGCCCTGGGCCGCCCCTGAGCCCGGCCCGCCTCCGCCGCGCCCTTCGCGTACGACCCCGGACACGACGACGGGTTCCCGGTTGGCACCGGGAACCCGTCAGGTAAGCGTCGACCTCTCAGAAGCACATCGGTCACCATGACCTTCTCGTGTCACCGGCTCCGGACATCACCAGTAGTCCCAGCGGTACCAGCGACGCCAGCGGCGACGACGGCGACGACGACGGCGCCAGTAAGGATCATGGGCGGGCCAGCCCCCTCCCGGGAACATCGTGATCCCCATGAGGACGCCCCCTTTCGCAGTAATCTCTCGGACATGACAATTACTACGATATGGGACATATCGCCGCAAAACGGGCAAGCCGCTTCTAGGTTGGCTATAGAACGTTTTTGATGGTTATTACGGTGAGAGCATTACCGTTGCGGCGAATGCGAGACCCTCGCGAAACCACTTCTTCCCGTACGTTCGACAAAAAGGCTTTTACCCCGAGAGAGGCCGGCTGCCGGGACGGGCAGGGGCCTTCCGGCCGGTTGACCTGGTGCGCGCCTCGATCGCGGCCGCCAGGTGAAACCTTCGGGAGACACACGGCGAGAGGCCCCGCATCGCCGACGAAGGCTCCCGCCCGTCCCGGTCCGCCCGGTCAGTTGTCGAACTCGCCGAGCTTCACGCCCCCGACGAAGGCGTCCCACTCCGAACGGGTGAAGAACAGCTTCGGCCCTTCGGGATTCCTGGAATCGCGCAATACGTAAAGAGACCCCGACCCGGCCTTGTGGCCCTCTTCCGGAGCCTCGATCACGGCCACCTCGACGTAGTTGCCGCCGTTGCCGCCGTTACCACCGTCGTCCCCCTCCGGGGCCGCCCTGCGCCAGACGGCCTTGCTGAGGTCTGCTTCCACGTCGTCTCACCTTCGCTGTCTCGGCGGTCGCCCAACGGGCGGAGTCTTCGAGCGGATCGCCCCGCGACACCGGCATGCCTGCGCCTCGTCCCGGGCGTGACCACCCGTGCCGTGCCCCATTGGCACCATTGCTCCCACTGCCCCTATAGGTGGCACCGGGCTCCACGCACGGCGACGGCTTCATGGACGGCGGCGGCTCCACGCACGGCCGCGGGCTCCACGAACACAGTATCCGGACCGCCCGCGACGTCCGCAACGGCGAAGACCGCGACTTCGGCGGTGTCGCCGAGGACTCCGCCCGGCCCGGGTGACCTGTTCCCCGGCGATCCCCGGGTTTCCCGGCGATCTCAGGGCGAGGGTGACGGAGTCAGCGCGTCGACACGGAGCTCACCGCGGAGTCGACGGGCTTCGGGCTCTCACCCGCGCCCACGGTTCCCCACACCGCCAGCACCGCCATCGTGAGTCCGAGGATGGCGCGGATAGCGTTCCTCATGGTTCTCGACCTCCAAGGTATTTGAAGATCTTCCCCTTCCCTCCGCGCCCCCTTCTATCCGCGATGCTGTCAAGCTATCGGTCAAAAGCGGTGATATCAGGCGCCGAGCTGGGCGGCCTCGGCCCGAAGTTTCTCGCCCTTGGCGTGGGCTTGATCCTTCAGAGCGACCTGGAACGCCTCCATCCTCGCCCGCAGGCCCTCGTCGGCGGCGGCGAGGATCCGCACGGCCAGCAGTCCCGCGTTGCGGGCGCCCCCGACGGCGACGGTCGCGACGGGGACCCCGGCGGGCATCTGGACGATCGACAGGAGCGAGTCGAGGCCGTCGAGATACTTCAGCGGGACGGGGACGCCGATCACCGGCAGCGGGGTCACCGACGCGAGCATGCCCGGCAGGTGGGCGGCTCCCCCGGCACCCGCGATGATCACCTTCAGCCCGCGCCCGGCCGCCCCCGCGCCGTACGCGATCATCTCCTCGGGCATGCGGTGCGCGGAGACCACGTCTGCCTCGAACGCCACCCCGAACTCGGCCAGCGCCTCGGCGGCGAGTTTCATCACCGGCCAGTCGGAGTCGCTGCCCATGACGATGCCGACGGTGGTCATTGCGTCTCCTTTGCCTCGCGGCCCGGGGGCCGCGCGCGTTCGCGGTGGTGCCGTGGTCACGCCGGTGCCGTGCTCCCGGCGGTACGGGGGCTCCGGACGGTCCGGCGCCCTTTCGGGGGCACGGTGACTCACGGGCTTACGGGGACTTTCGGTGGTCCCGGCGCCTTGGCGGGCCGGAGGGGCGAGCCGGTCGGCTCAGGTGTATCTTCCCTCGGTGAGGTAGACGGCGGCGTGCCGGGCACGCTCGCGGACCTCGTCCAGGTCGGTGCCCATCGCGGTGACGTGGCCGATCTTGCGCCCCGGCCGCACCTCCTTGCCGTAGAAGTGCACCTTGATGCCCGGGTCGTGGGCCATCACGTGCTCGTACCGGGAGAAGATGTCGGGGTCGTCGCCGCCCAGGAGGTTGGCCATCACCACGACGGGGGCGGTCGGCGCGGGCGACCCGAGCGGGAGGTCGAGGATCGCGCGCAGGTGCTGCTCGTACTGGGAGGTGCGGGCCCCGTCGATCGTCCAGTGGCCGCTGTTGTGCGGGCGCATGGCCAGCTCGTTCACCACCAGCCCCGAGGAGGTGGCGAACATCTCCACGGCCAGCAGCCCGGTCACGCCCAGCTCCTTGGCGATGGTCAGGGCGATCCGCTGGGCCACCGCGGCCCACTCGGGGTCGAGGCCGGGGGCCGGGGCGAGCACCTCGACGCAGATGCCGTCACGCTGGACGGTCTCCACGACCGGATAGCTGACCCCCTGCCCGTGCGGCGACCTGGCGACCAGCACGGCGAGCTCCCGCTCGAACGGCACGAACCCCTCGGCCATCAGCGGCACGCCGGAGGCCAGGACCTCTGCCGCGTCGTCCGTGGAGCGGCAGACCCAGACCCCGCGCCCGTCGTAGCCGCCCCGGACCGCCTTGAGCACGACCGGCCAGCCGTTCTCCGCGGCGAACTCCTCGACGTCGGCGGCCGTCTCGATCCGCCGCCAGGGCGGGCAGGGAACGCCGATCGCGGTCAGCCGCTCGCGCATCACCGCCTTGTCCTGGGCGTGGATCAGCGCGTCGGCCCCGGGGTGCACGGCGAAGCCGTCCTCGGCCAGGGCCCGGACGTGCTCGGTGGGCACGTGCTCGTGGTCGAAGGTGACCGCGTCACACCCCTTGGCGAGGTCGCGCAGGTCGGCCAGGGAACGGTAGTCGCCCAGACGCACGTCGGCGATCACGCGGGCGGCGCTCTCGTCCGGCGAGTTGGCCAGGACCCTCAGCTCGACACCGAGGGCGATGGCCGCCTGCTGTGTCATCCGGGCCAGCTGGCCCGCTCCGATCATGCCGACGACGGGGCCGATGGGACCGGCCAAAGAAGGGCTGCTCACAGGGGTCAAGTTTACTGTCACGCGGTACGGGACCAGGCGGTGGGCGGATGGCGGGCCGTTGGGAGGCCTCTGGGAGGCCGTTTGAAGGCCGTTGGAAGGCGCCGCCCGGGGACGCTCAGTCCGCCGTGAGGGTGGCGAGGCCGCGGCGCATGCCGGTCGTGGCGAGTTTGGAACCGCTCCCGATGATCTCGGTGGCGACGAGCACGACCTCGGTCCCGGTCAGCTTCGCGGTCCTGGTCCTGCCGGTGAAGCCGCGCAGGTCGGCCCTGCCGTAGATGGGACGGGCCAGCGAGGGGCGGCCCGGACGGGCCCTCTGCCGGTATTCGATCTCCAGGGCGTGGATGACCAGGGAGCCGCCGGTGGGCAGCATCAGCGCGCGCTGGGGGCCGACGAGCAGGCGGACGTCGGCGGTGAGGCGGTCGGGCCGCACGCGCGACGGGCGTCCGAACAGGTCGTCGAAGAGACCCCGGACCGGGTCGCCCCTGGGGAAGGTCACCCCGCTCACCCCCGCCGGGTCGGTCAGGTAGGCCAGGTAGCGCTGCGGCACGAGACGGACCTTGACCCCCGCCACGGGGTCGTCGGTGGCCACCGCGCCCTCGGTCGGCTCGCGGACCTCACCCTGGATCGGGATGGGGCCGGCGCCGAGCCGCCACTCGCCGTCCTCCTGGAGGAACAGGAAGTAGGCAGGGTCGGGCTCGCGGGCCAGGGCGACGAACCAGCGGTCCTGGTCGGCGGCGCCGGGCAGGTACAGCTCCACGTCGGTGTAGGACTTCCTGGCGGGGGCCGGGCGGCCGTTCCGGGTCGCCTCACAGGCACGACCGCCCAGCGCTCTCTCCGCCCAGGTGGTGAGCTTCTCGACGGTCGCGCAGTCCCGGTCGCGCCAGGCGTCGTCGAGCCTTCCCAGCAGCTCGAAGGCCCTGGAGGCCTCGGCGAGCTCCACCCCGGCGGACGCCTCGCGCGAGGGGCCGGTCCCGGGGGCGGTGCCCGGCGTGTCGCTCCGCGCGCCGCAGCCGGTCGTCATCGACAGACACAGGATCAGGGCGAGGAGTCGGCGGCGCAAGGGTTGATCCCCGGGGTAGTGGCCGTCGCGTGCGGCAGTCCGTCTGGACCGATCACGGAAAGTGAAAGTTTCAGGGGCTTCCCGTGGTCAGAGGGATCAGCGTAACGCCAGTTTCCCTATTTATCCGGTGCTATGCGACATTTGCTGAAAAAGCCCCCAGTGGCAGCTATGGACATCAACGGGTCAACCTCGCGCGGATCACGTCCCCCCACCGGTAGCCTGGCCCGAAGAGTGTTCGAGGTCCTCCGACGCGGCGGATCAGCAGCCGACCCCCGAAAGGACCGTGCAGGAAACGTGGAGTTTCTCCGACACGCCTACCGGCGGCTCGCCGAGCTGGCGCGAGAGCTGGCGAAGTTCGGGACGATCGGCGCGGTCGCCTTCGTGATCGACACCGGCGGCACCAACCTGCTCAGGTTCGGCCTCGACTGGGGACCACTCACCTCCAAGGTCATCGCCACGATCGTCGCGGCCACCTTCGCCTACCTCGGCAACCGCTACTGGACGTTCAGGCACCGCGAGCAGAGCGGCCTGGCCCGCGAGTACTTCCTGTTCTTCGTCCTCAACGCCATCGGCCTGCTGATCTCGCTGCTGGTGATCGGTTTCGTGACCTACACCCTGGGCCTGCAGGACGCGCTGAGTTACAACATCGCCCTGCTCACCGGCACCGCCCTCGGGACCCTGTTCAGGTTCTGGTCGTACAAGAAGTGGGTCTTCCTGCCCGGTGCGCCGCCCGAAGCCGTCCCCGACACGCCGGCGAGCCCGTCGACGGCGCCGAACAGCCAGGTCAACGGCCACATGTATCTCCTGAACAAGAACTCGGAGGAGAACGCGCCGCCCTCCGGCCCGCGCTGACCCTCCCGCCTCGCGCCGCCCCTTCCCGCCGGCGAAAGCGCCGCTCAGGCGGGCCCGCGCACGACGCGGTTCCTGCCCGGCTCGCCCACCTGGCGCAGGAAGAACGCGAACGCCGCCGGACGCGACCGTACGAGCTCCAGGCGCCCCCCGTCGGCGGCGGCCAGCGCCCTGGCGAGCGGCAGGCCGAGACCCGTGCTGCCGCGCCCGCTCACGTTCCGCTCGAAGACCCTGGGGGCCAGCTCGTCGGGAATGCCGCTCCCCTGGTCCGCGACCTCGATCACGATGGACCTGTCCCTGGCACTGGTGGTGACCGTCACCGTGCCGCCGCCGTGCTCCAGTGAGTTCTCCAGCAGGGTGGAGATCACCTGGCCGATGCCGCCGCCGGTACCCAGCGCCTGGAGGCCGCGCGTGCCGACCAGGCTCAGCCGCCGCCCGGCCCTGCGGAACGCCGGACCCCACTCGATGAACTGCTGATCGAGCAGCACGTCGAGCTCAACGATCTCGGACTGCGCCTGACGCTGCCGTCTGGCGGTGGCCAGCAGCTCGTCGATCACGGCGGTGAGCCGCTCGGCCTGCACGATGGCGGCCTCGCCCTCCTCCTTGACGATCCCCGGCTCGTCGGCGGCGGCGACGATCTCCTCAAGTCTCATGGTCAGGCCGGTGAGCGGGGTACGGAGCTGGTGGGAGGCGTCGGTCGCGAACTCCCGCTCCCTGGCCAGGAGGTCGGAGATGCGGGTCGCGCTGCGGTCGAGCACCTCGGCCACCCGATCGAGCTCCTGGATGCCGTAACGGTGCTTGCTCGGTCTGGCGTCACCGGACCCGAGCCGCTCAGCGATCATCGCAAGGTCGCTGAGCGGTAACGTCAGGCGGCGCGACTGCACTATGGCGAGCCCGACCGCGACCGCGAGGGCAGCCGCGGCGAGTCCCAGGATGAGGAACAACCACGCGCGGACCTCACGCTCCACTCCCGTCTTGTCCCGGCTGACCGCGACGTACACGCCGTTCTCCGACTGCGCGTCCTCGGTCATCTTCTGGCTCTCGGGGGGCTCGGTGCCCACCGTTATCACCTGGGGGGGCGTCCCCTTCGCGTAGATCTGGATGTAGAGATCGGAATACTTGCGTTCCAGCTGTTGCTCGTCGACGGGCTGGTCCTGGATCCGGGCGTACTCGACCTCCCCCAGCAGGCTTTTGGCATGGGAGGACAGTTCCTGGGTCGCCTCCTCCTCGATGAGCCGGTTGACCGCCACACCAAGAGGAATACCGAGCAGCAACACCCCGATGACCGCGACGAGGAGAGTTGAGGAGAGCAGGCGGCGGCGCATCTCCTACTCGCGCTCGAACCTGAAGCCGACTCCTCGAACGGTTGTGATGTATCGGGGCTTGGCGGCGTCGTCACCGAGTTTGCGGCGTAGCCACGAGATGTGCATGTCCAGGGTCTTGGTCGAACCCCACCAGTTGGTGTCCCACACCTCGCGCATGATCTGCTCTCGGGTGACCACCTTTCCGGCGTCGCGGACCAGGACCCTGAGCAGGTCGAATTCCTTTGTGGTCAGATGAAGCTCCTTGTCTCCCATCCACGCGCGGCGGGAGTCGGCGTCGATGCGCACGCCCTGGACAACGGGCGTCTCGGACGTGCCGCGCCGCAGCAGCGCGCGGACGCGCGCCAGCAGCTCGGCAAGGCGGAACGGCTTGGTGACGTAGTCGTCGGCCCCCGCGTCGAGGCCCACCACCGTGTCGACCTCGTCGACGCGGGCGGTGAGGATCAGCACGGGAGTTCCGTGGCCCTCGGCGCGGATGCGCCGGGCCACTTCCAGGCCGTCCATCTCGGGCAGGCCCAGGTCGAGAACGATCAGGTCGATGCCACCTGACAGAGCCCGCTCCAGAGCCTGCGGGCCGTCAGGGCTCACCTCTACTTGATAACCCTCTCGGCGCAGGGCTCGCGCCAGTGGCTCGGAAATCGAGGTGTCATCCTCGGCGAGTAGTACACAGGTCATGTTGCGATCGTAGGACCTTAGGGGATCGTTTCCCGGGTACAGCGCGCGGTTTGACTCGTCGTTGACCTATCCATTGACCTGGGCAAACACTGATAAATCCCGGATAGTCATCCCGCAACGGCCGGAGGCCACGGAGTAGGTCTCCCGCATTGGAAGTCCCTGGAAAGCACAGGCTCACCAAAGGTTGGACCGACAAAGCAGAACACGCCCTACCGGAAGGGATCCGATGGGCGTGTTCTGCTCGATTCACCTCAAGACGCCGACGGCGGCTCGGTATACCGGGCGAGGTAGAGCTGCTCCCCGAGGCTCCCGATGAGACCCAGTTCGGTCTCCAGGTAGTCGATGTGGTGCTCCTCGTCGGCGAGGATCTCCTCGAAGAGGCGGGCCGAGGTGGCGTCGCCCTTCTCCCGCATCAGGGTGATGGCCGGCTTCAGCCGGGTGACCACCTCCAGCTCGACGTCCAGGTCGGCGCGGAGCTGCTCGGCGACGGTCTGGCCGATGTGCAGGGTGCCCAGCTTCTGGTAGTTGGGCAGGCCCTCGAGGAAGAGGATGCGGTCGGTCAGCTTCTCCGCGTGGCGCATCTCGTCGATGGACTCTTCGCGGGTGTATTTGGCCAGCCTCGTATATCCCCAGTTCTCCTGCATCTTGGCGTGCAGGAAGTACTGGTTGATCGCGGTCAGCTCCGCGGTCAGCTGCTCGTTGAGCAGTTCGATGATTTTCTTGTCGCCCTGCATGGCGGGCTCCTCGTGCTATGCGGTCGGCATCAAATCTTCGGACCGCTTTAGGATCGCACAGATTTTTCGCACGCAAGAAGCGCAGTCGCCGCCGGCACCCGTCGCATCGCGGATCTGGCGCGCGCTCCTGGCACCTGCCGAGATGCAGTCGTGCACCTCGTTCTCGGTGACCGCGCGGCAGACGCATACGTACACGGGAGCGTGACCTCTCTGGAGACTACCATAGGTTAGGCACACCTAAATTAGCTCATTTGGTAAGGCTTGCCTATGTGAACTACGACACAGAGTCTTAATTTTGGCGTCATGCGCATGAAGTGTTCGTCTGGGAAATTTCTCCTCGAACACACGAAAACGCCCCGGCCGAGGCCGGGGCGCGTGATCGGGTGAGGCGCGGGTCAGTGGCCTCTGGCCAGCCATTCCTCCAGGTGGCCCGCCTCGGCGCCGATGGAGGTGGAATCGCCGTGACCGGTGTGCACGGCCGTCCCCGGCGTCAGGGCCAGCAGCTTCCCCTTGATCGACTCGATGATCGTGTCGAAGGAGGAGAAGGACCTTCCCGTCGCGCCGGGACCGCCGTTGAACAGGGTGTCGCCGGTGAAGACCGCGCCGATGTCCGCCCCGTACAGGCAGACCGCGCCCGGAGCGTGGCCGGGCGTGTGCAGCACGGTCAGCTCGATCCCCCCGGCCGAGAGCACCTGCCCGTCCTCGATCGGGGTGTACGGCAGGTCGCTGTAGACCATCTCCCACAGCACCTGGTCGGCCGGGTGGAGCAGGATCGGCGCGCCCGTCCGCGCGGCGAGGTCGGCCGCCGCGTCGATGTGGTCGTTGTGCGCGTGGGTGCAGACGATCGCCTTGACCTCGCGGTCGCCGACCCGCTCGGCGATCGCGGCGGCGTCGTGCGCGGCGTCGACGACCAGGACCTCGCTGGCCGAGCCGACGATCCAGACGTTGTTGTCGACGTCCCACGTCCCGCCGTCCAGCGAGAACGTGCCGGAGGTGACGACCTTGTCGATCACAGGATCACCACCGAGCGCAGGACCTCGCCGCGGTGCATCTTGGCGAAGGCGTCCTCGACGTCGCCGAGGCCGATCGTCTCGGAGACGAAGCGGTCGAGGTCGAGCCGTCCCTGCAGGTAGAGGTCGATGAGCATGGGGAAGTCGCGGCTGGGCAGGCAGTCGCCGTACCAGGAGGACTTCAGCGAGCCGCCGCGGCCGAAGACGTCCAGCAGCGGCAGCTGCAGCTTCATCTCCGGGGTGGGCACCCCGACCAGGACCACGGTCCCGGCCAGGTCGCGGGCGTAGAAGGCCTGCTCGTAGGTCTCGGGACGGCCGACCGCCTCGATGACCACGTCGGCGCCGTTGCCGCCGGTGAGCTCCTTGACCGTCTCGACCACGTCGGAGGTGCGGGAGTTGACCGTGTGGGTGGCGCCGAAGTCCTTGGCCCAGCCGAGCTTGCGGTCGTCCACGTCCACCGCGATGATCTTCGAGGCGCCCGCCAGCCGGGCCCCCAGGATGGCCGCGTCGCCGACGCCGCCGCACCCGATGACCGCCACGCTGTCGCCGCGACTCACCCCGCCGGTGTTGATCGCGGCGCCGATGCCGGCCATCACGCCGCAGCCCAGCAGCCCGGCCACCTGCGCAGGCGCCGACGGGTCGACCTTGGTGCACTGCCCGGCCGCGACCAGGGTCTTCTCGATGAAGGCGCCGATGCCCAGGGCCGGGCTGAGCGGCGTGCCGTCCTCCAAGGTCATCTTCTGGGCGGCGTTGTGGGTGTTGAAGCAGTACCACGGGCGGCCCCGCAGACACGCCCGGCACTCGCCGCACACGGCCCGCCAGTTCAGGATCACGAAGTCGCCGGGCGCCACCTCGGTGACGCCCTCGCCGACGGCCTCGACCACCCCGGCCGCCTCGTGGCCGAGCAGGAACGGGAACTCGTCGTTGATGCCGCCCTCGCGATAATGCAGGTCCGTATGGCAGACGCCACAGGCCTGAACCGTCACCACGGCCTCGCCAGGGCCCGGATCGGGCACGATAACGGTCTCCAGCGAGACGGGCTCGCCCTTGCCACGCGCGACCACGCCTTGCACGGTGTACGGCATGTCCTGCACCTCATCTGTCATGGTTTCGACCCTCGCGGGCCCGCTTACCGGTTGAACGGTCCTGGGGCGCCCGGCCTCAATGATTACCAGCCCGGCGCAACACGTACGGCTGCACCACCCCCAGGCCCCGGGCCGGGCGCTGGCGGATGCGGCCGACCTCGACGCCGGGCGCGTCCTTCAGCGCCTCGGCCAGCCTGTCGTCGGCGACGACGGTGCCGGGACGGGCGATGGCCGTGAGCCTGGCCGCCAGGTTCACCGTGGTGCCGAAGACATCGCCCATGATCGGCAGCACCGGACCGTACGCCAGCCCGATCCGCACGTCGGGCCCGTACCGGCGGATCGCGCCGACCAGGTCCAGGGCGATCGTCGCGGCCGTCCGCGGGTCGGCCGCGGTGAAGAACACCTCGTCGCCGAGGGTCTTGACCATCCGTCCCCCGTGCTCGGCGACGACGTCGGAGGCCCGCGACTCGAAGCCCTCGACCAGCTCGGCCAGGCCCCGTTCGTCCAGCTCGCGGGAGACCCGGGTGAAGGAGACCATGTCGGCGAAGCCCACCGCGAGGGTGATCCGGTCGGGCGCGAGGTCGTCGGTGATGTCGGCGAGCGTCAGCAGGCGGGTCCCGGCGGCGGCGAGCTGGGCGCGCCAGACGTGGAGCAGCATCTGCTCGAAGTCGGGGAGCAGCCGGCCCGAGGTCTCCATGACCGCCGCCAGGTCCTCGTCGGTGGGCCGGCGGCCGGGGTCGAGCATGGCGCCGATCATGATCTCGGCCTGCCACTGGGCGAGCCGCGCCGTCGTCTGACCGAGCGCCCTCGCCATCCGGATGACGGTCTGGTCGTCCAGCAGGCCGCCCTCCATCATCGCCCGGACCCGTTCCAGCACGGCCACGTCCGCGTCGGTGAAGGCCACGGTGTCGTCGGGGAGCGTGGCGAAGCCCAGCGCGCGCCAGATCCGCTCGGTGAGCTCCTGCGGCAGCCGGGCGAGGCTCGCCACCTGGATACGGGTGTGGCGGGGCGAGGCCCCGACGAAGAGGCGCTCGATCTGCGCGGCCGTCGGGCGCCCGGCGGGGACCTCCGCCTCGTCCCCGCCCTCCCCCAGGCCAAGGAGGTCAGGCCCCATGGGTCACCGCCCGCCGGGTTCCGAGGGCTCCCCGTCCGCCGCGTCGTCGAGCGCGCGGAACAGCTCGGCCCGCACCTCCTGGATCCGGGGAATGTCGCGCAGCGTGATCCGGCCCTGGTCGCCCGCCGACTCGACGACCAGCGTGCCGCAGCCGAACAGCCTCTCCATGAGAGTCTGGTCGGCGCTGACCGTGTTCACCTTGGTCATCGGGATGTCGTCGATGGACTTGTTCAGCACCCCCGTGCCGATGGTGAACCGGTGCGAGGTGAGGACGTAGGAGGTGTTCTTCCAGCGCAGGTACGGGATGAACGACCACACGGTCAGCAGGCCGACGGCGACCACGGCCACCGCGACGAGCGCGTAGAACCGGTACTCGAAGTCGGGCATGAAGAAAAGGGCGGCGCCGGAGCCCACGATGATCAGGATCAACGCGAGGAACGGGCCGATAAGTCGCTTCCAGTGAGGGTGGAACGACCTGATCCGTCGCTCCCCCTCCGTCATGTGGTGATCGGGTAGACCCATGGGGCAAATCGTGGCACGCCTTCATGCCCCACGTCATGAGCTGTGAGGTCGAACATGCACGACGTCGCCCGCGCTGAGGGTGTGCTCCTCCCCCTTGGCGTCGACGACCAGGCGCCCGGCGCGGTCGACACCGGTGGCGGTGCCGGTGAGCACCCGCTCGCCGGGCAGCTCCACCCGGACCTCCCGCCCGACCGTGGCGCTGACCGCGAGGTAGGCGGCCCGCAGGCCGCAGGCCTCGACGTCGCCGTTCGCCTCCGACCACTCGCGGTAGTGGGTCTCGATCTCCCGCAGCACCGCGCGCAGGATCGGGTCGCGGTCGAGGCAGGCGGCCTCCTCGATGGCCAGGGAGGTGGCGGTCTCCACCGGCAGCTCCTCGGGGCGCACGCTCACGTTGAGCCCGACACCCACGATCACCGCGCTGTCGATCCGCTCGGCGAGCACCCCGGCGAGCTTGCGCTCGCCGATCAGCAGGTCGTTGGGCCACTTGAGCCGTACGTCGACCTCGGCGGCCTTCCGCACGGCCGACGCGACCGCCAGGCCGACGAGCAGGGGCAGCCACCCCTGCTCGGACAGGGGCGGGTCGGGACGCAAAAGGATCGAGAACGTCAGGCTCGAACGCGGCGGAGCGCTCCAGACACGGCCGAGCCTGCCACGTCCGGCGAACTGGGACTCGGCGACGACGACGGCTCCCTGCCGCGCGCCGTCGCGGACGACGTGCGCGAGATCGGCGTTGGTCGAGCCGGTCCTGTCGACCACGGAGATGCCGGACCAGAGTCCACCGGGACGGACCAGCGCGCGGGTGAGCGCCGCCTGGGAGAGCGGCGGGCGGTCGAGATCAGTGAAGGGCGAGTCGAGCACTTAGCCATCTTGCCTCCACTAACGACCCCCTGTTACCGAATTAATCCAATGACCAGGGAATACTGTTGTCGAAGTCTGGGGTGGAGGGCAAGGAACGGCTCTCGGGCGGGGTGGTGAACCGTTCAGACGGCCGCGAAAAGAGATGTTGACATCCTCCTCCTCGTGAACGAAGGGGATTCCCGCGGTCGCCCGCGAGGGTTCCTGCTTCATCGCCGGTCGCCCGCCAAAGAGGACTCTTTGTGAGGTCTTACACCAGCTCCACAGGCGTTTCAGCTCTCCGCCAGCCCGGCGGCGAGTACGTTCTTCGCGGCGTTCACATCACGGTCGTGGACCGCGCCGCAGGCACATGTCCACTCCCGGACGTTCAGCGGCATCTTCTCCTGCAGCGTTCCGCAGGCCGAGCACAGCTTGCTCGAGGGGAACCAGCGGTCCACGGCCACCACGGTGCGTCCGTACCACTGGGCCTTGTACTCCAGCATGGAGCGCATCTCCCGCCAAGAGGCGTCCGAGATCGCCCGTGCCAGACTCCGATTCCTTACCATGTTGCGGACGGTCAGGTCTTCCACGGCGATCACTTGGTTCTCGCGAACAAGCCGTGTGGTGACCTTGTGCAGATGATCGCGGCGGCGATCGGCGATGCGGGCGTGAACGCGGGCGACCGCGAGTTTGGCCTTCTGCCGGTTCGCCGAACCCTTCTCCTTGCGGGCGAGGTCGCGCTGAGCTTTGGCCAGCTTGCGCCGGTCGCGGCGTTCATGACACGGGTTGACGATCTTCTCTCCGGTGGAGAGCGTGGCCAGCGCGGTGACACCCACGTCCACGCCCACGTTCCGCTTCACGGGCGGGAGAGGGTTGATCTTCTCCTCCACCAGCATGGAGGCGAACCAGCGGCCCGCCGCGTCCTTCGACACGGTGACCGTAGACGGCTCCGCCCCCTCGGGCAGCGGGCGCGACCACACGATCGCAAGCGGCTGATCCATCTTCGCCAGCGTCAACCGGCCCTCGCGCCAGCGAAATGCCGACCGGGTGTACTCAGCGCTCAACCGCGACTTCTTGCGGGACTTGAACGTCGGGTACTTCGCACGCTTGGCGAAGAAGCTCGCGAACGCCGTCTGAAGGTGGCGCAGTGCCTGCTGCAACGGGACCGACGACACCTCGGACAAAAAGTCGTAGTCGCCGCCACGCTTCCACTCGGTCAGCTTGGCCGACGACTCCACGTAGGAAACGCGACGGCCGTCCAGGGTGTAGGCGCGGGTGCGCTCTTCGAGGGCCTTGTTGTAGACCAGGCGGACGCAGCCGAACGTCCGGGCAAGCTCTTCGGCCTGCTCGGAGGTCGGATAGAAGCGGAACCTGTAGGCCCGCTTCACTGCCTGCGCCATTCTCACATTTTATCGCACGATCAGCTAAGAATCATGCGTACGTTCGATACAGCGGTTCACCTGACGGCGAATCGCCCACCCCTGTCCTGCTCCGCAGGAGTCCGATTCCTCCCCGCCTGAAGGCGGGGGCTTCCTCGGAGGTAACTGATGATGAGCAGACATCTCCCCGCCCGGAACGACGCCGACGCGGATGACGCTCCGGGCTCAGAGGCGGACCCGGGCTTCGAGGTCGTGGAGGCCGTCCGGAGGCCGGGGCCGACCACCAGGGCGCGGGTCGGGCAGATGCGGGCGGGGACGATCCACGAGCGCCGGGACGACCTGGCCACCGAGGAGCCGCTGGAGATCCGCGTCCAGGCAGGCGAGGAGCGCCGCACGGTCGCGATCACCATGCGCACCCCCGGCCACGACTTCGAGCTGGCCGCCGGGTTCCTGTACGGCGAGGGCGTCGCGGCCCCGGCGGACATCGCCTCCATCGCCTACTGCACCGACGAGGACGTGCCCCCCGAGGCGCGCTACAACACGGTGACCGTGCGGCTGCGCGGCCCGCTGCCCGACCTGCCCTCGCTCGACCGGCACTTCGTGACGTCGAGCGCGTGCGGCGTCTGCGGCGCCGCCGGCCTCGACGCCCTGCGCGGCCGCTGCTCGCCGCTGCCCGCCCAGGAGGACGTGCTGGTCTCCCCCGAGGTCCTGTACGGCCTTCCCGGCAGGCTGAGAAGCGCCCAGGGGATCTTCGGCAAGACCGGCGGGCTGCACGCGGCCGGCCTGTTCACCGCCGGGGGTGAGCCCCTCGCGGTCCGCGAGGACGTCGGGCGGCACAACGCGCTGGACAAGCTGGTCGGCTGGGCCATGATGGCCGGGCGGCTGCCGCTGGGCGGGCACGTGCTCATGGTCAGCGGGCGGACCAGCTACGAGATCATGCAGAAGGCCCTCACCGCGGGCCTGCCGGTCGTCTGCGCGGTCTCGGCGCCGTCATCCCTCGCCGTCGACCTCGCCAGGGAGTTCGGGATGACGCTGGTGGGGTTTCTGCGCGAGGAGCGCTTCAACGTCTACGCGGGGGCGCACCGCATCGGCCGCTGAGCCACCCGCACCGCTTCTCGAACGCCCCTGTCCCGGCCGCACCGCTTCTCGAACGATCCCGCCCCGGACGCCCCGCCCGAGACACCCCGTAGCGGCCCCCTGAGCCGCCCGCTCCGGCCCCCGGACGTCCACCTCGACCCTTAAGTCCACTTCCATTGAGAATCACCCATATTGGATCCTGGGGAGCCGTCTCCGTCAGCCGGGGAGCCGTTTGGCCATGAAGACGACATCACGCGGGCCGGACTCGCGGCGCTCGGTGATCTCGTACCCGAGGCGCCGGTAGAGGGCGATGTTCGGCTCCATGCGGGCGTGGGTGTACAGGCGCAGGGCGTCGAGGCCCGCGGCGCGGGCCCGTTCCTCGGCGAAGGACAGCAGGCGCCTGCCGAACCCCCGGCCGTGCAGGCCGGGAGCCACCGCCACGTTGTCCACCAGCAGCACGCCCTCTTCGGGAACCAGCACGATCAGCCCGACGATCCCCGCGTGCCCGTCCTGTCCGGGAGGGCCGCCCGGAAGGTCCAGCACGTGCAGACGGCCGGCCGCCACGTGGGCGGCGTAGTCGTCGTCCATCGGCTTGGGGCGAACCCCGATGAGGTCCGCCCACGGCCGGTAGGCCGCCTGGACCAGGCTCTCCACGGCCGGGAGGTCCCCGGCCCTCGCCTCGCGGATCATCCGGTGTTCTGCAGGCCCGCCGCGACGCCGTTGACCGACAGCAGCAGCAGCGTGGACAGGCGCTCGCGCTCGTCCTCCGACAGCCCCTCGTCGGCGCGGAGGGTGGACAGGGCGCGCAGCTGCAGGTGGGAGAGCGCGTCCACGTAGGGGTCGCGGAGCTGCACCGCGCGGGACAGTACCCTGCGGTCCTCCAGCAGGCGGGTGTGGCCGGTGATCTCCAGGACCAGGCGGCGCGTCAGGTCGTACTCGGCCAGGACCTGCTCGACGAAGTCGTCCCTGGCGCCGAGCGCGAGGTAGCGGGCGGCGATGTCGCGGTCGGTCTTGGCCAGCGACATCTCCACGTTGTCCAGCAGCGAGGCGAACAGCGGCCACTCGCGGTAGGCGGCGCGCAGCTCGTCCAGGCCCGCCTCGGAGATGACCGCCTCCAGGCCGCTGCCCAGGCCGTACCAGCCCGGCAGGTTGACCCGGGTCTGGGCCCAGGCGAACACCCACGGGATGGCCCGCAGGTCGTCCAGGGAGCGGGGCGCGCCGAGGCCGCGCCGGGCGGGGCGGGAGCCCAGGCGGAGCGAGCCGATCTCCTCCAGCGGGCTGACCAGGGAGAACCACTCGGGGAAGCCGGGCGCCTCGGTCAGCCGCCGGTAGGCCTTCTCCGAGGCGGAGGCGACCCGCTCGGCCACCCCGCGGAAGCGCCCCGCCGCCTCGGCCGTGCGGGCCTCGATGGAGGGGGTGGAGGCGAGCAGCACCGCCGAGGTGACCTGCTCCATGTGGCGGCGGGCGATGGCGTCGTGGCCGTAGCGGGCGAAGATGACCTCGCCCTGCTCGGTGACCTTGAACCTGCCGCCGACCGAGCCGGGGGCCTGCGCGAGCACGGCCCGGTTGGCCGGGCCGCCGCCCCGGCCCAGGGCGCCGCCCCGGCCGTGGAACAGCGTCAGCGGCACGTCGTGCTCGGCCGACCAGGCGGCCAGCGCCTCCTGGGCCTCGTACAGCTTCAGGGTCGCGGCGGCCGGGCCGAGCTCCTTGGCGGAGTCGGAGTAGCCGAGCATGACCTCCAGGCGCCGGTCGGCGGCGAGCCTGGCCCGCACCGCCGGGATCTCCAGCATCCCCGACAGGACGGTCGGCGCGGCGGCCAGGTCGGCGCCCGACTCGAACAGCGGGACCACGTCGAGCAGCGGCGCCCGCTCGCCCATCGCGTGCGCGGCCAGCGCGTGGACCGCGGCGATGTCGTCGGCCGAGCGGGTGAAGGAGACGACGTAGCGGCGGCAGGCGGTCACCCCGAACCGCTCCTGGATCCAGGCGATCGTGCGGATCGTGGCCAGGACCTCCTCGGTCCGCTCGGAGGTGCGCCCGGCGGCGATCTCCTCCAGCGCGGCGGCGTGGACCTGCGAGTGCTGGCGGACCTCCAGCTCGGCCAGGTGGAAGCCGAACGTCTCCACCTGCCAGATGAGGTGCTGCAGCTCCCCGTACGCCTGCCGGTTCGCCCCCGCCTCGACCAGCGAGTCCTGGGCCGTGCGCAGGTCGGCCAGGAGCTGCTCCGGCGAGCGGTAGGCCAGGTCGAGGCCGCGCTGGCGGGTGGCCGCGATGCGGGCGGCGACGAACATCAGCCACTGCCGGTGCGGCTCCCTCGGGGAGCGGGTGGCCATCTCCGAGACCACGTCGGGGTGGTCGTTCACCGCGCTCGACAGCGCGGCCCGCAGCCCCGCGGAGGCGGAGGTGTAGTCGGCGGTGAGGGTGAGCGAGCGGCCGATCCTGAGCGTGGCGTTCTCCAGGGCGATCAGCACGTGCTCGGCCTGGATGAGCACGGCGTCCCTGGTCACCTTGGAGGTGACGTTGGGGTTGCCGTCGCGGTCGCCGCCGATCCAGCTGCCGTACCTGATGAAGGCGCGGGCCCGCGGCTTCCCGGTGCCGGCCCCTCCGCCGAGCGCGGCGTCCAGGGCGCGGTAGACCTGCGGGACCACCCGGAAGAGGGTCTCGTCGAAGGCCGCCATCGCGGTGCGCACCTCGTCCAGCGGGTCGAGCTTGGTGGACCGCAGCTGGGCGGTCCGCCACAGCAGGTCGATCTCCTCAAGCAGCCGCCGCCGGGTCTCGGCCCGCTCGGCCGCGCCCCTGTCGGAGCTGTTGTACGCGGCGAGCTGGCCGCTGATGCGCTGGATCGCGGTGACCACGGCGCGCCTGCGGGCCTCGGTGGGGTGCGCGGTCAGCACGGGGTGCAGCCGCAGTCCCTCGACCAGGTCGGCGACCTTGTCGTCGCCGAGCTCCTGGACGGCCTGCGCCAGGGACTCGGGCAGCGGCTCCTCGCCGGTGTCCCTGACCCGCAGGGTGCGGATCCTGAAGTGCTCCTCGGCCAGGTTCGCCAGGTGGAAGTAGCAGGTGAACGCGCGGGCGATCTGCACCGCCCGGTCGATCGGCCACTCGGCCACCATCGCGGTGATCTCGTCGACCGACACCTGCTTCCTGCGGGCCCCGATGACGGCCTTGCGCAGCCGTTCGACATCGGCGAGCAGGTCATCGCCGCCATGCTCGGCGATGACCTGCCCCAGGAGCTCACCGAGCAGTCGCACGTCCGCGCGCAGCTCGTCGGGCATCTCGGTGACAGCGGAGGAACGCTCTGCCTGATGGGACACGGTGGCGGGCATGCCCGCCAGCGTACCCAGTCCGTTTTGTCGAACGGAGACCGGTCTCACCCATTGGACTAGACCACTCCGAACGCCGTTCACGAGCTGTTCGGACTGTGCCCGGCGGGCCCTTCCGACGATCCGCCGGGGGAGCGTCAGGTCGCCACGGAGGTCGCCTTCAGGAGCGCCGGATACCTGGCGAAGGCGATCTTCCCCGCGACCCTGCGGCCGCCCCAGGAGAGCAGCAGCCCGTACGCCACCGCCGGCACGCTGACCCAGTTGAGGCCGAACAGGACCGGCAGGACGATCGGCAATGCGACCAGGCCGGTGCCGATCAGCGCGCCGAACGACCCCGCGAAGGCGATGCCGCCCTGCCCGGGGGCCGCGCCGGTGAAGGCGTTCAGGCGCTCGGGCACGGTGTACGGCATCAGCACGCTGGTCAGCGCGCCCACGCCGAGCCCGGCCCCGAGGACCCCCCAGGCGGTGAGCGTGGCCGGGACCGCCCAGGCGACGTTCCCGGCCAGCAGTGCCGCGACCGTGGCGAGCACGAGCAGCAGCGGGACCGCGATCGTCGCCACGGCCAGGTGCCGCCCGGCGATGTCGGTGCGCCAGTCGCGGTCGGTGCCGTAGGCGACGGCGTTCGTCCACAGGGAGCGGCCGTCGATGCCGAAGGCGTTGCACCCCTGGATGCTGATCATCAGCGCGCCGATGCAGGCGGGCAGGATCGCCAGGAAGCTCCCGGCCGCGCCGTCGCCCTCCCCGTACATCGAGAAGGCCATGATGCCGGTGACCGCGACGGCGGCGAACCAGCCGACCCTGCCCCGCGGGTCGCGGCGGGCGTACTTGAGCTCCTTGCCCGCGACCGCGGCGAGCTGGCCGTCGGGCAGGATCCTGGCCAGCAGCCCCTGGGAGTTGCGCACCGACGCGCCCTGGGTGGAGGCGTCGGAGGAGACCAGGGCGCGGCGCAGCGCGGCGATCCACAGCCATCCGGCCCCGGCGACCAGGGCGGCGAGCAGGGCCGCCCCCGCGACCGCCGTGAGGCCGCCGTCGGCGACGGAGCGGGCCGCGACGCCGGAGGGGGTCCAGCTCAGCACCGAGGCGAGACCGTGCAGCAAGGCCATGGGGTCGGCCGCCAGGCCGCCGTTGAGCAGCAGGTTGGGCAGCTGGGCCGCCAGGATGAAGAAGATCACGGAGACGGCCAGCACGTCGCGGCCCCTGCGGGTGCGCAGGATCCCCGACAGCGACGTGGTGACCAGCCGGGAGAGCACGACGCAGAGCGAGAAGTGGAGCAGCACCGCGACCAGGCCCAGGATCACCCCGCCGACCCCGGTGGCCAGGCCGACGACGACCCCGGCCATCACGGCCAGCGAGGCGAACGGCCACACGCCGGTGACCGAGGCGGCGAACATGCCGGCGGCCAGCTGGCCGGTCCTCAGCGGGAACAGGGCCAGGCGCGACGGGTCGAGCGTGTCGTCCAGCCCGAACGCCAGCAGCGGCACGACCGCCCAGCCCACCAGGAAGACGGTGAACACCACGATCGCGACGTCCAGGGCGACGTCGGCGGGCGCGAAGCGCAGCGCGGCCGTCAGCAGGAAACCGATGGCGCCGAAGACGAACGCGGCGATCGCCGTGAAGACGAACCCCAGCAGGCGCTCGGTGCTGCCGCTCAGGTTCCCGGCGACGAGCCGCAGCTTGAGCCGTACGAACACCATGGGCCCCACCCGCACGGCACCCGCGCCCGCGGCGCCTCCCACGACGATATCTCCCCGGTCTCCCCGCGTGCCCGCGCCTTCCGCGCCTTCCACGCCTCCCGCGGCGGCGTCTCCCCGCACGTCCGCGCCTCCCGTGCCTTCCGCGCCGGTGTCTCCCCGTAAGTCCGCGCTCACCCCGTCGACCCTTCCGTCGCCCTGCCGCCCAATCCCGTCCGGCGCGCTCACGAGGGGGTCGCGCCCAGCCACGACAGGCCCTCCCGTCCCTCGGGGCCGTCGCCCCGGGCGCCGACCAGGCCGAGAAACGCCTCGTTGAGGCCGCGGCCCGCCCTGACCTCGTCCAGCGGCCCCTGGGCGACGATCAGCCCGCGGTCCATCACCGAGACCCAGTCGCACAGGCGCTCGACGAGCTCCATGACGTGACTGGAGAAGACCACCGTCGACCCGGAGGCGGTGTAGCGCCTGAGCACCTCGACGAGCGTGTTGGCGCTGACCGGGTCGACGCCCTCGAAGGGCTCGTCGAGGAAGAGCACCGCGGGGTTGTGCAGCAGCGCGGCGGCCAGGCCGATCTTCTTCCGCATGCCGGTGGAGTAGTCGACGACGAGCTTGTCGGCCGACTCGGTCAGGTCCATGACCTTCAGCAGCTCCTCCGCCCGCCGCCCCACCTCGTCCCTGGGGATGCCGCGGAGCTGGCCGTTGTAGGAGAGGAGCTCCCGGCCCGACAGCCGCTCGAACAGGCGCAGCCCCTCGGGGAGCACGCCGATGCGTCCCTTGACCGCGACCTGGTCGCGCCACACGTCGGCGCCGCCGATGTGGGCCGTGCCCCCGTCGGGACGCAGGAGGCCGGTGACCATGCTGAGCGTGGTGGTCTTCCCGGCGCCGTTGGGGCCGACCAGCCCGGCGAAACCACCCTGCGGCACCACCAGGTCGACACCTCCCACGGCCACCTGCTGCCCGAATCTCTTGAGCAGCCCCCTCGTCCTTACCGCCTCCGTGACCTCCGGCATGGCGCCTCCCCTTCCGCGGCCCGCGCGATCGGCCGCCTCGCACGGGAAACGAACGATCGCCCCCGATAGTTCGCGATGTCAGGGGACGGTTACCCTGCTGGGATGAGCGAGTCCCTGAGCGCCGAACCACTGGATTCCGGACCCGACATCCACACCACGGCCGGGAAACTGGCCGACCTGGAGCGCCGCCTGGGCGAGGCCGCCCACGCGGGTTCGACGCGTGCCGTCGAGAAGCAGCACGCCGCGGGGAAGATGACCGCCAGGGAGCGGGTGCTCGCCCTCCTCGACGAGGGCAGCTTCGTGGAGTTCGACAAGCTCGCCAGGCACCGGTCCACGAGCTTCGGCCTGGAGCGCGACCGGCCGTACGGCGACGGGGTCGTGACCGGCCACGGCACGGTCGACGGCCGCCCGGTCGCGGTGTTCGCCCAGGACTTCACCGTCTTCGGCGGCTCCCTGGGCGAGGTCTTCGGAGAGAAGATCGTCAAGGTCATGGACCACGCGCTGAAGACCGGCTGCCCGGTGATCGGGATCAACGACTCCGGGGGCGCGCGCATCCAGGAGGGCGTCGTCTCCCTGGGCCTGTACGCCGAGATCTTCAAGCGGAACGTGCACGCCTCCGGGGTGATCCCGCAGATCTCGCTGGTCATGGGCCCCTGCGCGGGCGGCGCCGTCTACTCCCCCGCGCTCACCGACTTCGTGCTGATGGTGTCGGAGAAGTCGCACATGTTCATCACCGGCCCCGACGTGATCAGGACGGTCACCGGCGAGGAGGTGACGTTCGAGGAGCTCGGCGGGGCGCACACGCACAACTCCCGCTCGGGCGTGGCCCACTACGAGGCGTCCGACGAGGCCGACTGCCTGGAGTTCGCCAGGGCGCTGCTGTCCTACCTGCCGTCCAACAACATGGACGACCCCCCGGCGTTCGACGCCGACCCGCCGCTGGAGACCACCGGCGAGGACCTCGAGCTCGACACGCTGATCCCCGACTCGGCGAACCAGCCCTACGACATGCACACGGTCCTCGAACACGTCCTGGACGACGGCGAATTCCTGGAGGTGCACGCGCAATTCGCGCCGAACATCCTCGTGGGTTTCGGCCGGGTCGAGGGACGCTCGGTGGGGATCGTCGCCAACCAGCCGATGAGTTTCGCCGGCACGCTGGACATCTCGGCCTCGGAGAAAGCCGCGCGATTCGTCCGTACGTGCGACGCCTTTAACATTCCCGTCCTGACATTCGTCGACGTCCCGGGATTCCTGCCGGGCACCGACCAGGAATGGAACGGGATCATCCGGCGCGGCGCCAAACTGCTCTACGCCTACGCGGAGGCGACCGTCCCGCTGGTCACGGTCATCACCCGCAAGGCCTACGGCGGGGCGTACGACGTCATGGGGTCCAAGCACCTGGGCGCCGACGTCAACCTGGCCTGGCCGACCGCGCAGATCGCGGTGATGGGCGCGCAGGGCGCGGTCAACATCCTCTACCGGCGCGAGCTCGCCGCGGCCGAGGATCCGGACGCCCAGCGGGCCAGGTTCGTCGCCGAGTACGAGGACACCCTCGCCAACCCGTATCTCGCGGCCGAACGTGGGTATGTGGACGCGGTGATCCGCCCTTCCGACACCCGGGTCCAGATCGTCAAGGCGCTGCGGACCCTGCGCAACAAGCGCGCGACCCTGCCCCCGAAGAAGCACGGGAACATCCCGCTATGAGACATTTGAAGATCATTAAAGGGGACGCGACACCCGAGGAGATCGCCGCGGTGGTGATCGCCCTCTCGACGCGTGCCGCACCGGCGAGCCTGGCGCCAAAAGCCCCGCAGACGTCGAAATCCTGGAGCAATCACTCACATCGCATGCGAAAAGCACTTCCTACCGGACAAGGCGCATGGCGATCCAGCGCACTGCCGAGATAGATCCCGGGAACGGGGTGTCAACTTGCACGAGAGTTGGGACCATCTAAGAAATGGGCGCATATAGTCAGCCGATCAGCTAGTTCCGAGGCCTGGAGGACGACATGACCATCCTGGACCTCACGTCTCGTCCCATCGCCGCGAAGTACGCCGTCCTGGTCGACGTCGGCTATCTGTACGCGGCTGCCGGGGAGGTGCTCCTGAGTGCCAAGGAGCGCAAGGAGTACCGGGTGGCGGCCGACGAGCTGATCCAGGCGTTGCAGAAGCACGCGGAGGAGCGCATCCACGGCGAGCTGCTCCGGATCTACTGGTACGACGCCGCCCGCGACCGGGTGCCGACCGTGGACCAGCGGGTCATCGCCCAGCTGCCCTGGGTCAAGGTGCGCCTGGGCAACCTGAACGCGCGGGGCCAGCAGAAGGGCGTGGACGCGCAGATAAGGAGTGACCTGGAGGCGCTGGCCAGGCACCACGCGGTGAGCGACACGATACTGCTGGCCGGGGACGAGGACATGGTCCCCGCCGTGGAGGCCGCCCAGGCCTACGGGGTGCGGATCCACCTGTGGGGCGTGGAACCCCCCTACGGCACCAACCAGGCCGAGCGCCTGGTCTGGGAGTCCGACACCGTCGAGATCATCAGCGCCGACTTCCTGCGGTCCTTCTTCAGCCGCGCCCCCGCCCCGGTGCCGGTGCCGGTCCCCCCGATCGCCCCCTCCCCCGCCCAGGTCTTCGCCGGGCGCACCGCCGCCAAGCCCAAGGTTCCGGCGGGCCAGGTCACCAAGCTGGGCCCGAGCCGCCCGCGCGTCGAGGAGGTCGGCGAGCACGTGGCCCAGAAGTGGATCCTCACCCGCGGCCGCGACAACATCCGCGACCTGCTGCCGGGGCCGATCCTGCCCACGGTGATCGACACCGAGCTGCTCATCGAGGCGGAGAAGGAGCTGGGCCACTCCCTGCGCCCCTACCCCGAGGCACGCGTCTGGCTCCGCGACGGGTTCTGGGCCCGCGTCTACCGGGAGTTCGAGATCGGGGTCGGCGTCTCCTCCAAGTGAGGCCCGCCGCCGGAGGTGACGCCCTCCCCGCACGGGAAACCCCCGGGTGACGGCCTCACGACCTCACCCGCCTCACCCGCTCGCCCGCCGCCCCTCCCGTGACAGCCGTCCGACGGCCGTCACGGCCATGTCCGATTCCCGCCAGCCGTACCCCCCGCGCCGCGAGTAGCGTCGTCGGCGTGTCCGTCAAAGAGCTCGACTTCGACTCCTGCTACCGCGCGGTGGCCGCGAGGGACGCCCGGTTCGACGGGCGGTTCTACACGGCGGTCACCTCCACCCGCATCTACTGCCGGCCGATCTGCCCGGCACGCACCCCCGCCACCCGCAACGTGCGGTTCTACCGGCACGCGGCCTCCGCCGAGGCGGCCGGGTTCCGGCCGTGCAAGCGCTGCCGGCCGGAGCTGAGCCCCGGCGACCCCGGCTGGGACCACCGGGGCGACCTGGTCGGCCGGGCGCTCCGGCTGATCGACGAGGGCGTGGCGGACGACGGCGGGATGACCCGGCTGGCCGGGCGGCTGCACATCACCGGACGGCACCTGCACCGGCTGTTCACCGCGGAGATCGGCGTGGGCCCGCTGGCCGTGGCCAGGACCAAGCGCCTGCTGCTGGCCAAGCAGCTGCTCACCGAGACCGGGCTGCCGATCGTCGACGTGGCGTTCGCGTCGGGCTTCGGCAGCGTCCGGCAGTTCAACGCGACCATGAAGGACACCTACGGCTTCACCCCCGGCGAGCTGCGGGCGACGACGGGGGGCAGGCCCGGGATGTGCGGCGACGCCCTGACCCTGCGGCTGCACCGCAGGGAGCCGTACGACGCCGCGACCCTGATGCGGTTCCTGGCGGCGCGGGCGATCCCCGGGCTGGAGCGCGCGGACGACACCTCCTACAGCCGGGCCGTCCCCGGCGGCACGATCACCCTCACCCCCGGGCCGGACCACGTGCGGCTGGAGGTGAGCGTCGACGACACCCGCCACCTGGCCAGGATCGTCGCCCGCTGCCGCCGCCTCCTCGACCTCGACGCGGACCCCCAGGCCATCTCCGCGGCCCTCGGCGAGACCTCGCTGGGACCGCTCGTCGCCGCCCGCCCCGGACTGCGCGTGCCCGGCGCCTGGGACGGTTTCGAGGTGGCCGTACGCGCCGTGATCGGCCAGCAGATCTCCGTCGCGGGCGCCCGCACCGTCCTCGGCCGCGTCACGGCCAGGGCCGGGCGCCCCACCGGCGGGCAGGGGCTGACCCACCTGTTCCCGTCCGCGGAGGAGCTCGCCGAGGCCGATCTCGGCGGGCTGGGCCTGACCGGGCGGCGGGTGGCGACGCTGAGGGCGCTCGCCACGAGGGTGGCGGGCGGCGAGATCGACCTGGACGGCGCGCAGGAGCCCGCGGAGGCGGTGTCCCGGCTGCTGGAGGTTCCCGGCATCGGGCCGTGGACCTCCGGCTACATCGCGCTGCGGGCGCTGCGCGACCCGGACGCCTGGCCCGGCGGAGACCTCGGCCTGCGGCGGGCCATGGCCTGCCTGGGCATCCCCGAAGACCACATCGAGCGGTGGCGCCCCTGGCGGGCGTACGCCGCGCTGCACCTTTGGAGCTCGGAATGATAGAGGCACAGGTTATCGACACCCCGGTCGGCCCGCTGGCCCTGCTCGCCCGCGAGGGCGTGCTGCTGGCGGCGGGCTTCACCGGCACGGGCCCGGAGGAGATGTTCGCCCGGCTCTCCCCCGGGCTGCGCGCCGAGGGGCTCACCCTCACCGGCGACCTGGGCCGGCCCGCGCGGGCGGCACGCGACTACCTGGACGGCGACCTGACCGCCCTCGACGCGGTGCCGGTGGAACAGCCGGGCACGCCCACGCGGCAGCGGCTGCTCACCGCCCTGCGCCAGGTGCCCGCGGGCGTCACGATCAGCTACGCCGAGCTCGCCGAGCGGGCGGGGCTGCCCAGGACCGCGGCCAGGGCCGCCGGCTCGGCGTGCGCGCGGAACCTGATCGCGCCGTTCGTCCCCTGCCACCGTGTCCTGCCGTCCACCGGCGGGTTCGGCGGCTACTACTACGGCACCCCGGTCAAGCGGTGGCTCCTCACCCACGAGGGGGCCCCGGCCGCCGAACGGCTCAGGGTCCGGGAGTCCTGAGCCGGGAATCCCCGGCCAGAGTCCTGAACCGGAAGTCCTGAGCCGGGAGTCGCGGACCAGGAGCCCCGAGCCGGGAGGAGGGCCGCTGACCGCTCCTCCCGCTCCGGGAGACCGCCCCGGTCGCGGGCGCGGACGGCCGGCCCCGGGAGGCCGCCGACCGGTCCTCCCTGCCGTGCCCGGCCCGCCCGGACCCGAGGGGACCGCTAGCCGGTCTTCCTGACCGTGCTCTGCACCTCGCCCACCGGGACGTCACGGGTGCCCCCCACCTCGACCGGGTCGTAGGCGAAGGGCACCTCACCCCCGACACCCGCGGCCTCGATGTCCCAGACCGCGGTGACCTCCAGCACGTAGACGCCACGCGGCTGGTCGATCGAGGCCCGCAGGTAGGTCACCCCACAGGTGGGTTCGCCGGCGCCCTCCTTGTACGGTGTGCCGCCCGTTTCACACCCGCTGTCCTCGACCCTCGCCCGTTCCGCGGTGGTGCCCGGCTCGATCTCGATCTTCCCGCGGGTGGCGGTCACGGTGGCGCTCATGATCCCGGGCAGCGTCGCGGTCACGGACCGGGTGGTCTCGCCGACGTCGCCCAGCCAGACCCAGGTCGGCAGGTTGACGTAGCTCTTGGCGTCCGGGTTGAGCTCGACCTTCGGCTCGGGCACGGTCAGCGCGGCGCGGGCGATGTCGGCCAGCTGGGCCATGGTGATCCCGGCGGGCGGGGTCGTGCCGGGCGGCACGAACACGTAGGTGTCCAGCGCCATCTGGCAGCTCACCCCGTTGGGGTCGGACGCGTCGTGGGCGACCGTCCACCAGCGCCCCTCCTCGCCGAGCTTCTCCACGAACGGTTCGAGGGATTCGTGCCGGGTCTGTGGCGCCCCCGGGTCCACCCGGGTCGACCGCTGCTGGAAGTCCAGCATGTCCGAGGCGTTCTGAGCGGGTTCGTACCAGCAGGGACGCTTGAGCCGGTAGCCGTCGCTCCTCCCCCCGCGGCCGTTCCCGCTGATGATGATCTGGGAGTTCTTCAGGCTGATCCGTGCCGTGTTCCCGTCCTGGCCGCCTCGGACCTGAACATCGGGGACACCGCCGCCACCGCCGAGGTCGGGGTCCGGGGCGAGCAGGAGCAGCCCCGCGACCACCATATTCATGATCATCGAAGACATCCCTTCGAGGCTTCACTGAAAGGTTTGGCGTACCGGAGCAGCTTGATCCGCCAGATCCCGTCGTCACCCCGCCGGAGGCCGGCGACCTGGAGGAAGGGACGCCTGGCCCAGTCGGGCTGCCTGCGGACCGCCTTCCCGGTCTCCGCGTCCAGCAGTCGCATCCCGGTCTCGTCCACGCACACGTTCAACTCGGCTCCCCGGCCGGTCACCGAGACGACGTTCAGCGCGTACAGCCGGGAGGTCCCGCGCACCGAGCGGCGCTGGTCCAGGAACGCCTTCACCCACGCGTACGCGTCCATGCTCGCCCCCTCCTGGACCGCCTCGAGGTACGCGGTGTCCCGGCCCCCGGTGACGACCGCCCGGAAGGACCCGGCACGGTAGTCGCGGAAAGCGTCGATCATCGCGGTGGCGTCCCGGTCGGGCATGGCCGGCCACTCCACCACGACCTGGACGTCGGGAGAGACCTCGACCGTCTCCACCCTCGGCTCCGTCCGGGCGGGGTCCGGCGAGGAGCTCTCGGCGGAAAGGTCGGCGGGAAGGTCGGCGGGGGTGAACCGCTCGGCCTCCGACGGGGTACAGGCCGTCGCCGCCAGGAGCACGACCAGCACGATCGCGACACGCACACCGATCACGTTAGGAGCGCCCGACCGCCGAAACCACCGACATGCGCGATTCGGCATGGTTCTCTCCCCCGTCCCGGTACGGCGCCCCCTGTCCCCCGCCTCCGTTCGACGGTCGTCCGGCACGGCACCCGCCCGCCACCGCGTGACGTGCGGCGCGTGGGCCCGGTCAGCCGGGGCCGTCATGCCGTCGGGGCGGAGCGCATCCGCCACGAGGGCAGCAGCTCGTCGATGAGGGCCTCGGTCTCGGGTGCCATCCCGCCGCCGTAGGGGTGGGAGGCGGCCCGCCGGTGCAGGGCGTCGACCACGGCGCGCAGGCGGACCGGGTCGGCGGTGAGGTGGGTGGCCCGCAGCAGGTCGCGCCAGAGTCCCTCGTCGTCCGCGGCCAGCAGCAGCCCGGCGCGCACCGCCGCCACGGCCTGGTCGGTCTCGCCGCGCGCCAGCCGCACCTCGCAGAGCCGGTGCGCGGCGTCCGCGACGCTCGCGGTCACGTTGTACTCCAGGTCGTCGGCGGCGAGCCAGGCGTAGCGGCCACGCGGGCGGCCGTTCAGCAGCGGGCCCCGTACCAGGCTCAGCGCCCTGTCGAGAAGTTCGGGACGCGCGCCCGAGTTGGCGTGCGACCGGCGGACGAGGTCGCGGAAGAGCATCCAGTCGGTGCGCACCTCGGGGCCGAACCGGAGCCGCCCGGACTCGTCGGCGTAGAGGTTGGGCCGCCCCTGGCTGTCGGTGCCCAGCCAGGCGACGACCCTGGCGATCGTGGCGTCCCTGACCACCGGCTGCACGCCCCTCGGCCAGAGGATGCCGCCGAGCACCACGGGGTGGACGCCGCCGGGGTGTGTCGCCAGGTAGACGGCCATCTCCACGGCGATCACGGCGCGTCCCTCCTCCATGGGAGGGGGGCCGACGACCTCCGCGGGGCCGAGGACGCGCACCTCGACCGACGGCGTGCGCGTGACCGGCTCCGGCTCGTCGGGAAGCGCCTCGCCCTCCAGCCGCTCGGTCGCCAGGAACAGGTCGACCAGCGCCCGGTACTGGCGGCGGGGCAGCAACTGCGCGGCCACGTCGAAGCCGAGCGCGTCGACCTCGGCGCGGCCCTCCTCGGTGATCGTCCAGTTCCAGGTGGCGTGCGGTACGTCGCCCGCGACGACGTACCCGGCGGCCGTCCTGACGCCCTTCCTGGCGAGCAGCGCCAGGCGGCGGCCCTCCTCGGGGGTGGGGGCGATCGCGGACAGCAGGTAGTGCGGGGCGCAGACCGGGTCCTCGGCGCGCCCGTGGATCCGGCCGGTGAGCACCTCGCCGCCGTGAGCGCGCCCCTGGGCCGCGGCCTCCAGCTCGGGCAGGATCTCCGCCAGGCCGCCCACGTACCTGATCCGGTCGGGGGCGATCACGGTCAGCTCCTCGCCGAAGCCGACCAGGGTGACGCGCATCCGGTCCGACCAGCGGTTGGTGGCCAGCTCCACGGCGAGCGCGGCCAGGGCCGCGGTGGTCTGCGGGCCGCGGATGCTGATCGGCCCGTGCGCGGCCTCCAGGTCGACGAGCACCCGGCCCTCGCCGTTGGAGCCGAGCGAGACCAGCCCGGGGTACGGGGCGGGGGCGTCGGCGAGCGCCCGCTCGTCGAGCATCCGGCCCTCGTGCGCGGGAAGCCGCCAGACCTGGCCGCCGTCGTGGGCGGTCCAGGGCGCGGGCGCGTCGGGGTCGGGCGGGTGGATCCACAGGTCGAGGGTCTGCGGCGACAGGTGGGCGGCGTAGACCGTGGGCGGGACGCGGTTCTGGGCGGCGAGGGACTTGCCGAGGAGCCGGAGACCGACGTCGAGCATCCGGCTGCCGGGGGCGTCGGCGCCAAGCCTGAGCGCGAGCTCGGCCTGGGCCGCGTCGTCCCTGGGCCGGGTGATCCGGTGCCCGAACGCCCGGTGCCAGAGCTGCTGCCTGCGCCTGCGTCCCAGCGCCACCAGCAGTCCGGCCGCCGCGAGCGAGGCACCCGCCAGGTAGTCGAGCGTCCCCAGCCCGGCCTCCTGCCCGCTGTCGGGGGGTTCGGCCACCGCCGCCGGGTCGCGCCGCTCCACCTGGCCTGGGTCCTGGCGCCCGCTGTCGGGCACGGTGCGCGAGGGGCGTTCGGTCGCCTCGTGACGCGCCTGCCCGGGGCCGGTCTCCCGCGTCCCGTCGGCACCGGCCCTCTCCCCGGTCTTCTCCCCGGTTCTTTCGCGGGAGTCGTCGCGGGAGTCGGAGACCTCGGGCGCGGGCTCCGCGGGGAGGTCGGCCTGGCCGGGGGTGAAGGTCTGGGTGCGGCCGTCGAGCTCCACCGGCTTGTCCCGGTGCTCCTTGAGGGTGTCGTCGCGCGGCTGGGAGGCCGGGACGAGGTGGATGTTGCGCGCGTCGTCCGGCATGTCCAGGACCCAGCCGGGCCTGATCAGGTCGGCCATGTGGAGGCGGCTGCCGTCGGGCTGCTCCTTGTGCTGGTTGAGGCGGTAGATCTCCGGATACCGGCGCCCGTCGCCCAGGCACTTCTCGGCGATCTCCCACAGGCTCTCGTGGTGGCGCCCGTGCGGCGGCTGCACCACGTAGACCTTCTTGGCCTTCCGCACCGGCTCCAGCTCGGCCCGCTCGCCGGCGACCGGGCCCGACGTCGAGGAGAGCCCGGTGGAGACGACGCTGGGACCGGCGGGCGGCAGGCTGGTCAGCTTCGCGATCGGCAGCGCCACCGCCGAGACGGTGAACAGCAGCATGGCCGCCGAGACCAGCCGGTTGGCGAACATCTGCGTGCCGCCGGAGAACGGCACCCGGGCCGGCATGCCGACCCGGCGCAGCCCCGCGTAGATCTCGACCAGCACGCAGATCACCAGCTGCAGCCACGCGAGCCAGACCAGCAGCACGAGGATCGCGACGATCGTGCTCGTACCCACCTGGCTGGTCAGCAGGTCGAGGTTGAGCAGCTCGGGCGGGAGCGGCGGCCCGGCCAGCCGGAACAGGGCGTAGGGGACTCCCGCGATGAGCGCGACCAGGACGGCCAGCGCGCCGAGGCCCGCCAGCAGGTCCCCCGGTGTGCGCCTGGCCTTGATGCGCGCGGGCTGTCGCGTGGGCATTCGTCTCCCTCCCCGTCCAGATTCGTCCTCGGTCAACCGCTGGGCCAGCGATTCACGGCAATTGGTCTTCCCCGATGTCCGGCCCGGCCGTGGCCTGGGCCTCCATGTCCGCACCGGGGAAGCCGAAGGCGGCCAGGAAGAACGCCTTCCAGGTGACGGAGACGCTCACGCCGACCTCGGCCTGGCCGCCGCCGAGCGTGCACTCCGTGAGCTTTACGTCGCCGCCGCCGTGGGCGGAGACGATCTCCTCTGCCTTCCCGCAGCTCTCCCCCTCCCCCAGCAGCCGGGCCTGGCCGGTGGCGCGCAGGTGCTCGACGTCGATCTGGTCGGCGGCGGCCCTGGCGGCCTGCTCGGCGACGTCGGCCGCGCGCAGCCGGGCGTTGATCGCGGCCCCGCCGTCGACGAGCAGCCCGGCCAGCAGGAACACCACGACGGAGAAGATCACCGTGAAGATCGACATCGACCCCCGCTGCGCCCGGGTCGCAGAGGAGGGCGATGGCGGGGACGGGGGTGGGGACGGGTCCGCTGGGTTCGCTCCTCGCCCTTCCGGAACCGCTCCGGTGGAATCCACCGCCCGACCCTTCGGAACGACTCCGGCTGAACTCACAGCCCGGCCCCCTGGAACCACTCCGGCGAGACCCACCGCCCGGCCCCCCGGAACGACTTCGGCGGGACTCGCCACCTGACCCCCCGGAACGACTCCGGCTGAACTCACCGCCCGGCCCTGCGAGCGTGCTCCGGCGAAGCTCATTCCTCGACCCTCCGGAACTGCTCCAGCGGGACCACCGAGTCGCCCTTCATCTCCTTGGCCGCGCCGAAGCCCAGGAAGTCCAGGTCCAGGGAGCAGGTCACCTCGGCATGGACCTGGCCGCCCTCCTCCCAGGTCGTACCGGACAGGCTGACCTCCGGCTCGCACTCGCCCGACAGGGCGCCGCGGGCCGCCTCGTCCGCGGCGGCCTCGGCGTCGGACATGGTGCGCTCGACGGAGGCGGCCCTGGCGGCGTCCCTGGCGGCGCCGTTGACCTCGCCCTGGGCCTCGACCACCCTGCCCGCGCCCACCAGGAACAGCAGGAACAGCAGGAAGACCGGGGCCAGCAGCACCGTCTCGGTGCTGAGCGACCCGCGGTCGCCGCCGGCCTTGGGGATCAAGCGGATCACTCGCACCCTTCGCTCCCGTCGTCGGGCCGGAAGCACTCGATGGGACCGCCGAAGCGCGCGGTGACGGTGAACGTGGTGGACGGCAGCAGCGGGACGACCTGGACCGCCGAGGCGGTCACCTCGACGCCCCGCCGGTCGCCCTCCTCCCAGGCGGTGACCGTGGCGCCTTCGAGGAGTTTCGGCCCGACGGTCCGGATCAGCTCCTGGGCGCGGGACTCGGCGTCCTGCTGCCAGGACTCGGTGTCGGCCCGGGCGAGCCGCGCCCCCTCCCTGGCCGCGGCGTCGGCGATCTGGCGCCCGTGGAACCAGAGGGCGAACTGCACGATGAGCAGGACGACGACCAGCAGCACCGGCATGATGATCGCCAGCTCGACGACCGTGGCGCCGCGCTCGCCGCCGCGGTTCCCGCTGCTCGGGCGCCCACCGCGCCGCGGCCTCCTCGCCCGGTCGCGCTCGCCGTCCCTCTCACGGTCGCCCCGGCTTTCTCGATCGCTCCGGTTCTCCTGGTTCTCCCGATCGCCCCGGATCTCCCGGGCGCGGTGCCGCGAGCGATCACGGGTCTCCAAGTTCGCCGCCCCCGCCCCCGCCGAACTGGTTGGAGATCTCGGCCTGCTTCCCCTCGACGAGGGTCTTGATGAGGGTGGCGAGCCCGAGCGCCACCCCGGCGATGATGGCCGTGATGATGACCCACTCGACGGCGGAGGCTCCCCGGGTGGGGGCGCTGCGCGCCTTCTCGATCCGGACGCTCAGGACGGCGGTCGCGTAGACGACCCACGGATGACTCAGCATGGTCAGGACCCCAACATCTTCATAGCGGCCGGGAAACTCAGAAAGATCACGAAGCCCGCGCACAGCAGGAGCTGGGCGACGAGCATCGACTGGGAGCGCTCACCCGCCTGCCCCTCGATCTCGGCGAGCTCCCTGCGCCGCATGGTCGCGGCGCGGGCGGTGAGGGAGGAGCGGACCTTGGCGCCGTCGTCGGCGACGAGCCCCAGCGCGGCGGACAGGTCGCGCAGCTCGTCGACGTTGATCTCGTCACCCAGCTGGCCGAGGGCCTGCCAGGGGGTGATGCCGACGATCCTGGCGTTGCCGAGCGCCTCGCGGATGCGGGACATCGCCCAGTTGGCGCCCTCGTCGTCGGGGCCGGGGCTGCCCACGGAGACGGCCATCATCAGCGCCTCCGGCACCCCTCGCCCGCCCGCCAGGTTCATCGCGACGAGATCGAGGAAGGAGCCGACGACGTGCCGGAAGTCGCGGCGCATCCGCGAGGCGTCCCGCTTGACCTGCAGGTCGGGCAGGACGAAGAAGACCCCGGCGACCGCGAGCGCCGCCCACAGCGGGACGGTGAGGGAGATCCCCCAGTCCATCAGCACCAGCCAGCCGACCAGCAGCGGGAACGCCAGCAGCCCGGAGACCGCCAGCAGCACCTTGGTGGCGAGGAAACCCTCGAACGACCTGCCGAGCAGCGCGAGGTCGGCCCTGGCCGAGTGGGCCTCCCAGCCCCTGGCGGCGTAGAAGCGGGCCATCCGCTCGCCCAGGCCGCGCCGGAACGCGCTGACCTCCTCGTCGGGCAGGATGAGCCTGGCCCTGGGCGCGTCGGTGCCCTCCCTGGCGGCGTCGAGGGCCAGCAGTCGCGTCACCAGCCCGGGGCGGGCCGGGAACAGCGCCCGGAACAGCAGGAACAGGCCTATCCCGAGCACCGAGCCGGCGAGCAGCGCCTCAGTCATCGCGTACCTCACCTCCGGAGGGCAGGCCGAGCAGGCGGGCGGGCTTGTCGAAGCGGGCCAGGCGGCGCATCCAGGCGAACCCGGCGCCGAACAGCCCGGCGACCACCACGAGCACGGCCTGGCCGAGCGTGTTGTCGTACTCCTCGACGTAGGAGGGGTTGAACACGACGAGCATGACGGCGAAGGCGACGGCCGTGCCGACCACGATCTGCACGCTGCGGCGGGTGGAACGGCGCTCGGCCTCGACCCGGCGGCGCATGTCGAGCTCCTCGCGGGCCGACACCGCCAGCGCGCCGAGGACGTCGCGCAGGCCGGGGCCGCGCAGCTTGGAGTTGAGGATGAGGGCGGCCACGACCAGGTCGGCGGAGGGGTCGTCGAGCTCGTCGGCGAACAGCCTGAGCGCGTCGGGCAGCGCCATCCTGGTGTGCAGGCGGTCGACCATGGAGCGCAGGTGCGGGCGGAGCGTGGGGGCGGCCGCCCGGATCGAGGACGGGATCGCCTGCTCCAGCCCGGCCGCTCCGGCGATGGTGTCGCGGAGCGACTCGGTCCAGGCGGCCAGGGCCTCCAGCCGCCGCATCGCGGTGCGTTCCTCCGCGGCGCCGCCGGACAGGCCCCGCCAAGCCATGGCGAGGAGTACGGCGCCCACCGCCATGACGGGCCACCCCGTCACCACGAGCACGAGCACCCCGGCGATGGCCCCCACCGCGGTCCGGGTGGACAGGGCGCGCAGGAACTCGCGCCTGCCCGCGCTCCTGCCGGGGGTGGCCGGCTTGGGGCTCACCCCGTACAGGGAGAGGAAGAGCAGGAACAGCCCGGCGCCGACCGCGAGGCCGGAGAGCAGCACCAGCGGGTCGAACAGGCCCGGCGGGAGGGGGATCATGCCCAGCCTCCCGGGTCGTAGCCGAAGTGGGCCAGTTCCTCCCGGCACGACAGCGGCGCGTGCGGCAGGACCCTGCCGTCGGGCGCGGTCGCGAACACCTCCGAGGAGAGCACCCGGCCGTCCACGCCGGCCACCTCGCGCACGCTCGACACGAAGCGGCGCAGCCTGCCGCCCACCGCGTAGTCGTTGCGCTTCTCGATGAACACCACGAAGTCGATCGCGCCCGCGATGAGCATGTGGGTGGCCTCGATCGGCAGGCGCTCGGTGGCCTGGAGCGCGTAGGTGGCGATGCGGTTGAAGACCTCCATCGAGGAGTTGGCGTGGATGGTCGACAGCGAGCCGTCGTTGCCCTGGGTCATCGCGTTGAGCATGGTGACGATCTCGTCGCCGAGGACCTCGCCGACGATCACCCGGGACGGGTTCATGCGCAGGGAGCGGCGGACCAGCTCCGCCATGGTGATCTCGCCCTGGCCCTCGGAGTTGGGGAGCCGCTGCTCGAAGGCGACCACGTTGGGATGGAGCTCGGGAAATTGGTCGAGGCCGAGTTCCAGGGCGCGCTCGACGGTGATGAGCCTCTCGGACGCCGGGATCTCATTGGCCAGGGCGCGCAACAGGGTCGTTTTCCCGGCGTTGGTCGAACCGGAAATCATGATGTTCTTCCTGGCCGCCACCGCGGCCGAGAGAAAACGTCCCAATTCCGGGGTGAGGCTGCCGTTTCCCACGAGGTCGGTGAGAAAGACCTTGCCCAGCCGGGAACGACGGATGGAGATGGACGGGCGCACCGTCACGTCCATCACGGCCGAGAGGCGGGAGCCGTCGGGAAGGCGCAGGTCGAGCTGGGGGTTGGCGGTGTCGAACGGCCTGCTGGACAGGCCGCTGTAGGCGGCGAGGATCTGGATCAGCTCGACCAGCTCCTCGTCGGACTCGGCCACCGGCTCGCGCATGAGCTCCTGGCCGTCGGCGTAACCGACGAACACCCGGTCGCAGCCGTTGATATCGATGTTCTCGACCTCGGGGTCGTCGAGCAGCGGCTGGAGGCGGCCGACGCCGAACAGGGCCGCGTGGATGCCCGCGGCCAGCGCCTCCTCCTCCTCGGCGGTGGGCGGCGTCCTGCCGACGCCGATCTCGCCGCGGGCGAACTCCTCCAGGATCTGGGCGATCAGGGCGCGGGCGAACTGGCGCTCGTCCTCGCCGGTCATCGGCGGCAGGCCGCTGGCCTGGTCGAGGCGTCGCTGGTGGGCCAGCCGGTCGCCGACGTCCTGCCGGAAACGCTTCACCAGCGTGTGGTCGATGGTCACGGCCTCGCTCCGCCCGACGGCTCGACGGGCGAGCGGGACGGCTCGGCGGGCAGGCGGGCGGCCTGCTCGCGGGCGCGGAAGGCCGACTCCGCCGACTCCTGGGCGCGGACCTGGGCGTCGAGGCGTCCGCCCAGCTCCCTGGCGGTGCGGATCAGCAGGGAGCGGTCCAGGCGCCCGCCCCACTGGCCGCGCAGCAGCTCGGCGCCCTTGGGGTCGTGCGCGAGCCCGCTCACGAAGGCGACGTTCCTGCCGGTGCCCGCGACGATGCGGCGCACCTCTTCGATGGTCGTGCGGTACTGGCGGGGGTCGGCGATCACGACCACGCCCACCTGGGGCTCACGCGGCATGATCTGCAGGCGTTCGCGCAGGTGGGCGACGTGGTCGAGGCTGGCCCTGGTGAACAGCACCACCAGCGCGGCCTCGCTGGTCAGCTCGGCGAGCTGGGGGTGCCCGCCGAGGCGCCCGCAGTCGGCCAGCACGTCGGCGTCGGGCAGCGTGGCCAGCGCCCGGCCGAGCGGGCCCCAGAGCCAGGTCAGCCCGGCGGCCTGCTCGCCGTGGGTCAGCCCGGCCAGCACGTCCAGGCCACCGATGATCTTCTGGGTGTGCTCGTGGATCTGGTCGGGGTGCAGGCCCCGGCGGGCCATGGCCCCCAGGGTGAGCAGGCCCCTGGCGGGGTTGAGCACGCCGCCGTCGGCGGCGGGCAGGCGGTAGGCGAGGTCGCCGCCCGCCGGGTCGCACTCGGCGAGCAGCACCGGGCGCGGCCAGATCGCGCCGAGCGCGGTGGCCGCCGTGGTCACGCCGGGTGCGCCCTTGTCTGCGGCCAGCACGATGAGCGCCACGTCAGCGCGCTCCCGGCAGCTCGGCGAGGGCGATCTCGCCGGTGGAGGCGTACGCGACGATCTCCGGCGAGATGGAACTGTCGACGATGATGGTGACCAGGCCGTTCGCCCCGGTCCTGCCCGGGGTGCCGATCTGGTGGACCAGCGCGCTCTGCGCCAGCACCCGGCTCTCCCGGTCGGCCCCGGCCCCCCTGCTCGGCACGTGGACGACCTGGACCCGGTCTCCGCGCTCCAGGGTGCCCGGCGTCTGGCCGGGCTTGAGCGCGAGGCCCACCTGCGCCTTGCCGGGGCCGAGCTCCCTGCTGGCGGAGACCACCATGTCGCGGGTCAGGAGCGTGCCGGGGATGAGGGTGACGCGGGCGAAGTTCTCGGTGACGCGGGCGCGCTGTGACCAGGCCACGTAACCGATGCCGGTGTCGGCGATCTGGACCTCCTGCAGCATCGCCGCGGTGAAGGGCTGCCCGGCGCCGACCTGCTGGGAGATCGCGATCGCCGAGACGCGGTCGCCGCTGCGCATGACGAGCAGCGTGGTGGCCAGGGCGCCGCCCAGGATGAGGAGGACGGCGAGGGCGGCGAGGGCTGGTTTGCGCTCGCGTGGGGGCACGGGAAGTTTGCGCGACGCCGGACCCGACAGGGTGCCCGCCGAGGTCTGACGCTCGGCGTTGACCGGGACGCGGCCCGTTGGCTTCTCACTGGTCCTCATGGGTAGGGGGACTCCCAGAGTGATCATAAATATGGGGAACTACTGGTCGAATTTACGCCATTATGCGCACCATGCCGACGGGCTGTCGGACAAAAGCCAGGACCCATGCTCGTTTGATAGGAACACGTCTGTCAACGCCACTTCAGAAGAAAATGACCGTTTGGCTAGATGACGCGAGGCTTATCGGGGTGATATGGACGGTAATTAACTCTCGCACCAATCACCCCAGCTTTTTCAGGCCGCATTCACGCGCCCGACTTCAGCCGCCCGGCCCGTCTTCCGCGTTCGCCTCCCGCGCCCGACTTCAGCCGCCCGGCCCGTCTTCCGCGTTCCCCTCCCGCGCCCGCCATCGGTTGCCCCGCCCGTCTTCCGGGTTCCCCTCCCGTGCCCGCCATCGGTTGCCCCGCCCGTCTTCCGCGTTCCCCTCCCGCGCCCGCCATCGGTTGCCCCGCCCGTCTTCCGGGTTCCCCTCCCGTGCCCGCCATCGGTTGCCCCGCCCGTCTTCCGCGTTCGCCTCCCGCGCCCGCCACCGGTCGCCCCGGGCCGTCGCCGGAGGGGCGGGGTGAGGCCCGGATCCGGGCCGGAAGCCGTCGTTTCCCCCGGTTCTCCGAACAGGTTTTCCACAGCCCGGTCGCGCGGGTGGGTCGCCGCCCACAGGCCCCCGTACCACCGAATGCCCACCTGGGACGACATAACCGGTCAATGCCCCCGAATAGTTATCCACAGGTTTTGCCGTTTTCCACATACCGGTCGCGAGTCGTGACATTGCCGCCGACACTCTCTCGGGGACGGTTTTCACTCTGTACGGTGGATCCGGGGCCTGACCCGAGGAGAGCGTTGATGCGGATCATGCTCACCGTGCTCAACGAGCACGCCGACCGCGACGTCGTGGTCGAGGGCGACGAGACGACCACGGTGGCACGGCTCGCGGAGTCCCTGGCGGGCCAGGGAGGCGAGCGTCCGAGCAACGTGGTGCGGCTGACGCGCAGCAAGGCCCCGTACGGGCTGGACCGCGACTCCGCCGGGGCCGAACCCCCGACGCTCTGGAGGGACGGCCGCCCCCTCGACCCCGAGGCCCCCGCGCTCGGCCTGCTCCGCGACGGCGACCTCGTCACCCTCGACCGTTCCCTCGCGATGGCCACGCTCGCCGAGGAACCCGGCGGGATCGTGGAGATCCGGGTGGTCGGCGGGCCCGCCGCCGGGTCGGTGCACCGCCTCAGCCTGGGCGTGCACACCATCGGCTCCGACCCCGCCTGCTCGGTGGCCGTGACCGACCCCCGGCTGCCCGCGCGGGCCGCGGTGGTGCGGCTCACCCCGGACGCCATCACCGTCGAGCCCGGGGAGGGCACGGCCCCCCTGCTGGACCGCGACCCCCTGGAGGGGCCGCTGCCCTGGCCCGAGCACGCCCTGCTGAGCTGCGGCGGGACCGTGCTGACCCTCAAGGCGGTGGAGCCGCCCGACGCCCACCTGGACGCCCAGCCCGACGGCGGGCTGGCCTACAACCGGCCGCCCAGGTTCCGGCCGCCGGGCGGCGCGCGGCGCTTCGAGGTCCCGGCCGAGCCCAAGCGGGCCGAGACCATGCGGCTGCAGCTGCTCACCGCCTTCCTGCCCGCCGCGCTGGGCGTGGTCATGTGCCTCGCCCTCGGTTCGTGGTACTTCCTGCTGTTCGCGTTCATGACGCCACTGATCATGATCGGCCAGTGGTGGAGCGACAGGCGGCACGGCCGCAAGCAGTACCGCCAGCAGGTCAAGGAGTACAAGCAGCGGCTGAAACTCTTCGAGGCGGCCGTCGACCGCGCCCGCGCCGACGACGAGACCGCCCGCCGCGCCGCCGCCCCCGACCCCGCCGAGGTGCTGCTCACCGTGACCGGCCCCCGGCGGCGGCTCTGGGAACGGCGCGACCACGACCCCGACGCGCTGCGGCTGCGGGTCGGCCTCGCCGACCTGCCCGCCGACCTGGAGTTCGCCGCCGAGCGCTCCGCCGCGATCGACGCCCCGCTGCCCGCCCCGCCCACCTGCCAGGCGGTGCCGGTGGCGCTGGCCATGCGCCGCCTGGGCGTCGCCGGCCTGACCGGGCCCCGGCGGACCGCGGCCGGGGTGGCGCGCTGGCTGGTCGGCCAGGCCGCCGCCCTGCACAGCCCCCGCGACCTGGCGATCGTCGTCCTGTCCGCGCACGGCGACGGCGAGGAGCGCTGGAACTGGGTCCGCTGGCTGCCGCACTGCGCCCCGCGCGGCGGCGAGGACTGCGTGGCCCTGGTCGGCGCCGACCCCGAGGCCGCGGCCCGCCGGGTGAGCGAGCTGGCCGCGCTGATCGACGAGCGCCTCGGCGACGACGCCGCCGCGGGCCCCGCGGCCAAGCTGGGCCGCATCCCGTCCGGCTGGGGCGACCTGGGCGGGGCCACGGGTACGGGCGCCGAGCAGCCGTACGCCGCCCCCGTCTACGACGAGCGCCCCTACGACGTGCTGGTCGTGCTCGACGGCGCGCAGGTGCTGCGCGCCCTGCCCGGCATGCCCCAGGTGCTGCGCCAGGGCCCCAGGGCGGGCGTCTACACCCTGGCGATCGACGGCGACCAGCGGCTGCTGCCCGAGGAGTGCGCCACCGTCGCCGCCGTGGAGGCCGACGGCACGGTGCGGCTGCGCGGCGGCGGCCTGGACGACCTCGGGGAGATCCTGGCCGACCAGGTGACGGCCGCCTGGTGCGACCGGCTGGCCCGCTCGCTGGCGCCGATCCGCGACGTCAGCCGCGACGACGCCGGGCTCGCCCTGCCCGACTCCGCGCGGCTGCTGGACCTGCTGGAGCTCCCCTCGGTCTCCGGGGCGGCCCTGACCAAGCGCTGGGGCCGGGCCACCGAGGCCGTGGTGGGGGTGGGCCCCGAGGGGCCGTTCTCCATCGACCTGCGCAGGGACGGGCCGCACGCGCTCATCGCGGGCACCACGGGCGCGGGCAAGTCGGAGCTGCTGCAGACCCTGATCTGCTCGCTGGCGGTGGCCAACCGGCCGGACGAGATGACGTTCGTGCTGATCGACTACAAGGGCGGCGCCGCGTTCAAGGAGTGCGTGCGGCTGCCGCACACGGTGGGCATGGTCAGCGACCTCGACGGCCACCTGACCCAGCGGGCGCTGGCCTCGCTGGCCGCGGAGATCCGCCGCCGCGAGCGCCTGCTGCTGTCCGCCGGGGCGAAGGACATCGAGGACTACCACGAGCTGCGCGACGCCCGCACGGCGCGCGCCTCCCGCGACCTGCTCGTCGCCGGCAGCGGCCCGCAGGTCAGGCCGCTGCGCGGGCGCGCGGCTCCCTCCTCGTTGGAACCCCCGGCCCCGCTGCCCCGGCTGGTGCTCGTCATCGACGAGTTCGCGGCCATGGTCAGCGAGCTGCCCGACTTCATGACCGGGCTGGTCGACATCGCCAGGCGGGGACGCTCGCTCGGCATCCACCTCATCCTCGCCACCCAGCGGCCCGGCGGCGTGGTGACCGCCGACATCCAGGCCAACACCTCCCTGCGGATCGCCCTGCGGGTCACCGAGGCCTCGGAGTCGGCCGACGTGATCGGCCGCCCCGACGCCTCGTACATCCCCAAGTCCGCCCCCGGCCGCTGCTACGTGAAGTCGGGCGCGGGGGCGGCGACGTCCGTGCAGACCGCGCGGATCGGCGGCCGCAGCCCCGGCGCCTCGGGCGGCGAGGTGAGGGTACGGGTGACGGAGGTCGGCTGGCAGGCCCTGGGGCACCCCAGGCCGGTCCACGCCGGAGCCGAGAGCGGCCACGTCACCGACCTGTCCCTGCTCGCCGACGCCATGGTCGAGGCGGCCCGCCTCGCCGGGGTCGCCGAGCAGCCGAGCCCCTGGCTCGACCCGCTCCCCGACCTCGTCACCGTCCCCGTCGTCCCGGCGCCGCCGGTGCTGCCCGGCGACGCGCCCGGCGGGCTGCCGTACCGGGCGGGGGCCGAGGAGGTGCCGCCGCTGGCCTTCGGGATCACCGACCTGCCCTGGGCGCAGGACCGGCGGGCGCTGGCGCTCGACCTCGCCCACGGGGGGCACCTGCTCGTCGCGGGCGCCGCGCGCAGCGGGCGCTCCACCGCGCTGCGCACGCTGGCGGGGGCCATCGCCGCCGGGGCCTCCCCCGACGACGTGCACGTGCACGCGATCGACTGCGGCTCGGGCTCGCTGCTGCCGCTGATGGCGATGCCGCACTGCGGTGCGGTGGTGACCCGTGACCAGCTCGACCGGGTGGAGCGGCTGCTGACCCGGCTGCGCGAGGAGGTGGGGCGGCGCCAGCAGCTCCTCGCCGAGGCCGGGTACGCCTCGCTGGCCGAGCTGCGCGCCGCCGCGGACGGGCCGAGGCTGCCGTGGCTGGTCCTGATGCTCGACCGGTGGGAGGGGTTCGTCGCCGCGTTCGAGGCGTACGACTACGGGCGGCTGATCGATTCGCTGATGCAGCTGCTGCGCGAAGGACCCGCCGTCGGGCTGCGGGCCGTGGTGACCGGCGACAGGTCCGCGCTGATCGGGCAGATCTCCACGGTCTTCGACGACCGGCTGATCCTGCGGCTGGCCGACCCCTCCGACTACGGCCTGGCCGGGCTGCCGGTCAAGGACCTGCCCGCGACCCTCGCGCCGGGCCGCGCGCTGTCGACCGGCGAGCACGGCACGACCGAGAGCCAGATAGCGCTGCTCTGCGACGACCCCTCGGGCCCGGCGCAGGTCGCCGCGCTCCAGGCGCTGGCCCGCTCGGCGCCGGAGATCGCCGCCGGCCCGCCGCTGCGGGTGGACGCGCTGCCGATGCGCGTCACCGCGGCGCAGGTCCTGGACCTGGTGCCCTCCTTCCGGCCCCCGTCCCCGCTGTGGGCGCTGCTCGGCGCCGGGGGCGACTCGCTGGCGCCGCTCGGCGTCGACCTGCTCGCCCAAGGCCCCGCCGCGGTCGTCGCGGGCCCGCCCAGGTCGGGCAGGTCCACGGCGCTGCTGACCGCCACCCACTCGCTGCTCTCCCACGGCACCCCCACGGTCCTGGTGACCCCCCGGCGCAGCCCGCTGTGCACGCTGGTGGACACCCCGGGCGTGCTGGCCGTGCTGGACGCGGGCGGCGACCTGCACGAGGCCGTCGCGGGGCAGGACCGCTACGTCGTGATCGTCGACGACGCGGAGCTGATCTCCGCGGACTCCCCCCTGGGCACCGCGCTGGAGCAGGTGCTGCGGAGCGGCAGGGACGGCGAGCACGGGATGATCATCGGTGGCACCACCGGGGACCTGACCACCGCCTACCGGGGGTTCGCGGCCGAGGCCCGCAAGGGCCGCACGGGCCTGCTGCTGTCGGTCCAGAGCCCCGCCGACGGCGACCTGTTCACCGTCCGCCTGCCGCGCGGCGCGGTCGGCGGCCCGCCCGGCCGCGGTCTGCTGGTGACCCTGGGCTCGGTGGTCCCCGTCCAGGCCGCCGTCACCTGAGAGCTGTCGTCACCTGAGGGCCGTCGTTCACCCGTCCACAGGCCGCCCCGCGACCCCGGGCGGTCCGTCCCGTGCCGCCGATGAGAAAACGCCCCGGCCCTTCAGGGGGTCGGGGCGTTTCGGCGGACCGTTTCCTATCGCGTGGCGGACTCGATATTGCCGCGGTAGGTGTTGATGACCCGGGAGGCCTCGGCGAGCTCCTCGGACATGCGCTGGAAAGCGGCGCGGTAGTTCTGCCAGGCCTCGCTGAAACGCTGGGCGCCGGGGCCCGTCCAGGCGGTGCCGACTTTCGCGGCCTCCCGGTCGAGGGCGGCCACGGTGGCCCTGACCTGGTCGGCCTGCTGGGTGAACTGGGTGGCCATCTGCTGCATTTCCGCGGGATTGCCGCCGAGCAAGTTCTGGCTCATGCCAGTCTCCTTTGGATCGGTGTCGGGGGGAGTCGCCAAACGAAATCACGATAGGCGTAAGGATCACGGAGGTATCCGGGTTATACCGAGCGGCTATGGACGTTCCCTCAGCCGCCAAGCGGCTAAACGTTCTCCATTGTCTTGATTTCTCGTAATTCAAGAGAGAGGGGCGGCCGGGCGGTATCCCGCTCTCCCGTGATCAACAGGTCAGGACCCGCCACCCTCCTCGCGATCAGAGGGCGCTTACACTCCCTTGAAGGCCCGCCAGTCCTTCGTCCGCACGTACTGGCACGTACTGAAGGGAACGACGTCGGTGCACAAGGTCCTGATCGCCAATCGTGGTGAGATCGCGGTGCGGATCGCCCGCGCCTGCAAGGACGCCGGGCTGGCCAGCGTCGCCGTCTACGCCGACCAGGACCTGGACGCCCTCCATGTCCGGGTCGCCGACGAGGCCCGCGCGCTCGGCGGCCAGACCCCCGCGGAGACCTACCTCGACGTCGACAAGCTGCTGGGCGTCGCCGCCGAGGCCGGGGCCGACGCCGTACACCCCGGCTACGGCTTCCTGGCCGAGAACGCCGGGTTCGCCCAGGCCGTGATCGACGCGGGACTGACCTGGATCGGCCCGCCACCGGCCGCGATCACCGCGCTCGGCGACAAGGTGCAGGCCCGCCACATCGCCCAGAAGGTCGGCGCGCCGCTCGTGGCCGGCACCAAGGATCCGGTCTCCGGGAGCGAGGAGGTTGTCGCCTTCGCCACCGAGCACGGCCTGCCGATCGCGATCAAGGCCGCGTACGGCGGCGGCGGGCGCGGGCTGAAGGTCGCGCGCACCCTGGAGGAGATCCCCGAGCTGTACGACAGCGCGGTCCGCGAGGCCGTCACCGCGTTCGGCAGGGGCGAGTGCTTCGTCGAGCGCTACCTCGACCGGCCCCGGCACGTGGAGACCCAGTGCCTGGCCGACGCCCACGGCACCGTGGTCGTGGTGTCCACCCGCGACTGCTCGCTGCAGCGGCGCCACCAGAAGCTGGTCGAGGAGGCCCCTGCCCCGTTCCTGTCGCCCGAGCAGCTCGACCTGCTCTACACGAGCTCCAAGGCGATCCTTCGCGAGGCGGGCTACGTCGGCGCCGGCACGTGCGAGTTCCTGGTGGGCCAGGACGGCACGATCTCCTTCCTGGAGGTCAACACCCGCCTTCAGGTCGAGCACCCGGTGACCGAGGAGGTCGCGGGCGTCGATCTCGTACGGGAGATGTTCCGCGTCGCCGACGGCGAGGAGCTCGGCTACGGCGACCCCGTGCTGCGCGGCCACTCGATCGAGTTCCGGATCAACGCCGAGGACGCCGGGCGCGGCTTCCTGCCCGCCCCCGGCACGATCACGAGCATGAGCGCCCCCTCGGGGCCCGGGGTGCGCCTGGACGCCGGGTACGAGGCGGGCATGACCGTCCCGCAGTCCTTCGACTCCCTGATCGCCAAGCTGGTGGTGACCGGGGCCACCCGGGCGCAGGCCCTGGAGCGCTCGCGCAGGGCCCTGGCCGAGTTCGAGATCGGCGGCATGCCGACCGTGCTGCCCTTCCACCGGACCGTGGTGGCCGACCCCGCGTTCACCGGCGAGCCGTTCTCGGTGCACACCCGGTGGATCGAGACCGAGTTCGACAACACGATCCCGCCGTACGAGGGAGAGCCGGGCACGGCCGAGGAGCCGGGCGAGCGGGAGCGGATCACCGTCGAGGTGGGCGGCAAGCGGCTGGAGGTGGTGCTTCCCCCGGGATTCGCCGCCGGGAACGCCGCGGGCGGCGGGAGCGCCGGGAACGCGGGCCGCGCCTCGAAGGCGCCGCGCCGGGGCGCCGGGGTGGCCAGGAAGGCCGTGAGCGGTGACTCGCTGGTCAGCCCGATGCAGGGCACGATCGTCAAGGTCGTCGCCGCCGACGGCGACATCGTCGCGGCCGGCGACACGATCGTCGTGCTGGAGGCGATGAAGATGGAGCAGCCGCTCGCCGCCCACAAGGCGGGCACCGTCACGGGGCTGGCCGCGTCGGCCGGCCAGAGCATCACCTCGGGCGCCACGATCTGCGAGATCAAGGACACCTGAGCGCGCCCGCGGGCCTGGGCCGTCGCGGGGGGCGTTCATGGCCTCCGCGCGGGCCGGGGCGGGCACGAGGATCGAGCACTTCGGAGCCCTGGTCCGGGGACGTTCCCGGTCTCCGCGCGGGCCTGGGCCGGTACGACGATCGGATACCGGCTGCCGGAGAGACGCCTGACGCGGGCCGTGAGGGGATACGGTCGAGGGGTAGGGAACTCTGCCGTCCACTCATTCGTCTTTTAGGACGAAGGAGGCTTTCTGCCGTGACCATCACAAAAGCCGCGCCAGGTCGTTTCGGTGCCACGATCATGGCATTGTTCGCCGGGCTACTGGCCATGTTCATGATCGCCCCGGCGGCCCACGCCGCGGCACCAGACCCCAGCGCGATCGTCTCGGAGCTGAAGGACGGGGACAACTTCTACGTCGACCCCGCGGCGGGACTGCCTGCCGACGCCGTCGACGCCATGCGCGGCGCGACCGACCAGACTTCCTCCGTCTACGTGGCGCTGCTGCCCCAGGGCTCGATCAGCAGCCAGTCCCAGGCGAGGACCCTGCTCAGCTCGCTCCTCAAGGGCGTCGGCTCCAAGTCCACCGTCCTGGTGATGAGCGGCACCACGCCGTTCGGCGTCAGCAACATCAGGGGCGTCGACGTCGACGAGCTGCTCGGGCGGGCCAAGACGGCCAGCAGCCCGACCGACAACGTGATCAACTTCGTCAAGCTGGCCGACGAAGCGGCCGTCGGAGCCGGTGCCCCGTCCGGGTCCTCCAGCTCCTCCGGCGGTTCCAGCGGGGGCGTGCTGATCGGCATCCTGGTGCTGGCCCTGGCCGGCGGCGCGGGCATCTTCCTCTACTCGCGCAAGAAGAAGAAGCAGCGCGAGGAGCGCGAGGCCGCCGAGCTGGCCGCGGTCAAGCAGACCGTGGACGAGGACGTCACCAAGTTCGGTGAGGAGATCACCGACCTCGACACCGACGTCAAGCTGCTCAACGACGGCGCCGACCACCAGCAGGACTGGCAGCGCGCCCTCGACTCCTACGAGCGGGCCAAGGTGGAGCTCGCGGCGGTCAAGCGCCCCGATGAGTTCCGCGGCGTGACCACCGCGCTGGAGGAGGGCCGCTACGCCCTCGCCTGCGTGAAGGCGCGCGTCAACCACCAGCCGCTGCCCGAGCGGCGCTCCCCGTGCTTCTTCAACCCGCAGCACGGCCCCTCCGCCCGCGACGTGCGCTGGGCCCCGCCCGGTGGCGCGCTGCGCGACGTGCCCGCCTGCGCGGCCGACGCCGAGGCCGTCGAGCGCGGCTTCGAGCCGCAGACGCGCGAGGTCATGGTCAACGGCCAGCGCCGCCCGTACTACGACGCGGGACCGGCCTACCAGCCCTACGCCTACGGCTACTACGGCGGCTTCGGCGACGTCATGACCGGCATGCTCGTCGGCACGATGATGGGCAGCATGATGACCGGCGGCTTCGGTTACGGCGGCTACGGCGGCGGCGCCGAGAGCTCCGGCGACTTCGGCGGCGGCGGTGACTTCGGTGGTGGAGGCTGGGGTGACTTCGGCGGCGGAGGCGACTTCGGCGGCGGTGACTTCGGCGGCGGCGACTGGTAACCGTCCACGACGGGACAACCGGCAGGACAGGCAAGACAGCGAGCCAGGTAAGCCAGCACGAGCGTGACGTCGGCGGGCGCGCCTCCCACAAGGGGGGCGCGCCCGTCCGCGTCACGGAAGCCCTCGGGAACCCGTCCCGGAGACCCGTGCGAGATTTTCCCCGGACAACCTCTTAGAAGCCCTTCCGGGAGAACACTCACGGAGCCCTTCGGGAACCCCGGCGAAGGCTCCCCCTCAGGTGCTGTCGCGGATGGTGAGCCTCGGCTGGAGCAGGGTGCCGTCGGGGACGGCGCGGCCTTCGAGTTTCTCCATGAGCAGCCGGACCGCCTGGCGGCCCACCTCCTCGGCCGGGATCAGCACCGAGGTGAGCGGCGGGCTGGCGCGTTCCGCGATGTCGTCGGGACAGATCGCCACCACGGCGATGTCGCCGGGCACCCGCCTGCCGTACTGGCGCAGCGCGCCCAGCACGTGGCCGACCGCGGCCTCGTTGTGCACGACGAGGCCGGACAGGCCCGGCCTGGCGTCGAGGAGCCCGGCGATCGTGGCGGAGACCTGGTCGAAGTTCTCCTCGCACGGCAGGGCCACCCCGGTCAGGCCGGTCTCGACCACGGCCGTGGCGAAGCCCTCCCGGGTGCGGCGGGCGAAGCCGGTGCCCCGGTCGTAGACGACGGAGGGGGCGCCGAGCAGCGCGACCTCCCGGTGCCCGCGCTCGGCCAGGTGCTCCACGCAGAGCGCGCCCGCCCGCGCGAAGTCGAGGTCGACGCAGGTCAGACCGTCCGATTCGGCGGGGAACCCGATCAGCACGCTGGGCTCGGCGAGCTCCCGCAGCAGCGGTACCCGGCTGTCGTGAAGCTCCACGTCCATCAGCACCAGCCCGTCGACCAGCGCGCTCGCCGCCGCCCTGCGAAGCCCGTCCGAGCCCTCGTCGGCGGTGAGCAGCAGCACGTCGTGGTCGTAGCGCCGCGCGGCGGTGACCACCGAGGTGGCGAACTGCATCAGCACCGGGACGTGCACCCCCGCCCGCAGGGGCAGCACCAGCGCGATCACGTTGGCGCGCTTGCTGGCCAGGGCCCTGGCCCCGGCGTTGGGGTGGTAGCCCAGGACCCGCACGCTGTCGAGCACCCGGCGCCGGGTGTCGGCCGAGATCGCGCGCTTCCCGCTGAGCACGTACGACACCGTGCTCACCGCGACCCCCGCGTGCCTGGCGACCTCGCTGATGGTCACCGCCCGCCCGCTCACCCGGCCTCGCCGAAGCTCGGTGAAGCGCCGAAGCTCAGGGAGGCCACGGTGATCCCCACGTTCTCGAACACCACATAAAGATCGTGGACTCCCCGCGCCTCCGCAAGCCCGGTACGCACCTCCGTGAGGTCGTAACGGCCCGCGCGGGGGACGGGGAGGTCGCCGACGACGGGCCCGTAGAGGGGGTCGTCCAGGCGCAGGGTGATCACCCCGCCCTCCTCCCCGGCGGCGACGGCGGCGCAGGAGGCGGCCCCGTCGCCCAGGTCGACCGAGCGGAACACGATCCAGGCCCCCTCGGCGGTGGAGCGCACGGCGTCGCCGGAGACCCTGTCCGCGTCCACGAACGTCACCGAGTCGTACTCGTCGTGGTCCACGGCGGCGATCGGGCCCGCGAGGGCGTCGCGCGGCGGGATCCGCTCGCCGTCGACGTGGAAGGAGGCGCACAGCCGGATGTCCCGCGAGGAGCCGCCGACCATGATCTTGTGGGGGGCGTCCTCGACGACGAACCGGCTCCTGGTGACGTCCCAGAAGGCCAGTTCCGCGACGTCGAGGCCCCAGTCGACGCGGGTGCTCTCGCCGGGGGCGAGGCGCACCTTGACGAAGCCGCGCAGGCGGCGCAGCGCCTGCTTGACCCGGGAGCGCCGCTGGCGGGTGTAGATCTGGACGACCTCCACCCCCTCGCGGGAGCCGGTGTTGGTGACGGTGACCGAGGCGGAGAGCCTGCCGTCCTCCACCGAGACGGCCAGGTCGGCGTAGTCGAAGGTGGTGTAGCCGAGGCCGTGGCCGAAGGGGTAGAGCGGGGTTCCCCTGAAGTACTGGTAGGTCGCGTCCGAGGCGATGATGTCGTAGTCGAACAGGTCGGGCAGCTCGCACGCCGAGCGGTACCAGGTCTGGGTGAGCCTTCCCTCGGGGTCGGCGTCGCCGAACAGCACCTCGGCCAGCGCGTGGCCGTACTCCTGGCCCCCGTGCGAGGACCACAGCACCGCGGGCGGGTCGTCGCCGTCCCAGGTCACCGGGTAGCCGCTGCTGATGACCATGACGGTTCTCGGGTTGGCCTCGCGTACCGCGCGGACCACGGCCTGCTGCGCGGCGGGCAGCGCGAGGTCGATGCGGTCCTCGGTCTCCCTGCCGTTGACCAGCGGGTGGTCGCCGACGACGACCACGGCCACGTCCACGGTCGCGGCGAGCGCGGCGGCGGCCTCGGCGCCGCTCACGACCCGCTCCACGCTGAGCCAGGCGGCGGCGTCGGCGTCGTCGGCCAGGCGGAAGACCTCGCCGTCCAGGGCGAGGTAGCGGCCGGTGGAGATGTGCCGGAGCGCGAGCGCGCCGCGGGGGCGGTCCTCGGTACGGAAGGTCTGGCGCACCTCCCAGCCGTTGGGGCCCGGCTGGTCGTTGACCAGGACCCCGTCGTCGTCGACGGACAGGTGGCGCCCGGTCGCCACGGCCCGCAGGGCGTAGCAGCCGCCGCCCCAGTCGAACAGGTCGAACAGGTCAGGCGTGTCGCCGACCCCGAGCGGGCCGCCGTCGGGGTCGGCGACGACGTGACGGCCGCCCACCCCCTCGGCCGGGAGTCCTTCGACCGTGAGGGTGATCCGGTCCACGGCTTCGCAGAAGACGGTCTCGCACCGCTCGGCGAGCCCGGCGCGGGCGGTGACGGCGTACGGGAGGGTCCCGGAGTACCAGTCCTCCATGAGCGTGTCGCCGAGCTGGCCGATGACCGCGATCCTGCGCACCGAGGCGTCCAGCGGCAGGACGCCGTCGTTGCGCAGCAGCACGATCGAGCGCCGGGCGGCCTCGCGGGCCAGGCTCTGGTGCTCGGGGCAGTTGACGACCGCCTCGGTGATGTCGTCGTAGGGGGTGGCGGGGTCGAACTCGCCCAGCCGGAAGCGGACGGACAGCGTGTGCCGTACGGCGGCGTCGACGTCCGCCTCGGTGAGCAGGCCGCGCTCCAGCGCGGCGCGGAGGTGCCCGAGGGTGGCCTCGGGACGGTCGTCGTCCTGGGTGAAGCTGTCGAGCCCCGCCCTGACCGCGTGGGCGTACGCCTCGGGGAGGTCGTCGTGGTAGCCCTGCAGGCCGGTGAGGTTGGCGGGCGCGTACGCGTCGCTGACCACGAGGAGGTCGGGCGCCCAGGCCCGCAGCACCTCGCCGATGAGCGGGCTGAGGTGGGCCGGGCGGCCGTTGACCAGGTTGTAGGAGGGCATCACGGCGACCGCTGCGCCGCTCTCCAGGGCGGGCCGGTAGGCCGGGAGCTCGTACTCGCGCAGCACCCGGGGCGGCAGGTCGCTGGAGGTGACGCAGCGGTCGGTCTCGTTGTTGTAGCCGAGGAAGTGCTTGAGGGTGGGCGCGGTCCTCAACACCGTGGGATGGCTCCCACGAAGGCCGGAGGCGTACGCCTTCGCCATCAGGCCGGTCAGCCACGGGTCCTCGGAGTAGCCCTCCTCGTTGCGGCCCCAGCGGGGGTCGCGCAGCGGGTTGACGACCGGCGCCCACACGTTGAGACCCGCCCCCGCGGGGTCCTTGTGGTGGAAGGCCACGACCTCGTCGCCCGTGGCCTCGCCGACCCGCCGGACAAGGTCGGGGTCCCAGGTGCTGGCCAGCCCGACCGCCTGCGGGAACACCGTCGCCGGGCCGAGCCAGGCGAGGCCGTGCAGCGCCTCGGTGCCGGTGCGGAACGGGCCGAGCCCGAGGCGCTCCACCGGACGCTGGTACTGGTGCAGCAACCCGATCTTCTCCTCCAGGGTCAGCCGGTCCCGCAGGTCCGCGATCCGCTGCGCGAGGGGGAGTTCGGGGTCACGGAACGGTTCGTTCATCGGGGACCATCCCTTTGGGAGCGTCGAAGCGCTTCGATTCCGACGTGCTTTCGACCCGGTTCCGACCTGGAAGGGCGCCCCGGTCGAAGCGCTTCGACGATCGGTCCGGGAAAACTCCGTCGCCACCCGCGCGCCCCGGCGATCGTTACGCGCGTGTTTCGAACGGAGCTTCCATGAAGGGTGCACCCCCGTGCGGTCAAGGTCAAGAGGCGGCGGTGAACCACCTCGGTCCCCCCGGGGCCCGGAGCGGAAGACCGCCTGCGAGCACCCCGGATCCCTCCGGATCCGGGCCGGGAGATCCGCCGGGAACATCATGAATCTAACTGAAAACAGCGTGAACCCAGGGCGATGCCCGGCCCGGCGTCCTCACCGGACGCGGACCGGCACCCGGCGCTCAGCACCACCCGGCGCTCAGCACCCAGCGGCCAGCGGCCAGCGGCCAGCACCCAGCGGTCGGCGGTCAGCAGTCGGCCGATCACGAGACCCGCGGCAGACGCCCGGAGTCGACGGAGTCGAGCACCCGGGCGGCGCCCCCCAGCGCGGCCGCCCCGTATCCGAGCGTGGAGGCCACGATCTCGCAGCCCCCGGCCTCCGGGGCGATCGTGCGCCCCCGGGTCTCGGCCTCCACCGCGGGCAGCAGCCACGGCGCGAGAGGCACGTAGTAGCCGCCCAGGATGACCACCTCGGGGTTGAGCAGGTTGGTCATCAGGGCCACGCCCTTGCCGAGGTTGTGTCCCACCGAGCTGAGGACCGCGAGCGTGCGCGCGTCGCCCGCGCGGGCCAGCCGCACCACCTCGTCGAGCTCGACCTCGACCTCGGCGGGCGAGATCGCGGCGTGTTCCAGCACGGCGCCGATCCCGGCGACGGCCTCCAGGCAGCCCAGGCGCCCGCAGCGGCACTCGGCGCCGAAGGGGTCGAGCTGGATGTGCCCGATCTCGCCGCCGTACCCCTGGCCGCCCCGGCGCAGCCGCCCGTCGAGGATGATCCCGGCCCCGACCCCGATCTCGCCGGTGAGGTAGACCAGGTTGGCCGTCCCGGCGTGCGGGCCGAAGCGGTGCTCGGCCAGGGCCGCCAGGTTGGCGTCGTTGTCGACCTGGACAGGGAAGCCCGGGTCGCGCAGGGCCTTGGTGAGGTCGCCGCACAGGTCGGCGTCGCGCCAGCCGAGGTTGGGCGCGATGCGCACGGTGCCGTCGGTGCCGATCAGCCCCGGCACGCCCACGGTGAGCCCCAGGACCTGGCGTTCCTCCTTGGCCATCCGGGTCACCACCCGGCGGACGATCCCCGCGACGGTGGCCATGGCCTGGCCCGCCGTGCCGGCCGCGCCGGGGAAGGACCTGCGCCAGGACAGCAGCTTCTCCCCCGACAGGTCCACCGCGACCGCGGTGACGTAGTCGACGTTGACCTCGATGCCGATCGCCGCGTACGGCGAGCCGTCGAGCACGAGCATCGTGGCGGGGCGGCCGACGCGGTTCTCCGTCAGGCCGGTCTCCCTGACCAGGCGGCGGTCGATCAGATCGGCGACCAGGCTCGACACGGTCGCCTTGTTGAGACCGGTCGACGCCGCGATGTCGGCCCGCGAGCACGGCGCGTGCGCGCGTACGAACCTCAGCACGACGGCGAGGTTGGTGGCCCGCACGTCGGCGAAGTCGGCCGGCCGCGGGTCAGTCGTAGATGTGATCAAGGTGAGTCCCGCTCCCGCTCGGCCAGGCTGGCCCCATCATGCCCCATCGTTCACCAATCCGTGACCGCTCCCCGGCTCCCCGCGATCGGCGGTCCCTTGTGGCGGCGGCCACCCTCGACTAATTTGTTTGGTCGAAAGACTAACTAATTCTACCCCGGAGCCGTCCCCCACGACACCCCGGATCCGTCTCGAAACAACGAAGGGAGCGCCCCGTGAAGGATCTTCCCCCGGGCGCGATGACCAGCCGCCGTGGATTCCTCGGGCTGGTGGGACTGAGCGCCGCGATGGTCGCGGGCGGCGGGCTGCTGGGCGCGTGCTCCGCGCCGACCGGCCCCCGGCCCGGCAGCGGGGGCGCCACGGCCGCCGCGGCGGACAAGCTGACGTCCCTCACCCCCACCTACACCGCCTTCCCCGGCATCAAGCCTGACATCCCCGGCACGGTCTCCACCCTGCCGGGGGTCCCCGACGTCAGCGGCGGCTTCACCTCCTACCCGGCCACCCCCACCGCCGCGCTCACCCAGAAGGCGGGCAAGGGGGGCACCTACAAGGCCATGACCCCGCTGTGGGGCCCGCCGCCGCCCGGCCTGGCGAGCAACTCCTACTTCCAGGCCGTCAACGCCGACATCGGCGCGACCGTGGAGTTCCAGATCACCGACGGCAACGTCTACGCCGACAAGGCCATCGCCAGGCTCGCCTCCGGGGACATCCCGGAGATCATGGTCATCCCGAGCTGGGAGATCGACAAGATGGCGGACTTCAACACCGCCGTCGACAAGACCTTCGAGGACCTCACCCCCTACCTCCAGGGCGACAAGGTCAAGCCCTACCCGCTGCTGGCCGCCCTGCCGACGGCCGCGTGGCAGTGGTCGGTCTGGAACGACAGGCTCATGGCGGTGCCCTTCCCGACCGAGCCCTACCCCTTCGCGCTGCTCTACCGCAAGGACCTGTTCGACAAGAACGGCTGGAACGCCAACCCCAAGAGCGCCGACGAGCTGTTCGAGCTGGGCAAGGAGATCACCGACGCCAAGGCCAAGCGCTGGGCGTTCGGCAGCATCCACGAGATGATGTGGCCGACCTTCCGCATCCCGCGGGACTGGCGCTACGAGGGCGGCAAGCTCGTCCACAAGTACGAGACCCCCGAGTTCGAGCTGATGCTGGAGTTCATGCGGAAGGTCTTCAAGGAGGGGCTGGTCCACCCGAGCGTCGCCGGCAGCAAGGGCGCCAACGAGAAGGAGCTGATCGGGGCCGGTCAGATCCTCGTCTACCGCGACGGGCTGGGCGGCTGGAAGGAGCTCCTGCAGCAGCACCGCGGCAAGAACCCCGACTTCAGCCTGGGCGCCTTCCCGGTCTTCGCCCACGACGGCGGCACGCCGCTGATGTACCACGGCGAGGCGGCGGGCATCTTCACCTTCGTCAGGAAGGGCCTGCCGAAGGAGAAGGTGGAGGAGATCCTCTCCATCCTCAACTGGTGCGCGGCGCCGTACGGGACCAAGGAGTACGAGCTCGCCAACTTCGGCGTGGAGGGCAAGCACTTCACCCGGGGCGAGGGCAACGTCCCGCAGACCAACGACCTCGGCCGCAAGGAGGTCGCCTACACCTACGGCTTCCTGGGCGGGCGCCCGCTGTACGTGGACTGGCCCTGGTCCGACGCGGTGAAGCTCAACATGGAGTGGCAGAACGCGAGCTTCCAGTACCTGGAGAAGGGCCCGTTCGACGGGATCAGGATCCAGCGGCCGTCGAAGTACTCCGGGCTGCAGGTCCCCACCGAGGACAAGTTCACCGACATCATGCGCGGCCGGCGGCCGGTGAGCGACGCCAAGCAGATCGCCACGGAGTGGCGGCGGGACGGCGGGGACGAGGCCCGCGAGTTCTACATGAAGGTCCTGCGGGACAACGGCCGTGCTTAGGACGCCGTCGGGCAGGCGTGGAAGGACCGGGCCGGCGGGTGACCTGACCTCACCCGCCGGCGCCGGCACCTCCAAGGATGTCCGTAAAAGGGGTCCCAGGACAAGACGGACGCGCCCGCGACCCTTCGGAACGCGCCTGAGACGTGACTGGCAGCTGCTGCTCATGGCCCTTCCCGCGATCGGTCTGCTGGTCCTGTTCCACTACGTCCCGCTGCTCGGCAACGTGATCGCGTTCCAGGACTACTCGCCGTACGTGGGCATCGGGGACAGCCCGTGGGTGGGGTTCGCCAACTTCCACTGGCTGGTGTTCGACGCGAGCTTCTGGGACGCGACGATCAACACCCTGACGATCACCGCGTTCCAGCTGGTCTTCTACTTCCCCATACCGATCATGCTGGCCGTGCTCCTGGACAGCGTGGTGCGGCCCCGGCTGCGCCTGTTCATCCAGGGCATCGTCTACATGCCGCACTTCTTCTCGTGGGTGCTGGTGGTCACGCTGTTCCAGCAGATGTTCGGGGGCGCGGGCCTGCTCTCGCAGGTGCTGCGGGACCACGGGTACGACGGCATCGACATCATGACAAATCCGGATACGTTCATCGCGCTGGTGACGGCGGAGACGGTCTGGAAGGACGCCGGCTGGGGAACGATCATCTTCCTGGCCGCGCTGGCGGCCATCAACCAGAACCTCTACGAGGCCGCCGCCGTCGACGGCGCGAGCCGCTGGCGGCGGCTGTGGCACATCACCCTGCCCGGCCTGCGCCCGGTCATCGTGCTGCTGCTGATCCTGCGCCTCGGCGAGGCGCTGAACGTCGGCTTCGAGCAGTTCTTCCTGCAGCGCGACGCGGTCGGCAGGGACGCCGCCGAGGTGCTGGACACGTTCGTGTACTGGCGCACGCTGCTGACCGGCGAGTGGAGCTACGGCGCGGCGGCCGGCCTGGTGAAGGGCCTGGTGGGACTGGCGCTGATCCTGGTGGCCAACAAGGTCGCCCACCGATTCGGCGAGCAGGGGATCTACAAACGATCATGACGACTCTTCCCCCCTGGGCCGAGCGGCCCAGCCGCGCCGGCGCGCTCCTCAAGGGGCTCGTCCTCGCGCTCATCGTCACGTGCGTGCTCTTCCCGATCTACATGGTCGTGCTGACCAGCCTGTCCACCCAGGAGGCGGTGACGGAGGCCGGCGGCCTGGTCACCGTGCCGGGCGGGCTGTCCCTCGCCGCGTACGAGGAACTGTTCTCCGGCGGCGTGGTGACCCGGGCGGTCGGGGTCAGCCTCGGCGTGACCCTCGTCGGCACGGCGATCAGCCTGACCGTCACCGTGCTGGCCGCCTACGGGCTGTCGCGGCCGGGCTCGCTGCTGCACCGGCCGATGCTGTTCCTGATCCTGCTGACGTTCCTGTTCGGCCCGGGGTTGATCCCCAACTACCTGCTGGTCAGCTCGCTGGGGCTGATCGACACGTACTGGTCGCTGATCCTGCCCGGCGCGGTCACCGCGTTCAACCTCGTGGTGATGCGGGCGTTCTTCATGAACATCCCCGAGGAGGTGACCGACAGCGCCCGCATCGACGGCGCGAGCGAGTTCCGCATCCTGCGCACCATCGTGCTGCCCATGTCGAAGGGCGTCACGGCCGTCATCGGCATGTTCTACGCGGTCGGCTACTGGAACTCGTTCTTCAACGCCGTCCTCTATCTGAACGACAACGCCAAGTGGCCGCTGCAGGTGGTGCTGCGGCAGTACGTGCTCCAGGGCCAGTCGCTGGTCGCCGGCCAGAGCGGCGTCAGCACCGTCGCCGGGCAGGCGCCGCCGCCGAGCCTGGCCATCCAGATGGCCATCATCGTCGTCGCGCTGCTCCCGGTGCTGTTCCTCTACCCGTTCGTCCAGCGGCACTTCACCAAGGGAGTGATCATCGGCGCCGTCAAGGGCTGAGCGGCCCCTCGGAGGGCGGGTCCTCCCGCCGGAGGGCACGCTCGCCGGCCAGCTCCTCCCGAAGGTCGCGGACCTGCTGCTGCAGGGCGAAGATCCGGCGTACGGCGGCGAGGCTCATGCCCTCGCCCACGAGCCGGATGGCGTCCTGGAGGTCGCCGATCTCGTGGCGGGTGTAGCGCCGCTGGCCGCCGGCGGAGCGGGCGGGGCTGACCACGTCGTGCTCGTCGAGCCGGCGCAGGAACGCCTGCTCGACGTCGAGCATGTCGGCGACCTGGCCGACGGAGTACAGCGGGGCGTGCTCGTCGTCGAAGGGCAACCGGGCCATCACCGCTCCTTTCCCGTGTGGGGGTTCGCTGGATTTCTTACGGGAGGTCGGTGACCGGGAGGTCCGTGGCGGGCGCGGGAAACGCGCGGGGTGGGCGCCGGAACCCGGCGCCCACCCCGAGAAGGTTCTGCGGTCAGCTCCTGGACCTCACGCCTTGATCGACCTCTGGTCGGACACGTCCTCGGCCTTCTGGATCGCGACCTTGCGGGGCTTGGCCCGCTCGATGACCGGGATGCGCACCGCCAGGACGCCGTTGGAGTAGGCGGCGTCGACCTTCTCGCTGTCGAGGTGCTCGGACAGGTAGACGCGGCGGGTGAAGGTGCCCATCGGGCGCTCGCGGACGAACAGGCGGTCGTCCTCGCCGTACTCCTCCTCGCGACCGGCGCTCACCGAGAGCACCCCGCGGTCGACGGTCACCTCGATGGTGTCGGGGTCGATGCCCGGGAGATCGAACCTCAGGAGGACGTCGTCCTTGCGCCGGACACCGTCCAGCGGCATGGCCCCGCGCGCGGCGCTCTCGCCCGATCCGAGGGCCTGGCGCGCGAACCGGTCGAACTGGCGGTCGAACTCCTGGATGAACGGGTCGATCGACGTCAGCAGCATCGGTAACCACCTCCGTGTGAACTGGCAGGTATCCTCAAGCCTGCCTCCTCGAAAACCTCTTAGTTCAGTTATAGGTTAGCGGCAGATCAGTTCGCAAGTAGTCTCACGAAAAATTTTCCGGGCTCCTCGCCGACGAGACGCGGCCCGTGACTTCGCCGGGATGTAAGGGGTATATTTTCGTTTTATCGGTTACCGAGGAGGCGGTGAGACATGCGCATCTCCATCGCCGACTACGTGGTGGGGGCGGCCGTGGCCGGCGACCTGGCCAACACCTCGCCCACCGTGCGGGCGGCCGGGGACGCCCTGCCGACCCCGGAGGCGTTGACACGCTTCCTCGCGGAGCACGGGCTGCGACTCGACGCCCTGGCGGACGGACGGTCACCGACCGGCGACGAGGTCCGCGAGGTTCACCTGCTGCGCCGGGAGGCGCGTGGCGTCGTGGAGACCGAGACGGAGGAGCAGGCCGTCGCGGGCGCCGCCGTGCTGGCCGGGCGGGCCGGTCTCAGCCCGGTGCTGGACCGCGATCCCGGTGGGCGGTGGCAGTGGCACGTCCCGACCGCGCCGGGCGCGTCGCCCGCCGAGGAACTGGCCGCGCTCATCGGTGTCGGGCTGCTCGGCGCCGTCCGCGCCCTCGGCCACGGCCGGTTCCGCGCCTGTGTCGCCCCGGGCTGCCGCGGCGTGTTCGTCGACACCAGCCGCGGAGGACGCCGCGTCTACTGCATGCCCGACCTGTGCGGCAACCGGCTCAATGTCGCCAATCACCGCGCACGACATCGACTGGGCAGCGCCCAGTGAGAGAGCCCAGCGAGAGACACGAGGAGGACGCGATGCGGGACACCGGGGACGACGCGGCGACCGGCCCGGCCGGCGGGCCGGTCGACAGGCCGGCGAGCGGGATGGCGAGCGGGATGGCGAGCGGGCCGGTGAGCGGGCCGGTGAGCGGGGCGCCGCTCGTGGGCGCCATCCGACTGCCGGACGGCTCCTGGATCCGCGGCCGCGGCCTGCGCCATCCCCTGCCGGAGGGGCCGGTGCCCGGCTTCGGCCTGTACCTCGGCTCCGACCGGCTCCGCCGTCGCCATGAGAGCGAGCCGCGGTGGCCGCACGAGTGGATCCGGTGGCCCGACTTCCTGCTGCCCCGCGACCACGACCTGGCCGTACGGCGAATCCGCGCGCTGCACGAGCGGGCTCGGGCGGGCACCGCGGTGGAGGTCGCCTGCGGGGGCGGCGTCGGGCGCACCGGCACGGTCGTCGCCTGCCTCGCCGTCCTGGCCGGCCTGGCCCCGGCCGACGCCGTCGCCTGGGCGCGCGAGCATCACCACCCCAGGGCCGTCGAGACCCCGTGGCAGCGCCGCTGGGTGCTCCGCTTCCCACCGTCCCCCCGCTCGGATCCGCACGAGCCCGGTGCCGATCCCGGGACATCACGCTGAGCCGCGTCGCGGCCGGTGCGGAACCGAGCGTCCTCGACGGGACGCTTCCCCGGATCGCCGCGAGGCCCCCGCAACGGGCCGTCTCCCTCAGGCTCCCCTGCTCAGGGCGTCGAACTCGGCGTCGGTGAGCTGCACGGTCGCGGCGGCGACGTTGTCCTCCAGGTGGGCGACCGTCGAGGTGCCGGGGATGGGCAGCATCACCGGGGAGCGGCGCAGCAGCCAGGCCAGGGCGAGCTGCGACGGGGTGGCGCCGTGCTCCTTGGCCGCCGCGGCGAGCGGTCCGCCCTCCGCCGCGAGCTTGCCGGTGGCGAGCGGGAACCAGGGGATGAAGGCGATGCCGTTGGCCTCGGAGTACTCGAGCAGCGGCTCGGCGTCGCGGTGCGCGAGGTTGTAGAGGTTCTGCACCGAGACGATCGTCGCGGACTTGCCCGCCTCCTCGACGTCCTCGACGCTGACCTCGCTGAGGCCGATGTGCCGGATCTTGCCCTCCCGCTGCATCAGCGCGAGCTCCCCGACCTGGTCGGCGACAGGGACGGCCGGGTCGATGCGGTGCAGCTGCAGCAGGTCGATCCGCTCGACGCCGAGGTGGCGCAGGCTCAGCTCGACCTGCTGGCGCAGGTACTCGGGACGGCCGACCGGCGTCCAGATCCCGGGCCCCTGCCGGGTGAATCCCGCCTTGGTCGCGATGACCAGGTCGTCGGCGTAGGGGTGCAGCGCCTTCTTGATGAGCAGCTCGGCGACGAACGGGCCGTAGGAGTCGGCGGTGTCGATGAGGTTCACGCCGAGCTCGACGGCCCTGCGCAGGACGCGGACGGCCTCCTCGGGGTCGCGCGGGTCCCCCCACACGCCCTCGCCGGTGAGCTGCATCGACCCGTAGCCGAGACGGTTGACGGTGAGGTCGCCCCCGATGGCGAACTGTCCCGAAGCCTCGGCGGGACGAGTCGTGGTCGTCATGATGCCTCCTGGAACTCGGTCTGGCGTTCATGATTCAAACAGCACGACGACGAGGCCGATTCCCCCCTTATGTGCCCGTACTAGCAAACCTTCTGGCACATAGTCGCAAAGCACCATAAAGCCTGATGGACCAGGGGAAATCACCTGGCGCCGCCGATCGGTACGCGGGCCGATCGTCTTTTACGGGATCCCGGCCGTTCCATGCCACCAGAGGTGGGGAGGGCTCCCGCGAACCGGCCTGGCGGCCATCCCGTGGCCGGCGTTGACGGCCCGCAGAGCGCCCTGGCGCGGCGGGTTGGGGTGTACGGGTCCAGGCACGCCGTAGGTGCAGGTCAGCGACGAGCTCGGCCGCTCCGTGGAGCACCGAACCGCCCCGCCGACTCCTCCGGCGCGCCTGGATGATCGCCACTTCGGCCGGCGCGGACCAGGCGGCCCTACAGCCCGTACTTGCTCCAGAGGAACAGTGCCGCGCCATGAGTTCTCACGGACTGCCACTCCTTCGACGTCAGACTGCTCTTGATCTCGGTCAGAACCGGCGTGACATTGGCCTTGGTGAGATACGCGGCCACCATCACGTTGACCTGATCGAAGCAGTCTCCTTTTGTATTCCCGCTTTTCATTGCGGAAATTTTCTTGCTTATATTGTTGTAATATGGTTCGAACCTGCGAGAAAGGACCGCGACAGCCTTTGTCGACGAAATCCCGGAGGCCAATAAGACCTTTATCTGACTTGAAGTGAGAATGCTCGGGGTGATGAGAGTGGCGAAGGATTCCTTGAAAGGTTTGTTGGTGTAGATGTCCTGTGCCATCCTGTCCAGGATCATGGACAGCTGCTGATCGGTGAAGAAAGTCGTCAGCAGGGATTTGATCTTGGTGATGGCCGTCTGCTTGGACGTGACCAGGGTTTGCGGCCCCTGTAGCAGGCCCAGTTCGGCTGACATCGACGCGTGAGTGGCACCCATCGACGCCTGGGTCGGCGACGATGAAGCCGCGCTTGCCGCTGAGGCATTCGCAAGGCAGACCGACACCGTGAGGGCGGCGGCCAGAAGAGAGGTTCGGGGCACGGGCGTCACGTTACTCATTTCTTCGGTGCCCGTCCACGTCGACGTTTCGGCGCGGGACTTGGACGAGCAGGGTGAACGGCCCGCCGATGCCGTGGGCGATGCCGAGGGCGGCGTCCCCGCCGGGAAAATCGAATGACATTGTGACCCGGGAGTCGTAAAAGACCCACCGGCCGGGCGGATCCTCACCCTCGATGCGCAGCGGCCGGGTGAGCGCGACCGGGTAGGCCGGGATCCGCCCCAGGGCGTCGCCGCCGGGGGCGTGCTGGAGGAGGTGGGTGCCGGCCCTGGGCCGACCGGCGACGACCTCGCCGCACGGCCCGCCCCCCGTGAAAGGAGGCGGGCCGCGGGAGGAGGCGCTCAGCGGAAGGGGGGCGGTCAGCGGGAGGGGGGCGGTCAGCGGGTGAAGGTCACGTCCTTGATCCGCAGGGAGCCCCGGAAGACCAGGTAGACGTCCTGCCCGCCGCGTACGCCCGAGACGGGGGCGGTGGCCGTGGCCCACGAGTAGGTCCCGCCGGTGGCCGCCACCGGCACGGTCCCGGCGAGCCTGCCGGTCGGGGAGCCGAGGCGGATCTCGACGGAGGAGGCGGCGGTGGCCGCGACCCCGAGCCGCACGCCGGTGACCCCGGCGCGGAGGTCGGCGCCCTCGAAGGAGATCCACTCGCCCGCCGAGGCCCCGACCGCGTCACCGCGGACCTTGGTCTCGTCGACCAGCTCGACGCCCGCGTAGTCGTCGAAGTCGGCGGCGCGGGTGGTCCGGGTGAGGTCGCGGGCCGGGACGCGCTCGCCGTCCGCCCGCACGGTCGCCCGCTGCCGGATCCGGTCGGAGGACGAGCCGACCATGACGTCGTGGGTGGACGGCTCCACCGCGAAGCGGCCCCTGGTCACGTCCCACAGCGCCAGGTCGGCGGTCCTGAGCGTGAACCTCACGACCTTCGACTCCCCGGGGGCCAGGCTCACCCGCTGGAAGCCGCGCAGCTGTTTGACCGGCTGCTCCACCCGGGAGGTGTGCTGGTGGGTGTAGAGCTGGACGACCTCGTCGCCCGCCCGGGAGCCGGTGTTGGTGACGCGGACGCTCACCTCGTGCCCGTCCCCCTTCTTCACGGCCTTGAGGCCCTGGTAGCCGAAGGTGGTGTAGCTCAGCCCGTGGCCGAAGGCGTAGAGCGGGCTGCGCTTCGAGTACAGGTAGGTCGAGCCGGTCTTGACGATGTCGTAGTCGAGGATGTCCGGCAGGGGCGTGCCGGCCCGGGGCCAGGTCTGGGTGAGGCGCCCGGCCGGGTTGGCGTCGCCGTACAGCAGGTCGGCCAGGGCGTGGCCGGTCTCGGCGCCGGCGTGGGTGGTCCACAGGATCGCCGGGACGGTGTCCTGGAGGCCGTCGATCGTGGTCGGGTAGCTGTTCTCCAGCACCACGACCGTGTTCGGGTTGGCCGCGCGCACCGCCTCCACGAGCGCCCGCTGCCCCTCGGCGAGGCCGAGGTCCGTCCGGTCGTGGTCCTCGCGGCCGTTGATGAACGGCATGCTGCCGACCACGACCACCGCCACGTCGGCGTCCTTCGCCGCCGCGGCGGCCTCGCCGACGCCGCTGCGCACGACCTCCTTCTCGAAGCGGGTGGCGTTCTCGGCGACGGTGAGGCCGAGCGTGCCGTCGGGGGCGGCCCTGACGTACCTGTCGGGGCCGAACCAGTCGTAGGCGGTCTCGTAGCCCGCGTAGCGCAGCAGTGTCGTGCCGTCGGCCTGCGCCTCCAGCGTGAACTGCTCCTGCACGAACCAGCCGGTGGGCTGTTCCTGGTTGTTGACCAGCGTGGACCAGTTGGCGCGGCTGACGTATCTGCCGTTGGCGACGCTGCGCAGGGTGACGATCCCCTGGCCCCAGTCGAAGACGTCGAACTGCTCGGTCGGGCCCGCCGAGGTCCCCGAGAGCCTCAGGTCCGCGCCCGCCCCGGTGCCCGCGGTGAGGTATCTGCCGCCGGACTTGAGCGCGATCCTGTCGACGCCCTCGGAGGTGACCGTGGCGGCCCGCTCCCCGATCCCGTCGAGCGGGGTGACCCGGTACGGGAGCCTGCCCGAGTACCAGTCGGTGTAGAGGGTGTCGGCCAGCGGGCCGACCACCGCGACCTTCTGCGAAGGACGCAGCGGCAGGGTGTTCCCGGAGTTCTTCAGCAGCACCGCCGCCTCGGCCGCGGTCCGCCGGGCCAGCCTCCGGTGCGCGGGGCTGTCGACCACGTCCTTGGTGATCCTCCCGTACGGGCCGCCGTCCGGGTCGAACTCGCCGAGCCGGAACCGGACGCCGAGGATGCGGCGGACGGCGGTGTCGAGGTCGGCCTGGGTGAGCAGCCCCCGCGCCAGCGCCTCGTTCACCGCGGCCACCGTCGGGGCGCCGTCGGTGTTGTCCACCGTGAAGCTCTCGACGCCCGCCTTGAGCATGGCGGCGGCGGCCTCGGCCTTGGTGGCGAAGTAGTCCTGGGAGCCGGTCAGGTTGTTGGGCCCCCCGGCGTCGGAGACGTTGAACACCGGCCGGTCCGACCAGGCCCTGACGGTGGAGTTCAGGTCGGTGACCGTGGCGGGCCGCCCGTTGACCAGGTTGTACGACGTCATCACGCCGGTGGCCGCGCCCGCCTCCAGCGCCGTCCGGTACGCCGGGTACTCGTACTCGTGCAGGACGCGCGGGCGCAGGCTGGAGGAGGTCGTGTCGCGGCGGACCTCGTTGTTGTTGCCCAGGAAGTGCTTGAGCACCGGCGCCGCCCGCAGGTGGTCCGGGTCGTCGCCCTGGATGCCCGAGCCGTACGCGGTGGAGATCGCGCCGGTGAGCAGCGGGTCCTCGGAGTAGCCCTCCTCGTTGCGGCCCCAGCGGGGGTCGCGGAGCGGGTTGACCACCGGTGTCCACAGCTGCAGGCCCCACAGGCGGGGGTTCTCCGCGTGGTAGCCCCTGGCCTCCTCCCCGACGGCCGTGCCGACCTTCTCGACCAGGTCGGGGTTCCAGGTGCTGGCCAGGCCGACGGCCTGCGGGAACACGGTGCCCTCCGCCGTCACGACGTTCCCGCCGTTGTCGACGTCGGTGGACCAGGCGACGCCGTGCAGCGCCTCGGTGCCGGTCTTGAACAGCCCGATGCCGAGCCGCTCCACCGCGGGCTGGTACTGGTGGAGCCAGGACACCTTCTCCGCCGTGGTGAGGCGTCCGAGCAGGTCTTCCATGCGCCGCTCCAGCGGGAGCGAGGGGTCGCGGAAGGGAAACTCGGGGGCCGCTTCCACGGAACCGGGGAGTGGTCGTTCGTGGGCCGCGCGGGCGGGGGCCGCGCACAGTCCCAGGGTGAGGGCCGTCGCGGCGACCGCCGCGACGGACTTGACGGACTTGGCGGGTAACGACATTTCGCCTCCAGGTCAGGGGGAGTCGAAGGTCAGGGAGTCGAAGGCAGAGAAGGCGCGAAGGTCGAGAAGGGTCGTAGGTCAGGGGAGTCGAGGAGACGCCGCTCCCGGGACGCCGTCCGCCCCCGAGCGGCGTACGGCGTCGCAGGAGGTCTGAAGGGTCACCTGACGGCGCCACCGTCACTTGACGGCGCCGACGGTCACGCCGCGGGTCAGCGTGCGCTGGAAGATGAGGAAGAAGACGACGGCCGGGAGGATGCCGAGCAGCGCCGAGGCGCTGGACATCGTCGCGTCCATCATCTTGTCGCCCTGCAGCACCCCCAGCGCGACCGGGACGGTCTGGTTCTCGTTGGAGACGAGGAAGACCAGCGGCAGGAAGAACTCGTTCCAGGTCCAGATGAAGAAGAAGACGAGCAGCACGCTCAGCGTCGGCCTGCTGATCGGCACGACGACCTGCCACAGGGCCCGCCACCTGCCCGCCCCGTCGAGGGCCGCGGCCTCCAGGATCTCGCGCGGGAAGCGGCCGAGCACCGAGGCGAGCAGGTACGTCCCGAAGGCGCTCTGGATGACCGTGAAGACGATGATCACCCCGAGCCGGGTGTCGTAGAGGCCGGTCTGCTTGGCCAGGTAGTACAGCGGGTAGACCAGCGCCTCCTGCGGCAGCGTGTTGGCCACCAGGAAGAGGACGAGGATCCACATCCGGCCGCGCACCCTGCCGATGCCGAGCGCGTAGGCGTTGAGCACCGACAGCACCGTGGCGAGCACCGCGACCGAGCCGCTGATCAGCAGGCTGTTCCAGAGCTTGCCGCCGAAGTCGACCCGGTTCCAGAACTCGACGATCCCGTCGAGGTAGAGCTCCGAGGGCAGGCCGAGGGGCCCGCCCGAGGAGTAGTCGGCCGGGGACTTCAGCGCGTTGAGCGTGACGACGGCGAACGGCACCAGCATCACGACGGCCAGCACGACCAGCGAGACCAGGACCGAGTATTTCCGGATCATGATTCCCCGTCCCGGTCCTGAACCCGCAGGAAGAACACCGTCACCGCGATGATCACGAGGGTGAGCACGGTGGCGATCGCCGCGCCGTACCCGACGTTGGCCTTCTCGAAGAAGTTCTGGTAGCTGAAGTAGGACGGCACGAGCGTGGCCCCGCCCGGACCGCCCCTGGTCAGCACGAAGATCGGCCCGAAGACCTTGAGCGCGGCGATCGTGCAGGTCAGCAGGACCACGTAGATCTCCGGCCGGATCTGCGGGATCGTGATGTGCCAGAACCTGCGCCACCACGACGCGCCGTCCATCTCGGCGGCCTCGTACAGGGTGGGGTCGACCCGCTGCAGCCCGGCCATGAAGATGACGACCGGGTAGCCGATCTGGAACCACACCATGATCGCCATCACGCTCGGCAGCGCCCAGGCCGGGTCGCCGAGCCAGTTCCTCGGCTCCATCCCCAGCGCCCCGAGCAGCTCGTTGAGCGCCCCGAAGCGCGGGTGCATGATCCAGCCCCAGACGATCCCGGCGACCGCGACCGGCAGCACCTGCGGCAGGTAGTACGCGGCCCGCAGCGCCCCGGCGGCGCGGGGACCGAACCTCCTGCCCACGTGGTCGAACAGGGTCGCCGCGAGGACCAGGCCGACGATCGTCGGGACGACCGCCATCGCGACGATCAGCGCGACATTGTTGCGGAAGGAGGTCCAGAACCGCGCGTCGGCCGCGAGCCTCACGTAGTTGTCCAGCCCGATCCACCGCGGGTCGCCGATCCCCTGCCACCGGGTGAACCCGATCCCGACGTTCATCAGGAACGGCACCGCGACGACCGCGGTGAACAGCACGGCGCCCGGCAGCAGGAACACCCAGTACCCGCGGTCGCGAGACCTCTGCATCGGAGGTCTCCTCTCTGTTTCTTCGTACGTACGACCCGTGCCGTGCCGTATCAGGTCGAGAAAAAGTCGCGGGAAAGGAATCAGTTGCCGATGTCGGCGAGGTTCTCCTCGTACGGCGCGGCGATCTCGTCCAGGACCTGGTCGGAGGTCTTGGTGCCGTTGATGATGTTCTGCACGCCCGACACGAGCACGTCGTAGTAGCCGGGCGCCGGCCAGTCGGGGTAGAAGGCGAGCCCGTCGGAGGTCGAGAGCGTGTTGAAGTTCTCGATCAGCTCCTTGCTCTTCCCGTCGGTGATCGCGGCGGTGTCCGCGGCCACCGGGACGCCGCCGGAGTTGCCGAGCAGGTTCTGGATGTCCTTCTGCATCGTGATGTCGATGAAGTCGTAGGCGAGGTCCTTGTTCTTCGCGCTCTCGGGGACGACCCAGATGTTGCCGCTGGACCCGGCGCTCATCGTGTTGCCCGGCCACAGGAACGAGCCCCACTCGAAGTCCTTGATCTCACTGGCGAAGCGGCCGTACCACCAGCTGCCGGAGACCAGGATCGGATACTCGCCGCCGATGAAGGAGACCCCCATGTCCTCGGCCTTGATCCCGGCGGAGTCCTTGCCGATGTAGCCCTTCTTCACCCAGTCGGCGAGGGTGTCGGCCGCGTACCTGAACTCCGGGCCCTTGAAGTCGACCTTGCCCTTGTAGAGCTGGAAGGCGTCCACCCACGGCCGCTGCGCCTTGCTCAGCGCGAGCTGGTAGAAGATCTGCTGCGCGGGGTACTCGGCGCCGCCGACGGCGAGGGGGGTGGTCCCGGCCTTGGCGAACGTGTCGAGCGCGGCGGTGAACTCCTCGAAGGTCGTGGGCACCTTCACGCCCGCCTTCTCGAACGCGTCCTTGTTGTAGTAGACCATCACGTACTCGGCGTAGTTGGGGACGCCGTACCACTTGCCCGCGCCCATGACGCCGCGCTCGTCGTAGCGCGCGGTCGTCTGGATCGAGGGGCTGAGCAGCTTGTCCCAGCCCCGCCTGGTCACCTCCGGGGTGAGGTCGGTGAGCAGGCCCTGCTTCGACAGCAGGCCGGCGGAGGCGTTGCCCTTGTTGTACTCCATCACGTCGGGGGCCTCGTCCGAGTTGAGGATCATCCCCGCCGACTGGCGGATCTGCTCGAACGCCTTCTCCTCGAACTTCACCGTCACGCCGGGGTGCGTGGCCTGGAACCGCTTGACGGCCTCGGCCCAGGCCTTGCCCATCGCGCTGTCGGCGCTCTCGTAGTGCCAGAGCTTCAGGACCCGGGGAGCGCCCGCGGCGGGCGTCTCCGCCGCCTTCTCGGTGCCGCCGCAGGCGACGAGCGCCGCGAGCGCGGCCACCAGGGCGACACCCGCCTTGAGGTTGAGCATGGTTCTTCTCCTAGGTGGTGGTTCTTCTCCTAGACGGCGGCTCTCCTAGACGGTGGTTCTCCTAGACGGTGGTGACGACGATCGGGACGTCCGAGCCCACCAGTTCGACGCCCGCGATCCGCGCGCTCCCCGAGACGGTCACCCGCAGCCCCTCCCCGTCGGGGACCGCGGTGATCGTGGTGTCCCCGTCGAGGTCGGAGACGGTGGTACCGGCCTCACGGGTCTCGGCGCCGGTACCGGTGCCGGCCCCGACGCCGTACGCGACCAGGGTGATCTCCCCGAACGGCCCGTCCCCCACGGTCCCGCCCGGGTCGGCGAGGACGGGGACGATCGCGCCGCGCCGGGCGAAGAGCGGGACGCGGTCCAGCGGCGTGGCGACCGTGACGTACCGGCCGCCGGGCAGGATCTCGCCCGTCCAGTGGTCCACCCACTCCCCTCGCGGCAGGTAGACCCTCCTGACCTGCTCCGGCGAGGTCATCGGCGCCACCAGCAGGTCGCGGCCGAGGAGATACTGCAGGTCGGCCTGCCAGGCCACCGGGTCGTCCGGGTAGTCCACGCACAATGCCCGCATCATCGGCGCCCCGGTCCTGGCCGCCTCGACGGCCGCCGTGTAGATGTACGGCATGAGCCGGTAGCGCAGCCGCAGCGCCTCGACCGCCTCCGTCTCGACCTCGGGGAACTCCCACGGCTCCCGGCTGGTGGTGCCGTGCAGGCGCAGCAGCGGGGAGAGCGCGCCGAACTGGGTCCACCTGACGTACAGGTCGTCGGTGGGCCTGCCGGTGAACCCGCCCGCGTCGTGGCTCCAGAACGGGACGCCGGACAGGCCGTGCGCCAGCCCGCCGCGCAGCGTGCTGCCCATCGCGGCGTAGCTGGTGTAGGTGTCGCCGCTCCACTGCGCCGAGTGCCGCTGCCCGCCGAGGAACGACGAGCGCGCCCACACCATGCCGTGCCCGGTGACCTCCCGGGTCACATCGGAGACGGCGTCGTTGAACAGCAGCGTGTAGACGTTGTGCAGGTCGGTGCCCGACATGCCGTTGGCCGCGACCGCGTCGTGCGGGACGCCCTCGGCGAAGTCGGTCTTGAAGACCTGGACCCCCTGCTCCAGCAGCGGGCGGAGCAGTCCCTTGAACCACTCCACGGCGGCGGGGTTGGTGAGGTCGACGATGCCGCAGGCCGGGTAGGAGCCGTGCCAGCAGTCGGCCACGTAGACCTCGCCATCAGGATTTTTAAGGAAATATCCGCTTTCGGCGGCGGGGAGGAAGGCCGGGCTGAGATGGGAGATGTACGGGTTCATCCACAGGCAGACCTTGAAGCCCATCGCGTCCAGCTCGGCCAGCATCCCGGTGGGGTCGGGGAAACCCTCCGCGTCCCAGCGCATGTCCGACCAGTGCCCGTCCGTCTGCCAGTACGTGTCCAGGTGGAGCACGTCGCACGGGATCCCCCGCTCGCGGATCCGCCGCGCCCTGGCCATCACCCGCTCCTGGGTGTCGACGAAGAACCCCGAGGAGATCCATGTGCCGAACGCCCACTTCGGCGGGAGCAGCGGGCGGCAGGTCAGCAGGTCGTAGCGGCCGAGCACCTCCGACGGGGTGGGCCCGGCGATCACGTAGTAGTCGATCAGGTCGTCCGGGACCACGATCTGCACGCAGCTGTGCGTCGACTGGCACACGTCGAACTCCACCGGCGTCCCGCTGTCCACCAGCACGCCGTAACCCCTGCTGGACAGGTAGAACGGGATGTTCTTGTACGCCCGCTGCGACTCCGCGCCGAAGGCGTCGAAGTTCCACATCACCGGCCGCTGGCCGCGCTTGTCGAGCCGGGTGAACGACTCGCCGAACCCGCCGAACGCCTCGTCGGCGGGGGCGGCGAAGCTCTCGTGGTAGCCGGCCACCGCGCCGTCCGCGCTGGAGCGGCCGAACGGCAGCGTGCGCAACCGGCCGCTGATGTCGGTGTGCCCCCGGTCCTGCTCCAGCAGCGGCGCCCCGCTCGCGTCGGTGAACCTCAGGTGCCAGGGCGACAGGGTGATCTCCGCGCGGAGCGAGCCCGCGTCGAGCAGGACCCTCCCGTCGCGGCTCTCCACCCGCGCCCCGGCGAACGTGCCCGGCGTGACCATGGAGATCGCGGCGGCCGACCGGGTCCGCGCGTCCGCGTCCTCCCCGAGCCTGACCCGGATCACGCCCTCGCCCGCCACGCCCACCTGGACCAGGAGCGTCTCCTCCGCCGAGGTCACCGCCTTCAGGATCACCCCGGTCTCGTCGGAGGCCACCGGCTCCGCCGAGATCAGCGCCGACAGGCCCTCCTCGCCGTGCGAGCGGACGGGCAGCTCCGGCGGATCGGCGACGAAGTACTCGTGCGCGACCAGCGGGGGGCGGTAGGGCATGGGAACTCCAGCGCTCGGGCTTCCGTTTGCTGAATTAGTTTTACGTCCAAACCAACAAACGTCAATGCCCCCCACCTGCCGCCGCGTCCACCGGCACCGCGAAGTCATCGCGCCCGGCGTCCGCCGCGCCCCCGGCCGGCACGGGTTCGGTCAGTCTTCGTAACCGCCGGGAGCGCACAGGGTCCTGTGCCTCTCGATGAGCTCCCGGGCGTTCTCGATGAGGCACTTGCGGTTGAGCACGTTGGCCACCCCCCGCAACGCCTCGACCGTCTCGATCACCGCGTTCCAGTCGGTGCCGGGTCTCATCTTCAGCGTGTACGACTCGTTCATGTCCTCCACGTCGAGGATTTCGGACAGCTTCCGTTGCGTGGAGCCCAGGGCGGACTGCTCCCGTTCCCGGCGGAGCAGGTCGGCGTAGGCCTCCTGCCTGCTCACGAAGGAGATCGTCTCCACCTGCGGCATGGCCCCGAGCGTCCGCTCGATCACCGCCTTGTCCCGCGGCGTGGTGGCCCTGCCGCCCAGGATGGGGTCCGGCGGGGCACCCAGGCCACCGTCCTCCACGGCGAAGCCGCCGCCGCCACACCCCACGAACGGCGAGTCGTCCTTGCAGAGGAACACCACGAGCTCGGGATCCCCTTCGCGCCACTTCTCCCAGCCGTCCACGGCCGAGAGCGTGGGCGGCCTCTCCTCGGCGGGCCCCCGCGCGATCACCGTCGTCGTCGTCACCACCCCGGCGACGCCGGCCGCGACGAGGACCGCGGCCACGAGGCGCGGGACCGGGCCGGACCATCGCCCCGGCGCGGACGGCGGGCCCGTCGCGGCGCGCCTCCGTCGCGAGCCGGGCAGCCGGAGCGGGCGCCAGGCCGCCCGCCCGGGCTTGCCGACGGCGCCGTGCCCGGACTCCTCCCGGACGGCGCCGTGCAGGCGGTCGAGCGCGGAGGCGACGGCCTCGGGCCGCGGGGCGGGCTGGGCCTCGGCCCGGTCACGCAGCAGGTCCATCTCATCCATCGCGTCGATCCCCCTTGCCGGCGGCGTCCGTGTTCATGACTTCCCTGACCCGCCTGCGGGCCCGGTTGAGGCGGGACCCGACGGTCCCCGGGGGAATGCCCAGGGCGTCGGACACCTCCGCGTAGCTGAGCTCGCCGTACGCGACCAGCAGGAGCGCCTCCCGGTCACCGGCCTTCAGCACGGCGAGGGCGCCCGCGAGGCGGCGCCGCGCGTCGACGACGAGGTAGGCGTCGGCGGAGTCCGCCGACGACGCGCCCGGGTCGGTGGCGTCCCGGGCCCGCTCCAGGGCGCGGTACAGGCGCACCTCGTCCCTGCGGTGCCGTCTGATCAGGTTGGTCGCGATGCCGAACAGCCAGGCGCGCGCGTCACGACGGGACAGGTCGTAGCGCTCCCGCTGCCGGAAGGCCGCGAGGAACGTGTCCGCCGCGACGTCGTCCGCGGCGTCGGCGCCCAGCCTGGCCGAGGCGTACCGATGGATCGCGGCGAAGTACCTGTGGAAGATCTCCGCGAACCGTTCCTGATCGCGCAGCGACAGCCGGATCACCTCGGCGTCGCTCGCGACGGCGGACTCCCCCGACACGGCACCCCAGGCCAGGCCACCCGCGTCGCCCACGTCGCCCGCGTCGTCCGCGTCGTCCGCGAGGAACGAGGCGGGAAGAACATCGGGAAGGGCGTCGGGCAGGGCGCGATCGGGGGGACGACCGCTGTTGACTCTCATACGGAGGATGCCTTTCGTGGGGCAACGGACGCTGTTATTGCCCGCACCCCGCCGCCTTCTTCACGAGAAGGCTCGCACGCCGCCGCCGCCGAGCCGCGACCGAGGCCCGGCCCCTCGCGCGAGCCCTTTCGTAAGCCCCTTCGTAAGCCCTTCCGGGAGTCGGGGGCGCGGGCCGGAGTCCCCGCCCTTGAACGGGACCGGCGACCCGTGATAATTAGTTTAGTCTCCATCCAAATAAGGGAGTGGCCGTGGACTGGCCTGGGCGGTTCGGCGGGCTGTGTTACGGCGGGGACTACAACCCCGAGCAGTGGCCGGAGGAGGTCTGGAAGGAGGACGTCGCGCTGATGCGGCGGGCCGGCGTCAACCTGGTCAGCCTCGGGGTGTTCTCCTGGGCCCGGCTGGAGCCGTCACCGGGCGTCCACGACTTCGGGTGGCTCGACCGCGTCCTCGACCTGCTGCACGACGGCGGGATCGGGGTGAACCTCGCCACCCCGACCGCCTCCCCGCCGCCCTGGTTCGGCCTGGCCCACCCCGACGCCCTCACCGTCACCCCCGGCGGCACCCGGCTCACCCACGGCAGCCGCGACACCTACTGCGTGCACGCCCCCGCCTACCGCGCCGCCTCCGTCCGCGTCGCCGGCACCCTTGCCGAGCGCTACCGCGACCACCCCGCGCTCGCCATGTGGCACGTCCACAACGAGTACGGCACCGCCTGCCACTGCGAGCACGCCGCCTCGGCCTTCAGGACCTGGCTGCGCGCGCGGCACGGCACGCTGGACGCGCTGAACGACGCGTGGACCACCTCGTTCTGGAGCCAGCACTACTCCGCCTGGGAGCAGGTCACCCCGCCCCGCGCCACCCAGTACCTGCCCAACCCCTCCCAGGTTCTCGACTTCCGCCGGTTCGTCTCCGACGCGATGCTCGACCACTTCCGCGAGCAGAGGGCCGTGCTGCGCGAGCTCACCCCGGACGTCCCGGTCACCACGAACTTCGTCCTCGGCGACTGGGTGCCGGTGAACCACCGCCGCTGGGCGGCCGAGGTCGACCTCGTCGCGATCGACCACTACCCGTCGTCCGACCCGCCCGCGGAGACCGCCTTCGCCGCCGACCTCGCCCGAGGCTGGGCCTCGAACCCGGAGCAGGCCCCGGCCACCGACCCTGCGCACGGTTCAACCGACCCGGCGCACGGCTCGGCCGCCGGGAAGCCCTGGCTGCTGATGGAGCAGGCGGTGGTCACCTACACCGGCCCCCGGATGCTCGCCAAACGCCCCGGTGAGATCACCAGGCTGAGCCTGTCGCACATCGCGCGGGGCTCGCGAGGGGCCATGTTCTTCCAGTGGCGGGCCTCCCGGGGCGGCGCCGAGCTCTGGCACGGCGGCATGGTCCCGCACGCCGGACCCGACTCGCGGATCTTCCGCGAGATCTGCGAGCTGGGCGCGCTCCTGCCCTCCCTCACGGACGCCTGCGCGGCCCCCGTCGAGGCCGGGGCCGCGATCCTCTGGGACGCCGAGGCGGGCTGGGCGCTCCAGTCCCCCGGCCTGCCCTCCGCCGAGCTGAACTACGCCGAGACCGTACGCCAGGCCCACCGGGTGCTCTACCGGCACGGCGTCACCGCCGACCTCGTCCCCCCCTCGGCCGACCTGTCGTCGTACCCGCTCGTGCTCGTCCCCGCCCTGTACCTCATCTCGGACGCCGACGCCGCCAACCTGCGCCGCTACGTCTCCGGCGGCGGCACCCTCGTGGTCTCCTACCTCAGCGGCGTCGCCGACGAACACGCCCGCGTCCGCCTCGGCGGCCACCCCGGCGCTCTCCGCGACCTCCTCGGCGTCAGGGTAGAGGAGTTCCACCCCCTCCCACCCGACGTCACCCTCACCCTGTCCGCTCCCGGCGACGACCATCCGGAGAGCGGAACGTTCTGGAGCGAACACCTCCACCTCGAAGGCGCAGAGCCCCTCGCCGTCTACACCGGCCCGCACACCTCCGGCACCCCCCTCGCCGGACAACCCGCCGTCACCCGCCACCCCTACGGCTCCGGCACCGCCCTCTACGTCTCCACCCGCCTCTCCGACGACGCCTACGCCCGCCTGCTGGGCCTGACCCCGTCCCCCGTGGAACTCGTCCGGCGCGGCGACTGGCTCTTCGCCGTCAACCACACCGACGAGGCGCAGGAGGCGGCGGGCCTGCACCTGCCGCCGGGCGGTTTCTCCGTACGAGTACACGACGACCCGAAGCCTTGAGTGTCGCGATCCCCACCGTCCCTGGAGGGACAGTGCTGGCCAGAGGGCGTACGGGAGGTGACGGCGAACTCCAGCGGGTTGCGATCCTCACCGACCCCGGAGGGACGGTGCTGGGTTCTTGAGCTGGGATTTTAGTCTTTTTCGAGGGAGAAACGTCCCGACAGACAGAGGAAATGTCTGATTTATGGCGAAATTCGGTTCGGAACAGGTGGCGTGTCGCACGCATACCGGGGGTTCCTAGATCATTGAGGGGCTATGAGGAACGATAGGCCACGGCCTCTATCACGCCCGGCATCGTCCAGCACTTGAGCTTGACACAGAGAGAGGCTTTTCGCCCTCCGGCAACCCCCTCCCGGCCAGCTCACGGTCACCCGCACCGCGTGGCCGAGCTTCCGCCGTTTCACACCACTACAAGCTCATCAACCGAGCCCAGCATCGCCTTATTGACCGCGATGTACGCGTCCCGGTTCGCGTGTCGAAATCCATAAGATTTGCGATCATGAAGATGTGGATCGAGCTGGTGGCGGTCGTCGTGGAGGACTACGACAGGGCCATCGAGTTCTTCACCGAGGCCCTGGGCTTCGAGCTGGTCGAGGACTCCCTGTCGTCGACGAACGACGGCCGCCCGAAGCGGTGGGTCGTCGTCCGGCCGCCGAGAGGTGAGACCGGCCTCCTCCTCGCCCGTGCGGACGGCGAGCGCCAGACCGCCGTCGTCGGGGAGCAGTTCGCCGGGCGGGTGGGGTTCTTCCTGCGGGTGGACGACTTCGACGCCGCGCACGCGCGGATGGTGGCGGCCGGGGTCGAGTTCGTGACCGCGCCGCGCGCCGAGCCGTACGGGCGGATCGCCGTCTTCCTGGACATCGCCGGCAACCGATGGGACCTGCTCGGCCCAGCCTGAACGCGAACGGCAACGCGAACGGCAATGTGGGCACCAACACGGACGGCGCCCATCGCGCGGCGAAAGCGGATCCCGATGGAAAGCGGATCCCGGCGGAAGGTATGCCCGCGAGTACGTAGCAGAAAAGGTGCAAGCGAGTATCTAGCGTGATGCAATGGGCCGCTGACACGATCGGGGCTGCTTTGAAGGAGGCTCCCGTGCGTCGTTCCATCCCCCTGGCTCTCATCGCCGCGATCTTCGCGCTGTCGGGGACAGTGGTCTCTCCCGCCCAGGCCGAGAGCGGGCCGTGCAGGCCCGGTCAGGGCGTCAACCTGCGCGGCAAGGACTTCACGCGGGGTGCCCAGCTCCCCGCGAACCTGCGCTGCGCCGACCTGACCAAGGCCAAGCTGGACGGCGTGGAGCTGCTCCAGAAGGACCTCACCGGAGCGATCCTGCGCGGTGCCTCGCTCAAGCAGGCCAACCTCACCCAGGCCACGCTGAAGTACGCCGACCTGCGCAGTGCCGACCTCACCGAGGCCGACCTGGGACAGATGCACGCCGACCACGCCGACCTGCGGGGCGCGGTCCTGATCGACGCCGAGGCGGGGCAGGCGGAGTTCCCGCACGCGGACCTGACCGGGGCGACCCTGACCAGGGCCGAGCTGACCCAGGTCGACTTCACCAACGCCAAGCTGATCGACGCCGACCTGGAGGAGAGCACCCCCGGCCAGCTCAAGGCGCGCAAGGCCGACTTCACCCGGGCCAAGCTCCGCGAGGCCAAGATGAGCCAGGCGAACCTGCGCAACGCGACGTTCAAGGACGCCGACGTGAGCGAGGCAGAGTTCACCCAGGCCGAGCTGGACGGCGCCGACTTCACCGGCGCGCTGGTCGAGGGCGCGTCCTTCGTCCAGGCCGACGACGTCGACCTCACCGGTTCCAAGGGCAAGCCCACGGGCATCACCGTCGCGGTGCCGACCTCGCTGCCCGACCTCGACATCTTCAAGACCGAGGAGAGAGAGGCCCCGGGTGAGAAGTCCGACGCGGAGAGCGGCGGCCCGTCCGTGGGACTGGTCATGGTCGTGCTCAGCGCGGTGGGCCTGGCGCTGACCGTGGTGGCCTGGGGCGTCAGCGCCCAGCGGCGGACCCGGCGCAACGCACAGTTCGTCCTGATGCGGCGCGGCGCCGAGGAGGACATCACCCGGCTGGGCGAGGGGATCGACCAGCTCGACTACGAGTTCCAGGTGAGCGGGCGCGGCGGCATGACCGCCGACCGCGACTGGCGTCTCGCCCTTGACGCCTACGAGGCGGCCAAGCAGGCCCTGCTGGTCGCCCGCCGCCCGGAGGAACTGCACTTCGTGGCCCGCGCCGTCCGGGACGGCGGAGCCGCCCTGGACCGCCTCCGCTCCCGCGTGCACTAGAGCCTGTACGGACCTCGGGGTGCGCGATTCGTATGTGGTGTGGTCACAGCGCCCAGCGAGTGGGGCCGCCCGGCGCGGGCTGGTACCGGAAGAGATGGCCGGTGCGCAGTGAGGCCCGCAGGTGGGCCCCGGCCAGGGGCGCCGCCGCCTCCACTCGTTTGACCGCCGCCCACAACGCCCGGGTCGCGTTGACCCGGGCCCGCTCGGCCTCGCCGGACTGGCCGCGGTCCCGCCCGCCCAGCCCGGTGGCCTTGCGCAGCTCGGTCAGCAGGGCGGTCCGCTCCTCCTGGACCGCCCTTGCCCGTTCGGCGTCGCCGGCCCGGTCGGCCGCGTCGAGTTCCCCGGCGAGCGCCTCCAGCCGGCGCCGGTAGGCCTCGCGGGCGACGGCGTCGAGAATCGGGGCCCCGTGGGGGACGGTGAGGCCGGCTCCTCCCGCGACGAGGTCCAGCGCGGCGATCTCTCGCCTGGGCGCGGCCAGCAGGATCCGCAGGTACTCCATGCCGCGTCCGTCACGCAACCGGGCCGCCTCGGTGCCGGCGTCCAGTCGCCAGCCCTCGCCGTCGCGGCGCAGAGACCACTCGTTCGCCGGTGGGGTCAGGGTGTCCAGGAACGCTCCCATGCCGAGGCGCTGCGCGATCGAGCGGGCCTGGTCCAGGTCTTCCTCCGCCCGGAGCGGATCGCCCGCACCGTCGCGGGCGGCCAGCGCCCGTGCACGGGCGGCCAGCGTGCCGGCGAGCCAGGGCAGCGCTCCGAGCCGTCGCTCCAGCGTCACCGCGACGTCCAGGTGGGTTATCGCGAGGTCGAGCCGGCCGAGTCGCATGGCGAGCCGGCCCAGGTAGTCGTCGACCGGGCCGCTGATCATGTTGGCGCCGCCCGAAACGACCAGACGCCTGTGGTAGGGGGCGAGCGCGTCGTACAGGGCCTGGGCCGCCGCCGGTTCCCCGGCCAGCGCCGCCACGATCGCCAGGTCGGCGCACACCCCGAGCCAGCGCGGCCCGGATCCGGCGAGAACGGCCGGCAGCAGTCGTTCGAGCTCAAGACTCGCCTCGTCGCCCCGCCCGGACTCGGCCAGTGCCCGGGCGGCGGCGGCCTCGAAGAAGTGACCGGGCAGCCGTCGGGCAAGGTCGTGCCAGGGGGCCACGAGCGAGCCGTACTCGCCGCGCGTCATGGCCAGGGCGGCGCGCAGCGTCCCGACCAGGCGTTCCGCGTCCGCGAGCCCCGCACGCCCGCCCAGTACGCCCACCTCGGCGGCGAGCGTGACCGCCGTGTCGAACCGTCCCCGGATCGTCGCCAGCATCGCCTGACGCGCCAGCACCACCACCGCCGCCTCGGAGTCGCCGGCCAGTGAGCTGGCACGCGCGTAGGCCGTCAGCGCGGACTCGGCCGCCTCCAGTTCCCCCAGTTCCGCCAGGGCGACGAAACGCCAGAACAGTCCGCGCCGCTCGGCCTCGGCGTCCCCGGCCCGCCGGGCCTGCGTCACGATCTCCGACGCGGTGGCCAGCCGTTCGTGGGCGGCCGCGGGATCCCACAGCGCGTGCAGCCCGGAGTCGAGGACCTCGGCGATCGCGCCGGGAGCGCCGGCCTCCCGGGCCAGCGTCACCGCCTCGTCGATCAGCGTACGCCGGCGCCGTCCGGCCGACGGGTCGCCCAGCAGTTCACGCGCGAGCCTGGCCAGCACGCGGGCCCGGGAGCCAGGGGCCGACGTGCGTTCGGCCGCGGCCTCCAGCAGACGGATGAGACCGGAGTCGAGATCGAGGAACTCCGTCCGCGACGGCGCGGTCAGCGCCAGGTGGAGGACCGGGTCGCGGGTGACGTCGAGCCGGGCCAGCTCATCGGCGAGGCCGAGTGCGGCTCCGGGCAGCCCGCCCGAGGCCAGCCACACCGCGTGGACCGCGTCGGCGGACAGGCCCGGGCTCAGCTCGGCGAGCTGCGGTTCCGTCAGGCCACGCAACCGCAGCTCAGGCTTCAGTCCGGTGGGTTCCGCGGCGGTCGCGACCAGGATCGTCGCGCCGGACACGAGCCGAGCCAGCAAGGCTGGTAGATCGACGGCGAACGTGTCGGCGTGGTCGACGTCGTCGATGAGCAGCAGGCGCGGGCCGTGAGCCGCCTGGGCGAGGCGATCCGGCGACCGAAGCCAGGACGCGGTGGGCGCGGTCTCACGGAAAACCGGGATCTTCCGTTCGCGGGCCAGGTCCGCGGCGGCGTCGATCAGCGCTGACTTGCCCGAGCCGGGCGGACCGGTGACGACAAGATGGCCGCTGTCCCCTGCCGAGGCCCGGTCGAGCAGCCGTACCAATGCGGCGAGCTCCCTTTGGCGTCCAATCAAGGCCATCTGTGCAGCGTAACGGCTTGCCGCGACCGCCCCTCAATGGTTCTGAGGCTCTGCCCTCCGGTGCGCCTGACCGGTCCCGGATGGCTGTGGCCTGCGTCACGTACAAATCGTGCACTCCTCGGTTACGCCCTCTGGGTGAGGTTCCTTTGCGAAAAGAGGGCGACATGAAGGACATACGTGACATCCGGTATTTCGGTGACCTGGCCGGTGAGATCCGGGGCACGGACGACGACCGCCCGCCGCTGGTCTTCCTGCACGGTCTCACGTACGACCGCCGCCAGTGGGGACCGCTGCTGGACGAACTGGCGGCCGTCGATCCGGGCCGGCGGGTGCTCACACTCGACCTGCCCGGGCACGGGGAGTCGGCGCGATGGGACGGCTACGACCTCGACAAGGTCGTGGCCGCCCTCCACGCGGCGGTGACCGAGGCCGGACTCACCGCGCCGATCGTCGTGGGGCACTCCCTCGGGGGCGTGCTGGTGACCAGGTACGCCGCGGCCCACGCGACCCGTGGCGTGGTCAACGTCGACCAGCCGTTGCTCGTGGGCAGGTTCGGCGATGTCCTGCGGCAGGCCGAACCGGTGCTGCGCAGCCCGTCCTGGGGTGAGGTCTGGGACCGGATGCTCGGCAACATGCAGGTCGACCGGTTGCCGCCGGCTGCGCGGGACCTGGTCTCCACGGCCACCGATCCGCGGCAGGACCTGCTCCTCGGCTACTGGGACGAGATCCTGGTCACCTCCGCCGAGGAGCTCGGCCGCCGCCAGACCCACGCGCTGGGCGTGATCCGGTCCAACGGGGTGCCGTACCGCTACGTGACCGGCCATTCGCCGGATCCGGCGTACGAGGGATGGCTGAGGTCCGCCCTGCCGGACGTCACCGTCACCGTGCTGCCCGGCAGCGGCCACTTCCCGCACCTGGTGCACCCGCGCGAGATGGCCGGGATGCTGGCCGGCTGAGCCGGCCGCTCCAAGACGTCCTTCCCCACCACATCCCCGCCGGCCGGGCCCGCCCGGCCGGCCTGACGATCGGAATTTTCGATGACGCTACCGGACCGGCTGCGCGACGACGCCGCAGCCCTGCAGGACGACCTGGTACGGCTGCGGCGTGACCTCCATCGGTACCCGGAGCTCGGCCTCCACCTGCCGCGCACCCAGCTGGCGGTGCTGGACGAGCTGTCGGGGCTGGGGTTGGAGATCACCCTGGGCCGGTCGCTGAGCTCGGTGACCGCGGTGCTGCGCGGCGGGCGACCGGGCGAGGCGGATCCCGGCGGCGAACCCGCCCCCGCGGTGCTGCTGCGCGCCGACATGGACGCCCTGCCGATCACCGAGCTGACCGGGCTGGACCACGCGAGCCAGGCGGACGGCGCCATGCACGCCTGCGGGCACGACCTGCACACGGCGATGCTGGTCGGCGCGGCCCGGCTGCTCGGCGCGCACCGCGACGCGCTGGCCGGCGACGTGGTGTTCATGTTCCAGCCGGGCGAGGAGGGCTGGAACGGCGCCGCCCGCATGATCGAGGAAGGGGTGCTGGACGCGGCGGGACCACGGGTCTCCTCGGCGTACGGCATGCACGTGCGCTCGTACGGGACCCCCGCCGGCCAGTTCCGCAGCAGGCCCGGCCCGTTGATGGCGTCGACGGCGGGGCTCAGGGTGACCGTGCGCGGAGTCGGCGGGCACGCCTCCATGCCGCACCTGAGCCGCGACCCGGTCACGGTGGCGGCGGAGATCGTGACCTCGTTGCAGACCCTGGTCACCCGGCGCTTCGACATCTTCGACCCGGTGGTCGTCACGGTCGGCTCCATCCATGCCGGGACCACGTCCAACACCATTCCCGACACGGCCACGATCGACGCCACGGTACGCACCTTCTCGCCGGCGAACCAGACGCGGCTGCCCGGCGAGGTCACCCGGTTGTGCCTGCACATCGCCGAGGCGTACGGGCTGACCGCCGAGGTCGACTACGTCGAGGGCTACCCGGTGACGGTGAACGACGAGGAGCAGTACGAGTTCGCCCGTACGGTGGTCTCCGAGGTGCTCGGCGCGGAACGGTTCGTCCCGATGGCGTCCCCGGTGAGCGCCGCGGAGGACTTCTCCGAGGTGCTCGGCGAGGTGCCCGGCTGCTATCTCATCCTGGGCGCGAGCGCCGCGGACGATCCGGCCACGGCGCCGAGCAACCACAGCCCGCGAGCGGTGTTCGACGACGGGGTGCTCTCCGACGGCGCGCTGGTTCACGCGGAACTGGCGATCCGGGCACTGCGCCGGCACGCGGTGCGGCGGGCGCCCGCCGCACCGCGTGGATCCGTGCCGGGTGAGGTCGCGTAGCGGCCGGCGCCGCTCCTGCCGCGGCGGCCTCACCGGCGACGGCGCCACCCTGGTCACCGCGGACATCTCCGGCAGCCCGGTGACCCTGCGGTTCCACTTCGAGTACGGCGGCGACGGGCTCGTCCGCGTCCTGCGCATCCGTCCCTGACGCCGAGATCACCCGGACGAGCGGATCAGATGCCGCTGGGGGTCATCGGCTGCATGAGGCGGCGGGCGGCCTCGGTGACGGAGCCGGACAGGGAGGGGTAGACCGCGAAGGTGTGGGCGATCTGGTCGACCGTCAGCCGCTGCTGGACGGCGACCGAGACCGCCAGGATCAGCTCCGACGCGCGGGGGGCGACCACGACGCCGCCCAGGATGATGCCGGTGTTCGGGCGGCAGAACAGCTTCACGAAGCCGTCGTTGAAGCCCTGCATCTTGGCGCGGGCGTTGGTGGCCAGCGGCAGCTTGACGATGTTGGCCTCGATCTCGCCGTTCTCGATCGCCCGCTCGGCGATGCCCACGGCGGCGATCTCGGGGTCGGTGAAGATGGCGGAGGCGACGGTGGCCAGGCGGAGCGGGTGCACGGCCTCGCCGAGGGCGTGCCAGACGGCGATCCGGCCCTGCATCGCGGCGACCGAGGCGAGCATCAGGACCCCGGTGCAGTCCCCGGCCGCGTAGACGCCGGGCGCGGAGGTGCGGGAGACCTTGTCGACCTGGATGAACCCGCCCCTGTCGAGGGTGACCCCGGCCTCCTCCAGGCCGATCCCCGCGGTGTTGGGGACCATGCCGACCGTCATGAGGCAGTGGCTGCCCTCGGCGGTCCGGCCGTCCTCCAGGGTGACGACCACGCCGTCCGCGGTGCGCTTGACGGACTCGGCGCGGGAGCGGCCCATCACGTTCATGCCGCGGCGCCGGTAGACCTCTTCGAGGACCTCGGCGGCGTCGGCGTCCTCGTTGGGCATCATGCGGTCGCGGGAGGAGACCAGCGTGACCTCCGAGCCCAGCGAGCGGTAGGCGCCCGCGAACTCCGCGCCCGTGACGCCGGAGCCGACCACGATGAGGTGCTCGGGCAGCTCCTCCAGGTCGTACAGCTGGCGCCAGGTGAGGATGCGCTCGCCGTCGGGCTCGGCGCCGGTCAGGATGCGCGGGGTCGCGCCGGTCGCCACGATGACGACGTCCGCGCGGATCGTCCGGTCACCGGCCCTGACCACCTGCGGGTCGACCAGCCGCCCCGGGGCCTTGATCACCTCGACGCCCTCCGCCGCCAGCCGGGCGGCGATGTCGGCGGACTGCGCGCGGGCGAGGTCCTTGACGCGCCTGTTCACCAGCGGCATGTCGGCGATGACGCCGCCGACGTCGCCGTCGGGGCCGCCGGTGTAGTGGACCCCCAGCATGCTGGCGTCGAGGAGCGCCTGCTTGCGCACCGAGGTGGCGATCAGCGTCTTGGACGGTACGCAGTCGGTGAGGACGCAGGCCCCGCCGGGGCCGTCCTGTTCGACCACGGTGACCTGCGCTCCCAGTTGGGCGGCGACCAGCGCCGCCTCGTATCCGCCGGGACCGCCACCGATGATCACTATCCTCGTCACATAGCCCATTCTCCCGCATGGTGGGACCGGACATCGCTCGGCATCCCTCCTAAACCACTAAACCCCCACAAAACCAGCGGGATTCCGCGAGACATCGGCGTGGCTTCGAAGCTGAGTGAGCGTCTAGCCGATCTTGGATTAGTGTTTGTCTCCGTGCCTGTCTACGCCGCTTACGGCAGCAACATGGACCCGAAGCAGATGGCCCAGCGGGCCCCTCACTCCCCGATCAGGGGGACGGGCTGGCTCCAGGGCTGGCGCCTGACCTTCGGCGGGAACGACCTCGGCTGGGAGGGCGCCCTCGCCTCCATCGTCGAGGACGCCGCCGACCAGGTTTTCGTCGTCCTCTACGACGTGCCCGAGTGGGACGAGAGCTCCCTCGACCAGTGGGAGGGCGCGGCCCGCGGCCTCTACCACAAGGTCAAGCTCCGGGTGCAGACCATGGAGGGCGAGGTCGTGGCCTGGTTCTACGTGCTCGACGGCTACGAGGGCGGGCTGCCCTCGGCCCGCTACCTCGGCATCCTGGCCGAGGCCGCCGAGCGCGCGGGCGCCCCCGACGACTACGTCAGGGAGCTGCGCGGCCGCCCCTGCACCTCCCTGGGGAGCTGAGGACGGCCTTCCCCGGGGAGCCGGGCACCACTGGTCGCCGACCCCGCGTGAGCATGCGCGGGGCTTGGTGTTAACCCACACGCCATCCCGCCTTCACCTGGAAAAATGTCATGATTCCCGGGTGAGGGACACACCCATTGACGGCGGGGAGACCGGGCGCGGGTCATCCCTGCGCGAAGTGACCTGGCTTTTCCTGCGGCTGGGCGTCACCGCCTTCGGCGGTCCCGCGGCGCACGTCGCGATGATGCACGACGAGGTGGTACGGCGGCGCGGCTGGCTGACCGAGCAGCGCTTCCTCGACCTGGTCGGCGCGACCAACCTCATCCCCGGCCCCTCCTCCACGGAGCTGGCCATCCACCTCGGCCACGAGCGCGCCCGGTGGCGCGGCCTGGTGTCGGCCGGGGTCTGCTTCATCCTGCCCGCCGCGCTCATGGTCGGCGCGCTGGCGGCCCTGTACGTCCGCTACGGCCGCACCCCCGAGGTCACCGGGATCCTGTACGGCATCAGGCCGGTCGTCATCGCGATCATCGCGTGGGCCCTGTTCTCCCTGGTCCGTACCGCGCTGGGGAGCACGTACCTGTGGATCCTGGCCGGGGCCGTCCTGACGGCCTACCTGCTCGGCGTGAACGAGCTGCTCCTGCTCGCCGCCGGGGGCCTGCTGACCGTGGCGGTGCGGACGGCCTCCGCCCGGCGTTCCCGCCCGCGCGGGCCCGGAGGGGAACCGCCCGGGGACACCGGGGACGGCTCGCGGTCCTCACGGGCGCTGCTGGCGGCGCCGCTGGCCCTGGCCGGTGGCCAGGACCCCGACCAGCTGCTGCGCCTCTTCCTCACCATGCTCAAGATCGGAGCCGTCCTGTACGGGAGCGGCTACGTCCTGCTGGCCTTCCTGGAGGGCGACTTCGTCGAGCGGCTCGGCTGGCTCACCCCCGCCCAGCTCGCCGACGCCGTCTCGATCGGCCAGTTCACCCCGGGCCCGGTGTTCACCACGGCCACCTTCGTCGGCTACCTGGTCGCCGGAGTTCCGGGGGCCGTCCTCGCCACGGTAGCGATCTTCCTGCCGAGCTTCCTGCTGGTCGGGCTGCTCACCAGGATCACCGACCGGATCAGGTCGAGGGCGTGGTCGAGCGCGCTGCTCGACGGGGTGAACGCCACCGCGCTGGCGCTGATGGCCGGAGTCGCGCTCCAGCTCGGCCGCATCTCCCTGGTCGATCCGCTCACCTGGGCGCTGACGGCCGGAACGCTGCTGGCGCTGTGGAGGACGAGGCTGAACTCGGCGTGGCTGATCGCGGCGGGAGCGGCGGTCGGCCTGGCCTCGGTGATCGTCACCCGGCTCGGCTGAGGGCTCGGGCGAGGGCTCGGGTGGCCGTACCCTCCGCTGAGCAGGAGACACGGCGCGGTGCGAAGACGGATGACCGGTACGCTCGGTGACGTGACCAATGACCCGTATGCACTCGCCACCGACGCCGCGGACGCGCTGAGAAGCGCCGTCGGCGTGGATTCCTTCGACGTCGCACTGGTGATGGGGTCCGGCTGGGTCCCGGCCGCCGACGCGATCGGCGAGACGGTCGCCGAGATCCCGGTGACCGACCTGCCCGGCTTCGCGCCGCCCGCCGTGCAGGGCCACGCGGGCCGGATCCGCGCCGTGCGGACCGAGTCGGGCAAAGACGTGCTGATCTTCCTCGGCCGCACCCACCTCTACGAGGGCCGCGGCGTGGAGCCGGTCGTGCACGGCGTACGGACCGCGATCAGGGCCGGGGCGGGCACGGTCGTGCTGACCAACGCCGCCGGGGGCCTTCGCCCCGAGACCCAGGAGGTCGGCGAGGCGGTGCTGATCAGTGACCACATCAACCTGACCGGTGCCAGCCCGATCACCGGCGCCACCTTCGTCGACCTCACCGACGTCTACACCCCGCGCCTGCGCGAGCTGGCCCGCGAGGCCGACCCCTCGCTGGCTGAGGGCGTCTACGTGGCCTTCCGCGGCCCGACGTACGAGACCCCGGCCGAGGTCCGCATGTGCCGCGTCCTCGGCGGCGACATGGTGGGCATGTCCACCGTGCTGGAGGCCATCGCGGCCCGCGAGGGCGGCGCCGAGGTGCTGGGCATCTCCCTGGTCACGAACCCGGGCGCCGGGCTGGTGGGCGAGCCGCTCAACCACGAGGAGGTGCTGGAGGTCGGCCGCGCCACCGCCACGCGCATGGGCGGCCTGCTGGCCAAGGTCGTCGGCAAGCTGTAGGACGGCGAGCGGCGGGACCACGAGCCGCGGGACGGCGGGCGGCGTCCGGCTTTCGAGAACCACCCTGACTTCAGGGACCGAAGAGATCAAAGGGATCAACAGGCGGCGGGCCCGGCGAGCGGACGGGCCCCGGCCCCGAGAGGTGACGATGAGCAGCGATCTCGCAGGGCTCGCCCGTTCCTGGCTGGCCCAGGACCCCGACCCCGACACGCGCGCGGAGCTGGCGAAGCTGCTGGAGAGCGACGACGGCGACGCGTTGCGCGAGCGGTTCGGCTCCAGGCTGGAGTTCGGCACCGCCGGGCTCCGGGGCGAGCTGGGAGCGGGTCCCAACCGGATGAACCGGGTGACGGTCATGCGCGCCGCGGCCGGGCTGGCCCGCGTCCTCGGTCCCGGCAAACACGTCGTGATCGGCTACGACGCCCGGCACAAGTCGGACGCCTTCGCCCGCGACACCGCGGCCGTGCTCACCGGGGCCGGGCTGCGCGCCTCGGTCCTCCCCGGGCCGCTGCCCACCCCCGTGCTGGCCTTCGCCGTCCGCCACCTCGGCGCCGACGCGGGCGTGACCGTCACCGCCAGCCACAACCCGCCCCGCGACAACGGCTACAAGGTCTACTGGGGCGACGGCTCCCAGATCGTGCCTCCGGTGGACGCGGAGATCTCCGCCGCCATCGACGCGACGGGGCCGGTCTCCGAACTGCCCCTCGGCTCCCCCGGCGACCCCGCCTGGAACGAGCTGGACGACGGCGTCGTGGCCGCCTACCTGGAGGCGGTGACCGCGCTCCCGATCGGCGACGCGCGCGAGCTGCGGGTGGCGTACACCCCGCTGCACGGCGTGGGCGGCGACACCCTGGCCAGGGCCTTCACCGCCGCCGGGTTCGACGCGCCCGCGACCGTCGAGGCCCAGGCCGAGCCCGACCCCGACTTCCCCACCGTCGCCTTCCCCAACCCGGAGGAGCCCGGCGCGATGGACCTCGCGCTGGAGCTCGCCGGACGGGTCGGCGCCGACCTGATCCTGGCCAACGACCCCGACGCGGACCGCTGCGCGGTGGGCGTGCCGCTGCCCGGCGGCGGTTACCGGATGCTGACCGGCGACGAGGTGGGCGCCCTGCTGGGCGAGCACGTGATCCGGCACACCTCGGGCGAAGGCCGCCTGGTGGCGACCACGATCGTGTCCTCGTCCCTGCTCGGCAAGATCGCCGCCGAGCACGGGGTGCGCTACGCCGAGACCCTGACCGGCTTCAAGTGGATCATGAAGGCCGGCGAGGGCCTGCTGTTCGGGTACGAGGAGGCGCTGGGATACAGCGTCGGCTCCGGCCTCGGGCTGCCCGTGCACGACAAGGACGGCATCGGCGCGGCGCTGACCGTGGCCGGGATCGCCGCGCGGGCCAAGCTGGAGGGTCGCGGCCTGCTCGACCTCCTGGACGACCTGGCACGCCGTCACGGCCTGCACGCCACGTCACAGCTGTCGTTCCGGGTGGCCGACCTGTCGCTGATCACCGGAGCCATGGCCCGCCTGCGGGCCACGCCGCCCGCGCGGCTCGGCGGTCGCGAGGTCGAGGCGTCCGACGACCTGAGCCTCGGCGCGGGCGGGCTGCCGCCCACCGACGGCCTCCGCTACCACCTGGCCGGGGGCGCCCGGGTTGTCGTCCGCCCCTCGGGCACCGAGCCCAAGCTCAAGTGCTACCTGGAGGTCGTGGTCCCGGTGACCGGCGAGGTGTCCGACGCCCGCGCCCTGGCCGTACGGGATCTCGACGCCCTGAAGGCCGACCTCACCGAGGCCCTCGGCCTCTGACCCCACCGAGGCCGGTGCGAGCCGGGCCGATGCGGGCAGCCGGTGCGAGAAGCCGGTGCGGGCCGGGCCGGTGCGAGAAGGCGGTGTGAGAAACCGGTGCGAGAAGGCGCCGTCGGCTCGCCCGGGACCGCCACCGGCGTCGGCGCGGTCAGGCGAGGAAGGCGGCGACCACCAGCAGGACCGCGGCCGCGAAGGCCCCCAGGGCACTCGGTGACCAGGTCACCTTGAACCCGCCGGCCTCGGCCGCGGGGCCGGTCCCCGCCTCCGTCTCGACGGCGGTGGCGTCCTCGGCTTCCACCCCGGCCGCCGCGGTCGCGGTCAGCGCGGCCGCGCGCCTGGCCGCTTCCGCGCGTTCGGTGATCTGCTCGGCCACCCAGTCGGCGTGGGTCCTGCCCGCCAGCGCCTCGGCGGCGGCCTGCTCGCCCTTCGAGCGGACCGGCTCGGTCCTGGAACGGCCACGCGCGGGCACGGACGCGGGCTTGCCCCTGCGCGCGGCCGCCGCCCGCTCGCGGGCCGAGGCCTGCGGGACCCAGCAGCGGACGCTCTCGTCGCCGGAGGTGATCGTGATCGAGTGGGAGACCGTGACCTCGTCCACGTCGAGCCAGGACACGAAGACGTTCCTCAGCGGGTTGCGGACGTGGACGCCCTCCTCGGACAGGATGACCGCCGGACGCAGGCAGGTGACGAAGACCAGGGCGGTCAGCACCCCCAGCACCGCCGCGGCGACCATCGACGTCTGCCCGCTGTAACGGACGATCAGATCGACCGCGTTGAACGCGGCGAAGGCCATCCAGACCCAGCCGACGACCGTCGCGAGGGTGGAGCGGAACACCTGCTTCATCGGAAAAAGCTCACTTCACTCGTACGAGCCCGATCACGCCTGCCACTTGAGGCGGGCGAAACCGGGTTTGATGACACCGTTGATGAGCGACAGGCGCTCGTCGAACGGCAGGAACGCGGACTTCATGGCGTTGACGGTGAACCACAGCATGTCGTCCCAGCCGTAGCCGAACGCCTCCGACAGCTTGGCGAACTCCTCGGAGACGGACGTACCGCTCATCAGCCGGTTGTCGGTGTTGACCGTGACCCGGAAGTTCAGGCGGCGCAGCAGGCCGATCGGGTGCTCGGCGATGGAGGCCGCCGCGCCGGTCTGCAGGTTGGACGTCGGGCACATCTCCAGCGGGATGCGCTTGTCGCGGACGTAGGCCGCCAGGCGCCCCAGCTTGGGCTCCCCGTCGCCCTGGACGGAGATGTCGTCGATGATCCGGACGCCGTGGCCGAGCCGGTCGGCGCCGCACCACTGGATCGCCTGCCAGATCGACGGCAGGCCGAACGCCTCGCCCGCGTGGATGGTGAAGTGGGCGTTCTCCCGCTGGAGGTACTCGAAGGCGTCCAGGTGGCGGGTGGGAGGGTATCCCGCCTCCGCGCCGGCGATGTCGAACCCGGCCACCCCGGCGTCGCGGTAGCGGACCGCGAGCTCGGCGATCTCCATGGACCTGGCCTGGTGGCGCATGGCGGTGAGCAGCGTGCCCACCCGGATGCCCCGCCCCTCGGAACCGGCGGCGAAGCCCTCCTGCACGGCCTCGATGACCTCTTCGAGGCTCAGGCCCGCGGAGGTGTGCTGCTCGGGCGCGTAACGGACCTCGGCGTAGACGACGCCGTCGTCCGCCAGGTCCTCGGCGCACTCGGCGGCGACCCTGACCAGCGCCTCGCGCGTCTGCATGACGCCGACCGTGTGGTCGAAGGTCTCCAGGTAACGTTCCAGCGAGCCGGAGTCGGCGGCCTCCCTGAACCAGGCGCGCAGGCTTTCCGTCCCGGTCGCGGGCAGCCTGTCGTAGCCCGACTCGCGGGCCAGGTCGATGATGGTCTCCGGCCGCAGGCCACCGTCGAGGTGGTCGTGGAGCAACACCTTCGGAGCCAGGCGGATCTGCTCGAAAGTGGGTAGCTGACTCATCTGGCAACCTTACCGTCAGGGGCCTGATCGGCCGCCCGTACGAAGGCGCCGCCATGGCCCGGCCTCGGGATGTTCACGCGGGTGTCCCCTCGCGGGGGACGTCGCGCCGATCCCGGGACGAAGCCGCCGGGATCGGCGCGTGACGAGTCACTCGCCGTCCCGTCACCCGCCGTCGCGGTTGACGGTCTCCGGGGAGAAGGCGGGCAGGCAGACGGCGACGTACTCGGCGCCGTCGGGGCCGGAGCTGTAGCGGATCCGCTCCCCCGGCTCGCACACGAACACCTGCCCCGCGCCGATCTCGGTCGTGCCGCCGTCGTGCTCGACGACGACGGTGCCCTTGAGCACCAGCGTGTACTCGGCGAACTCCGGTGTCTGGGCGGGCTCGTCCCACCCCGCCGGGGCCTTCATGTGCGCGATCGAGATCCCGGCGTCACCGCTGTTGGCCAGACCGACGTATTCGTCGATCGTCTTGCCCCCGGGAACGGGAATCCGCGTCGCGCTGTCGATTTTGCGTACCATCGGACCAGTCTGTCACCGCTTCGAGGTGCGGCGTCCCTCAGCGCCGAGGCGCCTTCCACACGTGGTCCGGCACGTTCTCCCGACACCCGCCCCGGCACCTCGCCGGTACGCGGCTAGTGCGCGACGTCGACGACCAGCCGGTACGGGTTCTTCTGCTCCAGCACCCGGAACGGCGCCTTGCGGTCGAGGACGACGCCCACGCTCACCACGCCCTCGAAGTCGCCCATCTTGACCACGTTCTGGACGTTGCCCAGCTTGGTCTGGAAGATCGGGCCGCCCGTCCAGGTGGGCTTGCCCGCCTCGGTGTGCGCGACGGCCGGGGTGATCGTCAGCTGCAGGTAGGCCCCGCCCTTGACGTCGACCGGATCTCCCGAGCCGTCCTGGACGAGCTTGGGCACCCACCGCGCGGTGTAGCCGGGCAGGTCGCCCCTGAGGTCGATCACCACCCGGTCGAACCCCTTGTGCCTCCCGAACCGGGCTCCGGTGACGGTCGGCTGGGTGTCGATGGAGCGCTCGACCTCGACCGCCTTGGTGCTCGTCGGCGGGAGCAGCCCCGCCGCGACGGTGGAGGGCGTGGGGGGCGGTGTGGTCACCGGATCCACCGGGGCCGGGGCCGTGGTCACCGGGCCCGCCGGGCCCGCCGGGGACGCCGGGGACGCCGGGGACGCCGGGGACGGGGTCGCGGTCTGCGTGGCCGAGCCACAGCCGGCCGCCAGCAGGAGCGGGGGAACGAGCGCGAGGGAAACGAGGGTGCGGTTCATGGTGAGCCTCCTGCCCCGTTAGATGCTCAGGTCTCCGGGGAGGTTCACCCCCCGGCCGTCCACATGCGCCCTGGCCGGATCGTGACACCTTGTCGAGGGGGGAGTCAAGCACCCCCGGGCGGCGCGGTCGCGGGTCGCGAGGGTGCCGCCGCCGAGCCCCGGTCATCCGGCGGCGGCCCCCTCGCGACCCGCGCGACTCCCGTCCCCGCGCGGGACGGAGACGCTGGACCGGCCTAGACGGTCTCCAGCACCTTCTCTCCCTCGCCCTTCCCTTCGGCCGCGACGACCGCGCGACGGGCGCGAAGGCCGGTGAGGGCGATCAGCAGGCCGACCACGGCGAGGATCCCCGAGACCGTGATCGCGGCACGGAAGGTGGCGATGGGGTCGGCGCCCGTACCGGAGGTGAGGACGGCCGTCACGACGGCCAGCACGATCGCCCCGCCGACCTGTCCGGAGGTGTTGAGCAGGCCTGAGGCCAGGCCCTGCTCGTCGTCGGCCACCCCGTTGGTCGCCTGGATGTTCAGCGAGGGGAAGGACAGGGCGAACGCGATGCCCAGCAGGACCATGCCGGGGATGATCAGCGTGGCCAGGCTGGGCTCGCCGTTGATCCGGAGGAAGAACGCGTACCCGGCGGCCAGCGCGGCCGAGCCGATCACGATCAGCCGGGCGGTGCCGAACCGGTCCGCCAGCTTGCCCATCCTGGTGGAGGTCACCGCCACCAGGAGTCCCGCGGGCAGGAAGGCCAGCGCGGTCTCCAGGGCCGACCAGTGCAGGAAGTTCTGGAAGTACTGCATGGCGACGAACTGGAAGCCGACGTAGGAGCCGAACAGGATCACGAGCCCCAGGTTGGCGCGGACGATCGGGCCGGAGCGCAGGATGCCGAGGCGTACCAGCGGGTGCTTGACCCGCTGCTCGGTGAGGACGAAGACGGCCAGCAGCAGGGCGGCGCCCAGCAGCGAGGCGATCGTGCGCGGCGATCCCCAGCCCGCGCCGGGCGCCTCCACCACGGCGTAGACGAGCAGCAGCATGGAGCCGGTGATGGTGACGGCGCCGATGAGGTCGTGGCCGCCCTCGGCGCGCTCCTCCCGCTGCCTGGGGAGGAACTTCAGGGCCGCGACCAGCGCGATGATCGCGACGGGGACGGGCATCAGGAACGTCCAGCGCCAGCCGAGCTCGGTCAGGAATCCGGAGATGACCAGGCCCAGGGAGAACCCACTGGCCCCGGAGGCGGTGAAGACGCTGAGAGCCCTGTTGCGGGCAGGTCCCTCGGCGAAGGTCGTGGTGATGATGGAGAGCGCGGCGGGCGCGGTGAAGGCGGCGCTGACGCCCTTGACGAAGCGGGCCGCGATCAGCAGCGTGCCGTCGTCGACGAGGCCGCCGAGGAGCGAGGCCACGGCGAAGACCGCGAGGGCGACCAGGAAGACCCTGCGACGCCCGAGCAGGTCGGCGGTCCGGCCGCCGAGGAGGAGCAGCCCGCCGTAGCCGAGCACGTAGCCGCTCACGACCCACTGCAGGGAGGACGTGGACAGCCCCAGGTCCGCCTGGATGGACGGCAGGGCGACCCCCACCATCGAGACGTCGAGCGCGTCGAGGAAGACCACGGCGCAGAGCACGGTGAGCGCGGCCCACAGGCCGGCCCCCCATCGCTCATCGGGCGGCGACGCCGGAGCGGCGGTCGAGGCGGATGCGGCAGATGGAACGGGTGCGACCGACGGATCAGGTGGAGCCGTCGAGGCCGGTGAAGGGGTCATGTCGTCCGACAATACATGCAGACGCATCTAATGCAAAAGCATTTAATGAATGTGCATTTATTGTTCACGCCTGGTACGATCCGCGCATGAACGAGGAGGACCCGGTCCGCGCGTGGCGTGAGGTGCTCGCCAAGCACGCCACGACAGCCTGCGCGCTGGAACGCGAACTCTCCGAACGGCACCGGCTCGGCATGAGCGAGTTCGAGGTCCTGGAGCGGATGGTCGAGGGCGGCCAGGGCAAATACCGGGTCCAGGAGATCGCCGACGCGGTCCACCTGAGCCAGAGCGCCTGTTCACGGCTGATCGCCCGCCTGGAGAAGGCGGGCCTGGTGACCCGTCGCATCTGCGAGGACGACCGGCGTGGCATCTTCGTCGGCATCACCGACGACGGCCGCGAGCGCCACGCGACCGCCCTGCCCACCCACCGCGCCGTGATCGGCGAGATCTTCGGCTCACCGTCCCGCGAGGCGGGCCGGAGTGTGGATCGAAGCGCGGACCGGGAAGGCGTCCCGGCCCGCTAGACGAACCCGCCGTCCCGGTCCGTTGGACGAACCCGCCGTCCCGGCCCGCTAGGCGAACCCGCCGTCCCGGTCCGTTGGACGAACCCGCCGGATGAATCGGGAGAACGTCCCGGACCGCCGGACGCGCCGGGAGACGGCCCCGGAGGGCACCCCGGCCCGTGAGGCGGACCGGAAGAGCGCCCCCGGCCCGCCGGACGAACCCGCCGGTGTCAGGCGGTGACGCGGTCGATCACCAGGGGCAGCAGGTCCGGGTCGGCGGTCTCGCCGACGGTGTAGGCCCCTTCCAGGGCGGCGAGCGCCCGCTCGAAGCGCGCGGTCTCGTCGGCGTGCAGCGTCATCAGCGGCTGCCCCGCGCGGACCAGGTCGCCCGGCTTGGCGTGCAGCACGATGCCCGCGCCGAACGACACCGGGTCCTCCTTGCGCGCCCGGCCCGCGCCGAGCCGCCAGGCCGCCAGGCCCACGCCGTAGGCGTCGAGCCTGGACAGCACGCCGGACGAGGGCACGGTGATCTCCATCGTCTCGGCGGCCCTGGGCAGCAGGGCGTCGGGGTCGCCGCCCTGAGCGGTGATCATCCGGCGCCAGGCGTCCATCGCCGAGCCGTCCGCGAGGGCACGCTCGGGGTCCTTGCCCCCGGTCAGGCCCGCCGCCTGGAGCATCTCCCGCGCCAGGCGAACGGTGAGCTCGACCACGTCGGCGGGCCCGCCCCCGGCGAGCACCTCGACCGACTCGGTGACCTCCAGGGCGTTGCCCACGGCCCGGCCCAGTGGCCGGTCCATCGCGGTCAGCAGCGCGACCGTGTTGACCCCGGCGTCGGTGCCGAGCTCGACCATGGTCGTGGCCAGCTCGCGGGCCTGCTCTATGTTCTTCATGAAGGCCCCGGAGCCGACCTTGACGTCCAGGACGAGCGCGCCGGTGCCCTCCGCGATCTTCTTCGACATGATCGAGGAGGCGATCAGCGGGATCGCCTCGACGGTGCCGGTGACGTCGCGGAGCGCGTACAGCTTCTTGTCGGCGGGGGCGAGGCCGTCGCCCGCCGCGCAGATGACCGCCCCGGCCTTGCCGAGCACGTCGAGCATCCCGTCGTTGGACAGGGACGCCCGCCAGCCGGGGATGGACTCCAGCTTGTCCAGGGTACCGCCGGTGTGGCCGAGTCCCCTGCCGGACAGCTGGGGCACGTATCCCCCGCACGCGGCGACCAGCGGTGCCAGCGGCAGCGTGATCTTGTCACCGACGCCGCCGGTGGAGTGCTTGTCGGTGGTGGCCCCCGGCAGCGACGACCAGTCCATCCTGGAGCCGGAGCGGATCATGGCCTGGGTCCACCCGGCGATCTCCCGCCGGTTCATGCCGTTGAGCAGGATCGCCATCGCGAGCGCGGACATCTGCTCGTCGGCGACGACGCCCTTGGTGTAGGCGTCGATCACCCAGTCGATCTGCTCCTCCGACAGTTCCCTGCCGTCCCGCTTGGTGACGATGACGTCGATCGCGTCCATGATCAGGCCCCCCGGCTCAGGTCGTCGGGCCCGAAGGCGTAGGGGAGGATCTCCGCCATCGGCTTCGGGCCGTCGATGGTCTCCAGCAGCAGCTCGGGGCCGCCGAACTCGTACAGGAGCTGGCGGCACCTGCCGCACGGCATGAGGAGCTCCTCGTGCCCGTCGACGCAGGTGAACGCGACGAGACGGCCGCCGCCCGTGGCCCGCAGCGAGGACACCAGCCCGCACTCGGCGCACAGCCCGAGGCCGTAGGAGGCGTTCTCGACGTTGCAGCCGGACACGATCCGCCCGTCGTCCACCAGCGCGGCGGCACCGACGGGGAACTTGGAGTAGGGGGCGTAGGCGTGCCCCATGGCCCGCACGGCCTCGGCCTTCAGCGCCGCCCAGTCGATGACCGTCCCGGCCCTCGCCCCGGCGCCCGTCCCACTGCCCGCTTGTGTGCTCATCCCGACCTCACCGCCCGTCTCACTGCCTGTGTCGGTGCCCGTCTCGCCGCTCATCGAATCAGATCCGCTCGTGAGGTGCGCGTGACCGTCACTTCCCCTGTCCCCTGCGGTACGGCGCGCCGACGGCGGCCGGTGGGCGGAGCCGCTGCGCCGCCAGCGACAGCACCAGCAGCGTGGTGATGTGCGGGGTGACGGAGGTGAACTCCGAGGGGACGGAGTCGGTCAGCGCGAACACCACGAACACCGCGACCGTCGCGACCCCGGTGATCAGCGCGGCCCGCATCCGCTGCTGCCGTACGAGCTGGTAGACGGCGACCGCGGCGAGCAGGATCGTCACCACGAGCAGCAGCGCGTGCACCGACTCGCCGCCCCTGCGCAGCTGGAGCGCGTCGGTGTAGCCGAACAGCACGGCGCCGCCGGCCAGCCCTCCCGGCCGCCAGTTACCGAAGATCATGGCGGCGAGGCCGATGAAGCCGCGCCCGCCGGTCTGCCCCTCGCGGTAGGCGCTCGCGGCCACCTGAGCCAGGAACGCGCCGCCGATGCCCGCCAGGGCTCCGGAGACGAGCACCGCGATGTACTTGTAGGTGTAGACGTTGACGCCCAGCGACTCCGCGGCCGTCGGGCTCTCCCCGCAGGAGCGCAGGCGCAGGCCGAACGCCGTACGCCACAGCAGGTAGTACGAGAGCGGGACGAGCAGGATCGCCAGGATCGTCAGCAGCGAGACGTTCGTGGTAAGGCCGCGCAGGATGCCCGCCACGTCCGACAGCAGGAACCACTGCTTGGCCTCCAGCGTCCTGAGCGGGTCACCGATCCACGGCACGCTCACCACGCCGGGCTTGGGCACCGGGGGCGACTGGGAGTCGCCGCCGCCCGGCATCTCGGCGAAGGTGACCTTGGACAGGAACTGGGTGACGCCCTGGCCCAGGATGGTGATCGCGACACCGGAGATGATGTGGTCGACGCCGAACGTCACGGTGGCGATCGCGTGCAGCAGGCCGCCCAGGGCCCCGCCGATCGCGCCCGCGAGGACACCCGCCCACGGGTTGGCGAACTGGATCGCGCCCCAGGCCCCGCACCAGGTGCCCATGATCATCATGCCTTCGAGGCCGATGTTGACCACTCCGGCCCGCTCGGCCCACAGGCCGCCCAGACCGGCCAGGCCGATGGGGATGGCGAGCGCGACGGCGGCGTTGATCGCGCCCGCGGAGGTGAGGTCGACGGCGCCGGTGACGGTCCGCGTGAACGAGAGCAGCAGGACGAGCGCGCCGAGGGCGAGCAGCAGGACCCGCCAGGTGACCCTGAACCTGCGGGCGGGGGTCTTCGGCTCCAGGAAGGGAGCCTCCGGGGTGGCGAGGGCGCCCTGGCTCATGCCGGCGTTCCTTCCCTGGTCGGGGTGGTGTCCGCCAGCTGGCGGCTCACCCGGCGCTGCTCGGCGGAGATCTGGTAGCGGTGGACCAGCTCGTAGGCGATGATCACCGAGAGCACGATCGTGCCCTGCATGATCGTGACGATGTCGGGGGAGATCTTCTGGATCTGCAGGATGCCCGCGGAGGTGTCGAGGAAGGCCCACAGCAGGGCGCCGAACGCGATGCCGACCGGGTGGTTTCTGCCGAGCAGCGCGATCGCGATGCCGGTGAAGCCCAGGCCGGGGGGGAAGTCCAGGCTGTAGCTGTAGGAGGCGCCGAGCAGCTGCGGCATGCCGACCAAGCCCGCCACCCCGCCGGACAGGACCATCGAGACGAGGATCATCCGCTTGACGTTGACGCCGCTGGCCACCGCCGCCGACTCCGAGCGGCCGGTGGCGCGCAGATTGAAGCCGAAGCGCGTCCGGTTGATCACCACGTGGAAGAGGACGCCCATCACGATCGACAGGATGATCAGGCCGAACACCTTCGTCTGAGTGCCGGAGACGATCGCCAGGCCGGGCACCTGGCCGGAGGGGCCGATCGGCCTGGTGCCGATGTTGTTGCTGCCCGCGACCTCGACGGCGAAGCGCTCTTTGTTGAGCAGCCAGAAACCGACCGAGGTGGCGATGGCGTTCAGCATGATCGTGGAGATGACCTCGCTCACCCCGCGCCGCACCTTGAGCAGCCCGGCGATCATGGCCCATCCGGCGCCGACCAGCACCGCGACGAAGATGATCAGCGCGACGTGCAGCGGGGCGGGCAGGGTCACCGCGCCGCCGACGGCCGCGGCGGTGAGCGCCGCCAGGCGGTACTGGCCGTCGACGCCGATGTTGAAGAGGTTCATCCTGAACCCGATCGCCACCGCGAGCGCGGACAGGTAGAAGTACGTCGCGGCGTTCAGGGTGAGCACGATCGAGCGTGGCCGGATGCCGTACTCGCCCATGCTGACCAGCGTGTCGAGCGGCGGGGCGCCGATGATCGACAGGATGATCATGGTGATCAGCGCGGCGAACACGATGGCCACGAGCGGGGCGGTGAGCGAGAGCAGCCCCGCCGGCGAGACCCGTCCGAGCAGCCGGTCGGTGAAGGTGGATTTTTCCCGGCTCATCCGCGCGTCCTGGTGGGCGTGTGCGCTGTGTGGGTGCTCGTGCCGCGCGTCCCTGAGGACGTGTGCGCTACCTGGATGTTCGTGCCGCGCGTTCCCGGGGGCGTGTGCGCTACGTGGGTGTTCATGCCGCCTCTCCAGCACCCGTCATGGCCGAACCGAGCCGCTCGGGTGTCACATCCTTGGGATCGACCTCGGCGACGATCCGGCCGCGCAGGATCACCTTGAGGGTGTCCGACAGGCCGATGAGCTCGTCGAGGTCGGCCGAGATCAGCAGGACCGCCAGGCCCGCGGCACGCGCCGCGCGCAGGTGGTCCCAGATCGCGGCCTGGGCGCCCACGTCGACGCCGCGCGTCGGGTGGGAGGCGATCAGGAAGACGGGCTCCCCGCTCATCTCCCGGCCGACGATCAGTTTCTGCTGGTTGCCGCCGGACAGGGCCGCGGCGTCCACGTCGATGCCCGGGGTCCGGACGTCGTACGCCTCGACGATGCGCCGGGTGTCCTCGCGCGCTCCCGCGCGGTCGATCCAGGGGCCCCTGACGTTGGGCCGCCGGGTCTGGTGACCGAGGATCCGGTTCTCCCAGAGCGGGGCCTCCAGCAGCAGGCCGTGCCGGTGGCGGTCCTCGGGGATGTAGCCGATGCCGGCCTCGCGGCGGCGCAGCGTCGTCCAGGCGGAGATGTCGTGCTCGCCGAGGTGGATCTCGCCCTCGGCCGGGCGCATGCCCATGATGGCCTCGACCAGCTCGGCCTGGCCGTTGCCCTCGACCCCGGCGATGCCGAGCACCTCGCCCTTGCGGATGTCGAAGGTGACGTCGTCCACGATGCAGCGGTCCTCGGCCGAGTGGACGCTCAGGCCGCGCACCGACAGCGCCACCACGTCGGTGACGGTGGACTCGCGGGTCTCCGGGCTGGGCAGCTCGCTGCCGACCATCAGCTCGGCCAGCTGCCTGGCGGTCACGTCCTTGGGGTCCACGCTGGCCACGGTCGTGCCGCGCCGGATGACGGTGATGGCGTCGGCGACCGAGAGCACCTCGTCCAGCTTGTGGGAGATGAAGATGATCGTCAGCCCCTCGCGGACCAGCTCGCGCAGGTTGGCGAAGAGCTCCTTGACCTCCTGCGGCACGAGCACGGCGGTCGGCTCGTCCAGGATGAGGATCCGGGCGCCCCGGTAGAGGACCTTCAGGATCTCCACCCGCTGGCGGGCCCCGACGCCCAGGTCCTCGACGGTGACGTCGGGGTCGATGCCGAGGCCGTACGAGTCGGAGATCTCCCGGATCCTTCTCCGCGCGGTGCCGAAGTCGAGGGCGACCCCGCCCTTGCGGGGCTCGCTGCCGAGGATCACGTTCTCCAGCACGGTCAGGTTGTCGGCCAGCATGAAGTGCTGGTGGACCATGCCGATGCCCACGGCGATCGCCTCACCGGGTGAGCGGAAGCTCACGTCCTCGCCGTTGACGCGGATCCGCCCCTCGTCCGGGCGCTGCATGCCGTAAAGGATCTTCATGAGGGTGGACTTGCCCGCGCCGTTCTCGCCGACGACGGCGTGCACGTGCCCCTGCCGTACGGAAAGGGAGATGTCACGGTTGGCGACGACGCCGGGGAATCGTTTCGTGATCCCCTCGAGCTCGACGGCCGGTGCCGAGGTGCTTATGACGGCCTCCTCCGTACGGATGGCCCCGATACGGAACGTGATGGTCAGAGTAGGACAAAGGGCCCGGGGGAAATGTCCGCCGGGCCCCTCATTAGTACCAGGTCAGGAGGTCTTGTCCGGAACGGTGATCTCGCTGGAAATGATCCTCTGCTTGTACTCGTCGAGCTTGGCCTTGATGTCGTCGATCTGACCACCGGTGGTGGAGTAGTCGACGCCGTCGGCCTTGAGGTCGTAGACCGTGCTGCCCGCCTTCACCGAGTTGGTGGTGAAGCCCTTCAGGAAGTCGAAGACGGCGACGTCGACCTTCTTGATCATGGAGCTCATGATGACGCTCTGCAGCTCGGGGGCCGCGGTCTTCGCCTGGTCGGAGTCGACGCCGATCGCGAGGCCCTTGGCGGCCTTGGCCGCCTCGAACACGCCGCCACCGGAGCCGCCCGCGGCCTGGTAGACCACGTCGGCGCCCGCGTCGAACATGCCCTCGGCCGCGGTCTTGCCCTTGGCCGGGTCGCTGAAGCCGGTGAAGTCCGGCGGCTGGGTGAGGTACTTGACCTCGATCTTCACGTCGGACTTGACGGCCTTGGCGCCCGCGACGAACCCGGCCTCGAACTTGTTGATCAGCGGCACCTGCACGCCGCCGACGAAGCCCACGTGGTTCTTCTTGCTCTTCAGCGCCGCCGCGGCGCCGACCAGGAAGGAACCCTCATGCTCGGCGAAGAGCAGGTTCGAGATGTTGGGGGCGACGGCCGCCGCGTCGTCGACGATCGCGAACTTGACGTCGGGGAACTCGGTCGCGACCTTCTTGACCGGGTTGGAGTACGCGAAGCCCACTGCGATGATCGGGTTGAAGCCGCCGTCGGCGAGCAGGCGCAGCCGCTCCTCCTTGGCCGCCTCGGTCTCGCCGTTACCGGCCTCCAGCTCGCTGACCTCGGCCAGGCCCAGCTCGGCCTTGGCCTTGTCGAGGCCCGCCGCCGCGGAGTCGTTGAACGACTGGTCGCCACGCCCGCCGATGTCGTACGCCAGACCGACCTTCGGGCCCGTCGCGGCCGACGCCGCGCTGCTGGCGGCCCCGCTCGGTGCGGCCGACGTGGTCGGTTCCTCGCTTCCACCACACGCGGCAGCTCCCATGAGCATGCTGCCGGCCAGTGCGGTCGCGGCCAGCTTGCCGAATCGGTTCTGAAGCAAGATGGACTCCCTTCGCGTTTCAGTGCACGCGCGAAGAGACGCACGGCAACCCTGCACGGAAGATAGTTGCTCCATCAGGGTTGACCAAACCAGCACACAAGTCCGCAACAGGTCCGTTATCCAGCTCACGCCACCTTGTGACCCAGGAAGCGGGGCATGACTACCCGTGGGTAGCTCCGGATGGCCGCCGCAGCCTGGCGTTGACACGCCTGTCCGGCCGGTCGACGACTGTCTCGGGGATCGTCGACCGGCTCCTTAGGATATGTCCGGACTTTTCAGCTGACTAGATGTCAAAGGCTGGTTAGTTGTCGGCGTTCACGGCCAGGAGGGGCTCGCCCGTGATGGGACGCTGCCCCTCCCACAGGGCCGTCAGCGCGGTCGCCGCCAGGAAGCGCACCCCGGCGCCGATGGCGGCCTCGTCCACGTCGAAGGTGCCCTGGTGGATGTCGGCCAGGTGCGTCGAGCCCGGCTCGCGGGTGCCGAGCCTGGCGAACGCGCCGGGGATGGACTCCAGGTACCAGCCGAAGTCCTCACCGCCCAGACTCTGCTCCGTCGGGGCGGGAGCGCCCTCGCCGAGCACGCCCTCCGCGGCCTCGGCCAGCATCTGCACGCTGATCTTGTCGTTGACCACCGGCGGCACGCCGCGCACGTACTCCATCTCGGCCTCGACGCCGTACGCGCCGGCGACCGACTCCAGCAGCGACTTGATCATGTCGGGGGCCGCGTGCCAGGCCGCCTCGTCCAGGCAGCGCACGGTGCCCTCGGCGATGCCGTCGTCGGGGATGGCGTTGGCCACCGAGCCCGACTCGACCCGGCCCCAGACCAGGCTGAGCGAGGAGCGGGGGTCGACCCGGCGCGAGAGCGCGGCGGGCAGCTCGGTGAGGATCTTGGCGAGCGCGAAGACGAGGTCGGCGGTGAGGTGCGGCCGGGCGGTGTGCCCGCCGGGGCCGCTCACCCTGATCGTGACCTTGTCGCAGGCCGAGGTGATGGGACCGGCCTTGAGGCCGACCTTGCCGACGTCCAGCCGGGGGTCGCAGTGCAGGCCGAAGATGCGGTCGACACCGCTGATGCCGCCCGAGGCCATCACCTCCAGCGCGCCGCCGGGAAGCTCCTCGGCGGGCTGGAAGATCAGCCGGACCCGGCCGGGCAGCAGGCCGGCCTCGGCCTGCTGGGCGAGGAAGAGCGAGGTGCCGAGCAGGATCGCGGTGTGCACGTCGTGGCCGCAGGCGTGACACACGCCGGGGACCGTCGAGCTGTAGGGGACGTCCTTCTCGTCCGGCACCGGCAGCGCGTCGATGTCGGCCCGCAGCGCCACGGTCGGGCCGTCGCCGCTGCCGACGTCGCAGAGCAGGCCGGTGCCGCGCGGCAGCACCGAGGGGACCAGCCCCGCGGCGGTCAGCCGCTCGGCGACGCGCTGCGTCGTGCGGTATTCGGCGAACGCGAGCTCGGGATGCATGTGCAGGTCTCGACGGAAGTTGATCAGTTCCTGCTCGCGGCCGGCGAGGAACGTGTCGAGTTCTCCCCGCAAATTACGCCCCCGCATTGCTCACCGTCCCATCCGCGCCGGCGGGCCTGGATCCTCGACGCACCGTGCCACTGCCCAGGATCTCGAAACCCATGAGGCAGTCTCGAAAAAAAGCGATCGCCGCACCGACGGGCCGGAGTGGGTTCTCACGGGCCGCATCAGCACGGACTGGTGGTCACCGACCCGAAAACGGCAGGCCGGAGGACCGGGGAAGCCGTCGCGTTGGCGATGACATCGACTTTATCTCTCCCCCCGAGCAGCTCGCCGACATCTCCGCCAAATGTTTTGTCACCCCATGCCCCACTCGTACACCTTCTGACCCGGGAGGACCAGGAAAGATAGCCCAAATTGACTATGAGAGGATGGTCAGAGCGGAGGACGGCCGATCCGGGAGGCGGGGGCCCCCGGGCCATTTCCAAACCTCGCCGACCTGGCAATTTACGTGACCTCAGGTGCCGGTCATCGAACCCGGCGGAGTGATGTAAACAGGAGAAATGCGTGCTTCACTCCTCACATGATCACAAACATCCCATTCGGGGAGAGGCAGTCGCGTTTGAGCATATTTGAACCGGACGAGGGCACCCTTGTGGTCCTTCCCTCGTTGTCGCTTCCCCAGGATGAGTTGCGCAGGATCACCGGCCCCCTCTGCTACGAGGAGCGGCTGCTGTTCCTTCTCCTCACCTTGAGGAAGCCGAAGGTCCAGGTCGTCTACCTCACCTCGACCCCCGTGGACAGTGCGGTCGTGGACTACTACCTCGGCTTCCTCGACGATCCCGACGAGGCCCGCACGCGCCTGCAAATGATCAGTTTGGATGATCCCGACACGCATCCGCTCACCGAGGCGCTGCTGCGCCGCCCGGACGTGATCGCCCGCGTCCGCGCCGCCCTCGGCCACCGGGAGGGCGACGCCGGCGGCGGGGACGGCGGGAACGGCAGGGCAGCCTGGATGGTGCCGTTCGTGGTGAGCGAGTACGAGGAGCGCCTCGCCGGGATGCTCTCCCTGCCGGTGTACGGCCCCGCCACCTCCCTGGCCCACCTGGGCTCCAAGAGCGGCGGGCGCACGATCGGCGACGAGGCCGGGGTGCCGCTGGTCAGGGGCTTCGGCGACCTGCGCTCGCTGATCGAGGTGGAGCACGCCGCCCGCGCGCTGGGTCCCGCGAGCAAGCTGATGGTCAAGCTCAACAACAGCTACTCGGGGCTCGGCAACGCCATCGTGACCAAGGACGAGCGGCCGCTCGCCTCCTGCCCCACGAGTTTCTCCGCGGCGGACGAGAGCTGGACGACCTTCGCCGAGAAGGTCGCCGAGCGGGGGGCGGTGATCGAGGAGTTCATCGAGGACCGGCCCCTGTACTCCCCCAGCGCGCTGGCGCGGATCACCCCCGGCGGCTCGTACGACGTGGTCGCCACCCACGAGCAGATCCTCGGCGGCCCCAACGGCGACGTCTACCAGGGCTGCACCTTCCCCGCCCGGCAGGAGTACCGGGCCGAGCTGGGCGCGCACGCGGAGCGGATCGCCAGGATCCTCGCGGGCCGCGGCGTGGTGGGACTGTTCGGCATCGACTTCTTCGCCGTCAAGACCGACGGCGGCTACCGCACGCTGATGTGCGAGATCAACCTGCGCATCGGCGGCACCACCCACCCGTTCGGCGCCGCGATCCTGACCACCGGCGCGTCGTACGACCCGGAGAGCGGCACGCTCGTGCACGCGGGCCGGCCGAAGCACTACATGGCGACCGACAACTGCGCCGCGCCCGCACTGCGGGGCCGCACTCCCGGGGAGGTGGTCAAACTGGTCCACGACGAGGGCCTCGGCTTCGACCGCGAGAGGCGCACCGGGAACGTGCTGCACATGCTGGGCGGGATCCCGAAGTACGGCAAGCTCGGGTTCACCAGCATCGGCGACTCCGCGGAGGAGGCCGCCGAGCTACACCGAAGGACGCTGGTCACGCTTCGCCAGACCGCGTAGGCCGATCGCGCCGAGCACGATCCCCAGCACGATGTTGACGGCGATCAGGATTCCGTGGACCACGTAGAAGGCCCTCGGATGACCGTCCGCGAGGTTGAAGCCAAGGGTGATCCATTCGAAGATCATGAAAGCGGCAAGGCCGATCAGAAAAACAGCTGTCTTTCGCGTTATTTGCATGATGTCAGTATTCCGCCGAGTGGCTCGTACCTGGTCAGGGCACCTGTAACTCCATGCGAACCGGTACGAAGCTACCCTGAGATCATCATGGGGATCAAACATGTCGCGCCCGTCGGGGTGCTGCTCGCGGCGACCGCCTTCCTCGGCGCGCCCGTACAGGCCCGGGTCGCGGACGTGCCCGCGACCGGCCCGCTCGACCTGCGCGCGGGCGCCGGCTCGCCGGGCGCGGGTCCGCTGGACGCACGTGCGGGCGCCGGTTCGCCGCACGCGCGCGCGGGGGCCGGTTCCGCGGCGGGCCCGCGTACGCGGCGCGAGAGGGAGCCGGTCGGCGGCTCCAGGCTCGGAGGGCGGGGCCTCGTCATCCCCGCGGGCGTGAAGGCCCCTCCCAAGACGGCCGCGAAGGCGTACGTGATCGCCGACGCCGAGAGCGGTGAGGTGCTGGCCGCCAAGGACGCCCACGGGCGCTACCTTCCCGCGAGCACGCTGAAGGCGCTGACCGCCCTCACCCTGATCCCGAAGCTGGACAAGGACCGGAAGATCAAGCCGAGCAGGCGCGCCGTGAACGAGGAGGGCAGCGCGGTCGGCCTGGTCCCCAAGCCCATATACACCGTCGAGGACCTGTTCAAGGCGCTGATGCTCGTCTCGGGCAACGACTGCGCGATGGCGCTGGCCGAGGCGAACGGCGGCCTGGCCACGACCCTGGCGGACATGAACGCCGAGGCCAAGCGCCTGCAGGCGTTCGACACGGTGGCCAAGACGCCGAGCGGGCTGGACAAGCCGGGCCAGAGCAGTTCGGCCTACGACCTGGCGCTGATCGCCCGCGCCGGCCTGGCCAACGCCGATTTTCGCCGATATATCAGCACAAAGACCGATAAGTTTCCCGCGCCCAAGGGCTACTACGAGATCGGCAACCACAACAAGCTGCTCTGGCGCTACAAGGGCATGATCGGCGTCAAGAACGGCTGGACGTCCAAGGCCATGGGCAGCTTCGTCGGCGCCGCCAAGCGCAACGGTCACACCGTCATCGTGTCGATCATGCGTCACGACGGCTACTTCTGGGAGGAGGTCGCCGACCTGCTCGACTGGGGCTTCGCCAACCGCGGCAAGGTCACCTCGGTCGGAAGGCTGGTCGACCCGCTCCCCGAAGCCGCCCCGCTGCCCACCGGACCCGCCGCCTCGGCGACCCCCGCCGCCACGGCCCCCGTCTCCGCACCGGACCCGGCCGCCGCCGCGCGACCCGCCGACGAGGGCGTCCCGATCGGCTACTACGCCCTCGGCGCCGCCCTGCTCGGCGGCCTGGCCTGGCTGGTGTACGGCCTGCGCAGGCGCTCCCACCGGCCACGGTGATCCGCGCCGTGCCCGGGGTGTCCGCCCCGGGCACGGGTACGGGTGCGGCTCGCCCGCCCCGGGCCTCGTGGACGGCCCCGCGGTGGCCCGGTCACCTCTCGGCGGGTCCCCGCGACTCCCCCCGGGCGGTCGCCGAAGCGGTGTGGCCGATCATCCTTCGGCCGGTCCCTCGCGGCCCCGGGCCGGTGCGGCCGGGAGGGTCCTGACCCCCAGGACGGCACCCCAGGCGACGAAGGCCAGCAGCAGGGCCGCCTGGCCGAACATGGCGAGCGTGATGATCCGGCTCGTCTCGTCGGCGAAGCCGATGCCGACGTCGTAGTTCAGCCCGGCCAGACGGACGCACAGAATCGTCAGCGCCAGGATCGCCAGGGCGAGCGGCCACGACGGGGTGCGCCGGTCGGGCGCGTACGCGTGCACGCAGGCGTACACGGCGCCCGCGCCCAGGAGGAACGCGCTCACCAGGCCGGGAAGGTCCAGCCACGGCCATATCCAGGCGGCGGTCGTGGGAGACGCGACCGCCTCGTACAACGCGACGAGAGCGGCACCGGCGACGAGGGGAGGCAGCAGGAGCCACAGCGGCCTGCGCACGGGCCGCGCGTCCCGGTGGAAACCGGCCCACAGGGCCAGCACCGTGACCAGGGGCGGCAGCAGGCCGACCGGCACGCTCCAGGGGAAGGCCGTCAGGCCCGAGAAGGTGGGAAGACCGGAGAAGACGAGCAGGCCGGGGAGAGCGGTCAGGTCGGAGAAGAGGTTCAGGAACACCTGGATCAGGCCCGGCACCTCCAGCACGAGCGCGAGGAGCGCCAGTGCCCTGGCGGCGCGCGGGCGCCCGGCGAGGAGCGCCGCGAGCGGGGCGAACCAGAGGGCGCCCGCGAGACCTCCCAGGATGGCCGCGAGCCGCTCGGGCGACCCGGAGGGCCCTGCCGCCTGGGCGAACAAGGGCTCGGCCGTGCCGATCACCCCGTACGCGCGCAGGGTGCTCGTGGCGGCGAGGGCTCCGAGGAACGCCTGCAGGCCCAGCCCCAGCAGGGCCACGAGGCGGACCATCTCTCCCCACGCGAGGAACCTCGGCGCCGGGTGGCCCGCTCCCCCGAGACGGACCCGGACCGCCAGCACTGCGACACTGGCGATCTCCGACCAGCGAGGCCGTGGCCCGTCGGCGTCGGACACGTCCGGCGAGCCCTCCAGGAACACGGAGACCATCTCCTCCTCGCGCTCGGCGCGGTAGGAGGCGGGCAGCAGGCGTAACCAGCGGCGATAGCGATCCTCCAGCAGGCTCACCGGCGCGCCCCTCTCCCACTCACCCTCACGCTCGCCCCCGTGCGGGACCTCCCACTCACCATTACGCGGGACCTCACGCTCGCCCTCACGCGGGGCCTCCGGCGGCGGTCGCCCGGCCGTGCCGGGCATGCCGGGCGCGGAGCCGGTCGACGGCGGTCCTGGCGTTCTCCGCGAGCCGGGCGGCCTCGGCCTCCAGCGTCCGCGAGCCGGAGTCGGTGAGCCGGTAGTAGCGGCGCAACCGCCCCTGCTGGACCTCTTCGCGGTCGAGGGCCACCAGCCCGTCGCCCGCCAGCCGGTCGAGCACGCCGTAGAGCGTGCCGACCTTGAGCTGGACCCGCCCGCCGGACAGCCGCTCGACCTCACGCACGATGCCGTAGCCGTGACACGGCTCGTCGACCAGCGCGGTGAGGATGAGGAACGCGGGCTCCGTCATCACCCTTGGAGTCATGCCTTGCAGCATATATCGGAAAGCAGGATATAACGAGAGGTCGATCCCGCGTGGTATCGAGCGTCTCGGAACCAGGCGTTCAGGCGCGGATGGCGGTCGCCGGGACCGGGGTGGGGTCGGGCGGAGGACCCAGGGAGGCGGTCGCGGTCCAGGCGGCGGCGTACATGATCACGCGGGCCGAGAAGTTGATCCAGACCAGCAGGCCGACCACCACGGCGAACACCCCGTAGACGGGGTTGTTCAGGGTGCCCGAGAGGATCAGCGCGGCGAGCTGCTTGAGCAGGGCGAAACCGGCCGCGCCGAGCAGGGCCCCGCGCAGCAGCACCCGCAACGGCTGCCTGGACCGGCCCAGCCCGCGCAGGATGACCAGGAAGACGACGACGTCGGCGAGCACGCTGACCGCCAGCCCGGCGAGCCAGATCGTGGCGGTGGCCACGAACGACCCCGACAGCCCGAGCCACCCGGCCACGACCCCGCTGGCCTGGGTGGCGAAACCGGCGACCAGCACCGACGCCACCATCGTCGTGCCGACGACCACGAGGGCGGCCAGGTCCCTCAGCTTGGCCAGGGCGAAGTTGAGCGGCGCCTCGGTCGTCATGGAGATCTCGCGCAGCGCGCCGCGCAGGGCGTCGATCGCGCCGAGCCCGGCGTACAGGAGCCCGAGCAGGCCGATGATCCCGGCGCTGGTCCTGGAGTCGGCGATCTGCTGGATCGGCAGCCTGTCGGCGAGTCCGGGCAGGTACTGGTTGATCGCCGCCTGCAGGGTCCGGGTGGCGTCGGGCCTGGCGGAGAGGAAGTAACCGAAGACCGCGAAGGCCAGCGCGATGATCGGGAAGAACGACAGGAAGGCGAAGTAGCTGACCGCTCCCGCCAGCCGGTCGCCGGACTGGATCTGGTAGCGCTGGAAGGTCCTGACCAGGTGATCGAGCCAGTGCCATCTGACCCGGGCCACGCCGAGCGTCCTTCCGAATCGCTCGCGGGCCGATCGGAGGCGTTCCAGCAGGCTTGTCACGTGCGCCCCCTACCCAATCACCGCCGTCCCGATCGTGGACGGCGGCGGAAAAGCAGCCGTGCGTACACGGGGGACCACGGAGCGGGCGGGGGCGGCCGGTCGCGTGGACGGTCGCGTGGACGGTCGCGTGGACGGTCGCGTGGACGGTCATGGAGACGGTCGCGTGGACGGTCATGGAGACGGTCATGGAGACGGTCGCGTGGACGGCCGTGGGGAAAAGCGGCGCGGCCCGGGCGGGAACCCCGCCCGGGCCGCGCGAAGGAGGATCAGGAGGTGGGCAGGAACCCCACCCGGTCGCGCACCCTGGCCATGGTCTCGGCGGCGACCGCGCGGGCCCGGGTGGCCCCGACGGCGAGCATCCGGTCGAGCTCGGCCTCGTCGGCGAGCAGCTTCTCGGTGCGCTCGCGGATCGGGGTGAAGGTGTCGACCACGATCTCGGCCACGTCCTTCTTGAACGTGCCGTATCCCTGCCCGGCGTAGCGGGCCTCCAGCTCGGGGATCGGGACGCCGCTCAGCGCGGACTGGATGCGCAGCAGGTTGGTGACGCCGGGCTTGTTCTCGTCGTCGGCGAGGACCTCGGAGCCGGTGTCGGTGACCGCGCGCATGATCTTCTTGCGGAGCGGCCCCGGCTGCTCCAGCAGGTCGAGGATCCCGGTGGGCGAGGAGGACGACTTCGACATCTTCGCCGTGGGCTCCTGGAGGTCGGTGATCTTCTCGACCCCCTTGACGATGTGCGGCTCGGGCAGCGTGAAGGTCTCGCCGAAGCGGTGGTTGAAGCGCTGCGCGAGGTCGCGGGTGAGCTCCAGGTGCTGCTTCTGGTCCGCGCCGACCGGAACCCGGTTGGCCTGGTAGAGCAGGATGTCGGCCGCCTGCAGGATCGGGTAGGTGAACAGCCCGACGCTCGCCGCGCTCTCGCCGCCCTTGGCCGCCTTGTCCTTGAACTGGGTCATCCGCCCGGCCTCGCCCATGCCGGTGAGGCAGATCAGCACCCAGGCCAGCTCGGTGTGCTCGCGGACGTGGCTCTGCACGAAGACCGTGGAGCGCTCGGGGTCGAGACCGGCGGCGAAGAGCTGGGCCGCGGCGACCCTGGAGCGCCTGCGCAGCACGTCCGGCTGGTAGTCCACGGTGATCGCGTGCAGGTCGACGACGCAGTAGAAGGCGTCGTACCCCTCCTGCATGGCGACGTACTGCCTGATGGCACCGAGGTAGTTTCCCAGGTGGAAGGAGTCTGCGGTCGGCTGGATTCCCGACAGGACACGAGGACTGGCCATAACAGCCAATTCTGTCAGCTGCCGGGAGTGCTTGGCGCGCCGCTCGCGGCATCCCGCCCGTGGATCCCGCCCGTGGACCCTGCCCGCCGATCTCGGTCCCGGCCCTCGGATCGTGGCACCGCTCGTGGTACACCCGCGCGGCACCCGCGGGCGAGGCGTCTTCCGTCAGCTGTCGGGGGCGGGCGGCGTCTCCGGGCGCGGCGTGCTCCGTTTGATCCTCACCCGGGAGACCCTGCGCCCGTCCATGTCGGTGACCGTCAGGTCGAACCCCGGGATCTCCACCCGCTCCCCCAGCGCGGGAAGGTGGCCGAGCGCCCACATGACGAACCCGCCGAGGGTCTCGTACGGGCCGTCGGCCAGGCGGATGCCGCTCTCGGTCGCCACCTCGTCGAGGTTGGCCAGCCCGTCGAGCTCGACCTCCCCCGCGGGCAGCGCGACGTGCTCGTCCGCCACGTCGTGCTCGTCGCGGATGTCGCCGATCAGCTCCTCGACGAGGTCCTCCAGGGTGACGATGCCGGCCGTGCCGCCGTACTCGTCGACCACGATCGCCAGGTGGTGCCCCTCCTTGCGCATCTCCGACAGCGTGGCCATCAGCCGCTTGCTGGTGGGGACCAGCTTGACCGGGCGGATCGGCACCAGCTCGCTGATCGGCTCGATGGACCCGGTCAGCACCGGGTCGAGCAGGTCACGGATGTGGACGAAGCCCACGATGTCGTCGTAGGAGTCGCGGTAGACGGGGAAGCGGGAGTGCGGCATGGCCGCGGCCAGGATCGCCGCCTCGGCCAGCCGCGTGTCGGCGGACATGAACTCCACCTCGGTGCGCGGCAGCATCACCTCGCGGAGCTGCCGCTTGCCCGCCGCGAACACCTCCCCGATCAGGTGGCGCTCGTCGGCGGTGAGCTCCTGGTGGCCCACCACCATGTCGCGCAGCTCCTCGGTGGAGATCTCCTCGCGGTCGGCGTCGGGGTTGCCGCCGAGCAGCTTGACGACCCCGTCGGTGGACTTGGACAGCGCCCAGATGATCGGCCGCGACAGCGCGGCCATCCGGTCGAGGAACGGCGCGACCAGCAGGGAGATCCCCTCCGCGCGCTGCCTGGCGATCCGTTTGGGGGCCAGCTCGCCGAGGACCAGCGAGGCGTACGAGATCGCCAGTGTCACCAGCACCAGGGAGAGCGGGGCCGTCACGGCCTCCGGCACCCCCCAGCCGGTCACCACGGGGATGAGGTCCTTGGCGAGGGTGTCGGCGCCGAAGGCGGCCGAGAGCATGGTCGCCACGGTGACACCGATCTGCACCGCGGACAGGAAGCGGTTGGGGTCGCGGGCCAGCTTGGCGGCCCTAGCCCCCCTGCGGCCCTGGGTGTCGAGCCGTCTGACCTGGCTCTCCCTGAGGGAGACCATGGCCATCTCCGCCGCGGCGAAGAATCCCCCGATCAGTACGAAGAGCATGACCAGGGCGATGTTCGCCAGGACGCTGTTCACGAGATCGTCTCCGTCATGGCGGTCGCCCGTTCCGGCGGTGGCCGATATTTGATGTGCCAGCATATGCTGGCGATAGACTTACAAAAGTAAACAAGTACAAACATCATCAAACAGGAGGCTCCGTGAAGCTGCTCGTCACCGGAGGCGCCGGATACATCGGCGGGGTCGTGGCGGCGCAACTCGTCGAGGCGGGCCACGAGGTCACCGTGCTGGACGACCTCTCCACCGGCCACGCCGACGCGGTGCCGCCGGGCGCCCGCTTCGTCGAGGGGTCGATCACCGACGCCGCCGACCTGCTGCCCGGCACCGACGCCGTGCTCCACTTCGCCGCGAAGTCCCTGGTCGGCGAGTCCGTGGAGCGGCCGGGCCTCTACTGGGCGCACAATCTCGGCGGCACCCTGGCCCTGCTCGACGCCATGCGGGGCGCCGGGGTGGGGCGGATCGTCTTCTCCTCCACCGCCGCGACGTACGGCGAGCCGGAGCGCTCCCCGATCGAGGAGACCGCCCCGACCCGGCCGACCAACCCCTACGGCGCGTCCAAGCTCGCCGTCGACACCGCGCTGAGCGCGTTCGCCGGGCTGTACGGCCTGGCCGCGGTGAGCCTGCGCTACTTCAACGTGGGCGGCGCCTACACCGCCGGAGACGGCAGGGTCTACCGCGAACGTCACACCGTGGAGACCCACCTGATCCCTAACATCCTCGCCGTCGCGCTCGGCGGGCGCGAGTCGGTCAGCGTGTTCGGCACGGACTACCCCACTCCCGACGGCACATGCGTGCGCGACTACATCCACGTGGCCGACCTCGCCAGGGCCCACCTGCTGGCGCTGGACGCCTGCTCCCCGGGCGAGCACAAGATCTACAACCTGGGCAACGGGACGGGCTTCTCGGTCCAGGAGGTGCTGTCGGTCTGCCGCGAGGTGACCGGCCACGAGATCCCCGCGATCGTGCGCGAGCGCCGCGCCGGCGACCCGGCCGTGCTGGTGGCCTCGTCGGAGAAGATCCAGCGCGAGCTCGGCTGGAAGCCCGAGCACCCGTCGGTCCGCGACGTCGTCGCCGACGCCTGGGCCGCCCTGCTCGGCTGACACCACCCCGCCCCACCCGCCGCCCCGGCCGCGCCACCGGTCTCGGAAACGTACGACCGGGGCCGGGCGCGGACCGGCCGGCCGCGCCTACCCCAGGCTGAAGCGGGCCGTGTTGTTGGCCGGGCGTCGGTCGCCCAGCCGCAGGGAGTAGACGGTCGCCTCGGCCCGTGGCGCGTGCGCGCGGGCCACGAAGGCGAGCATGAAGCTCACCCTCCGGCCCGCGCCGACCGTACGGAGCCTGCACCCGACGTAGGCGGAGTGGGAGTCGCACCGCGCGCCCCGCGCCGACATCAGGCGCGCCCCGCCGGTGTCGAAGAGGACCCCGGCGTCGTGGACGCGCCGCGGCCCGCGGTTGCGCACCACGGCGGCCACGGTGACCAGGCGGCCCGCACGCGTCGCGCGCGACAGACTGACGGCCAGGTCCGTACCCTCGTCCACCTTGGTCAGCGTCTCGGAAGAGTTGTCCGTCTCGTCGTCGTCCACGATCTCGGAGGAGAGCGTCGCGACCGCCCTCAGCGGGCCCCGCGCGCCGGGCCGCACCACCCCGATGACCGTCACCCCGCCGGTCTGCCCGGCCAGGACGTCCGTCGGCGAGGGACAGACCACCTCCCCCGCCACGGCCCCGGGCAGGCACTCGGCGACGTTGACGCCGACCACCGCCACCTCCTCGGGCAGCCGTACGGTGAGCAGCGGAAGCACCGCGTCGCCGGGACCGTCGTTGCGCACCTCGGCGCGGTAGGCCAGCGGCTGGCCGGGCTGCGCGCGCTTCGGGGAGGCCGTCAGCCGCACCGACAGGTCGGCGCCGCCCCAGCCGTCGTCCTCGGGCGAGGCGAGCGCCCCACGGGGTGCCGCCACGAGCACGAGACAGATCACCCCGGCGACGATCCGCGCCGCGGCGTGCTCCCTGAACAGCGATCTCCCGACCACAAGTGATCATTGAACGCCGGGTCGCGCCGCTCCGCGATGATCGACACGCCGCCTTTTCCTCCGCCTGCTCCCGTCGTCCACGCGAGGGGAAGGCCGGGAGACGCGACCGGGCGGGGGGGCGGGCGGCACGGGAGGAGCGGGATCGCGAAGGGCAGGGACCGCGAAAGGCAGGGGAACGCGAAAGGGGCCCCGGCGCGCCGGGGCCCCTTTCGCGTGACGGATCGGATCGGACCGATCAGATCAGGCCGAGCTCGCGCACCGCGGAACGCTCCTCCTCCAGCTCGCGCACCGTGGCGTCGATGCGCTCGCGGGAGAAGGCGTCGATCTCCAGTCCCTGGATGATCTCCCACCTGCCGTCGCGCGAGGTGACCGGGAAGGACGAGATGAGCCCCTCCGGCACGCCGTACGAACCGTCGGAGGGGATCGCGGCCGAGGTCCAGGCGGTGCCGTTGACCCAGTCGAAGACGTGGTCGATCGCGGCGTTGGCCGCGGAGGCGGCCGAGGACGCGCCCCGGGCCTCGATGATCGCGGCGCCGCGCTTGGCGACGGTGGGGATGAAGGTGTCGCGCAGCCAGGCCTCGTCGACCAGCTCGGCGGCGATCTTGCCACCGACCTCGGCGTGGAAGAGGTCGGGGTACTGGGTGGCGGAGTGGTTGCCCCAGATGGTCATCTTCTTGATCTCGGTGACCGGGACCCCGAGCTTCGCGGCGAGCTGGGACAGCGCGCGGTTGTGGTCGAGGCGGGTCATCGCGGTGAAGCGCTCGGCCGGGACGTCCGGGGCGTGCTGCTGGGCGATGAGCGCGTTGGTGTTGGCCGGGTTGCCGACCGCCAGCACGCGGATGTCGTCGGCCGCGTTGTCGTTGATCGCCTTGCCCTGCGGGCCGAAGATGCCGCCGTTGGCCTGGAGGAGGTCGCCGCGCTCCATGCCCTTGCTACGGGGACGGGCACCTACCAGCAGCGCGACGTTGGCGCCGTTGAACGCCACGTTCGGGTCGTCGGTGATCTCGATGCCGCTCAGCAGCGGGAACGCGCAGTCGTCGAGCTCCATCGCGGTGCCCTCGGCGGCCTTCACGGCCTGCGGGATCTCCAGGAGGCTCAGCTTGACCGGGACGTCGGCGCCCAGCAACTGGCCCGAGGCGATGCGGAAGAGCAGCGCGTAGCCGATCTGACCGGCGGCGCCGGTGACGGTGACCTTTACGGGAGTCTGGGCCATGACCTTCCCCTACTCGAAGGATGAATTGTGACGCTCGGATGCTACCCGTCCACGGTGGACGGCCGTCCGGCGAGTGCCCCGATCCGCGCGCCGGGCGGCGCGACCTGCGCGGCGAACGCGACGGGCACCCCGCCGACGGCGCGGCGCGGCCCCGGCGGGGGGCCCGGTCAGGTGCAGGCGGCCATGGTGGGGGCGTCGTTCTCCCGCCCCGGGAACTCGACCCTGGAGAAGTGCTTGTCGAGCAGCGTGCGGACCGTGCCGTTCCGGTAGAGGTCGGCGATCGCCCCCTTGACGGCCTCGCAGGTGCGCGCGTCGCCCCTCTTGAGCGCCACCGCGTAGCGCTCGTCGGTGAGCTTCAGGCCGAGCAGCTTGTAACTGATGCTCTCCCGGTTGGCGAAACCGGCCAGCAGCAGGTCGTCACCGGGGATCGCGTCGACCTGCCCGGCCTGCAGCATGTTGACGCAGTCGGTGTAGGTCTGGGCGGGCACCAGCGTGAGCCGCTCGACCTCGCCCTGCAGGACGGCCACGGCCGCGCTGGAGGCCGGCTGGCACATCCGCCTGCCCTCCAGGCCCCTCAGGTCCACGATCGGCGAGCCGTCCTTGACGAGGACGTCGACGTGGGCGAGGTAGTACGGCCCGGCGAAGGTGACGTCGTCGGTGTCGTTGATCGAGTACGTCGACAGGACCAGGTCGACGTCGCCGTCCGCCAGCAGTTTCGGCCGTTCGGGGCGGCCGGTGCTCCGGAAGGTGACACCGCTCTGCGGCACTCCCATCGCCTTGGCGATCGCGAGTGCCAGGTCGATCTCGAAGCCGCTCCACTTCCCCTGGTTGTTCAGCGCGATGCCGGGCAGGGAGTCGCGGACGCCGACGACGAGTTCGCCCGTTCCGGCGGCCTTGTCCACCACGGAGGTGAACGCGCTGGGACCGGGTTTCTCCGGCTCGCCCCCCGGGGACGCCCCGGGCCACCAGCGGACGGCGGCGACCCCGCCGGCGACCAGCAGCAGCACGGCCACGGCGGCGGCTATCCAGCGCCCCCGGCGCGGGCGCCGCGGCGTCTCCGGGACCCCGACGAGGGTCGAGGACGCCTGCCAGCTGGGCGGCGGCACCTCGCCCCCCTGCTCCACGTATCCCGTGCCGCCGCCGTGCCCGGAGGACGGGGGGTGGTCCCAGTAGTCCGGGGACGACGGACGGCCGCGATACGCCGGCGAGCGGCGATCCGTCGAGAAGGGTTCCTGAGGGAAGCGGTCCTGGGAGAAGTGGTCCTGGGAGAAGTGGTCGGGAGAGCGCGGGTCCGGTGGGCGCTGTCCCGGGGAGTGACGCTCCGAGGGGCGCGACTCGGGAGAGTGGTGGTCCGGGAAGCGGTGGCCGGGGAAGGACGGGTGCTCCGACGGGTGCTCCACGGGAGCGGGAGCGGGGGTGTACGACGGCCCGCCGTGGGCGGCGGGCGCGCGGCGCTCACCCTGACCCGGCCCGGCCTGGCCACCCGGTCCCTGATGAAAACCCTGACTGACCTGACCGGCCTGGATGCCCTGGCCGCCCTGACCGCCCTGGCTGGCCTGATCGCCGTGCCCGGGGTGGGGGTGCTGGTCGTGGACGGGATGCCGGGCCCGGAATCCCGTCGACGGGAGGGGTTGTTCGCCCGAGACACCGCCCGTCCGGGGCTTCGGGGTGCGCATGGGGCTGGTGGCGTCGCTGTCGAGCTCCTGGTCGCCGTCGTCCGCGTGCCGCCGTTCCTGACCCCGCTCATCGGATCGGGGCTCATCGGAACGGGACGCTTCGGGGACGGCGACCTTGGCGCCCTGGGTGAGGATCGCGGGTGAGGCGTTCACCGTCTCGGGGTGGCCGAGCAGCCGGAGCAGGAGCTGGTCGGCCGAGGGCCGCGTGGCGGGCGACTTGGCCAGCGCCGAGCCGACCACGCCGCGCAACGGCTCCGGCAGCGTGCCGAGGTCGACCTCGTGGTTGAGGATGCGGTTGAGCACCACGGCGATCGAGCTCCCGGCGAAGATCGTCTCGCCGGTCGCGGCGAACGCGATGGTCGCCCCCCAGGCGAAGACGTCGGTGTGCGGGCCGACGTCGGCGCCGGAGATCTGCTCCGGCGCCATGTACGCGGGTGTGCCGATGGCCCGGCTGGTGATCGTGCCGGTGGAGTCGAGGATGCGGGCGATGCCGAAGTCGACGACCCTCGGGCCGTCGGCGGCGATGAGCACGTTGTCCGGCTTGAAGTCGCGGTGCACGATCGAGGCGTGGTGGATCGCGGTGAGCGCGGTGGCCGTGCCGATCGCCAGCCGCTGCAGCGGGGCGCCCTTGAGGGGGCCGTCGGTCTCCACGATCTCGCGCAGCGACCTGCCCTCGATGTACTCGCTCGCGATGTAAGGGGTGTCGCCTTCGAGGTCGGCGTCCATCACGCTCGCCGTGCAGAACGAGGCGACGCGCTGGGCGGCCCTCGCCTCCCTGGCGAACCGGGATCTGGCGATGGCGTCGCCGGAGAACTTCACGTGCAGCAACTTGATCGCCGCCCGCTCCCCGGCGGCGTTGATCCCCAGGTAGACGATGCCCTGGCCGCCCTCGCCGACCCGTCCGACGACACGGAACGGCCCGAGCTGGCGCGGCTCTCCCGCTTCCAGTGGCGCGATCTCCGGCATCATCGTCCCCACGGTCTCGTAATCTTCGACGTGGCAAACTTTACGGCGCCATGACCCGCCCTCTCCCCTCGTTATCCCGACGTGACCTCACATTTCCCACGACAACGACCCGGCTTCCGTCCGTGTCACGATAAAAAGCGACAGGCAGCGTTACCCCCCAATCTTCGACATTCACCCCAACCTGGCGCTCCAGCCGCTTAGATCGCTACCGTTGTACGTCCCTCAGGCAAGCCGGAGCAAAAACTTCCATGCGCCGATACATCGGTTATCGCGAGTTCGTGCAGCGCGATCAGCGTTCCCTCGTCGGCACCGCCCTTCTCCTCACCGGCAGCCACGAGCAGGCCATCCGCCTCACCCTGCGTTCCTTCCACACCGTCGCCCTCTCCTGGCCGCCGCCGCTGTGGGAGAACCCCACCACGCACGCCCAGATCGCGCTCTACCGCCGCTTCCTCCAGCGGCCGAGCGCCGCCGGGCCGACGGCCCTGGTGCGGATCGCGCCCCGCCCGCGGCTCCTCGTGGTCGCCTGCCTGCACGACGGCAGGTCCCGCGCGGAGATGGCCTCCCTTCTCGGGCTCTCTGAGGAGACCGTGAAAGCGGAGATCGCCGAGGCGGTCGACACCCTCACCAAGGGCAGCGAGAGCCGCCTGATCACCAGGATGGCCAACGCCGCGGGCGAGGCCTCCGTCCCCGACCTCACCGTCCGGTCCATGCGCACGCTCAGGCGGCGTCGCGCCAGGGGCGCCCTCCTCGCCGTGGCGGCGGCGCTCGTGCCGGTCGGCCTGATCGCCGCCTTCGTCGTGGTCCAGCAGGACGAGGTGTGGAACTCGGCGCTGGGCGAGCGCGGCCGGCCGCACGCGGCACAGGCGCAGGAGCCCGTACGAGCGGTCTCCAGCCCGGAGCCGGACGGCTCGGGGCCCGGCGGGGAGACCGGCGCCGTCCCGGCACCGTGGCAGGCCCCGCGAACCTCCTCGGTGATCCGCTACGCGGCCCCCGGGCCGTGTCCCGACGCCCCCGTCGGGACACCTCCCGCGCGCACCGGGGACGTCACCTGCGCGGGCTGGACGCTGACGATGGCCTCCGGCGGCCCCGAGAGCCCCGCTCCCGGCCTCGCCGGGTGCGAGGGCCCGGAACCCTGCGAGGCGACGCTGCGCGTCCCCGACGCCGTCCAGCGCCTCGCGCACGGCGACGAGGAGAAGGGCTCGCGGCTCGCCCCCGCCATCAGTCCCGACGGGCGCCGCGTCGCCTACCTGAGCGCGGCGGAGCGACGTTACGTGGCCCACGATCTCGGCAGCGGCGTGAAGCGCTACCTGTCACCGGTCCTGGTCGCCTCCGACACCGAGAACGGCACCCGGGTGAGCGTCTCCCCCAGCGGCCGCCACTTCACCGTCACCCTCGGCGAGCGGCGGCTGCGGACCGACTTCGCGACCGGCGCCCTGACGTCTGTACCCGCAGGACAGACGCCTCCGGCGCAGCGGATCGCCACCTGGCTCCAGGAGAGGTACGGGACCTGGGCCGACTCCCCCGGCGGGAGACACTCCGCCGCGATCGTCGCCGGGAAGGGCGAGGAGCCCCACAGCCTCCACGTCATCGACGCCGCGTCACGACGGGTCTTCAAGCGGCTCCCGCTCCCCGAGACGAGGCGGCCCGCCACGGCCGAGGTCGTGAGCTGGCTGAACAACCGCGAGGTGGTCGTGCGGCTGAACGCCAGGGCCGGGGGCGGCCTCCTCGGCTTCTACCGGGTGGACGCCGTCACCGGCAGTTCGCACCGCGTGCCCGGCCTCCCGGCGAGCGCCCCGCTCGTCCTGGGGGCGGTGACGGCGCCGTGACCGGCCGCCCGGCGCCGTGAGTGCGGGAGGGCGCCGGGGGCCGTAAGGGGGCGGGGCCGTAAGGGGGCGGGAAAGCCGGCCTCCGGCGCGGAGAACGGGCGGCGGAGGCCGGAAACGGGAGAAGGACCGCCGTGGGGCGGCCCTTCTCCGTGTGCGCTGACTCTCCGTGGGCGACGAAGCCGGCCGACCGCCGGGTGGCGGCCGGCCCGTGCCGGGCCCGGTGCCGTCGGACGCCGGTCAGGCTCCGGTCGTCAGCCCACCTTCTTCTTCAGGTTCTCGTCCAGCGCCGCCAGGAAGTCCTGGGTGGTCAGCCACTTGGCGTCGCCGCCGACCAGCAGGGCGAGGTCCTTGGTCATCTGGCCGCCCTCGACGGTCTCGACGCAGACCTGCTCCAGCTTCTCCGCGAAGTCGATCAGCGCGGGGTTGTTGTCGAGCTTGCCGCGGTGCTGCAGGCCCCGGGTCCACGCGAAGATCGAGGCGATCGGGTTCGTGGAGGTGGGGTTGCCCTTCTGGTGCTCACGGTAGTGACGGGTCACCGTGCCGTGGGCGGCCTCGGCCTCGACGGTCTGACCGTCGGGGGTGAGCAGGACCGAGGTCATCAGGCCGAGCGAGCCGAAGCCCTGCGCGACGGTGTCGGACTGGACGTCGCCGTCGTAGTTCTTGGCGGCCCAGACGTATCCGCCCTCCCACTTGAGCGCCGCGGCGACCATGTCGTCGATGAGGCGGTGCTCGTAGGTGATCCCGGCGGCGTCGAACTCGGCCTTGAACTCGGTCTCGAAGACCTCGGCGAAGATGTCCTTGAAGCGGCCGTCGTAGACCTTCATGATCGTGTTCTTCGTGGAGAGGTAGACCGGGTAGCCGCGCGACAGGCCGTACCGCATGGAGGAGCGGGCGAAGTCGCGGATCGACTCGTCCAGGTTGTACATCGCCATCGCGACGCCGGGGCCGGGGAAGTCGTAGACGTCGAGCTCGATCGGCTCCGAGCCGTCCTTGGGGGTGTAGGTGAGGGTCAGGCTGCCCTCGCCGGGGACCTTCAGGTCGGTGGCGCGGTACTGGTCGCCGAACGCGTGACGGCCGATGATGATCGGCTTGGTCCAGCCGGGGACGAGCCTCGGCACGTTGGACATGATGATCGGCTCGCGGAAGATGACGCCGCCGAGGATGTTGCGGATGGTCCCGTTCGGGGACTTCCACATCTTCTTGAGGCCGAACTCCTCGACCCGGGCCTCGTCAGGGGTGATCGTGGCGCACTTGACGCCGACGCCGTACTGCTTGATCGCGTTCGCGGCGTCGATCGTCACCTGGTCGTCGGTGGCGTCACGGTGCTCGATCCCGAGGTCGTAGTACTTCAGGTCGACGTCGAGGTAGGGAAGGATCAGCTGGTCCTTGATGAACTGCCAGATGATCCGGGTCATCTCGTCGCCGTCAAGCTCGACGACGGGGCCCTCTACCTTGATCTTGGGCATGCGTGTGGTTCCCCTTCTGAACTAAATTGGCCAGACAGTCCTTTTTGAGGCTCACTGGCCGTGAGGCTATCGGACGGGGCCGATCGCCTCGCGACGCACCCGTTCGTCCGACCTGTCACATCGGCACGAGGTCCTTGAACTCGAGGATGAACCCGGCCACCGCCAGGGCGAGGCCGAGGCCTCCGAGCGTGACGACGTCCGTGGCCTTGCGGCGGACGGCGAGACGCCCTCCCGAGGCCAGCCGGAAGAGCGCCCCCAGCATCATGACGGCACCCATGGCGATCCCGCCCCAGTAGGGCAGGCCCAGCAGCACGGATAGGGTCAGCGCGGCGAGCGCCCCGCCCATCACCAGGGGGTAGGCCCCCCACCGTTCCCTGCTCGCCTCTGCCGCTCGCGCGTTCACCGACCCACCACCCGCTCTCGCCCCTGACTCCGGCTCATCGATCGGAAATCGGCTTCCACTTCTGGTCCCGCTCGCCGATGTACTCGCTGTCAGGGCGGATCAGCCGGTTGTCGGCGTGCTGCTCGATGACGTGTGCGGTCCATCCTGACATGCGGCTGACGGAGAAGACGGGGGTAAACAGATCCGTCGGGATGCCGAGATAGTGGTAGACGGTCGCCGCGTAGAAGTCGACGTTCGGGTAGAGGCCCTTCGTCTCGAAGACGACCTCCTCCATCTCCTTGGACATCCTGTAGTACGTGTCGTCGCCGGACGCCTCGCCGAGCTCCTGCGACATCTTGCGCAGGTGCGTGGCACGCGGGTCCTCGGTCTTGTAGACGCGGTGCCCGAAGCCCATGATCTTCTCTCCGGCGGCGAGCTTGTCCCGCACGGCCTGGGCCACCGAACCCGCGTCGAGCGACTCCAGGGTGAGCATGACCTGCTCGTTGGCACCGCCGTGCAGCGGGCCCTTGAGGGTGCCGATGGCCGCCACGACCGCCGAGTGCATGTCGGACAGGGTCGCGGCGCAGACGCGGGCGGCGAACGTGGAGGCGTTCATCGTGTGGTCGGCGTGCAGGACCAGGCAGGCGTCGAAGATCTCGACCTCGCGCTCGCCGGGAGGGCGGCCGGTGATCTGGAGGAGGAAGTTCGCCGCGACGCTCAGCTCGGGGTCCGGGTCGGGGACGGTGGTCCCCCTCCTGGCCGCGTGGTAGCGGGCGACGAGGATCGGCTGCTGCGCGGTCAGCCTGGCGGCCTTGCGCAGGTTCGCCTCGGGGTCGTTGGTGTCCTTGTCGGGATCGTCGCCCCCGGCCAGCGAGACCAGCGTGCGCAGCGCCTCCATGGGGGCCTGCTTCTCCGCGATCTCCGGGATGTTGGCCTCGGCGAGCGTGCCGAGCGTGCGCCCCCGGACCAGTTCCTCACCGTACGCCGACAGTTGTTCCCGCGTGGGGAGGGTGCCGTACTGGAGCAGGTGGGCGGTCTCTTCGAAGGTGGTGCGACCGGCCAGATCGTGGATGTCGTAGCCACGATAGAAGAGGCGACCGGCCTGACCGTCGATGTCACTGAGCGCTGTGGACGCGGCTACGACATCGGCGAGACCTTTGGTGGGCTTGTCCGCCATGAGTGTTTCCTCCGCTTATCTGTGCCCGAAGTCTACCTGTGAGCAGCGGAAACCCTCCCGAGAGGTACAGACCAATTTCACGCAGGATTCTCCTTCTGGCAAAGGCGATTCCCCATCACCTCGTTTGGGTAAGCCGAAGCTGTAGGAATAGTTACGGCGGGCTACCTGGGGAGGAACTGCCGTGGAGGGGCCGTTCATACGCATCGAGGACACAGGCGAGGTGGTCCCGTTGCGCCCCGAGATCACGACGATCGGACGTGGCCGGGGAGTGGACATCCGGCTCACCGATCCGAGTGTTTCCCGGCTGCACGCGGAATTCGTCCGGCGCGGACCCTACCTGTACGTCGTTGACCTGGGCCTGTCCCGCAACGGCACTCGGGTCAACGGCCGGCCGATCGCCCGGAGGGTGCTTGACGACGGTGACGTGGTGTCCTTCGGCGCGGCACGAGGCAGGATCGGCGGAGTGCCACGCGAGGACTTCGCCCCGGAGGTCGAGCTCCGCCGCGCCGCGGCACCGGAGCTGACCAGGCGGGAGGTTGATGTCCTGACGTCGCTGTGCCGTCCGGCGCTGTCGGACGAGGCGTTCGTCGCACCGGCCACGGCCAGGGAGATCGCCGACGATCTGGTGGTGACGGAGGCGGCTGTCAAGCAGCACCTCCTGCGCCTCTACCAGAAGTTCCGCATCCCCGAGGGGACCAACCGGCGCACCCGGCTGGCGAACGAGGTCGTCGCCCTGGGGCTGGTCAGGCCCACCCCCGTGGTGCCGCCGCAGCGCGCGGCCGGTTCCCCGGAACCGCAGACGGCGTCGTCCACCACCGCGAACCGCAGGGCCTCGTGAGGAACAGCGGGACGTCGGTCGTGAAGGAGCGCGGGGCCTCGTGAACAACGGGGCCTCGTAGCAAGCCGCCGCGGGCGCGGGTCCGGCCCTTGGTCCGGTCGTCTTTTCGGCTGAATTGGCCAAACCGGCAGAACCGGCCGCCGGGTCTCAGCGGGCGCGGTCTCAGTCGGCGCGGTCTCAGCGGGCGCGGTCTCAGCCACGCTCGCGGGCGAGCCTCTCGGCGGCCTCGACCACGTTGGTGAGCAGCATGGCCCTGGTCATCGGGCCCACGCCGCCGGGGTTGGGGGTGAGGAAGCCCGCGACGTCCTCGACGCCGGGGGCGACATCGCCGGCGATCTTCCCGTCGACCCGGGAGACGCCGACGTCGAGCACGGCGGCGCCCGGCTTCACCATGTCCGCGGTGATCAGGTGCGGCACCCCCGCCGCGGCGACGACGATGTCGGCGCGCCGGGTGTGGGCCGCGAGGTCCTGGGTGCCGGTGTGGCAGAGGGTGACGGTGGCGTTCTCCGAGCGGCGGGTCAGCAGCAGGCCGAGCGAGCGGCCCACGGTGATGCCCCGGCCGACCACGACGACCTCGGCCCCCTTGATCGGCACCCCGTACGCCTGCAGGAGCGTGACGATGCCGTACGGCGTGCAGGGCAGCGGCGCGTCGACCATGTGGACCAGGCGGCCCAGGTTGACCGGGTGGAGGCCGTCGGCGTCCTTCGCCGGGTCCATCCGCTCGATCAGCGCCTGCGTGTCGAGATGACGGGGCAGCGGGAGCTGGACGATGTAGCCGGTGCACTCGGCGGAGGCGTCGAGCTCGTCGACGACCGCCTCGACGTCGGCCTGGGTGGCATCCTCCGGCAGGTCCCTGCGGATGGAGGAGATGCCCACCTCCGCGCAGTCGCGGTGCTTGCCCGCCACGTAGATCTGGCTGCCGGGATCACCGCCCACCAGGACCGTGCCGAGCCCGGGGACGACGCCCCGCTCCCTCAGCGCGGCCACCCGCACCGTGAGGTCTGCCTTGATCTTCGCCGCCGTGGCCTTGCCGTCGAGAATCCGCGCGCTCATGCGGACAACCCTCTCACGGGACCGGCGCGGGACTCGTACGGGCGAGGGGCCTACCGAGGCCCACCGGGGCCGGCCGGGGTCAGCCGCGCTCCGCCTCCCTCGCTTCCCTCCGCTCGATGATCCTGCGGGTGAACGGGATCCACTCCATGGCCCGCCCGCTGAGGTAGGCCGCGCCGAGCGCGATGATGATCATCATCCACGGGCTGATCCAGAAACCGTGCATGATCACGAAGGCGTACAGGGCGTGGTCGAGCAGGGGCATAGGGGAGCTCCACGGCTGGGACGAAAGGGGATGCTTCAGACTAACCGCAGGTCAAACCTTTTTCACCCAGCTGGTCCTGTCTAATCCGCCACTTTCTTATCTCCCGTGTGCGGCCGCCACAGCCGTACGGCGGCCGCACGCAGGGGAACGAGTGAGTGAAGATCAGTGGAAGAAGTGACGGGTGCCGGTGAAGTAGAGGGTCACCCCGGCCGCCTCGGCCGCCGCGACGACCTCCTCGTCCCTGATCGAACCGCCCGGCTCCACGATCGCCCGCACTCCCGCGTCGATGAGGATCTGCGGGCCGTCGGCGAAGGGGAAGAACGCGTCGGAGGCCGCCACGGCCCCCGAGGCGCGCTCGCCCGCCCTGGAGACCGCGAGCCGCGCCGAGTCGACCCGGTTGACCTGTCCCATGCCGACGCCCACGCTCGCGCCGTCGGAGGCGAGCAGGATCGCGTTGGACTTCACCGAGCGGCACGCCTTCCAGGCGAAGGCGAGATCGGCGAGGACCTCGGCGGAGGCGGCGGGCCCGGCCTTCAGCTCCCAGGTGGACGGGTCGTCGCCCGGGGCGTCGACCCGGTCGGCGGTCTGCACCAGCAGGCCGCCGTCGATCCGGCGGAACTCCGCCGGGTTGGACGGCCCGCCCAGGCAGGACAGCAGCCTGATGTTCTTCTTGGCGGTGAGCACCTCCAGCGCCTCCTCCGTGAAGGAGGGGGCCACCACGACCTCGGTGAACACCTCGGCGATCTGCCGGGCCAGCTCCCCGGTCACCTCCGCGTTGACCGCGATCACCCCGCCGTACGCCGAGACGGGGTCGCAGGCGTGCGCCTTGCGGTGCGCCTCGGCGACGTCGGCGCCGACCGCGATGCCGCACGGGTTCTGGTGCTTGATGATCGCCACGGCGGGGCCGTCGAAGTCCCAGGCGGCCCGCCAGGCGGCGTCGGCGTCGAGGTAGTTGTTGTAGGACATCTCCTTGCCGTGCAGCTGCTCGGCGTTGGCCAGGCCGTCCTTCTGCCCCGAGTACAGGGCGGCGCCCTGGTGCGGGTTCTCGCCGTAACGCAGCGGCGACCGCAGCTCCCAGGCCGCGCCCATGTAGCGCGGCCACGCGCCGTCCTCGGCGGCGTAGACGCTCGCGAACCAGGACGCCACCGCGGTGTCGTACGAGGCGGTGTGGGCGTACGCGGCGGCGGCCAGGCGGCGGCGCTCGGCGAGGGTGAACCCGCCCGCGGCGACCGCGGCGAGCACGTCGCCGTAGGAGGCGGGGTCGACCACGACCGCGGCGGTGCCGTGGTTCTTGGCCCCGGCCCGGATCATGGCGGGACCGCCGATGTCGATCTGCTCCACGCACTCGGCGTCGGAGGCACCGGAGGCCACCGTCTCCTGGAACGGGTAGAGGTTGACCACCACCAGCTCGAACGCCTCGATCTCCAGCTCTTCGAGCTGCTTGACGTGGGACGGGTTGCCGCTGTCGGCCAGCAGCCCGGCGTGCACGCGCGGGTGCAACGTCTTGACCCGGCCGTCGAGGCACTCGGGGAAGCCGGTCAGCGACTCGACAGGAGTGACGGGGACGCCGAAGGAGGCGATCCTCGCGGCGGTGCCACCGGTCGAGACGATCTCCACGCCCGCGGCGTCGAGCCCGCGGGCCAGCTCCTCCAGCCCGCTCTTGTCATACACCGCGATCAACGCGCGCCGGATGGCGATGCGGGTCACTTCGTGCTCCTCCTGGTTGGTTCCGGTTTTCTCCGGGGTGCCCGGCTCATCCGCCGGGGCGTCCGAATCGGACAGTCCTGCCGGTGACGGTCCAGCCCTCGCGGGCCATCCGGCCGACGGTGTCGACGAGCAGGTGACGCTCGACGGTCTTGATGCGCTCGTGCAGGGCCGCCTCGTCGTCGCCGTCCAGTACGGGCACGGCCTCCTGGGCGATGATCGGCCCGGTGTCGACGCCCGCGTCAGCAAGCATCACGGTGCAGCCGGTGACGCGCACGCCGTACGAGAGCGCGTCGCGGACGCCGTGCGCGCCGGGGAAGGAGGGCAGCAGGGCGGGGTGGGTGTTGAGGACCGGGAAGGCCTCCAGCGTCGGCGCGCCGAGGATCTTCATGAACCCCGCGCAGACCACGAGATCCGGCCGGTGCTCGGCGATGCGGGCGGCGAGTCTCTCGTCCCACTCCTCGCGGGTGGGGTGGTCGGCCAGCCTCTCCACGAAGGTCGGCACCCCCGCGCGCTCGGCGCGGGCCAGACCCTCGATATCCGCGCGATCGGCACCCACGGCCACGATCCGGGCACCGTAGGTTTCGTCTGCCACGGCGTCCAGCAGGGCCTGTAGGTTGGTTCCAGAACCGGACACGAGAACCACAAGCCGAACGGCCTGGGATGACACCGACGCACTCCATTCGGACGGGGACTCACGCCGCTGCAAGGGTATCGGCCTGTCCGCACGAACAACGCAAGGAGGTCAGGTGACACTACCGGTCGAGGTCCGGCCAGCTGAGAGCGCCGGTCGGAGGGCGCTGTGGCTCGCAGTCGCCGCGGTGGTGATGACGCTGGTGCTCCCCCTCGCGGGAATCGTCATGGCGATCTTCGCCCTCATCACCTCGATCCGTGCGATCAGGACACTCCGGTCCATCCCCAAGCCGGCCGGCACCGCCGTGGTGGGCGTCGTGCTGTCGGCCGGGGCGTTGCTGATCTCGATCGCGGTGACGGCGCTGCAGTTCTACTTCGGTGACGAGCTGGCCGCCTACACCGAGTGCGGCAGGGGCGCGGGCACCATCGCGTCGCAGAACGAGTGCGTGGAGCAGCTCGAACGGGCCATGGAGAAGAAGATGCCCTTCCTCCAGCCGGGCCAGGTGCAGTTCCCCTTCCCGCCCTGAGCGATCTCTGAGCCATCTCTGAGCGATCTCCGAGCGGCCTCTGAGTGGCCCCCGAGCGGCTTGTGCACGGCCTGTGCGCGATTGCCGGCGGACGGGCACGGCCCGCACTCCCGGAGGAGTGCGGGCAGGTCCTGCCTCCTCGATCGGTCCTGATCGGTGCCCGTGAGGTCTACAGCCCGTGAGGCTTGTGGCCTGTGAGACCCACGGCCTCGTAGGGGGTGCGGTCTTGTGAGAACCGCGGCCCGCGGGAGCTACGGCCTGTAGGACGGGGGCGGGACGCGGATCTTCGCGGCGATCCTGTCCAGTTCGCCGGCCAGGGCGGGATCGACCTTGACATGGACGGCGACCTCCGGGGTCTCGAAGAAGATCCCCCGGCGACCGTCCGGATCGGTGGTCCGTATGCCCATGAGCGGCGTTCCCGTGCGTCCGGGCTCCCGCTTCTCCCCGCGCAGGATCTCGTCCACCCACTGGCTGCTGTGCAGGACCGCGCCGCGTACCACGGTGACCTCGACGTCGCGCGAGCCGTCCGACCAGCGTCCGGCCTTCGCGCTCCAGCCCTTGCCGAGCCGCGTCGTCTCCCCGGCGACCCGTCGCAGGCCGGGGGGCAGGTAGGCGACGGCGACGTGGTCGACCGCGTTGGCCGGGCTGGAAGCCTTGCCGGAGGCGGGCGGCGGCTCGGCGGGGACGAGGCCCTTCACAATCCTGTCCAGTGTGGTCGCGAGGCCCTCGTTCACCTCCACGACGTATCCGAGACCGGGCTTCTCCAGCCACAGGCGTAGCCGTGAGTACGAGGCGCCTCTGCCGCCCCCGTCCGCCCGGTACCCGGGTTTGCCCCGGACCTTCTCCGGGGTGGCGGTGTACAGGTTCTGACGGACCCGGGCCCAGGTGAGCAACGTCTCCGGGTCCGCGGCGCTCAGCCCGCGCACCGCCAGGATCCGGACCGAGGCGCCGTCGTCCCCGCTCAACCGGATCTCGGCCCACCCGGTCGGGTCGACCACGGAGGAGAGGTCCGCCAAGTGCAGGCCGGGGGGAATGTAGGTGACGCGCAGTCCCTGGAAGACTCCGCCGGTCGGATCCCTGGGGACGAGACCACCGGCGATCCTCCGCAGGGCGTCCCGGCGCAGGGCGCCCACCGTGACGCGCAGCACCAGGCCAGGCCGCTCCTCCCAGACCAGGTCGTCCCCCTCGGCCCGGGTGAACGCCCCGCGTCCGCGCACCTTCGCGACGAGAACTCCCGACAGTGTCTCGGGCGCGCCCCTGATCCCGCCGAGCACGCGCTCGGCTCCCCCGAAGGCCGGGTCCCTGTAGACCGTGACGCGGACGAGGTCGTCCCCCGAACCCCAGGTCGCGCCGGTGCCGCGCAGACCTCCGGCGTCGGCTCTCTCCAGTACGGGGGCACCGAGACCCGGGGGCAGGTAACCGACCCTGACGCCGTCCACGTCCACCGCCTGGGTGGTGGAGGCCACGCCGCCGCGGTCCGTCACGGCCAGGTAACCGGGTACGGCCGCCGCCAGCACGGCCGCGGTCACCAGGGCCACGGCCGTCGTACGAGCCCTCCTCTCCCGTTTCGCGCCCTGTACGACCCTGTGGGCGAGGCCGGGCGGGACGCCGAGCGCGGAGGTCTCCTCGACCATGGCCAGACGGAGTTCGTCTTCAACGTTCGGCATGGGGAAACGCCTCCTCGTTCAGGTCGGCGCCTATCAGGGCGCGCAGACGGGCCAGTCCCTTCGACGCCTGGCTCTTGACCGCTCCGATCGAACAGCGGAGCACCTCGGCGGTCTGGGCTTCGGTCAGGTCCTCGAAGAAGCGCAGGACCAGTACGGCGCGCTGGTGGGGCGGCAGGATCCGCAGACCGGCGATCAGGATCTGGCGCAGCTCGACACCGCTCAGGGAGTCGGGCGCCGGGGTCTCCGGGGGCGAGTCGGTCAGGAGGATCCGCAGGATCGCGCGACGGCGGGCGCGGCTGATGGCGGTGTTGACGATGATGCGGCGCACGTAGGGCTCGGGGTCACTGCCCGCGTGCAGGCGCCCCCAGCTGCGGTAGGCCTTCTCCAGCGCGCCCTGCAGGACGTCCTCGGCCTCGTCCCGGGATCCGCAGGTGAGGTGGGCGATCCTGAACAGGCTCGCTCCCCGCGCCGCGACGAACTCGGTGAACCCCTCGTGACCGCTCACGCGGCCCTCTTAGGTCTCATAACCGTCCATACGCCCGACCCCACGCAAAGGGTTTCCAGCCATGACCGGATTTCCGGCAACTGGATTCTCGGCCATGAACCCGGGCGGCCACAGGTCAAGACAGCCGTGAACCCGGGCGGCCATGAATCCAGGCGGCCGTGGGACCGAGCCGTTGCGGCCCCGGGCGACCATTGGTCCAGGTAGCTGTGGGATCAGGCCGTCGCGGCCCCGGGCGCCCGCGGGCTCAGGCGGCCGTGGGACCGGGCGGTCGCGGCCCCGGGCGCCCGTGGGCTCAGGCGGCCATGAGTCGAGGCGGTCGCGGCCTCAGGCGGTCGCGGCCCCGCGAGGGAGACCGGCACGGGTGACGGGTTCCCCCTCGGGGTCGCGGGGCGGAAGACGTTCCCGGCGGGGAGGCGACGTGAGTGCCGGGCCCTCAGTCGCGGTCCCAGGCGTAGGGGTCGACGTAGATGACATGGCCGCCCTTGTCGTCGGTCTCGTCGACGATGTCGCGCCGGGGCGGGCGCGGCGGGTCGGGGTGGCGGGCCTTCTGCGCGCTCTCCGCCGCGGCCGAGGCGTGCTCGTCCTCCCAGTCGTCCCTGATGACCGGGATCGGCTGGGTGTCGCACTCCGTGGCGTCCAGCCAGTAGCCGGGGAGCTTCTGCAGCTCCTCCGACTCGGCAAAGCCGACCTTCCCCGCCGCCGAGGCCGCCGCCTTGGCGATCTTGACGCCCGCCTTGCGCACCGGCGCGGTGGCCGTGCCGACCTTGGCCGCCGCCTTGGTGACGGCCGTGTTGTGTCCGCGGAAGATCAGCCACCAGTTGGCGAGCCCGGCGGCGATCCCCGCCGCGACGCCCACCTCCAGGGTCACCGAGAGCATCACCTCCCACCCCGCCGGGCCCAGCGCGGACAGCCGCGCGCCGCCGATCGAGCCGCCGGAGAGCGCGGCGAGCAGGCCCGCCACCGCCCCGGTCGCCAGCCCGCAGACGAACCCCCACAGCGGCGCCCCCTCGTACGAGGGGGAGGGCGAGATCCGGACGACCAGGACGCCCGCCACGGCCCCGGCCACGAACGGCACCGCGATCACGACCATCACCCAGGCCGGGGTCGGGCCCGCCTCGGGCAGCGCGCCCAGGATCGGCAGGCTCGGCACCGCGCCCAGCTGCACGCCCGTCGGCGCGACCAGCGTGCCGGTGCCGACCGCGAAACCGGGGCCCGCGATGTAGGCCAGGCCCCAGATGACGGCGTTGAGCAGGTAGAGACCCTGGACCAGCAGGAGCAGCATCCCGCCGACGAACCCCGGCGCCAGGATGCCCGACAGCTCCTGGACCTGCCCGAAGTTGACCACGACGGCCCCGAGCACCATGACGGCACCCGCCGCGAGCATGATCGCCAGCGCGGCGGACGTCCCGGCCACGACCGAGCGCAGCCGCTCGGGCAGCAGGCGCAGCATCGACCGCCAGGGCCCGATCGTCCTGGCCACGGCCACGGAGCCCGCGATGAAGGCCAGCACCAGATGGCTGACCAGCACGTCGCCGAGGAAGGGCTGGGTGATCTCATTCCTGGTGACCAGCGCGATCAGCCCGGCCAGCAGCGCGTACGGCGCCGCCAGGGAGATGCCCGCCTGCGCGATCAGGACCAGCTGCGCCCTGCGGCGGGCGTTGGACACCTCCTTCGGGGTGTTCTTGGGCAGCCGGGCGGGCAGCCGGAGCCGCAGGTCCGCGTCGCGGGCCATCCACATCCCGGCGCGGTACAGCAGGAAGGCGGGCAGGATCGTCAACCCCAGCGGGAGCAGGCCGACCGAGCCGCCGGGTATCGCGAAGCCCGCGTGGTGCGCGGCCAGCCAGAGCTGCGACGCGGTGCGGAACACCGCGGGCAGGCCCGCGCCGAGCGCGCCGCGGGGAGCGGCGATCCAGCCGATCAGGGTGAGCGTGGTGAGCACCGCCAGCCCCACGCCGAGGGTCCACGCGGCTGCGAGCATCCCGGAGACGGGAAGCGGCCGGCGGACGTCGTCGTCGTCACCCGTGAGGCCGGGCAGGGGGATACGGCTGAGGACGTTACGGGGAGCCGTCCGTAGCTGATCGAAAAGGGCCGTCACAGTAGTCGATGGTCTCAGGATCTTCGGCGCGGAAGGGACTCCCGCGCCCGCGTGTCGCGCACCGCGTGACACGAGCCCCCTGTGGTATTCGGGCGACGCCCGCCTGTCCCCTCTCGTGGAGCTCTCCTGAAGAGGGACGTACGGTGATCGACGAGCCCGTGCGGTGGTGTGCGGGGCCCCTCGGAGCCGCGTACCGGCGCGCGTACCGAGACCGCGCGGCGGGACCGCTTGGCGGGGGTGTACCGCAGATCGCCCAGCGCGACCGCGTCGCGGAGTCGCACGGCGAGGCCGCGCGGGAAATCGCGTGGCGGGATCGAACGGCGAGGGGCGCCCGGCGAAGTGCCGGGCGCCCCTGGTGGTCCTCAGCGCGGTGGTTCTCGACGCGGTGGTCCTCAGCGCGGTGGTTCTCGACGCGGTGGGGCGGCGCGAGATCCGGTGTCGAGCCCGCCACCGGATCGCGGCGCCACCACGCGTTCGGCTCACCCCGGAGCCGGGCTCCGGGGTGACGCGCCGCCGCGTTCGCCCATCGGGGCCGTGGCCCCGGGAGCGTGCGCTAGAGCGACTGGACGACCTCGCGCATCAGGCGGGCGGTCTCGCTCGGGGTCCGGCCGACGCGGACGCCGACCTTCTCCAGGGCGTCCTTCTTGGCCTG
>NZ_JCADBG010000040.1:0-57926 GCF_059358815.1 Streptosporangium nanhuense
ACCACGTCCCGGCCAACACCCGCCTGGTCTCCTTCGTCCCCCTGCACGCCCTCGCCCCCACCTGCTCCGCCGTGATCAGCCACGGGGGGAGCGGCACCTTCCTCACCATGGCGGGGCAGGGGGTGCCGCAGCTGATCGAGCCGTTCATGTTCGACGACGAGCTCCGGGCCGAGCGGCTGGCCGGCCAGGGGGCCGGGCTGGTCATGCACGGCCGCGACGCCAGCGGCCCGCGGGTGCGCGAGCACCTGCTGCGCCTGCTGGGCGAGCCCTCCTTCGCCCAGGCGGCCGGAAGGCTGCGCGACGAGATCGAGGCCATGCCCACCCCCAACGAGCTCGTCCCCCAGCTGGAAAGGCTCACCGCCGAACACCGCGGCACCACCGCGAGCTGACCGGCGAGGCCCGCTCAGCGGTCCGCTCAGAGGTCCGGCTCGGGGATTCCCGGCGTCAGGGGCAGCACCCGGACGCCCGCCGGGGACGCACCGGCAATCCGGCTCAGGGGTCCCCGGCCGTGAGCCGGGGACCCCTGAGCCGGGAACGAGCCGGGAATCAGGTCCGGGCCACGTGCGGGTGGAGCGCCGAGGTGAGCCCGCGGACGCTCTTGAAGGCCCGGGGGTCGATCGTCTCGAACGCCACGTCGATCCCCATCTCGTCGCGGATGTGGCTGACCAGGAGCGCGGTGTTGAGCGAGTTGAGGATCCCCCACTCCAGCAGCGGCGAGTCCTCGTCGAGCTCCCCGCCGGGGTCGCCCGACAGGAACCGCTCCCGGACGAAGGCGAGCAGCCGGTCCGATATCTCCCGCTCGGACAGGTCGGTGGTCACGATGGTCGTCTCCTTCACAGCTGGCCGTACGGCGTGGTCCCGGAGCCCAGCGCGGCCCGGTCGATCTTCCCGTTGCGGGTTCTGGGCAGCTCGCTCACGAAGCGGATCTCGTCGGCGATCATGTAGGGCGGCAGCCGTTCCGCGCTGTGCCGCTTGAGTCCCAGCACGCCCGGCGCGGCGCCCGGCGCGGGCAGCACGAACGCGCGCAGCCGCGCGTCGGCGCCCTCGCCGCTGACGACCACGGCGACGGCGGCCACCTGGGGGTGGCTGCCGAGGACGGCCTCGACCTCGCCGAGCTCCACCCGGTAGCCGCGCACCTTCACCATGTGGTCGCGGCGGCCCAGGTAGTCGAGCGACCCGCCGGGGAGCACCCGCACGACGTCCCCGGTGCGGTACGGGCCCTCCTGGGGCTCGCGCCCCCAGTAGCCGAGCATCACGGTGGGCCCCTCCACCACCAGCTCGCCCTCCTCGCCGACGCCCGCCTCCCGGCCGTCCGGCCGGATCACCCGTACCGTGTCGCCGCAGGCCGCGCGGCCGATCGGCACGGAGCGGTCGCGCGCCAGGTCGGCGGGGACGACCTCGTGGAAGGTGCAGACGTTGGTCTCGGTCGGGCCGTAGAGGTTGAGCAGGCGCGCGCCGGTCCAGGCCGCCAGGTCGCGGACCCCCGCGATCGGGAAGGGCTCGCCCGCGAAGAGCACCGCCCGCAGCGAGGCGGGCGCGGGCGTGTCGAGCAGGCCGCCGTCGCGCATCATCAGGGTGAGCGCCGACGGCACGGAGTACCAGACGCTGACGCGCTCGCGACGCAGGAAGTCCGTCATCCGGGCGGGCGCGTAGGCCAGCTCGGCGGGGACGGGGCAGACGGTCGCCCCCGCGGAGAACGCCGCGTACAGGTCGAGCACCGACAGGTCGAAGGTGAACGGGGCGTGGTTGGCGAACCGGTCGTCCGGCCGGGCGTCCAGCTCGGCCGCGGCCCAGTCCACGAAGGCGCGGGCGGCGCGGTGGGTGACGCTCACCCCCTTGGGGGCGCCGGTCGAGCCCGAGGTGTAGAGCACGTACGCCAGGTCGCCGTCCGCGGCCGGGTGGTCGACCGGTTCTGGCCGCCCGGCCGGGGCGTCCCGGTGCGCGTCGAGGTCCACGGCGCGCACGTCCGGCCCCAGGGTCGCGGCGATCGGCTCCAGCCGGTCGCCGCCGGCGCACACGGCGCGGGGGCGGCAGTCGCGGATCAGGGCGGCCACCCGGGCCGCGGGCGCGGTCTCGCCGGCCGGCACGTAGGCGGCGCCCAGGCGCAGCACGGCCTGCATCGCCACGACGGTGAGCGGCGACTTGCCCGCCCAGATCACCACGCGGTCGCCGGGGCGCACGCCCTCGCCGGCCAGCGCGCGCGCCAGGGCGTCGGCGCGCCGGTCGAGCTCGCGGTAGGTCATCTCGCCGGTCGGCCCGGCGAGGGCGAGGTTCTCCGGGAAGCGGGCGGCGGCGTCGATGAGGAGCCGGTGCAGGCTCACCGTTCCGCCCCCCTCGCGACGGGGGCCGGGTGCGGGAGTACGCCACGGAGGCGTGCCGGGCGCGGGCTCACTGTTTCGTCCCCTTCGCGACGAGAAGCCGATGCGGGCTCACGGTTCCGTCTCTCCTCGCGACGAGGTCCGAGGGTGAGGGCCGGTGCGGGCTCACAGTCCCAGCCCCCTCGCGACGAGCTCCCGCTGGATCTCCGTGGTGCCCGAGAAGATCGTGCCCGGCACCGCGTCGCGCAGCTGCCGCTCGACGCCCGCGGCGCCGAGGTAGCCGGTCGCGCCGAAGACCTGGATCGCGTCCAGGCTGTTGGCCACGGCCGCCTCCGAGACGGCGATCTTCGACAGCGCGGCGTCGGTGGCGGCGTCGTCGCGTCCCTCGTCCAGTGACCAGCACGCCCGGTAGAGCAGCAGCCGCGCGCCCTCCAGGCGCTGCTTCATCGTGACCAGCCGGTGCGAGACCGCCTGGAAGTCGCCCAGGGCGCGGCCGAACTGGCGGCGCCGCCGCGCGTGCTCCACCGCGCGTGCCAGCTGCTCCTCCATCATCCCGAGGTAGACGGCGGGCAGGCAGGCCCGCTCCCAGGCCATCGAGCCCTGGAAGACGGCGCTGCCCCGGCCCTCGGCGCCGAGCCTGAACCGGGCGGGGACCCGGCATCCGGAGAACTCCACCCGGCCGGCCGGGCAGCCGTCGAGGCCCATCTTCGCCATCGGCTCGCTCACGGCGACGCCCGGCAGGTCGCGGGGCACCGCGAAGGCGGTGACGCCGAGGAAGCCCAGGCCCGGGTCGGTGGTGGCGTAGGTGACCACGAGGTCGGCCGCGGGCGCGTTGCTGGCGAACGACTTGACGCCGTCGAGCACGTAGCAGTCGCCGTCGAGCCGGGCGGTGGTGGCGAGCCGGCTCACGTCGGAGCCCGCCTCGTCCTCGGTCATCGCGTTGGCCGCGACCAGCGCGCCGGAGGCCAGGCCGAAAAGCAGCTCCCCCCGCGCGCCGTCGCCGGCGTTGTCGCGGACGGCGACGCAGCACGCCAGCAGGTGCGCCGAGACCGCGAACGCCAGGCCGGTGTCGCCGCACCCCCGGGAGAACGCCTCCAGGCACAGCGCCGTGTCCAGGGCGCCGAGGCCGCCGCCGCCGTACTCCTCGGGCAGGCACAGCCCGGTGACGCCCAGGTCGGCGGCGGCCCGCCAGCGCTCGCGGGTGAACGGCTCCCGCGGCGGCCCTGACTCCTCGTGGAGGCGCTTGCGCGCGCCGTCGAACACCGCGTCGCGCCGCTCGCCCCGCGCACCGCCGAGACCGAAATCCATGGGCCCCTGCCCCTTTCGAAATCGTGCCTAGACCCACGAGGGGGTGTCGAGGATCTTCAGGACCGCGCACGAGATGGTGATGCCGGGACCGATGCCGCCCAGGAGCACGTGGTCGCCGGGACCGAGCTCCCCGGTGGACAGCAGATGGTCCAGGGAGACCAGGTGGTCGCTGGCGCCGAGGTGGCCGACGGTCCTGGCGTAGTCCCAGCTGGACTTCGACATGGGCATGCGCAGCACCGACATCCACCGGTGCTCGACCGCCTGGGGGGAGAGGCTGGTGAAGACGGTGCGGCTGAGGTCCCCCACCTTGATGCCGGCCTCGGCCAGGGTCCGGCTGAGGACCTGCATCATCCGCTGCTGCACGATGACCCAGGCGAGCGCGAGGTCGCTGTCGGCGGAGCACATCCGGCCGAACTCCTCGGCCCGCGCGGCGAAGTCGACGGCCTCGCCGGTGGTGGCGCTCGGCGGGAACAGCGGGGAGCCCGCGCGGTGCAGCTCCTCGGCCTCGGGTACGGAGATCGAGCTCACCGAGAGCAGCCGGGCGAAGCCGGGCTCGCGGCTGAGCACCACGGCGCTTCCCGCGTCGCCGAGCACGAAGTCGGGCCCCGAGCACCAGCGGTCCATCCGGGCGGTGCCGAAGTTGTCGGCCGTGACGATCAGCGCGTCGCGGCGGCGCGGATCGCCCGCCATGAACCCGCCGGCGAGCTCCAGGGCGCTCAGCACGCCGTTGCAGCCCTGGCGCATCTCCAGGGCCAGCAGGTCGCCGCCGACGAGGTGGTGCTGCAGGTAGTACTGCGGCGACCAGCCGTCGGGGCCCTGGTGCCAGACGTCGGCGTACAGCATCAGCCCCAGGGCGGAGGTGCCGCCCCCGCCGCGCGCGAGCGCCTCGCGCGCGGCCCGCAGCGCCATCTCGGGGGCGGGGATGTCACCCGCCACCGCCGCTCCGAGCATGTCGTGGACCTTGGCGTGCTCGGCCGTGCACAGTCCCTGGGCGACGGCCGACTCCACGCTTACCGTCGGCGGGACGAACGTGCCGATCCCCCGGACGAAGACCTCTGGTGTGCGCACTGCCCTGCCTCTCTGCTCGCCTGTGACCCGCTCAGGCCCGGCGGGACGGGGGACCGGAGTGCTGCGACTCCTGAGACTCCTGCGGCTCCGGTGTGCCGTCCCGCAGCTGGGAGGTCGCCTCCAGGTAGCGGTCGATCACGGTCCGGTGGTAGCCGGGGCCGAAGCCCATCTCGGTGACGGCGGGCACCAGCCGCCGCAGTTTCTCCACGGAGATGTGGTGGGACGTCCCCTCGTCGATGACCTGCCTGCGGGCCGTGACGCCCAGCCGCGTCTCCAGGTGGTCGACGATCAATTCGACCGGCACGGACTCGCCGGTGGCCACGTTGACCACCTCCTGGGTGATTCCGGTGGCCAGCAGCAGGTCGATGACCTTCACCCAGTCGGCGATGTCGATGATGTCCCTGCGCGCGCTGCGGTACATCGTGAGATTGTCGGAGCGGATCTGCTCGATGAGCGAGGGAATCAACCGGTTCGCGGGCACGTGCGGGCCGACGACGTAGCCGAGCCGCAGGATGAGGTGCCGCACCCCGGAGTCCCGGATCCGTCCCTCCAGCGCGAGCTTGTGCCAGCCGTAGGGGGTGACGGGTTCCACGGGTTCGTCCTCGCGGCCCCGGCATCCGGCGCCGCCGTACATGCTCATCGACGCGGTCGAGAGGAAAACGAGGGTCCGGTCCTGGCGGAGACTCTTTTCGATCGTCTCGTCCACCAGAGCGGTTTCCCGTTCGTAGTCGGAATCGGAATTCTTCCACAGGGACACACCGGCGGCGAGAATCGTCACCTCGGGATGCGTGTCGCCGATCGACCGCAGGTGCCTCGCGAGAAAGCCATTTCCGATGATCTCCATTCCCAGCACCGCTTTCCAGCTCTGGAGGTTAACGTATCGGTTCCGCCCGTCACCATATAGCGGAGCCCGGAATAAGAAAGCACCCGCCGCCCGCGGCCGGAAGTCGGTTTGTCCCGCCAGCGAGACAGGTGTGCGTTCTCCGGCCTTTTCTCCGGGGGATGAGGGAGACGGCCGCAATTCCCGCGCCCGTGCCACGCGGCCCGTCTCCGGGGAACGTCCCGGGGGCGTCCGGTCACGGGACCGCCGGGGTTCCCGCGGCGCTCCCGTGGAGCCCGGGGGAGGGGGCCTGGCCCTTCTTCAGCGGCTCCCACCAGCTGCGGTTCTCGGCGTACCACCGGGCCGTCGCCGCCAGGCCCTCGGCGAAGGGGATGAGCGGCCGGTAGCCCAGCTCAGCCGTGATCTTGGAGCTGTCGACGGAGTAGCGGCGGTCGTGCCCGGGCCGGTCCTCCACCGGGACGACCATCGACCAGTCGGCCCCGGCGATGTCCAGCAGCGCCCCGGTCAGCTCCCGGTTCGTCAGCTCGGCGTTGCCCCCGATGTTGTAGATCTCGCCGGGCCGGCCCCGCCAGGCGACCAGGGCGATGCCCCGGCAGTGGTCGTCGACGTGCGTCCACTCGCGCACGTGCAGGCCGTCGCCGTACAGCGGCACCGGCTCCCCGTCCAGCAGGTTGGTGACGAACAGCGGGATGACCTTCTCGGGGAACTGGTAGGGCCCGTAGTTGTTGGGACAGCGGGTGATCGAGACGGGGAAGCGGTAGGTGCGCGAGAACGCCCGCGCCAGCAGGTCGGCCGCGGCCTTGGAGGCCGAGTACGGGGAGTTGGGTTCGAGCGGGTGGCTCTCCACCCACGAGCCCGTCTCGATGGACCCGTAGACCTCGTCCGTGGAGACCAGCACGAACTTCCCGACGCCGCCGCGCAGCGAGGCCTCCAGCAGGGTCTGGGTGCCCACCACGTTGGTCGCGACGAAGTCGGCCCCGCTGTCGATCGACCGGTCGACGTGGGTCTCGGCCGCGAAGTGCACGACCATGGAGACGCCCCTGGTCAGCCGCGACATCAGCGAGGCGTCGCAGATGTCGCCCCGGACGAACTCCAGCCGCGGGTCGTCGGCGACCGAGGCCAGGCTCTCCATGGTCCCGGCGTACGTCAGCTTGTCCACGACGACGACCCGGGCGTCCTCGAACCCCTCGTAGGCGCCGGAGAGCGCGTGCCGCACGAAGTTCGAGCCGATGAACCCGGCACCGCCGGTGACCAGGATCCGCATGTGGATGCACCTTTGCTGTCGGTTACGCGAGTGATCGGGCGATGTCCATGACGTACCGGCCGTATGCCGACTGGCTCATCTCGGTGCCCCGGCGGTAGCAGGCCTCGATGTCGATGAACCCCATGCGCAGGGCGATCTCCTCCAGGCAGGCGACCCGCACCCCCTGGCGGCGTTCGAGGATCTGCACGTACTGGCTCGCCTCCAGCAGGGACAGGTGTGTTCCGGCGTCCAGCCAGGTGAAACCACGTCCCAGCTGTACCAGGCTCGCCTTGCCCTGCTCCAGGTAGACCCGGTTGACGTCGGTGATCTCCAGCTCGCCGCGGCCGGAGGGCCGCTGCTCCCTGGCGATGTCCACGACCTGCTTGTCGTAGAAGTACAGGCCGGTGATGGCCTGGTCGGAGCGGGGGCGACTCGGCTTCTCCTCGATGGAGACGAGCCGGCCCTCGGCGTCCAGCTCCCCGATGCCGTACCGCTCGGGGTCGCTCACCGGGTAGCCGAACATGACGCAGCCGTCCAGCTCGTCCTGCGCCCTGCGGAGCAGGTCGGGGAAGCCGGCGCCGTGGAAGAGGTTGTCGCCCAGCACCAGCGCGCAGGGGTCCCCGTCGATGTGCGAGTCGCCCAGCAGGAACGCCTCGGCGATCCCGCGCGGTTCCGGCTGCGGCACGTAGCTGAAGTTCACGCCCACCTGGGAGCCGTCGCCCAGAAGCGCGCGCAGCGACGGAAGGGCGTCCGGCGTGGAAATTATGAGGATGTCGCGTATGCCGGCCAGCATCAGCACCGCGATGGGGTAGTAAATCATCGGCTTGTCGTAGATGGGAAGCAACTGCTTGGAGGTGGCGAGGGTCAGCGGATGCAAACGCGTCCCGTTTCCTCCGGCAAGGACGATGCCTTTCATCGGAGCTCCTGCGTTTTCGTCTGCGGCGGTGCCTGAGACTACTGTTCAGGCTCATCGGGAAATCAACCCCCGGCGTCCCGTGAAATGGTATTGCCTTTTCGCGGAGCAAATGTGATAGGGCTTGTGACGCGTCCCGCTCGTGACCGGGGCGCGGTCTTCGCCACTTCGCGTTCGCGCGCCTGGAAGGACGACAATGCGTATTCTGTTCGCTACCTATGCGGAGAAGTCACATTTCCTGGTGATGGTTCCGCTGGCGTGGGCGCTGCAGGCCGAGGGGCACGAGGTGCGGGTCGCCAGCCAGCCCAACCTGACCGACGTGATCACCCGGTCGGGGCTCACCGCGGTGCCGGTGGGCAGGGACCACGGACTGTGGCGGGCCAACAGGGCCTTCGGCTTCTTCGACCCGCGCAAGCAGACCGTGCCCTTCTTCGACGTGGTGGGCGACGACCCCGACCGGCTCACCTGGGACCACCTCAAGCAGGGGTACGTCCAGTTCGTCCCCTGGTGGTGCCGCATGGTGAACGAGCCCATGATCGACGGGCTGACCGAGTTCTGCCAGAAGTGGGAGCCCGACCTGGTCATCTGGGAGCCGGTCACCTACGCCGGGGCGATCGCGGCCAAGGCGTGCGGCGCGGTCCACGCGCGGTTCATGTGGAGCCTGGACCTGTTCGGCCGGATGCGGGGCCACTACCTGCGGGTGAAGGCGGAGCGGCCGCCGGAGGAGCGCGAGGACATGCTGCAGGCGTGGATCACCGCGCACGCCCGCAGGTTCGGCGTGGAGTTCTCCGAGGAGATGACCACCGGCCAGTTCACCATCGACTACACGCCGCCCTCCCTGGAGCTGCCGCCCGATCCGGCCGCGGGCCCGGAACCGCACCGCGTCCCGCTGCGGTTCATCCCGTACAACGACCGCGCGGTGATCCCGCCCTGGCTGCGCGCCGCCCCCGAGAAGCCGCGCGTCTGCCTGACGCTGGGGACCACCTCGGCGGAGAACCTCGACGGCTACCTGGTGCCGGTCCAGGACATCCTCGACGGGCTCGCCGACCTCGACGTGGAGATCGTCGCCACGCTGCCGGAGAACCACCAGGCGGAGCTGGAACGGGTGCCGGACAACGTGAGGCTGGTCAGCTTCGTCCCCCTGCACGCGCTGCTGCCGACCTGCTCGGCGGTGATCGACCACGGCGGGAGCGGCACGTTCTTCACCACGCTGGCGAGCGGCGCGCCCCAGCTCGTGCTGCCCAACCTGTTCGACGAGCCGCTGCGGGCCCGCTACCTCGCCGAGCAGGGGGCGGGCCTGACGATGCACAGCAGCGAGGCCACCGGCGCCGGGGTCAGGCAGGCGCTCCTGCGGCTGCTGGAGGAGCCGTCCTTCGCCGAGGAGTCACGCAGGATCCGCGACGAGATGAACGCCATGCCGACCCCCGCCGAGGTGGCGGCCCGCATGGGGGACCTCGTCGACACCTACCGCGTTGACGCCGCCGCCGTCCCGGCCGCCGGCCGCTGAGAGAGGCGAGACCATGTACGAGGCCGAGCTGGCGGACGTCTACGACGCGATCTACCGGGGGCGTGGCAAGGACTACGGGGCCGAGGCGGCGACCGTCGCGGGGCTGGTCCGCGAGCGGCTCCCCCGGGCCGCGTCCCTGCTGGACGTGGCGTGCGGGACCGGGTCGCACCTGAGGTTCTTCGCCGGGCTCTTCGACCACGTCGAGGGGCTGGAGCTGTCGGCGGACATGCTGGCCGTGGCGAGGACGCGGATGCCCGGCGTCCCCACGCACGAGGGCGACATGCGCGACTTCGCGCTCGGCCGTACCTTCGACGCGGTCACCTGCATGTTCAGCTCCATCGCCTACATGCGCGACGAGCGGGAGCTGGCGGCGGCGATCGGGCGGATGGCGGCCCACCTGGTCCCCGGAGGGGTCCTCGTGATCGAGCCGTGGTGGTTCCCGGAGAGCTTCCTGCCGGGGTACGTGGCCGGGGACGTCGTCACCGTGGAGGGCCGTACCCTCGCCAGGGTCTCGCGCACGGTGCGCGAGGGCGACGCGAGCGTCATGGAGGTCCACTACGTGGTGGCCGACGCGGCCTCCCCCGCCCGGCACTTCACCGTCACCCACGTGAACACCCTGTTCACCCGGGAGCAGTACGAGGACGCCTTCACGGAGGCGAAACTGCGGGTGGACTATCTGGAGGGCGGCCCCTCGGGACGCGGGCTGTTCGCCGGGACGCTCGGATGACGCTCGGGCCGGGCGTACAGGAAGTTCTGGATGATGGGGGGAAGCCGCTCCCTGACCTGGGGCACGCCGTAGACCTGCGCCTGCCGGACGGCGACGGTCAGGTTGGGCAGCTCCGTCTCGAACCAGTTCCTCGCCTGCTCGGGGCACTCGAAGCGGATGACCGGCACCCCCTCGGGCGCGGGGAGCGGCGGGATGATGGGGCAGCGCCCCGGATACAGGAGGCGCAGCGCGGTGTCCGCGGTCCGCACGTAGTGGCCGAGGAGCCGCGAGACGGCGGCCCGCCTCGTCTGGTAGGGCATCTCGGCCACCGCGCGGTCCTTGGCGTACGCGCGCAGCATGGCGTCGTGGAAGCGGAGCCGGTTGCCCGGCGCGATCCGCAGCAGATGCCCGCTCAGCAGATAGTCGACGATCTGTCTCGCCCGCTCGCAACCGACGTCCGCCGTGTTCGCGGCCGCCGTCAGGTCGAAGGACGCGCCCTCGTGCAGGCTCATGAGGCGGAACATCTCGGCGGCGTCGTTGGGCAGCGCCCGGTAGGAGGAGGAGAAGACCGAGCGCATGGATGACTGCTCGTCGCACTCGGTGTCGGGGCTCTCCAGCAGGTCGTCCCGCCCCGGAGGCATCCGGCCCGCGGTGCTGAGCCCCACGTGGAAACGGCTGGTCATCCGCTCCGCCGCGATCCGCAGCGCGATCGGCAGGTAGTCGCCGACCTGGCAGAGCCCGTCGACGAGGGGCTGGTCGGCGTACCCGTTCGCCTGCCTGATGACGTGCCTCACCAGGGTCGCCGCGTCGTCCTTCGGCATGAGGTCCAGCGTCATCCGCAGGGCGCCGTCGCGGGTGGTCAGCCCCGACAGCCTGTTCCTGCTCGTGACCAGCACCAGGCACGACGGGTCGCCGGGAAGCAGCGGGCGCACCTGCTCGGCCGATCTGGCGTTGTCCAGCACGATGAGGATCCGCTTGCCCGCCACCAGGCTCCGGTAGCGGCTGGAGCGGACCTGGAGGTCCTCCGACGACCCGGGGGCGGCGCCGAGCCCGGCCAGCAGGTGGTCGAGCGCCTCGGCCGGCTTCATCGGCTGGCCCGTGTTGGTGAACCCCCGCAGGTCCAGGTGGAGCTGGCCCCCGTCGAAGCGCTCGGCGAGCCCGCGGGCGAAGCGCAGGGCCAGCGCCGACTTGCCCACCCCGGGGGCGCCGCTGATCAGGATGACCCCGGACTCGTCCAGGATGTCGGCCGCCGAGACGAACCCCTCCAGCCGGTTCAGCTCCCGCCGGCGCCCGGTGAACCCCGGGATGTCGCGGGGCAGCTGGGCGGGGGGCGGCGCGACCGGCGCCGGGGGAGCCGGGCCCGGGGAGGCCAGCGTCAGCGGGGAGTCGGAGACCGGCATGGGCGAGCGGAGGGTGCCGTTCAGGATCTGGTCGTGGCACCTGCGCAGGTCCTCGCCCGGCTCGATGCCCAGCTCCTTGATGAGCAGGCGCCGCACGCTGTGGAACTGCTTCAGCGCGTCGGCCCGGCGCCCGCAGCGGTAGTGGGCCACCATGAGCAGGTAGTGGAGCCGTTCCCGCAGGGGGTGGGTCCTGACGAGGCTGGAGAGATCGCCGATGATCTCGTTGGCGCGGTCGGCCTCCAGCAGGAGCTGCGCGCGGTCCTCGATGGCGGTGAAGCGCAGCTCGTCCAGGCGGATCCGCTCGGCGTCGGCCAGGGGGCCGACCGCGCCGCCGAACGCCGGGCCGCGCCACAGGGCCAGCGCCGTGTCCAGCTTCCGCACCGCCTCGGGCCAGGTGCCCGAGCGCTGCAGCTCTCGTACGCTCTCCAGGTGCCTCTCGAAGACCTGGGCGTCGATCTTGCGGGAGTCGAGCTGGAGCAGGTAGCCGTTGCCGTCGGCCACCAGGAGCTCGGAGGGCGCCCGGCGCGGCCGTTTCGGCTCGAAACTACGCCGCAGCCGCGCTATGTAGGTATAAATGCTGCTTTCGACCGTTGTGGGTGGATTTGGCCCCCATACGGCGTTGATCAATTCCTGTCGGCTGAGCGTGGTCCCGGGGCGGGTGGCCAGCGCGGCGAACAGCGTCCGCTGCGTCGGTGACCCGAGATCGAGTTCGTGGTCGCCCCGTGTCGCGCGCACCGGCCCGAGTAGATGCACCTGTACCAGGTCGTTCAACGACGCTTCCCCAATCTCAGCCCCGGAGATGCGATGGAAGGACCTGAGCGCACACTCAGGGCCAAACGCTCGGACCTACGCATATAGCCATATCTGGGGGAACGAAGCATCGGCAAGGGAGGTTCCTGGGGTGACTTTATTGTTACCTGCGCCCCAGAAGTCACTCCAGAATCTGCCGTCACTCATGTAAACGGGTGTCTCGCTGGCGGGACACCGCGCCGCGCCGGGGTTCCGGGCGCCGGCGCGCTCGCCGCCCGTCCGGGGCGGGAGATCCCGGTGAGGCGCGTCCCCGGAGCCGGGTGAGGGACGCCGGGCGACGGGCGCGGGAACGCACGGGAAATCGGGTGGGGCCCTCGTCCCGCGGGCCGGGAAAAAGCGCCCCGCCCTTGTGGGAACACGGCCCCGTGTAATAGAAGATTCGTTCCCGGCTCGTACGTGAAAAAGCGTATCCGAGGCGGTGACGAATCCACTGGCTCTCGGTTACCGTCGAGCCCGGCATCGGATTCCCGAACTTCCCGGTGAGGCGCTGGTGGTCATCGACGACATTCATTCTCCGCGAGGTGCTCCGCTCAAGAGGGTGGTCGTCACCGGTTACGGAGTCATTTCCCCGTTCGGGGTGGGCTGGGAAACCGCGTGGTCGAATCTGATCCAGGGCGCGAGCGGTATTCGCGAGCTTTCCGGAATTGACACCTCGGGGCTTCCCGTGGGCATCGGCGGCCAGGTCGTGGACTTCGACCCCGGCGTGTGGCTGCCGGCCCCGCTGGTGCGCCGCACCACCAGGCCGGCGCACCTCGCCCTGGTGGCCGCCACGCTCGCGCTGCTGGACGCCAAGCTCGACGTCGACGCCGAGCTCGCGCCCAGGCTCGGGGTGACGGTGGGCACGGCCTGCGGCGCGAGCGCCGCCCTCGTCGACGCCGGCACCGCGTTCGCCGAGCGCGGGTTCATGGCGCTGAGCCCGTACACCTTCACCTCCACGGGCGTCGTCACGGTCGCCTCCGAGGTGGCCCTGCACGTCGGCGCGCAGGGGCCCGCGGCCTGCACGGCGACCGCCTGCGCGACCGGGGCGACCTGCGTCGGCGAGGCCATGCGGCTGATCCAGCTGGGCAAGGCGGACGTCGTGCTGGCCGGCGGCGCCGACGACACCATCACCCCCTTCGACATCGCCGCCGCGGCCAGGGCCAGGGCGCTGTCGCGCCGCCGGGGGGACCCGCGTGCCGCCAGCAGGCCGTTCGACAACGGCCGCGACGGGTTCGTGATGAGCGCGGGCGCCGGGATCCTGGTGCTGGAGAGCGAGGAGCACGCCCTCGCCCGCCAGGCCCGCGTGTACGGCGAGGTGGCGGGGTACGCGGCCACCACGGACGCCTACAACCTGACCAGCCCGCACCCGGAGGGGGCGGCCGTCGAGAGGGCGGTGCGCCTCGCCCTGCAGGACGCGGGCGTCACCCCCGCCGAGGTCGGCTACGTCAACGCGCACGGCACCGGGACCCGGATGAACGACACCGCCGAGCTCAAGGTGATCCGCCGGGTGTTCGCCGAGCGGGCCACGTCCGTGCCGGTGAGCTCGACGAAGAGCATGACGGGCCACATGCTGGGCGCGGCCGGCGCCGTCGAGGCGATGGTCGCGATGGAGGCCCTCCGCACCGGCGTCGTCCCGCCCACCGTCAACTGCGACGACCCGGAGGACCCGGAGATGAACTTCGTCGCGCACCGGGCCCAGGAGCACGCGGCCGACGTGGCCGTCAGCAACTCCTTCGGATTCGGCGGCCACAACGCGGTTCTGGTCCTGCGCCGCTGGCGGGACTGATCACTCTGACCGGCGCGGAAAGTCGGAAAAGCCGTCCAGCGTGACCGTGAAGGGATTCCAGAGAATGTCTGCAAAGCAACAGGAAATGCTTTCGAGTTTGGCTGAGATCGTGGAGAGGGTGGCAGGCGTGCCCGCGGAGAGGGTGTTGCCGGACAAATCGTTCACCGACGACCTCGCGCTCGATTCCCTGGCCGTCGTGGAGATCGCCTTCTCCATGCAGGAACACGCCGGGGTGGAAATTCCGGAAGAGGATCTGGCGCGCATAAGAACGGTCCAGGACTTCCTCGACTTCGTCGAGCTCTCCGCGGAGCGGAATTGACCGCCCAGCGGGTTCCGGAACGCGGTGGCACAGCGCCCGCCGACGCCGTGACCTACGACGAGGTGACCCCCGCGGAGCTGCTCGGCTCGGGCTTCGCGGCGCCGCGGATCAACGAGAGTCCCTGGCTGGTCCGCTGGGACCTGCTCGGCGACGGCCCGGAGACCGACAGGTTCGTCCTGGACGCCCTGGCGGAGACCGTGGACCTGGAGACCTCCGGCAGCACCGGCCCGAGCCGGTGCTGGCGGCGGACGCGCGAGCAGATGTGGTCGGAGGCGGGACTGCTGGCCGGCCTGATCGAGCGCGACCGCCCGAGCGCCATCCTCTCCTTCGCGCCGCCCAGGCACGTGTACGGCGCGCTCGCGAGCGTGCTCGTACCGGCCAGGCTGCGCCTGCCCGCCTGGTACCGCCCGCAGTACTTCGGCGCCATGCCGCCCCCGGGGTCCCTGCGCTGGGCCGTGGTGGCCGTCCCCTGGACCTTCTCCATCCTCCGCAGGCACGTGGCCTGGGTGCGCGGGACCGAGCACCTGACCGTGCTGCACAGCACGGCGACGCTCCCGGCGATGGCGGAGTCCGTCGTCAGGGAGGCGGGGACGAGGCGGATACGCGTCGTGGAGGTCTTCGGCTCGACGGAGGCCGGCGGCATCGCCTCGCGCACCTGGAGTCCCGGCGGGCCGCCGTGGGAGCTCTTCGACGACGTGGAGTTCGCCGCCCCCGGCGACCCGTCCGGTGCCGCCGCCGACGCCTCGTCCGGGGAGCGGCCCGGCGGCGCGGCCGGCGACGCCTCGTCCGGGGAGCGGCCCGGCGACCTTTCCGAGGAGGAGACGCCGCTGGTGGTCCGGAGCCCCCGGCTGGCCTTCCGGCCGGGGGAGGCGCCCGCGGACGTCTGGCGCACCGACGACTACGTGCGGCGGCTCGACGGGCGCAGGTTCCGCTTCGACGGCCGGCGTGACCGGCTCGTGAAGATCAACGGCCGCAGGGTCGACCTCGACAGGCTGGAGGAGTCGGTGAGATCGGTGCTGCCCTGCGCCGATCTGGCCTTCCTGCCCGTGGCGGACGCCCTCACCGGCGAGAACTTCGACCTGCTCGTGGTGCCGGAGGGCGGGGCGGCCGGCGCGGCCGGGGCGGCGCTGTCCGTCGCGGAGGTGCGCGCGGCGGCGGGGCGGTTCGACGCCCGGCCGCGGCAGGTGCGCCTGGTCGATCGGATCGACCGCTCCGACACGGGCAAGCTCCGGCGACTACAGCGACCTTCCCTTTCCGACGCGGGAGCAGACACGTGACAGCACTGATCGACGGACGTTCCACCGACAGCCTGGCCTCGATCGTCCGGAGCGCGCACTGGGGCGCCCGGGTGGAGCCGTGCGAGCACGAGGACGCCGTCCGCATGCGGGCCAGCGTGGACCTGCTGGCCGAGCGGCTCTCCGGCCCCGACTCCGTGTACGGGGTCACCCACGGGTTCGGCCCCCTGGTGGCGTTCTCCGCGGCCGACTCGCCCATGGAGCAGGGCGCGGGCCTGATCGCCCACCTCAGCTCGGCCCAGGGCAGGCCGCTGGACCCCGAGGTGTGCCGCCTGATCGTCTGGCTCCGCCTCAGCAGCATGCGCAAGGGCCACTCGGCCGTGTCGCCCGACTTCTGGCAGACCCTGGCCGACCTGTGGAACGAGGGCTTCACCCCGTCGATCCCGCGCGACGGCACGGTGAGCGCCAGCGGGGACCTGCAGCCGCTCGCCCACGCGGCGATGGCCCACGCGGGCACCGGGGAGGCGTGGGTGCGCGACGGCGGAGGCTGGTCGGTCGTGCCCGCCGCGCGGGCGCTCGCCGACATCGACGCCAAACCGGTCGAGTGGTCCGCCCGCGAGGCGCTGGCCTTCGTCAACGGGACCAGCGTCAGCCTGGCGGTGTCCATCCTCAACCACCAGTCGGTGCTGAGGCTGGTCAGGGCCGTCGGGGTGCTGACGGCGAGGATCGCCGACATCCTGGGCTCCAACCCGGAGGCCTACCACGCCGGCATCGGCCGGGCCAGGGGCCAGACGGGACAGCTGACCGTGGCCCGGTGGATCCGCGAGGACCTTCCCCCCGGAATGAAGCGCAATCCGCTCCGGCCGCTGCAGGAGCCCTACAGCCTCCGCTGCGCCCCCCAGGTCCTCGGCGCGGTGCTCGACCAGCTGTACGGGGCCGAGGAGATCCTCGTCCGCGAGGCCATGGGCTGCACGGACAACCCGATCTTCTACGAGGGCGAGCTGCTGCACGGCGGCAACTTCCACGCCATGCCGGTCGGCCTGTGCTCCGACCAGATCGGCCTCTGCCTCCAGCAGGTGGCCTTCCTCGCCGAGCGGCAGCTCGCCCTGCTGTGCGACCCGGCCTACAACGGCGGGGTGCCGCCGATGCTCACTCCCCGGCCCGGGGCGGGCAGCGGGCTGGCCGGGGTGCAGCTGAGCGCCACCTCCTTCGTCTCCAGGATCAGGCAGCTCGCCTACCCCGCCTCCCTCACCGCGCTGCCGACGAACGGCGGCAACCAGGACCACGTGCCGATGGCGCTCAACGGGGCCAACTCCGTGGCCGAGGCCGTGGAGCTGGCGTGGCTGGTCGTCGGCTCCCTCGCGGTCGGCGTGGCCCAGCGCGGGGCGCTCGCCGGCCGGAACGACACGGCCACCGGCCTGTGGGCCGACCTGGCCAGGATCTCCCCGCCGCTCCAGGCGGACCGGCCGCTCGCGGCCGAGGTGCGCGCCGCGAGCCGCCTGCTGCAGGAGACCGCGGAGGGACTGCTCTCCCGGGAGGAGTGAGCTTCCCGCAAGGGGCCGGGGCTCCGCGAGGACCGGGTCCTCGCGGGGACCGCGATCCCACGAGGACCGCGACCTCACGAGAGCCGCGACCTCACGAGAGCCGTGAATTCACGAGGGCCGCGAACTCGGAAGAGCCGCGACTCCGTGAGGACCGCGATCTCACGAGGGGCGAGATTCACAGGGGCCGAGATTTCCGGGGGCCTGGACTTCACGAGGACCGGAATTCTCCCGGGAGACGGAATTTCCCGGGAAACGGAACGCCGGGGCCACGCCCCCGGCGGCGGAAAGGCGTTCCTCCCCCGGGGGAACGCTCACGAGAACGTGAAATGTGAAATGCGAAAGGTCTGGTAACGACGGTGGCCAAGGCAACACGCCGTGGATTTCTGGGAGCGATGGCCGTCGCGGGAGGGGCGGCCGCGGGGCTGGCCACCGGTGAATCGGCGGCGGCCGCGACGACCGCCGGCCGCGCGCGTTCCGAGTGCGCCCCGCCGCCGAACGCGGCGACGATCAAGCCGGACGACCCGAGATACGCGGAACTCATCACCAGGGGTTACAACTCCCGTTTTCTCGCGCAGCCGGAGTCGGTCCGTCTCGTCCATTCCGCCGAGCAGGTCGTGCAGGTGGTCAACGAGGCCGTACGGGCCGGTAAGAAGATCGTCGTGCGCAGCGGCGGCCACTGCTTCGAGAACTTCGTGGACGACCCCGCCACGTCGGTGATCGTCGACGTCTCGGAGATGAACGACGTCTACTTCGACACCGCCCACAAGGCGTTCGCGATCGAGGCCGGTGCCACGCTCGGCCAGGCCTACCGCTCGCTCTACCTCGGCTGGGGCGTCACGGTCCCGGCCGGCGGCTGCCCGAGCGTGGGAGCGGGGGGCCACATCGCCGGCGGCGGGTACGGTCCCCAGTCGCGCAGGCACGGGCTCGTGATCGACCACCTCTACGGCGTGGAGGTCGTCGTCGTCGACCGCTCGGGCCGGGCGCGGATCGTCGTCGCCACCCGTGAGGCCCGCGACCCCAACCGGGACCTGTGGTGGGCGCACGCGGGCGGCGGAGGCGGGAACTTCGGGATCGTCACCCGCTACCTGATGCGCTCCCCGAACGCCCGCGGCAACGACCCCGCGACCCTGCTGCCCAGGCCGCCGGCCCAGCAGCTCGTGGTCTCGGCGAGCTGGGGCTGGGAGAACATGACCGAGGAGGCGCTCTCCCGGCTGGCCGACAACTACGCCCGCTGGCAGCAGCAGAACCACGCCGATCCCGCCTTCGAGAGCGTCGACAGCTCGCTGACCATGTACCACCGCTCCAGCGGGAGGATCGAGCTGTTCCTGGCGATGGACGGCGACGTGCCCGGCGCGGACGGCATCCTGTGGACCCTGGTGCAGACCGTCGGCGAGGGCGTCGGCATCGAGCCCACCTTCGACTACTTCAGCGTGGCGCCGTGGATGCGGGTCACCCTCTCCTACGACTCCGGGGCCGGGGCCTACGCGCTCAGGTTCAAGTCGAAGGCCGGCTACCTGAAGAAGCCCTGGACGCCGGCGCAGCTCAAGGTCGTCTACAGGTTCCTGACGGAGGGCGAGGCGGACACCGGGGCCTCGGTCTACCTGATGTCGCTCGGCGGGAAGATCAACGCCGTGGACCCCGCGGCCACGGCCAACCCGCACAGGACCGCGCCGCTGATCGGCTTCTTCGACGTCGGCTGGTGGGACCCGGCCGAGGACGAGCGGTGGCTGGCGTCGATCCGCGAGGCCTACCGGGAGATGCACGCGGACACGGGCGGCGTGCCCGTCCCCGGCGACGCCTACGACGGCGCGTACATCAACTATCCCGACAACGACCTCGCCGACCCCGCGCTGAACACCTCGGGAGTGCCCTGGCACAAGCTGTACTACAAGGACAACTATCCGAGGCTGCAGCAGGTCAAGGCCAAGTGGGACCCCCGGAACGTGTTCAACCACGCGCTGTCGGTCCGGCTGCCGGGGGCCTCGGACGCCCTGCCGCCGCAGGCCCGTCCCGGGACCGCCCGCAGGACCGGTACAGAGCCCAAGAAATACCCCCCGAGGGTGTCTCCGAGGCACGCGAACAACCTGCGCTCGCTCGGCTGAGCGCGAGGGCCCCCGCCCGGCCGGGCGGGGGCCCTCCGCCGTACCCCTACAGGGGCGTCAGGTAGATGATCCCGAGGTTGCGCCGCCGGATCGCCTCCGCCAGCTCCTCGCGGGTCGGCGGGCGGCCGACGTGGACGACGACGCCCAGCCGCTTGCGCGCCTCGGTGAGCCCGATCCTCCCGATCAGGTCCCCCATCTCGGCGGCCATGGCGTCGGGATCGTCCATCAGCTCGGCGCGCATGGGGGTGCGCACCCCCATGTCCGTCACCTCGACGTCGGCGCCGCCGCGCATGTTCGCCTTCCACCGGGCCTCGGTGTAGACGCACATCCGGCCGTTCTCGGTCTGCTTCATGACGGGAATCTCGTACCTTTTACCGGTCTTTCTTCCGGTGAAGTGGAGAAGTATCACGCCGGCCACGGAGCGTGCCTTTCCCTTGCGCACCTGCTTGCGCATGAGAGGGTTGAAGAGACGCATCATGAACTTCATCACGATGGGCGTTTCCTTGATGGTTACCGCATGAGATGTGTTTTCCGCCATGACCCATTGTTTCATCTTCGCGGGGATTCGAAGAAGGGCCACGGCCGATTCGCCGGCCGGCGGGCGCGGTGAACGCCGTGAACGCCGTGGGCGCGGCGGTCAGGCCAGGCGCCTGCTCGTCGCGTCCCCGGCGTTCAGGACGTCCACCGCGTTCACGGTGTTCGCCGCGCCCACCGCGTTCACCGTGCCCACCGCGCCCACCGTGTTCACCGCGTCACCGGAGTTCATCGTCTCGTCGAGGCGCCAGCGCGCCCGGCCGCCCGCGAACGTGGCCACGCACCGGCCCGGCCCCTCGTGCAGCAGGGCGGTGTAGGCGTCCCGCTCGCCGGCCTCCACCGCGAAGACCGCGAAGTCGGCGCGGCCACCCCGTTCCAGGGAGCCCAGGCGCCCGGGGCCCTCGGCCATGCCCAGCGCCCGCGCGCCGCCCAGCGTCACCGCCTCGACCAGGAGCCGGTCGTGGTCCGGCGCGTGGGAGAACGCGCGGGCGACCGACAGCGGGTCGCCGCCCGTACGGGTGCCGACGGCGATCGCGCTCCCGCCGTCGAGAAGACCCTCGGCGGCGAACGGCGAGGAGATGGCGATCACCGTCCCGCGGACCGCGAGGAGCTTGCGGTCGGCCTCGTCCAGCGGGCCGGAGATCGCGATGTGACAGCCCGCGCCGAGCACCCCCACCTCGTCGAGGAACCCGACCGGATGGCGGCCCGGCTCGGCGTGCAGCCGGAGCCCGAACGTCCGTGACAGGACGGCCAGGTCCTCCATGACGAGGGGGTCGGGGGAGTGGGCGGCGATGCCGATGACGCCCGGATGGTCGACCTCGCGGATCGCGGTGATCAGCTGGTCGCGCCCGTCGTCCTCCCAGCGCTCCTCGCTCTCGCAGCGGGTCTCCAGGTAGGTCACGCCGCCCAGCCCGGTCACGCCGAGGGTGGAGGCGGCGTCGAGGTCCGCGGCGATGCCCCCGACCGCGGTGACGCCGTGGACGGACGGCGCGGCGGACGTCCTGTCGAGCCGGAGGTGCGCGTCGATCAGCCCCGGCACGATCATGCCCGGCCAGCGGATCGCGGACAGGAGGGGGTGGGCGGCCTCGATCTCGGCGCGCGGTCCGACCCGCACGATCCGGTCACCCCGGACGACGATCGCCCCGTCCCTGACGGGAGGGCCCGTGACGGGCAGGATCAGCGGGGCGCAGTGGATGGAGACGGTCCCCCGGGCGCGCGTGCCGATGATCCGCCCGGCACGCGTCGACATAGGCACTCCTGTAGTTCGTCCCCTTTGGAGAGGTTAAGGGGAGTGACGGTAGATCTCAAATGCATCTCCGGTAAACGTCTCCCCCACCTTCCTGACAGAAGATTGTTGATCTATCTGAAAACGGTCTATACCGTCTTTTAGCGTGATACGACCCCCCAGGTTGCTGAAAGTGCTGCTCGCCGCGATCGTGCTGATCCCCGTCGGCCTCACCGCCGTTCCCGCCTCCGCCGACCCCGTTCCCGAGCCCGAACACCCCTGGCGCCTGGACCACTGGCCCCGGACCCAGCCCTGGCAGCAGGACGCCCCCGAGGCCGGGACCGCGCGCCGCGCCGACCCCGCGAGCCCGGCGGCGATCGACCCGCAGAACTGGAAGAACCCGGACCACATGACGTGGGCCGACTACCGCAAGCCCCCCGGCACCAACTGGGCCGACCCCGCGGCCAAGGGGTCCAAGCGGACCTTCCGCGGCGCGCTCGTGCTGGCCGACTATCCCAACCAGCCGTTCGTGGTCACCCAGCCCAAGGGCTCGACCGTCTTCAGGAACCCCAGCGCCGAGGCCCACGACATCCCCCGCGACCAGGTGGCCACCTTCTACCGGGACTTCCTCAACACCCCCAACGAGCTCAACCGGGGGCACACCATCCACGAGTACTGGATGGAGGACTCGGGAGGCCGCTACGGCGTGGAGCTGACCTCGTTCGGCCCGTACCAGATGCCGGGCAAGTCGCACGAGTACGCCATGGAGTTCCAGGGCGGCACCGCCTGCCCGGCCGGCGACACCTGCAACCGGAACATCAGGACCGACGCGCGGGCCGCGTGGGTCGGCTCCGTCGGCCAGGAGGTCCCCGCGGGCTTCGACTTCGTCTTCTACCTGAGCGCGGGGCAGGACGAGTCGGCCACCTGGCAGGAGTTCGGCCCGATCAAGTTCCCGACCAAGGAGGCGGTGACCGACGAGTTCGGCCCGCCCGACCCGGCCCTGCCCAACTGGGCCAGGACCCGCTACGTGGAGTGGACGTCCTGGGCCTCGGCCTCGTCCATCTGGCCCAACGCCGGGGGCGGCTCCTCCACCCAGGCCGAGAGCTCCGGGCAGGGCGTCTACGCCCACGAGCTCAGCCACATCCTCGGCATCGGCGACAACTACAACAACCCGTTCGGGGTGCCACCGCGCCGGGCCTACACCGGCATCTGGGAGATGCTCAGCCGGGGCAGCTTCAACGGCCCCGGCGGCCCGCACAGCCGCTGGCTGATCCCGCCCACCTCGGGCGGCTCGATGGGCGCCCAGCACATGCTCCGCAACAAGATCAAACTGGAGATGGTGGACGAGGCCAACGTGCTGCGCCTGTCCAGGGAGGCGCTGGCCGGGTCGGGGCTCGTCGTGGCCAAGGTGACGGCCCGGGTGGCCCAGCCGGGGCCCACCGGTCTTTCGGGGGTGAACATCGCCTTCGGGGACGGAGACCGCAGCCCGGCCTGTGACGCGAACACCGACCCGTTCTGCGACGGCGGCGGCTACGACAACTACACCGTCGAGGTCGTGGACAGGATGGGCGCCGACTCCTTCACCCCCGACTCCGGCGTGCTGCTGGCCAAGACCAAGAACGAGGACCGGGCGCCGTTCGAGTGGGTCGTCGACGCCAACCCGCAGGACATCGGCATGACCGACTACGTGCTGCCGGACGGCACCGCCGTGCCCATCACGGTCGGCGACTACCGCCAGCTGTCGGACGCGCTGTTCCACGCGGGCACCGGTTCGGGCTCGGAGTTCGAGTACGTGGACCAGGCCAACCGGCTCCACTTCTACGTCCTCGACCTCAAGCGCGACCGCAAGGGCATCCTGTCGTACACGGTGGCGATCCGCTCCCTGGACGGCGCCGGGCCGAACAGGCGCGGGGTGAAGCTGCTCCCGTCCGTCGGCGTCCCGTCGGGCAAGGACCTGACGTCCTGCCGCTTCCCGCTGTTCAACACCGGCAAGACCGCCCAGGCCCAGGGGCAGCACCCCGAGGACGTGAGCGCCTACCTCAAGGGTGACGTCTACCGGCTGTCGGCGACCGTCGACGGCCGCGGCTGGACGGCCTCGCTGCCCAACGAGCTCGCGACCGCCGACTCCGGCAAGAACACCGTGGTCACCGTCAACGCCCGGCGCGGGGCGGGAGGCGGCCACCTCGCCAAGGTGACCCTGACCGCCACCTCGGAGAGCGACCCGTCCAAGACCGCCAGGGCGACCTGCCTCGCGCTGGGACGGTAGGACGGCGCAGGGCCGGACGCGTCACCCGGGCACCGTACGGGAACCCGGGTGACGCGAAGGGCGTTCGACAGAACGGCAGAACGGCAGAACGGCAGAAAAGGATTCACCCGCCGGTGGCCGGAAAGGCACGCGGCCACCGGCATTGCGTCTGGTTGAATCAATCATGAGAGAACGCGCCGTCCGGTACGGGGACCGCGGCGTGCCGTGGTCTTCGCCGAGGGGTGTGGATGGCCGGGCCGTCGAACGTACCTGACCAGCACGGTTCGGAACCACCGAGACCGCGAAGGCGCAGGATCCCGCTGGCGGCCCCCGCCGCGGCGGGCCTCACCGCGGCCGTGGCCAGCGTCCTGGCGACCTCGCTGGACGTGTGGGACCTGCCCACCGAGGCCAAGGTCGGCGTCACCGCGCTCGCCGGTCTCCTGGTCGGCCTGCTCACCTGGGCGACGGCCGGCTCGCGCTCCGGGGAGCGCGACACCGGTGCCGCCGGGACGCCGTGGCGCCCGCCCGACCAGTGGCCGCCGGTCTCGGCGCACTTCACCGGCCGCACCGAGTCGCTGGCCGAGCTGCGCGAGGTCTTCGCCGAGCGCCGCCGCGCCCGCGACCAGGCCGGGAGCGCCTCGCCGCTGGTCGTCTCGGTGTACGGCAGGGGCGGGGTCGGCAAGTCCATGCTCATCGCTAGGTTCGGGCACGAGATCGCCGGCAGCTTCCCCGACGGGCGCCTCTACGCCGACCTGCGCGGCGAGGTGGAGGCGCCGGTCGATCCAGAGGAGGTGCTGATCGGCTTCCTGCGCGCGCTCGGCGTGCGGCTCACCACCGACCCGGGCGGCCTGGCCGAGCTGCGCACGCTCTGGCTGACCTGGACCAAGGGCAGGCGCATCCTGATCTGCCTGGACAACGCCCACGACGGCGACCAGGTCAAGGACCTGATCCCGGCCGAGGCCGGGTGCGCGGTGATGGTCACGTCGAGGCAGCCGCTGTTCCTGCTCAACACCTACGACAAGCGGCTGTCGGTGTTCAGCGAGGCGCAGGGCGTCGAGCTGCTCGCCCGGCTGGCCGGGGACGACAGGGTCGCCGCCGACCTGGAGTCGGCCCAGGAGATCGTCCGGATGTGCGACCACCTGCCGCTGGCCATCAGCATCTGCGGCGGGCGCCTGGCCACCCGGGAGAACTGGAGCCTGCGCCGCCTCGCCGACCGGCTGAGGGACGAGCGCCGCCGCCTGGACCAGCTGGAGATCGGCCGCAGGCTCGACAAGAGCGTGCGCGCCTCCCTGCAGCTGAGCTACGACGACTGCACCGGCCTGCAGCGCCGCCTGCTGCGATTGCTCAGCATGGTGAGCGCCCCCGACGTGCCCGGCTGGGTGGCCGGGGAGCTGCTCGCCACCTCCGAGCCCGAGGGCGCCGACCAGCTGGAGGCGCTCATCGACGCCCAGCTCGCCGAGTGCTCGGGCATCGACCTGTCCGGGGTGATGCGCTACCGGCTGCACGACCTCGTCAAGATCTTCGCCCGCGAGCTGGCGCTCTCCGACGACGACGAGGCCCACCGCAGGGCGGCCGTCGAGCGGGTCCTGTCCGGCTACCGCCGCCGCGCGGAGGCCGCGGCCGTGGCCCGCTGGCCCCAGGACTGGGGGCGCAGGGCCAGGCCCACCGGCGCGGAGCCCGCCCCGGCGACGACGCGGGAGCAGACCTCGGCGGCCGACTGGCTCAACGCCGAGCGGCTCACCCTGGTCGCCGCGATCGGCCAGGCCAGGAGCCTGGAGATGTGGGAGCTGGCCTGGGGCCTCGGCCGGGCCTTCTGCTCGCTGTGCCACTCCCTGCGGGCCTACTGGTCCGACTGGCGGGCGGTCGCCGAGATCCTGTGCGAGGCCGCGGACCACATGGGCGACCCGCGGGCGGTGGGCATCGCGCTGCTGGACCGGTCGGCGGTGGCGGGCGGGCAGGGCGGTCACCGCAGCGCCATGAAGGACGCGGAGCGGGCACTGGAGATCTTCACCGACCTCGGCGAGACCTGGTGGGCGGCGCGGGCGATGCGCGCGGTCGGCATGGCCCTGTTCAACGACGGCCACCTCGACCGCGGGCAGGGCCACCTGATCGGCGCCATCACCGCCTTCAAGGGCGAGGACGACCGCTGGTGGGTGGCGCGGACCCAGCGCAACCTCGCCGAGCTCCGGCTCGCCCAGCGCAGGCCGGAGGAGGCGCGGGAGCTGCTGGAGGACGCCCTGGCGGTGTTCGAGCGCGACCGCAACCGCTACTCCGAGGCGCAGACGCTGCGCGCGTACGGGGAGGTGCTCGGCGCGACGGCGAGGGGACTGCACGCCGCCGGCGACGCCCGCGCCGCGGGCGAGGACTTCGCGAGGGCCGGGTTCAGCCTGGACCGGGCCGCCGAGATGTTCCGGCTGCGCGGGGAGCTGTGGGAGGAGGCCAGGTGCCTGCGCGCGGCCGGGGAGGTCGGCAACCCGGCCAACGCGCTGCGCGAGCTCACCTACGTGCGCCGGGCCACCGAGATGCTCACCGCGCTCGGCGACTCGTGGGGCGTCGCCAGGTCCGAGCTGTCGGCGGGACGCGCCCACGGCCGGCTCGGCCGCACGCGCGAGGCGCAGGAGGCGCTCCTGCGGGCGGTGCACGACTTCGGGGAGCTGGGCGACCGCTGGTGGATGGCCAGGAGCCTGCGCTACCTGGGGGAGTCCCACCTGGAGGCGGGCGACCGGCCGGCCTCGATCGCCGCGCTGAGGCAGGCCCAGGACATCTACCGCAGCCTCGGCAACCAGGCGGGGATGGGCCGCACCCTGGAACTCCTGCGCCGCGCGGAAGGCTGAGGGCGTGCGTACGCCGCGAGCCCGGGTCCTTTCGGGGCGCGGGGTCGCCGGCGGGTGGGCGGGTGCCGGAGGGGGGCTGCCGGAGGGCGTTCCAATGCTCGGGCGCCGGGGGGTGTTCCAGGACTCGGTGGTCTCCGGACGGTGTCAGGACTCGGCGGACGTCAGCAGGTGCCGGGCGGCGTCGCGCGCCTCGTCGATGCTCTCGTGGAAGAGCTTCTCGACCTGCTGGGCCTGTTCGGTCAGGTGCTCCAGCCCGGGGAGGGCGAGCGCGTCCTCCGCGGTCTCGGCGACCAGCGCCTCGTACCGCGGGGTCCGCTCGGCGAGCACCTGGAGCTGCTGGTAGGCGCGGTAGACGCCGTCGGCCTTGCGCACCTGCCTGGCGTACTCCTCCAGCGCGCGGATCCGCCTGGTCAGCGAGATCTCCGCGGTCTCCAGGGCCTTGACGTAGGGGGCGAAGGCCTCGGCCACCTCGGGCGGGGGCGCGCCCGGTACGAGCCGGTGGTGCTCGGCCTTCATCTCCGACAGCCGCACCAGCTTCCCGGCGATCCGCCAGGTCTGGTCGGGCAGGGTCACCGCGTTGTCGATCGTGTCGAGCAGCCGCGCCCGGTTGATCTCGGAGGCGAGGACCGTCTCCGTGGCGTCCTGCGTGCGGCGCAGCAGGTCACCGCAGTCGCCGTCGAGGTCCTCCGGCAGGATGAACCGGTCCTTGTGCTCCATGGCCAGCCGGACGCGCCGCCGCTCGCGGCGGCCCTCGGGGTCGTCGCTCAGGCTGCGCATCACCGAGAAGGAGATCAGGACGAGGGCGGCGATGAAGCCTCCCGTGGCGCTCAGGCTCGCCATGAGCAGCAGGAGCCCGGTGATCGCGATCAGCTTGACGGGGTCGGGCCCCTCGCGGCGGGGGACCTGTCCCCGCCGGGCCGCGCGCAGCGCCGGCGGGCTGGCGCGTAAGACCGAGGAGACCGGTTCGGGCAGGGCCGGGTCGATCAGCAGGTGCGGCGGGCGTCTCCTCGGATCCACGCGACCTCCTCGTGACGGGGTACAGGCGGGGCCCTTCCACTGTCTCCCATGGATGCGGGTATGGCGCATTTACGGATGACATATGAGGACATTGGGCATTACGGAAACCGGCACCCGGTGTTAACTGCCCGCGCGTAAAGCGGCGTATAAACTCGGAGGCGATGAACGACTTCACGCGTTGGATCGATCTTGAAGGTGCCGCCAACGTCCGAGACCTCGGCGGGCTCGCCACGGTGGACGGCGCGACCACACGCTTCGGCCGGATCTACCGGTCCGACAATCTGCAGGGGCTGACCGGGCGCGACGTCCGGCAACTCGTCACCGACCTGAAACTCCGCAACGTCGTCGACCTGCGCTCGGGCGCCGAGGTGCGCCTGGAGGGTCCGGGGCCGCTCACCGAGGTGCCGGAGGTGAGCATCCACCACCACACCCTGTTCGCCGAGGGCGGCGTCCTCACCGACGTCGAGGCGGACACCATCGAGGGTGACAAGGTGCTGCCCTGGACGGAGCGGGTCGAGGAGGATCTCGCCGAGCTCCGGGTGACCGGTTTCTACTACGGCTACCTTCGCGACCGCCCCGACTCGGTCCTGGCCGCCCTGCGCGCCGTGGCCCTCGACGACGGGGCCGCCATCGTGCACTGCGCGGCGGGCAAGGACCGCACCGGTGTCGTCTGCGCCCTCGCGCTGGAGGTCGCCGGCGTCACCCGCGAGGCGATCGTCGCCGACTACGTCGCCACGGCCGACCGCATCGACGGCATCCTGGCGCGGCTGCGCTCCAGCGCCACCTACCGCGACGACCTCGACACCCGCCCGCCCGACGACCACCGCCCGAGGGCCGAGTACATCGAGCAGTTCCTGGGCGTCCTCGACGACCGTTTCGGCGGCCCGCTGGAATGGCTCGCCTCGCACGGCTGGGGCGAGGCCGACTCCCGGACCCTCCGCGCCCGCCTGCGCGACTAGGGATTCCCGGGGCGGGCCCGCCCGCGTTCCTCAGGACCTCGGGGCGAAGCCCCGCCCGTTCTGCGAGGCGGGCCTGGCTGTTCTTCAAGGCGAGCCCGGCCGTTCTCCGGGGCGGGCCCGCCCGCGCGACTAGCGGTTCTCCAGCGTGACGACCCGGCGTTCGGCGGCCGAGCGGCGGGCGGCCTCCAGCACGGTGAGGGCCTCGACGACCTCCTCCGGGGCGACCGGCGGCGGGGCGCCCTCGCGCAGGGACGTCACCACGGCCCGGTAGAAGCCGGCGTAGGCGCCGGGCTCCGTGGGGACGGTGCGGGTGTCGCCGGAACCGTCCTCCGCGCCGAGGGTGCCCCAGCGCTCGGGCGGCTCCTCGCCGAAGCCGGGGGAGGCGGGGGTCAGCCCGGCGCGCAGCTGCTCCTCCTGCACGTCCAGGCCGTACTTCAGGTAACCCGCCCGCGAGCCCAGCACCCGCAGGCGCGGCCCCAGCCGGGGGGTGACCGCGCTGACCCACAGGTGCGAGCGGGCCCCGCTCGCGTGGGAGAGGGCGATGAAGGTGTCGTCGTCGGCGTTCACCCCGGGGCGGCGCACGTCCGACTCGGCGTAGACGTCGACGGCAGGGCCGAGCAGCCGCAGGGCCTGGTCGACCAGGTGGCTGCCGAGGTCGTACAGCAGCCCGGCGACCTCCTCGGTCCCGCCGGTCTCGCGCCAGCCGCCCTTCGGCACCGGCCGCCAGCGCTCGAAGCGCGACTCGAACCGGGTGACCTCGCCCAGCTCGCCCGCCGCGATCAGGCGCCCGAGCGTCAGGAAGTCGCCGTCCCAGCGCCGGTTCTGGAACACGGTCAGCATCAGGCCCAGATCGCGCGCCAGCTCCGCCAGGCCGCGCGCCTCGGCGGCCGTCGCGGCCAGCGGCTTGTCCACCACCACCGGCAGGCCCGCCTTCAGCGCGGCCTGCGCCAGCGGGACGTGCGTGCGGTTGGGGGAGGCGATCACGACCAGGTCGACGGAGTCCCACAGCTCGGCGGGGTCGCGGACCACCCGCGCGCCGTACTTCCCCGACACCTCGGCGGCCCGCTCCGGATCACCGGTGACCACCGCGGACAGGCTCAGGCCGGGCGTCGTGGCGATCAGCGGGGCGTGGAAGAACGCCCCCGCCACGCCGTACCCGACGAGGCCCACGCGCAGGCCGCTCATCGCGCGGCCAGGGTGTCGTACGGGCGCCCGGTCCGAAGATCAGTCACCGCGCTGCTCGTCACGCTCGGCCAGGAACGCCTCGAACTGGGCGGCGAGCTCGTCGCCGGTCGGCATCTCCGACGGCTCGGCCATCAGGCTCTCGCGCTCGGAGCCCGCCGCGAACGCGTCGTACTGCTGCTCCAGGCCGGTGATCGCGGTGGAGAGCTCCTGGGATGCCTGGATCTGCTCGGCGATCTCGGCGTCGGTCTTCTCGGCGGCCTCGCGCAGGCCCTCCAGCGGGAACACCAGCCCGGTGCTCCTGGTGACCGCCTCCAGCGCGGTCACTGCGGCCGAGGGGTATTCGGCCTGGGCCAGGTAGTGCGGGACGTGCACGGCGTAGCCGAGGGCGTCGTGCCCCTTGGCGCCGAGCCTGAACTCGATCAGCGAGGCCACGCTGCCCGGCACCTGGACCTTGCCGAAGGCGCTGGTCTGGCCGGTGACCAGCTCGGGGCGGCTGGCGTGGCCGGTGACGCCCAGCGGGCGGGTGTGCGGGACGGCCATCGGGATGCCGTGGGTGGTCACCAGCCTGCCGACGTTCAGCCGGGTGACCAGCGTGCCGACGGCGGCGGTGAACAGCTCCCACTCCCGGTCGGGCTCGGGGCCGCTGAGCAGCAGGAACGGGGTGCCTGTGGTGTCGTGGACGAGGTGCAGCGAGAGCTCGGGGCTCTCCAGATCCACCCAGTGGTCGGTGTCGAAGGTCATGGTGGGCCGCCGGGAGCGGTAGTCCAGCAGACGGTCGACGTCAAAGGTCGCCACGACCCGGTGCTCCAGCTCGTCGAGCAGGTGGGCGATGGCGAGCCGTCCGGCGCCGCCCGCGTCCACGAACCCGTCGAAGTGGTAGAGCAGCACCGGATCGGTCAGCTCAGGGACGTCTCCGCTGAGCCGGTAGAGATCCGTCGGGTCGAACACCGTTTTCCAGCCTTTCGTCGGTCGTCTCTTCAGCTCAACCCTCGGGGGGGCCGCTGAATTCCGCCTACCCTCGGCGATCACACGGCACCCTACCGGGGCACAATGGGTCACATGCAGTCTGACCCTGAGCTTGAGGAGTTCGCGACCCGTCTGTTCGACCTGGCGAGGACAGGCGAGACGGAGCGGCTCCGAGCCTACGTCGGAGCCGGGGTCCCGGTCGACCTCACCAACGACAGGGGCGACAGCCTGCTGATGCTCGCCGCCTACCACGGCCACGCGGATACGGTCCGGGCGCTGACCGAATTAGGTGCCGACCCCGGCCGGGCCAACGACCGGGGGCAGACGCCGCTGGCGGGCGCCGTCTTCAAGAAGGAACCCGAGGTGATCAGGGCACTTCTGGAGGCCGGGGCCGATCCGCACGCCGGAACCCCCTCGGCGGCGGACGCCGCCCGCATGTTCGGTCAGCACGAATACCTGGAATGGTTTCGGCAGTAAGTCAGAAACCCCGATATCCAGGTGTTTCCTGACGTATAGGAAAACGGGCGTCCTTCGGCCATCCTTGGGGAGTGGGAACTACTACTAAGCGTAGGTCAGGCCTGTCTCTCCGCATCCCCCCGTTACCCTGTCCCTTCCCCAGCGAGGTCAACCCCCATGTCGAGAGGGTCAACACCGAGACCCTCGATTGGCTCGTCGACCGGGGCATCCTGAAGGACGCCGAGACCGTCGAGCGTTACCGCCAGGCCAAGTACGGCTGGCTGGGGGCCCGCACGTATCCCTATGCCGAACACCACACGCTCCGCCTGGCGACCGACTGGTGCGTGTGGCTGTTCGCCTTCGACGACGCCTTCTGCGAATCGGGCCGCGGCGCCGGTGAGATAACCCGCGCCCTGCCCCGGCTGTTCACCGTCCTCGACGACCTGGAGGCCGGGCAGGAGGTCGACGACGTCTTCGCCGGAGCGCTCCTGGAGATCAAGACCAGGATCTCCACGTACGGCGACGAGGACCAGCTCGACCGCTGGCGCACCGTCACCAAGGACTACCTCTTCGCCCAGGTGTGGGAGGCCGCCAACCGCGAGGCCGACGTCGTGCCGAAGGTGGACGACTACATCTTCATGCGGCGGCGCACCGGCGCCATGCTCACCGTCTTCGCCCTCATCGACGTCGCCAGCGGGCACAGCCTCACGCCCGAGGAGTGGCGACACCCCGACGTCAAGGCGATCACCGAGAGCGCCAACGACGTCGTCGTCTGGGACAACGACCTCATCTCATACGCCAAGGAGAGTGACAGCGCCAACTCACGCAACAACCTGGTGAGCGTACTCGCCAGGCACCGGGGCTACTCACGGCAGCAGGCCATGGAGGCGATCGGCGCCATGCGCAACCGGGCCATCGCCGACATGGTGGCGCTGCGCCCCTCGCTGGAGGCGCTCGGCTCCGAGGCGGTGCTCGCCTACGTGCGCGGCCTGGAGTTCTGGATCAGCGGCAGCGTCGACTACTCGCTGACCAGCTCCCGCTACACGGGTGCCTGGCAGCAGGAGACGCAAAAGCCCCCCGCGGAATGACTCACCCCTGGATGACCTGACCGTCCTCGTGGTCTCCGAGCGCGAGGACGATCAGCTCCTCCAGGTTCAGCTTCCTGCCCTGGGCGAAGGCCTTCTCGTGCGCCTCCTCGCCGAGGACGCGCCTGCACTCCTTGACGCAGCGGTCGTGCTCGGAGTTGAAGAACGGGGAGCCCAGCTGGGGCATCCCGAAGGTCCGCCAGTTGGCCTGGCCGCCGCCCATCAGGCGGGCCGCGAGCGCCGCCTGCCCGTCCTCCAGCGCCTGCTTGGCCACCACCTCGATCGCCAGGCCGATCCCGAGCACGTCGTGGAAGTAGCGCTTGAGCCGGAGGGCCTCGCGCGCGTTCGACATCGCCTCGGGGGAGCGGCCCATCGCCTGGTACACGCTGGCGAGCGCGTAGATGGCGTACGAGCGCAGCCACAGCTCGCCGCGCTGGGTGCAGACCGCGATGCAGTCGCGCAGCAGCACCTCGGCCTCGGCCGGCTCGTTCTGGATGAGCAGCACCATGGACAGCTCGACGATCGAGGGCAGCAGGCCCGGGTTGAGCTCGCGCCCGCTCTTGTGGAACTCGATCGCCACGCCCAGCAGCGCGCTCGCCTTCTGCAGGTCGTTCTGCAGGAACGCGGCCGTGCCGAGCATCTTGGTGGCCAGGATGACCGCGCCCGAGTCGCCGACCCTGACGGCGTCGGAGCTGCACTGCTCCGCGGCCTCGATGGCGCCGGTGATGTTTCCCTGCGCGCTGTTGATGTAGGACAGCACCCACAGCGCCTTGCACCGGTCGGCGCTCGGCTGGCGCGCCAGCTCCAGGGTCTTCTCCAGGTAGAGCCTGCCCTCGCGGGCCAGCCCGCAGGCCACCCACATGAACCACAGGGAGGACAGGAGCTTCAGCCCCGCCTGCACCTCGCCGGGGGTGCGCAGGCAGTGGTCGAGCGCGACGCGGATGTTGTCGTGCTCGTGGCGCATCCTGACGTACCAGTAGACCTGGCGGGCGCCGGACCAGGCGTCCTCGCTCCGCTTGGCCAGCTGCAGGTAGTAGTCGCGGTGCTTCTCCCTGATCACGGCGGTCTCGCCGAGCTTGTCCAGCCACTCCTCGCCGTACTGCCGCAGGGTGTCGATCAGCCGGTAGCGGTGCCCGGAGGGCGTGCCGTCGCTCAGCAGGATCGACTTCTCCACCAGGCTGGAGATGAGCTCCATGATGTCCTCGGACGGGAGGCTGTCGCCCGAGCAGACGTAGCGGGCGGCGTCGAGCTCGAAGTCTCCGGCGAAGACCGACAGCCGCGCCCACAGCAGCCGTTCGGCGGGCTCGCACAGCTCGTGGCTCCAGCCGATCGCGGCCCGCAGCGTCTGGTGCCTGGGCAGCGCCGTGCGGCTGGCACCCGCGAGCAGGCTGAACCGGTCGGCCAGCAGGCCGAGGATCTGCTCCACCGACAGGGCGCGCATCCGGACCGCGGCCAGCTCGATGGCGAGCGGGATGCCGTCGAGGCGGCGGCACAGCTCGGCCACCGGGCCGATGTTGTTCTCGTCCAGCATGAAGTTGGGCACCACCGCGCTCGCCCGCGCGACGAAGAGCTGCACCGCCTCGTTGCTGAAGACGTCCTCGCCCGGGGAGTCGCCGGGAACGGCCAGCGGCGGGATGGTGACCGTGTGCTCGCCCCTGGCGTTCAGCGACTGGCGGCTCGTCGCCAGGATGGTCAGCCCCCCGGCGTTGCCGAGCAGGTCCTCGAAGAGGGCGCCGCACGCGTCGACCAGGTGCTCGCACGTGTCGATGATCAGGAGGATCTCGCGGTCGCCCAGCCACTCGACCAGCGTCTCGTCCGCCGAGCGGGCGGACTGGTCGGCGATCCCGAGGGCCGAGGTGATCGTGTGACGGACCATCCCCGAGTCCTGGAGGCGGGCCAGGTCGGCGAACCAGACACCGTCCTTGAAGTCGGCCCGCATCTGGTGCGCGATCCGCAGGGCGGTGCGGGACTTGCCGACGCCCCCGATGCCGGTCACCGTGACCAGGCGGTGCTCGCCCAGCCGCTGCCGGAGTGTGGTGAGCAACCTGGTGCGCCCCACGAAGCTGGTCAGCTCGTTGGGTAGATTGCCGTCTCGCCGCCATCCTGCTGGCGTTGTCATGGCGCCTCACGGGGGGTAGCTGAAACCTGCCACCGCATCGTACCGTCTGGGCTCCCGCCTGTCCCCGAGGTCGCGGGGCACGAGGCCCGCTTTCCAAGGGGAAACCGTGCCTCTCACCGGGCCCTCCGGGAGTCTCGCGGCGGGCTCCCGCCTGTCCCCGGCGTCGCGGGGCACGGGGGCGGCCTTTGTCCGGGACGGGCAGGCGCGGGTCGCGACGATGGCTAGCATGGGGCGCGTGACAGTGCGCGAACCCGATGACCTGCGTCCCGTCGATCTCGCCGACGACGGGCTGCCGATCCTGCCCGACCAGACCGCCGACGACACCGACCTCGGCTGGAGCGAGTGGCGCGAGGCCGACGACGACGCCCGCCTGATCGAGGACCGTCCTCCCCACTGGGGGTGACACCCGGCCGGGAACCGCGTCCACCCGGCGGGGTCCCCGATCGGGGACCCCGCCGGGTGGACGCCCGCTAGGAGACCACGTCCTTGACGCGGAAGCGGCGGAAGGCGAACGCGATCAGGATCGCCGAGTAGGTGACCGAGACGGCCACCCCCTTGAGCATGCCGTCATACTCCGGTTGCGGGGCCAGGGCGTCCAGCCACGCGGTGTTCCAGAACGTCGGCAGGAACTCCCTGAGCCCGCCGAGCGCCTCGACCGCCTGCAGGATGTTGCTGACGATCACCAGGCCGACCGCCCCGCCGACCGCCCCCAGCGGGGAGTCGGTGCTGACGGAGAGCAGGAAGGCCAGGGCCGCGACCACGAACTGGCTGACCAGGGCGTAGCCGATCACCACCCCGAACCGGGGCAGCACGTCCAGGGCGGCGATCGTCTCACCGGTCCCCGGCACCCGGACGTCGTTCCACCCGAAGGCGAGGGTCCCGGCCAGCAGGGCCATCACCGGCAGGCAGATCACCGCCGCCGCCGAGTAGCCCATCGCGACGATCAGCTTCTGCCGCAGCAGGCGGTCGCGCGGGATCGGGGCGGCCAGCAGGTAGCGCAGCGACGACCAGCTGGCCTCGCTGGCCACGGTGTCGCCGCAGAACAGCGCCACCGCGACGACCAGCAGGAAGCTCGCCGACACCGACAGGGCGAACGCCGCGAAGTTCAGCCCGCCCTCGGTGGCCAGGTCGGAGATGCGCAGCGTGGTGGTGGGCTGCCCGGATCCGGCGCCGACCTTGAAGGCGATCACCAGGATCCACGGCAGCGCGAGCAGCAGGCCGAACATCACCAGCGTGCGGCGCCGCTTGAACTGCCGGACGATCTCCACGGCGAGCGGCAGCGTGCGCCCCGGCGCGTACCCGCGCGCCGAACCGTTCTCCGCGACCCCGCTCTCGGGGATCCCGCCCTCCGGGACGATTCCGCTTCGCGCGGGGCCCTCGCCCGTCGCGCCGGTCATGGTGCCACGGGCACCGTTGATGTCGCTGCCGGTGTCGCTCACGCCTTCTCTCCGATCAGGTCCAGGAAGACGTCTTCCAGGCGGGTACCGGAGCCGTTGACCGGGGTGCGGCTGCTCAGCAGCTCGGCCACGGTCCCGGCCGTGACGAGGCGCCCGCGGTGCATGACCACCACGTGACTGCAGGTCTGTTCCACCTCGGCGAGCAGGTGGCTGGAGACGATGACCGTGCGGCCCCCTCTGGCGTAGCGGATCAGGACCTCGCGCATCTCGCGGATCTGGGGCGGGTCGAGACCGTTGGTGGGCTCGTCCAGGACGAGCAGGTCGGGCAGGCCGAGCATGGCCTGCGCGATGGCAAGGCGCTGGCGCATGCCCTGCGAGTAGGTGCGGACGGCGCGGTCCAGGGCCTTGCCGAGACCGGCGATCTCCAGGGCCTCGGCGAACCTGGCGTCCTCGGCGGGCCGGCCGGTCGCCTTCCAGTACAGCTCCAGGTTGTCGCGGCCGTTGAGGTGCGGCAGGAACCCCGGCCCCTCCACGAACGAGCCGAGCCTGGACAGGACCGGCGCGCCGGGCACCACCCGGTGCCCGAAGATCCGCACCTCGCCGCCGTCGGGTTTGATCAGGCCCATCAGCATGCGCAGGGTGGTGGTCTTGCCCGCCCCGTTGGGGCCGAGCAGGCCGAGCACCTGGCCGTGCTCGACGGTGAACGACAGGTCGTTCACCGCGAGCTCGCCGTTGCGGTACGCCTTGGTCAGGCCGTGGATCCGCAGCGGCACGGAGTCCAGCCCGGGGTCGTGCTCGTCGGCGGCACGGCGGCGTCCGGCGAGCAGCAGGGCCGCCGCGACGGCGAGGGAGACCAGCGGCAGCGCCCAGATCCACCAGGCGGGGCCGGTCGAGGGGGTGCGCAGGGTGGCGTAGGTGGGGACGGCCACGGCCGGTGAGGCCAGGGCGACCTTGTAGACGGCCGGGGCGGCGGGGGTGCTGTAGCCCAGGTCGGTGGTGGTGAACGCGACGCGCAGCCGGTGCCCGACCTCGAACCTGTGGTCGATGGCCGGCAGGGTCACGGTGGCCTCGCCGGAGCCGCCCTCGGGGATCGCGATCCTGACCGGGGCGACGAGCCCCTCGGGCAGGATCGGCGCCTGCGTCGCGCCCGCGACGTCGTAGAGCTTGGCGAACAGCGTCACCTCGCCCGCCGCCGGTGCCGTCCCACCGCTGTCCGGGCCGGTGTCCGGGCCGGTGTTTGGGCCGGTGTTTGGGCCGGTGTCCGCGGCGTCACCCGCCGCGGAGGACCCGGACGGTTCGGGCGTCACCCGCACCCGTACGGTCGAACTGCCGGTGACCTGGAGCGGGGCCGCCAGCGGGGCGGAGTCGAAGGTGGCGCTCTGGCCCGCCATGTCGATCGACAGGTTCGCGGTGGCACCCCCGCCCAGGCCGCCGAAGCCGGGGACGGCGGAGATCGAGGAGGGGGACCCGCCGGGCGGGTTGGCCACCTGCTGCTCGGGCCCGCTGAGCGGTACGGAGGTCTGGCCGGTGCCGGACAGCCCCGGGTAGCCGCCCGCGACGGCGTGCAGCTGGACCGGGCGCCGGGTGCCGGGGTCGCGCCCGCCGTCTCGGGTGACGGTGAAGGCGCCCGCCGGCCCGGCCTCCCCGTCCCCCCTCAGGTGGCGGTCGAACCAGCCGAGCGTCTTGTCGTGCAGCCAGTCGACCTCGCCGTTGCCGCCGTCGTGGCCGCCGTCGAACCAGGCGACCTCCACCGGGGCGCCGGTGGCGGCGATCGCCCTGGCGTTGGCGTCCGCCTGGCCCAGGGTGAACAGCGAGTCGCGCTGTCCCTGGAGCAGCAGCGTCGGGACCTTGATCCTGCCGGGCACCGAGATCGGGCTGGACCTGCGCAGCGTCTCCACCGCGTCCGCCGTCGCCCGGCCGCTCTCCGCCACCTTCTGGTACATGTCACAGATCTCCGGCAGGAACCGGCCGCACCGGACCTCCTCCGCGGTGAGCGGCCGAGGCCGGGCGGGGGGCGGCCCGCCTGTGCCTTCAGCGCCCTCAGCGCCCTCTGCGCCCTCAGTGCCCTCAGTGCCTTCAGCGCCCTCTGTGCCCTCCGTGTCTTCGGCGCCTCTCCCGAGGGCGGCCAGACCGGCCGCGCCCGGCGTGGGACCGCCCCGGCTGAAGAACAGCCCGGCCCACATGCGCTTGAACACCCCGCTCTCCGGGCCCTGCCCGGTGGCGTTCGGGAACAGCGCGTCGGCCAGGTCGTACCAGGTGATCTGCGGGGCGATCGCGTCGATCCTGGGGTCGTGGGCGGCGGCCATCAGCGCGATGGCCCCGCCGTAGGAGCCGCCCGCGACGCCCACCCGGGGGTCGCCCGCCGCGTCGAGGCGGACCTCGGGCCGCTTGGCGACCCAGTCGACCAGCTGGCGCACGTCCTTGACCTCGTAGTCGGGGGAGTTCAGCGCGATCTGCCCCGAGGAGCGGCCGAAGCCCCGCGCCGACCAGGTCAGCACGGCGTAACCGTCCTGCGCCAGCCGTACGGCGGCCTCCCTGACGCTCTGCTTGCTGCCGCCGAAGCCGTGCGCGAGCAGCACCGCGGGCGCCCTGCCGCCTCCGGCCGGGGGGAAGAAGCTCGTGTCCAGCGTGACCCGCTGGTCGTCACCCGGCCCGTCGACCACCGTGATCATCTGGTTCCGCGCCTGTACGTCCGGCCCGGACGGCCACACCAGCCAGACCGCGACACCGACGACCAGCACGGCGACCGCGGCGATCCAGACGGCCCGTTTTCCCCCACGTTGCATGACGAGAGCCTACTGATTGGAGCTGAGAGCCTCCTGAGACCGTTCTCAGGAGCGTCCCCGCCGGCAAACCGCTGGTCAGCCGCCGGTCGGCCGCCGTTCAAGCGCAGGTCGGCCGCCGCGGCGGAGGGCGGGGGCGAACGCGGGTGATCACCGGCGGGGCGGGAGGGAGGAAGTGGCGCCGATGCTCAGGGTTGTCCCCGATTGCGGAGCGAGGTAAAGGAGCGGCATCATTTCGAGGCGTGAAGCCAGTAGAAAGCCTCCGAAGAAGAGCCACTCCCGTGATCGAGTGGGCTCTGCCGTATTGGACGCGCGGGAAGGCCGGCAGGGAGACCCCGGAGGATCTGTTCAGGCTCCTCTACCTCGGGTGGCTGGTGGCTTTCTCGTTCAAGGTGCTCGGGGCGTCCTGGGACGTCTCCTGGCACTTCAAGTGGCTCCGTGACGACCTGGCGCCTCCGCACCTGCTCAACAGCGTCGGCACGGCCATCGCCCTCGCCCTCACGATCATCCACGTCTACACCGGTTACGGCGTCGACAGGCTCGCGCAGCGCCTCATCAGCTGGGGCACGGGCATCTTCCTGGTCGCTGTCCCGCTGGACCTGATCAACCACCGCGTCAACGGGCTCGACATCACCTCGTGGAGCCCGTCCCACCTGATGCTCTACGTCGGCACGCTCTTCATGGTCTGCGGCGTCATCCGGGGCTGGTTCGTCCGGGCGGTCCCGGGGCGGACGCGCACGCTGGTCCTCGGCGGGCTGTTCGTGTTCCTCTTCGAGAACGTCTGGTTCCCCGCCCAGCACCAGGAGTACGGCGTGTACGCCATCGCCGCCTGGGACCGGGGGCAGCCGGAGGCCGAGCCGATCCTGATCCAGTTCGCCGCCGAGCAGATCGGCCTGCCGGTGAGCGACAGGGCCGTGGCGCTCCACTTCGCGCTGCCCGTGCCCGACCAGCTCTATCCCCTCTACGCGGCGATGGCCGCCGTCATGGTGGCCGTCTACGCCCGCGCGATGATCGGCCGGATGTTCTCCGCCACCGCCGTGATCGGCGCCTACATCGTCTTCCGCACCCTGATCTGGCCGCTCCTGGCCGTGGCCGACTTCCCGCGCTCGGCGATCCCGGTCTTCCTGCTCGCCGGGGCACTCGCCGTCGACCTGGCGTTCCTGATCAGGATGCCCGTGGTCAGGGCACTGGCCGGCTCCGCCGGCGCCACGCTCGTCGTCGACCAGGCGCTGCGCTTCCAGCACTCGGCGTTCATGGCGCCGCCGCTGGTGCCCCCCACGACCATGCTGATCGGGGGGGCCGGGCTCGCGGTCCTGTGGCTGGCCGCCGAATGGTCGTTCAGCCGTCACACACTGCGGGCTCAGGAAAGGGAGGCGCTGGTCAGCGCGACCGCCACCCCGTAGGCCAGCCCCATCACGGTGATCTCGGCCGCCGCCCACGCGACGACCGCCGTCGCCCGCCGCTCGGCGATGTGCGGCATCAGGCGGTAGCGGATGTGGGCGGCGAACGGGATCAGCAGCGCCACGCACGCGGCCTTGGCCACGACCAGCAGCCCGTACTCGTTCGTCAGCAGGGCCCCGGGCAGTTCCACGCCCGGGGTGAGGGCCATCGTGGCCAGGCCGTTCACCAGGCCGGAGAGGCCGACCACGATCAGTGCCAGGGTCGCCAGCCTGGAGAACGCCGGAAGCACCCGGGCCAGCAGCTCCCGGTCCCCGGCGACCAGCAGGACGATCGTGAGCAGGCCGCCGGTCCACGCCGCCGCGCCCATCACGTGCAGCTCCATCGAGATCATGATGGGGTCGTGCCAGACCGAGTCGACCGCGTGGCCGGTGACCGGGATCGGCAGCAGCCCGAAGAGGGCGATCACGATCCGCAGCTCGGCCGGGACCTTCTCGCCGTACCGCACGGCCAGCAGCCCGATCCCGGCGTAGGACAGCGCGCAGGCGGCGCTGAAGAGCATGCCCTGCCCGGCGCCGACGCTGTCGACGTACTCGGCGATCATGCCCGGGGTGGGGATCAGCCCGGGATTCAGCTCGGCCGTCTGGAACACGATGACGACCAGCGCCAGCAGCGCCCACGCCCAGGCGAAGGTCACGGCCGCGGGCCGCGCCCGGCGCATCACCGGCTCGGTGCGGTCGGGGTCGTCGAACCCGAGCAGCTTCGGCAGCAGGCTGAGCCCGACCACCGCCACCGCCGCCAGGTCCAGCAGCACCCGCAGCACCGGCAGCCCGTACTCGACCAGCGGCCCGGGGATGGCGATCCCCGGCACCTCCTCCTGGGGGGCGAGCGCCGTCGCGACCAGCACGGCCAGCACGGCCGCGGACACGAGCCCGCCGATCACCAGCCTCCTGGCGGTGCCGGCCTCGGCGGCCCGCTCGGCGGTCACGGTCATCCCGTGCCCTCCTGCTCTCTCGTACGGCGCATCGCCACGACCGTGGCCCCGCCCAGCAGGACGATGGAGCCCGCGATCCACAGCACGGCCATCCCGGCCCCGCCGTTCTGCGCGGCCTCGGCGGCCTGGGCGCCCAGATCGGGCTCCTGGGGAGCGGCGGCGGAGACCACGGGGGCGGGGGCGGCGGAGGTGGCGGGCGCTTGGGCGGAGGCGCCCTGGCCGGGGGCGGTCAGGGTAAAGGTGATCTTGCTGGAGACCGGGTGGCCGTCGGAGGAGAGGATCCGGTAGCCCACCGCGTACACCCCGGCGGGGCCGAGGGGCTTCACCGCGACGCTGACCTTCGCCCTGTCGACGACGGTCTTCCCGTCCTCCCATCGCGTGCCGTCCGGGCCGATCACGCTGATCCGCGCGAAGCCCTGCCGGACGGGCTGGTCGAAGGTGAGTGTGATCTTCTCGGGGCCGGTGGCCAGCTCCGTACCGTCCTTGGGGTCGCTGCTGATCAGCACGTTGTGGGCCTGCGCCGGGGCGACCGCGCCGAGCAGCGAGGCGGACGCGAGCAGCAGGACCGTGAGTAGCCGCCTCACCGGTCGTGGCCTTCCTTTGGGATCGTCATGACGGATGACATGCTCCCACCCCGGCCTCCCGCCCGGGAATCGCGCTCGCGCGGATCGGCTGATCATCCGGGCCCCGGGCCGCCCGCGCCTCCGCTCGGGCCTCGTCCCGGCGGGGTGGAGCCGATGACTATGAAGATGACAAACATTCAAAAAATGAAGAATATAACGATTTATCTGGTAAAAGGCCTCAAGGGATAGTTTGTTTGTTTTTATCGGGCTGGAAAACAACGGTGAAACCTTGACGAATTCGGCGCGTGATCCTTAGCCTCGCTTCCAGCGGCGTTACCGAATTCGTGTGCCCACGCGCGGCGGGGAGACCGCCGTGCCTCCGCGCGGCGTGACGGCGGACGTGTGTGCGAGGCCCGTCGGTCCCGTCGGTCCCGTCAGTACGGAGGCGTCGTGACGCGAATCGACCTCTCACCGGCCGAGGTAATGATCAGCAAAAGGGAGCCGCGGGGCCCGTTCGGGGCCGCCGCGACAGGCCGGACGGAAGGCGCCTGAGATGTCGATGTCGCTGGTACACGGACTGGTACACGGATGGGAAGGGGCGTCCCGCGAGGGCGTCGCCGAAAAGAGCGGCGAAGAGATCGGCCGGACCCGATGACGGCCGGTTCCGCGCCGCTGAGCGCGACGTCCGTGGAGTTCGCCGGCGCGCGGGGCGGCGAGTCGCCGCTCAGCTGGGGCCAGCTGGCCATCTGGCGGCTCACCCGCTGGCTGGACGACGACGACCCGTACTTCAACATGCCCTGGGTGCTGCCCGTCTACGGCAAACGCGACCTCGACACCGTCCTCGGGGCGCTGCGCCTGCTCGTCGAGCGGCACGAGACACTGCGGACGACGTACGAGGAGACGCCCGGCGGTCTGGTCCAGCGCGTGGCGCGCCGGGGCCGGTTCACCGTCGAGGTGTACGACGCGGGGGAGGCCAGGCCGCTCGCCGCCGCCAGGGAGCTCTCCGTGAGGCTGGCCGCCACCGCGTTCGACTACGCGGCCGACCTGCCGTTTCGCTGCGCCGTCGTGACCGTCGACGGCCGTCCCAGGACGGTCGCCCTCACCCTGTCCCACCTGGCCGTGGACGGCGGGGCCCTGGAGGTGCTGGCGCGCGACTGGCGGGACCTGCTCGCCGGTGGCGAGATGGCCGCCCCCGCCTGGCAGCCGATGGACCAGGCCGCCGCCGAGCGCGAGGGACCGGGCGCCGCACGCGGCGAGCGGACGCTGCGCCACTGGCGCGCGCTCCTGGAGCGGGTGCCCCTGACCATGTTCGACTTCCCCCGTACGGAGCCGGAGGAGCCGAGGTTCGTCAAGGTCGGCATGGAGTCGGCCGCCACCGCGGCGGCGGCCGAGGTGCTGGCGGCGCGCTGGTCGGTCAGCACGGCAAGCGTGCTGACCGCGGCGAGCGCGGTGCTGCTCGGCGCGCTCACCGGGCACCGCGAGGTGGTCATGCAGCTCATCGTGGCCAACCGGCACGACCCCCGGGTCGCCGCCATGGCGGGCAGCGCCGTGCAGGACGGGATCTTCGTCCTCGCCCTGCCGGAGGGGACGTTCGCCGACGCCGCGCGCGCCGGGCACCGGCAGGCGCTGACCGCCTACCGGAACGCGCACTACGACCCGTACCGGATGATGGCGTTGCGCGAGGAGGTCGGCCGCGAGCGCGGGCGGCCCGTCGACCTGTCGGCCTACTTCAACGACACGCGGGCCGTCGGCCACTGGCCCCACCTGCCCGCGGTGGAGCCGCCGGGCGACCCCGCGGCGATCGCCGCCCTCACCGAGCGGACCAGGACCTTCCACGTCGGATCCTGGCCCGAGGTGGACGCCACGGCCCTGTTCGCCACCGGCACGGCCACCGACACCTGCGAGCTGTACCTGATGGCCGACACCGCCTACCTGCCGCGCCCCACGGCCTACGCGCTGCTGCGCGGGCTGGAGACCCTGCTGGTCGCCTCCGTGGCCGGGGACGTCCCGCTCGACGGGGTCGCCGCACTGTGCGGCGTCGTCCCGGTCGAGCGCCCCGCCACCCGGGACGACTCCTCCGACGGGCCTGGGCTGTTGGCGGGACGGGGAACGGCGTAGCATCCGGGCACACCTCACGCGGCCGGGCGCCCGCCCGCGATCGCGGGCCGAGGAGCCGCCGGGTCGTGGAGCCGCCGGGTCGTGAGGGCACCGGGTCGTAAGGACACCGGGTCGTGCGGACGCCGGACCGCGGAGATGCCGGGTCGCGAGGACGCCGGGCCGCGGAGATGTCGAGTCGTGAAGATGCGGAACCGTGGAGATGTGAGGTCCCATGAGCGTCGTCCAGCCCGTTCCCGATCCGCGGGCGGCGCTCGCCGAGCCGACCCGCAGGGTGGGGCCCCGGTGGGTGATCGGCATCTCGCTGGCCAACCTGGTGCTCTGGATGGCCTATTTCGGGCCGCTGCAGGTGCTGTTGCCCTCGCAGGTGGCGTCGATCGACCCGGCGGGCAAGGAGGAGTCGCTGGCGCTGGTGACCGGGGTGGGGGCCGCCGTCGCGATGCTGTTCAACCCCGTCGCCGGAGCGCTGTCCGACCGTACGGCCGGACGGTTCGGGCGCAGGCACCCGTGGTCGCTGGGCGGGGCGCTGCTCGGTGCCGGGGCATTGGTCCTGCTGGCCGGGCAGGGCTCGATCCTCGGCGTGACGGCCGGATGGTGTCTCGCGCAGGTCGGGCTCAACGCGATGCAGGCCGCGCTCGGCGCGGGGGTGCCCGACCACGTCCCGGTCGGCCAGCGGGGTGAGGTCTCGGGCTGGATCGGGATCCCCCAGTCGCTGGGGGTGGTGTTCGCCGTGGTGCTGGTCACCATGGTCGCCACTACCACCGAATCCGGATATTTCCTGATAGCGGCGCTGGTCCCGCTCGGCGTGCTCCCCTTCGTCCTCACCACCCACGACCCCCGCCTGACGGCCAGGCCGCCCTTCGAGCTCCGGGCCTTCCTGAGGGGGTTCTGGATCAGCCCCCGCAGCCACCCCGACTTCTTCTGGGCCTGGCTGACGCGCTTCCTGATGCAGCTGGGCAACGCCGTCGCCACGCTCTACCTGCTCTACTTCCTCACCGACGCGGTCGGCTACGAGCGGCTCTTCCCCGGGCAGAAGGCCGAGGACGGCCTGCTCACGCTGATCCTGATCTACACCGCGACCGTCGTGCTCACCACCGTCGTCGCGGGTGTCGTCTCCGACAGGCTCGGCCGCCGCAAGGCGCTCGTCACGGTCTCCGGCCTGGTCAGCGTGATCCCCGCGGTGATGCTCGCGTTCTGGCCCCAGTGGCCGGTGGCGACGGCCGGGGCCGCGATCATGGGGGTCGGCTTCGGCATCTACCTCTCGGTCGACAACGCCCTCGTCACCCAGGTCCTGCCCGCCGCCGAGGGGCGCGCCAAGGACCTCGGCGTCATCAACATCGCCAACTCCGGCCCCCAGGTGCTCGGCCCCGCCATCGCCGGTCCCATCGTGGCGGGGCTCGGCGGCTACCCCGTCCTCTACATGACCTCGGCCGTCCTCGTCGTCCTGGGCGCCGCCCTCGTCTGGAAGATCCGCTCGGTTCCCTGAATCTGCAAAATTTCAAGTTTCCGGTGCTCACAACGGCGTTCGTCCGGCGGAAAGGCCGATGAAGGTATGAGGTCCCTCGTACCGGTGTGGCGTCCTTCACTCAGGGTTGTATCCATGCCACTCCCGATCCGATCGGTGACGCTCCGGTCGCTACGGGTGATGGAACGCTTCGGGTATGGCAGTGGTAGCTCCCCGGCCCGCCCTGGGAATCGTGCTTCTGATCTTCGTCAGCGCCGCGTGGGGATCGGCTTTCCCGCTGATGAAGGACCTCATCGTCCGCATGCCCGTGGCGGACCTTCTCACCGAGCGGTACGGCATCGCCACCCTCGTGCTGCTCGCCCTGCGCCCGGGAAGCCTGCGGGGGCTGTCGGAGAGCACCTGGCTCACCGGCATCCTGCTCGGCCTGCTGTTCGGCGTGGGCCAGACGGCCCAGGCGGTCTCGCTGCACGATCTGCCCTCGTCGGTCTCGGGGTTCACGGTCGGCTCGTACGTGGTGATCACCCCGGTCCTCGGGCTGTTCCTGCTCGGGGCCAGGACCCCGGCCCGCGTCTGGGCGGCCGTGGCGCTGGCCATGGCCGCGATGACCGCGTTCACCCTGATGAGAGGTTCGGAAGGGGACATCGCCCTGCCCGCGCTGGGCGCCACCCTGTTGTCGGCGGTCCTGTACGCGGCCCACACGCTGGTGCTCGGCAACTCCTCCGAGGCGCGGCAGAACGCCTACGCGGTCACGGTGATCCAGCTCGGCACCATCGCCGTCATGACGGGGGTCCTCGCCGCGCCGGACGGCCTGACCCTGCCCTCCGCGCCGGGTGACTGGGTGATCCTCGGCCACCTGTCGATCGTGGCCTGCGCCCTGGGTTTCCTGGCCCGCTCCTGGGGCCAGGTCCACGTCCCGCCGGTGCCCGCCGCGGTGATCCTGTCGGCCCAGCCGCTCTGGGTGACCGCCCTCGCCGTGGGGATGTACGGGGAGCCGCTCACCGCGGGCGTGTATCTCGGCGGGGGGCTGATCGCGCTGGCCATGCTCCTGGTCGTGCTGCCCAAAGGACTGTTCAGCTCAGTTCGGCGGGGGAGAGCCCCAGTTCCGCCGCCGCGGCCGTCCGGATGAACTCGATCATCCGCGCTCGCGAGAGGACCCGCCGGTGGACCGTCACCTGCGTGGACAGGCCGTCGATGAGGGACATGACCCGCCAGGTCGCCCCCTCGGGGTCGGCGCAGGTGAAGATCCCCGACGCCACGCCGTCGTCGATGATCGCGCGGAGCGTGTCCTTCCAGCGCATGTCGATCCTGCGGGACATCTCCTCGAGCTCGGCGTTGCGCATCGACTCCGCCCAGGCGTCGATCCACAGGGCCCACGACTTGGACCTCCCGCTGGGCGGATAGAACTTGAGCAGGGCCCGCAGCCGGTCGAGGGGAGAGCCGCCCGACTCCTCTACCTTGACGAGCGCGTCCAGGTCGAGCTGGGCGGCGTAGGAGAAGGCCTGCGCGAACAGCTTCTCCTTGGTCTCGAAATGGTAGAAGAGCAGCGCCTGGCTGACACCGGCCGCCTGGGCGATGTCCGCGGTCCGCGTGTGACCGAACCCCTGGGTCGCGATGACATCACAGGCGGTCCGGAGCAGATCTTCACGACGTAATCGCCCAAATCCCCTTGCCACAAGGGAACACTAGCGGGCACGGTCTTCGGTCAGGGGCAGGGGGCGGAGGTCGGCGGCCGCCCCCAGGGCCCGGTGACGCCGTGACGGCCCGGTGGCGGGCCGCTCGCCGGCCACCCGGCTCCCGTACGGCCACCCGGCTCCCGTACGGCCACCCGGCTCCCGTACGGCCTGCCGGCACGCGGGTCCTGCCGTGCGCCTCGCCTGGCCGGGCCGCGCGAGACGTACTCCCGCGGCGGGCCGGATCGTCCGGGTCCGGGCCCGCCGGGGGAGCCGTGCTCAGGAGGCGGAGCAGGTGTGGGCGCCCGGGACGGCGGTGTCGCCGCCGGGGCGGCTGACCTGGAAGCCGAAGCCGGTCGTGGCGCCCGCCGCGCCGTCACCGCCGTCACCGCCGTCCGGATCTAGAAGGGGATCCATTCGGTGGAGGTGGTGACCTCGTCGAGGACGGCGGGGATGGGGTCGACGCCGATGCCGGGGGTGGCGGGGACGTTCAGGTGGCCGTCGTGGAGTTCGAAGGGCGGGGTGAGGTCGGTGGTGTAGTAGCGGCGGGAGGCGGAGGTGTCGCCGGGCAGGGTGAAGCCGGGCAGGGCGGCCAGGGCGACGTTGGCGGCCCGGCCGATGCCGGTCTCCAGCATGCCGCCGCACCAGACGGCCAGCCCGTGGGCGCGGGCGAGGTCGTGGATGCGCCGGGCCTCCAGATAGCCGCCCACGCGGCCGGGCTTGATGTTGACGATGGAGCAGGCGCCCAGGGTGATGGCGGCGGCGGCGTCCTGGGCGGACTCGATGGATTCGTCCAGGCAGATGGGGGTGGTGATCTTCTTGGCGAGCAGGGCGTGCTGCAGGAGGTCGTCGTGGGCGAGGGGCTGTTCGATGAGCAGCAGGTCCAGGGGGTCGAGTTTGGCCAGGTGGGGGGCGTCGGTGAGGGTGTAGGCGGCGTTGGCGTCGACCTGCAGGAGCAGGTCGGGGCCGAAGTGCTCGCGCACGGCGCGGGTGGGGGCCAGGTCCCAGCCGGGAGCGATCTTGAGTTTGACGCGCCGGTAGCCCTCGTCCAGGTAGCCGGTGACGGCTTCGAGGAGCTCGGGAATGGAGTCCATGATGCCGACCGAGACGCCGGCGGGGACGCGGTCGGTGGCGGCGCCGAGGTAGGTGGCCATGGACTGGCCGGACGTGCGCAGCTGGGCGTCCAGGACGGCGGTTTCCAGGGCGGCCTTGGCCATGCGGTGGCCCTTGAAAGGGTGCAGGACGCGGCCCACGTCGTGGACGTCGGCGTGGGCGGGCAGGGCGGGGACGAGGAAGCGGCGCAGCACGTCGGCGGCCGCGTCGACGTACTCGGGGGAGTAGAGCGGGTCGGACATGGCCACGCACTCGCCCCAGCCCTCGGCGTCGGGGGTGACCACGCGCACCAGCAGCACGTCGCGTTCGGTCTCGGTGCCGAAGGAGGTGCGAAACGGGGTGACGAGCGGCATGGCCACCCGCCGCAACTCGATACCGGTGATCCTCACGCGTCTCTCTTTCCTTCGCCGTACGAGATCCCGTCACGCTGAGCCCCGTCACGGCGGGCGCCGTGGTCGCCGGGGGCGCCGTGGATTTCGCCGTCGTGCCGGGTGTCGCCGTCGTGTGGCGTTTCGCTGTTGTGCTGGGTGTCGCCGTTGTGTGGCGTTTCGCTGTTGTATCGGCTGTCGCCGTCGTGCGGATTTCCTGTGTCCTGCCGGGCGTCGCCGCCTGCGGTTCCGGTGTCGTTCGGGGTTTCGCCGTCTTGCCCGGTACCGCCGTCGTGCCCGGTGCCGGTGCCGGTGCCGGTTTCGTGCCGGCCGGGGGCCTTCGCGGGGTGGGACCCGTCCCGGGGGCGCCGCTCCACGACGTAGCCCGCCTCGCGGTCGAACCCGGTCACCCGGCCCCCCTCCTCCAGCAGGCCGCCCAGCACCTCGCGTACGGCCACCCGCCACGCCCCGGCCGCCCGGGGGTCGGCGCGCCGCAGCGCCTCGACATCCCGGGGTACGGCGACCAGCACCGTCGAGGCCCCGGCGGCCCTGGCGGCCCCGGCCGCTTCGGCCGGTCCCCGCACCGGCCCGCCGTCCCGCTCGCCCAGCCAGGCCACCGCGCCGGCCGGGATCGCCGGCCGGCGCGGCTCGCCCCGGACGGCGGCCAGGACGTGCGGCTCGGCCAGGTGCCAGACGGCCAGCACCCGGTCCGACTCGTCCCCGGCGTTGATCGCGTCGCTCATCGCACCGTAGAAGGACGGCAGGTACTCCTCCGGGCGGGCCCCCAGCTTGGCCAGGTTGAAGTGCGCGTTGCGCCGCACCAGCGGATCGTAGGTCCAGGTGATCCGCTCCAGCCCGCGCTCCAGGGCCCAGGCCCGCTGGTGCAGCTTCAGCGCGAACCCGATCCCGCGTCCGGCCAGGGCGCCGGTGACGTGCGAGTGCAGCACCTGCCCGGCCGGAGCGCCCAGGAAGCCGACCGACGCCCCCACCAGCCTCCCGTCCTCGTACGCCCCCGCCACGTAGTTGCCCGCGTGCGACAGCGCCCGCATCATCTCCACCGTGACCGGCGGGTCGGCGGGGTCGGGATTCCAGATCCCGTCGAACAACCGCTTGACGTCCTCGAACTCGCCGATCTCGGCCAGTTCCACGACGAGCAGCCCGCGGTCGCGGGAATCACCCGTCATCCGCCCTCTGCTCCTCGTGACGCCCACCTCGTGAGGCCTCGCCCGACGCCCCGACCGTCTGTCATCCGCCGTTCCGTTTCTCTCCGGGACGTGTCCCGCCCGATGCCCGAGCCGCCCGTCGTCCGGTCTCTTTCCACGGTGTGCCGGTCGTCGTTCCGTTTCCTTCGGGGATGCGCCGTCCGGTGGCCGAACCGCCCGTACCGGCCGGGATCGTCATGGGGTCTCCCTCCGGTGGTGCCCCTCCCCGGGCTCGTTCAAGCGGGCCTGCCCAGCTGGGCGCGGAACAGCCGGTGCACGTTCCCTCCGATGATCTTCACGATCTCCTCGTCGGCGAAGCCGTGCTTGAGCAGGGCGTCGGTGACCAGGGGCAGCCCGCTCGGGCCCGACAGCCCCGGCAGGGCCGCGAAGGGGTCGACGCCGTAGTCCATCTCGCAGCACGGGGGAGTCACGTCGTGCATGACCTCGCGGACGAAGTCGGGGCCGAGCCCCACGTGGTCGATGCCGCCCACGCTCGCGATGTGCGCGATGTGGTCCACCAGCCGGTCCACGGTGTACTCGGCCGGGTCGTCCGAGAGGAAGGCCGCCAGGAAGTTGACGCACACCACGCCGCCGGTCGCGGTGACCGCGCGGATCTGGTCGTCGGTGAGGTTGCGGTGGTGGTCGCGCAGCGCGCGGGCCGAGGAGTGGGTGGCCATCACCGGCCGGTTCGCCAGCTCCAGCACGTGCTCCACCCCGGAGGCGCCCAGGTGGGAGATGTCGAAGATCATGCCGAGCCGTTCCATCTCCCGGACCGTCTCAACCCCCGCCGCGGTGAGCCTGCTGCCGGTGGCGTCCTCGCCGCTGCCGTCGGCCAGCGCCGTACGGCCCCAGTGCGCGACGGAGGCGATCCGCACCCCGAGCCGGTACAGCGTCGGCACCAGCTCGACGGCGGAGTCCAGGCCCGGCATGCTCTCCATCGCCAGGACCAGGGCGATTTTGCCCTCGGCGAGCGCCTCGTCGACCTGTGCCCCGTCCAGGCAGAGGCGTACGGCGTCGGCGTTGCCCTCGGCCAGCACGTGCGCGCACTCGATCATGCGCAGGGTCTGCCGGAGCGCGCCCTCGGGACGGTACTGGTCGTCGATGAAGACCGGCAGGACCTGGAGGTTCACCCCTCCCTCGCGCAGCTGGGGCAGCCAGCGGTCCCGGAAGAAGGACGCCCACCGGTGCGGGGGCCTGGCGGTGACGGCCATCAGCAGGTCGTTGTGGGTATCGGCGACCACGGAGTCGCTGTGGAGGTCGGCGGACACGGCTGGCCCTTCTGCGCGGACGGCTCTCGTTCGCCACGACGCTACCGGCACCCCGGCCCGGCTCGCGCTTCCGTGCCCTCGTGCCCTCGTGCCCTCGTACGAGGACGTGGGCCGGCGCGCGTCCCCGGCGAGGAACGAGCGGCGAGGGCGGGTCAGCGCGCGAAGTGGAAGGCCTCCGGGCGCGGGGCCCTGGTGATGCGGCGGTAGGCGCTCGCGCTGCCCGGCCAGTTGCCGGTCACCCGGCCCGCCTCGTTCTTGTACCAGCTCGTGCAGCCCGCCTGCCAGACCATGCCCTCCATGGCACGGTCGACGCTCTGCCGCCAGGTGGCCATCGCCTCCGGCCGGACCTCCATCGGCCCGCGCGAGGTCAGGTGCGCGAGGCAGCCCATGATGTAGCGGACCTGGCATTCGAGCATGAAGACGATCGAGTTGTGGCCGAGGTTGGTGTTGGGGCCGTAGAGCAGGAACAGGTTGGGGAAGCGCGGCACGGCGATGCCCAGGTACGCCTCCGCGCCGTCCTTCCACTCCTCGGCCAGATGCCGTCCCTCGCGCCCGGTGACCTGGATGGAGGCCAGGAAGCCCGAGGTCTCGAAACCGGTCGCGTAGATGATCACATCCGTCTCGTGGAGACCGGTGGCGGTCTCCACGCCCTCGGGGAGGATCTGGACGATCCGGTCGGTGACGACGTCCACGTTGGGGCGGGTGAGCGCGGGATAGAAGCCGCTGTCGACGACGACCCGCTTGCAGCCGAGCGGGTAGCCGGGGGTGAGCTTGGCCCGCAGCAGCGGGTCGGGGACCTGGTCGCGCAGGTGCCCGAGGGCGTGCTTGCGCAGCAGGTCCGTGGTCCAGCCCCCGGCCAGGGCCGGGTAGAGGGTGTTCTCCGCGTACCGGTAGATCCACTCGCGGTAGGCGCGCTGCAGGAGCGGCACGCGGCGGAAGGCCGTCCGCATGCGGGGGCCGAAGACGGCGTCCGGCTTGGGGATCACCCAGTTGGGGGTCCGCTGGAAGACGTCCAGGTGCCCGGCGACCTCGGCCACCTTCGGGATGAACTGCGCCGCCGACGACCCGTTGCCGATCACGGCCACCCGCCTGCCCGCCAGGTCGACGGAATGATCCCAGCGCGCGGAGTGGAAGGACGCGCCGTTGAACGCCGACATTCCCGGAATGTCGGGCAGCTGGGGCCGGTTGAGCTGTCCCACGGCCGACACCACCACGTCGAACAACTCCTCCTCGTCCGCCGTGCGGACCCGCCACCTGCCCAGCGACTCGTCGAAGGTGGCGGAGGTGACCGCGGTGTTCAGCCGGATGTGGGGACGCAGGCCGTACTTGTCGGCGCACCCCTCCAGGTAGCTCAGGATCTCCGGCTGCCCGGCGTAGCGGCGCGTCCAGCTGGAGTATCGCTCGAAGGAGAAGGAGTAGAGATGCGAGGGAGTGTCGCAGCCCGCCCCCGGATAGGTGTTGTCGCGCCAGGTTCCCCCGACGTTGGCACCCTTCTCGAAGATCGTGTACGAGCGGATGCCGGCCTTCTCCAGCCGGATGGCCATGCACAGTCCGCCGAATCCGGCACCGATGATCGCGACATTCGGCCTCATGGGCACGCCCTCCGGGAGTCAGTGTCCACTTACGCTAGGCGATCCGCCCGCGCCGGGGAAGCCACGGGAACAATCACTGGGGAAATCCCCGGAAAGCCGCTGTGACGAGCCGTCCGGGATGGGCCGATAGTCTGCGCACGTGCCTACGCTTGCCGACATCGTCACCGAGCTGGAGTCCCGTTACGACCCGCGATGGGCGGAGTCGTGGGACGCCGTCGGGCTCGTCTGCGGGGATCCCTCCGCCGAGGTGCGCCGGATCCTGTTCGCGGTCGACCCGGTGGCCGTCGTCGCCGAGGAGGCCCTCGACTGGGGCGCCGACCTCGTCGTCACCCACCACCCGCTCTACCTGCGCGGCACCACGAGTGTCGCGGCCACCACCTTCAAGGGCCGCCTGGTCCACACGCTGATCAAGAACGACATCGGGCTCTTCACCGCCCACACCAACGCCGACGTCGCCGACCCCGGCGTCTCCGACGCGCTCGCCCGCGCCGTCGGCCTGACCGGCCCGCTCGTCCCGCTCAGCCCCGCCGCCGACGACCCCCGGCGCGGCCTGGGCCGGGTCGGCTCGCTGCCGGCCCCCGTCTCCCTCGCCGAGTTCGCCCGGCGGGCCGCCGGAGGGCTCCCCGCCACGGCGGGCGGCCTGCGGGTCGCCGGAGACCCCGGCCGCCCCGTCCAGCGGATCGCGGTCAGCGGGGGATCGGGAGACTCCCTCCTCGCAACGGCCCGCGCCGCCGGGGTGGACGTCTTCCTCACCGCCGACCTGCGCCACCACCCGGCCAGCGAGTTCATGGAGGCCTCGGACGGCCCCGCGCTGATCGACGCGGCCCACTGGGCCACCGAATGGCCCTGGCTCGCCGACGCGGCGCGTCATCTCGCGTCCGCGTCGGCCGCCAGGGGGATTACTGTTGAGACGCGCGTATCCGAGACGGTCACGGACGCCTGGAACACAACAGCAAAGTGCGAGGATTTCACGTGAAAGCAGCCCCTGCGGCCCAGAAGCGTCTGCTTGACCTGGCCGAACTCGACTCCGCCATCGACCGGCTGGCCCATCGCCGACGCACCCTGCCCGAGCTGGCCCAGATCGACGAGCTCTCCGGGCGCATCGCCCGCATCGCCACCCAGGTGATCGCCGCCGAGACCGAGTCCGGCGACCTCGCCCGCGAGCAGACCAAGGCCGAGGCCGACGTCGACTCGGTCCGCACCCGCGCCGAGCGCGACCAGAAGCGCCTCGACTCCGGACAGGTGTCCTCCCCCAAGGACCTGGCCAGCCTCCAGTCCGAGATCGTCTCCCTGAAGCGCAGGCAGGGCGATCTGGAGGAGGTCGTGCTGGAGATCATGGAGCGCCGCGAGGCGGCCGACGCGCAGGTCACCAAGCTCGTGTCCGAGCGCGACGAGCTCGCGGGCACCCGCGGCACCGCCGAGGACCGCAGGGACGCGGCCTTCGCCGAGATCGACAAGGAGAAGGACGAGCTCCAGGGGAAGCGCGCCGGGGTCGCCGGGGACATCCCGGCTGACCTGCTCACCCTCTACGGAAAGCTCAAGGAGCAGTCCGGGGTGGGCGCCGCGATGCTCCAGGGAGCCCGCTGCCTCGGCTGCCGTACGAGCCTGTCCATCGCCGAGATCAACCGCATCAAGGCCGCCTCCCACGACGAGGTCATCCGCTGCGAGGAGTGCCGCCGGATCCTCGTCCGTACCGCCGAGTCCGGTCTGTGAGCCCTGTGCCCTCCTATGTCGTCGAGGCCGACGGCGGCTCGCGCGGCAACCCGGGTCCGGCCGGCTACGGCGCCGTGGTCAAGGACGCCGCCGACGGCCAGGTGCTGGTCGAGAGCGCCGCGTCGATCGGCACCCAGACCAACAACGTCGCCGAGTACCGCGGGCTCATCGCGGGCCTGACCTCCCTCCTCGACCTCGCCGGCGACGGCGCGAAGGTCGAGGTCCGGATGGACTCCAAGCTGGTCGTCGAGCAGATGGCCGGGCGCTGGAAGGTCAAGAACGAGGGCCTGCGCCCGCTCGCCCTGGAGGCCGCGGCCCTCGCCAGGCGCCTGAAGGTGACCTGGCGCTGGATCCCCCGCGAGAAGAACAAGGACGCCGACCGCCTGGCCAACGAGGCCATGGACGCCGCCGCCAAGGGGCGCGCCTGGACCCCCTCGGGCTCCTCCGCCTCGGGCTCCTCCGCCACGGAGGCGAGCGGCGGACGGGCGTCCGGAGGCGGCGCCCCGGGAAGCGGCCCCCTCGGTGGCCGCGCCTCCGGAACCCGAGCCCCCGAAAGCGGCGCCACCGGCAGCCGAGTCTCGGAAAGCGGTGCTTCCGGCAGCCGAGCCTCCGGCGGTGGCGCCTCCGGAAGCCGAGCCTCTGACAGCGGCGCTCCCCGAAGCGGCACCTCAGGCAGAGGCGCCTCTAAAAACAATCCCCCCGCCACGCGCACGGCTCCCGCCGAGGACCTCCTTCTCTTCGACACCGGCGACCTCGGCGACGGCGTCCCTGACGCCGACGACTCCGGCAGCGGCGGCCTTGGGACCAACGCCCTGGGGGCCGGTGACTCCGAAGGAAACGGGGGCGGCGGAGCCACCACGCGTGAGCGAGCGGCCCGGACGGCCACCCCCACGAGTCCGGGCACCGGCTGGCGCCCGCCCACCTCCGTCGCGACCTCGCTCTACCTGCTCCGGCACGGTGAGACGCCCCTGTCCGTCGAGCGCAGGTTCTCCGGGCTCGGCGACCCCGAGCTCACGCCCAACGGCATCGCCCAGGCCGAGGCCGCGGCGGCCAAACTGGCCGCGAAACCGTACGGCATCCAGGTGATCGTCAGCTCGCCGCTCAGGCGCGCCCGCGCCACCGCGGAGATCATCGCGGCCAGGGCCGGGCTCGAGGTCCTCGTCGAGGAGGGGCTGCGGGAGACCGACTTCGGAGACTGGGAAGGCCACACGTTCACGGAGATCCAGCGTCGCTGGCCCGACGAGCTCGCCGCGTGGCTGGCGGACCCGTCCGCCGCGCCGCCGGGTGGGGAGAGTTTCGGGGAGGCGGCGCGGCGGGTCCAGGCGACCGGGGACATGCTGGTCGAGCGTTACGAGGGCAAGACGGTCCTCGCCGTCTCCCACGTCACGCCGATCAAGATGCTGCTGCGGTTCGCGCTGCTCGCTCCCCTCGGCGCGCTGTACCGCATGCATCTCGACCTGTCAGCCCTGTCCCTGATCGAGTACTACGCCGACGGTCCCGCGGTGGTGAAGGCGTTCAACGACACCTCGCACCTGCGCTGAACCGGCGGTCTCACGTCCACGACAGACCTCGGCCGCCGAGGCTGTGGAACACCCGTACGCCACCGTGTCCTTCACCGTGGCCGGCGCCGGCGTCCTCGTGGCGTGCGGGAGCGGTCGTCGGTGCTCTCATCGGTTCTCCCGGTGCTCGTCCGTCGTGTCGTGCTTGATCCGTATTCCAGCGCGGACGACTTGCCGCTCGGTTGGAGTCCACTTGGGAACCGTTAGGCTTGGAACACGGCGGACGAGCCGGCCGGGCGGCCGCGTCGGGTCTCTTCTGAGACCCGCCGAGGAAGGTCCGGGCTCCACAGAGCAGGGTGGTCGGTAACGCCGACCCGGGGTGACCCGCGGGAAAGTGCCACAGAGAACAGACCGCCTCGTCGCGAGACGAGGTAAGGGTGAAACGGTGGTGTAAGAGACCACCAGCGCCCACGGTGACGTGGGCGGCTCGGTAAACCCCACCCGGAGCAAGGTCAAGAAGGGGCGCTCTCCGGAGCGTCCCGCGCGCGACGCTTGAGGGCTGCTCGCCCGAGCCGCGCGGGTAGACCGCTTGAGGCCGTCGGCAACGTCGGCCCTAGATGGATGGTCGCCCCTTCACGCAAGTGAAGGACAAAACCCGGCCTACAGGCCGACTCGTCCGCCCTTACCGCTTCTGATCTGGTCCTTTCGGTCATTCATGATCCAGAAGTCAGCACCAGGTCAGCACGAGGCTCTTCCGGTACGGCGTCGTACGCCGCATCCATCGCGGTTCGTACGGTCGTGTCAGCTTCGGGCACGAGGTGCCCGTACGTGTCCACGGTCTCTGTGATCGACGCGTGCCCCGGCCACTTGCTCACATCCGAGACGGGCACGCCCTGTGCCAGTGCCGTGCTGGCAAAGGAGTGGCGTAGATTATGGAACGTCGCGTCTTCGGGAAGCCCAGCCTTCAAGAGCGCCGGCTTCCAGATCTTGTCGTTGAAGTGGGATCGGTTAATCAGGTTGCCCCGGCCAGTGGTGAAGAGAGCGTCATCGGCACCGAACTTGCGACGTGCTCGGAGAGTGGAGTTGACCCGGATGTTCGGACATGGTTTGACGACTCGGGCCATAGGTTGTGGTCCCCGTTCGGTTACTTGAAGTCGCGGCGTGCCGTTGAGGACAGCAGGAGAGCCGTGACCACGATGGGGATCGCCACGAGGAACACCGCCTGAAAGACGGACACCCCCCACACGGGGGTCTGGGTGCGGGCTGCCCAGCCTGGGCCTCGTACCAGGAGGGACAGTTCGGCCAGCAGTTGTGAGAAGAAGGCGGCGCAGGCGCAGATCGACACGACGACCGCGGCCCAGCGGGCGGTGGCCCGCCGACGCAGGACGCCCACGGCGAGCGCTGTCAGGCTGACGATGAGGATCGCGGTCGGTGGGAGTGAGAGCATGACGAGGATCCCGTCCAACCCCGGGGCTTCGCGGCGGGCCACGTCCCAGAAGACCGCTGACAACACCGCGCCGCCTACCAGGAGGGCCGCCGCCACGGTGGTCGCCCAGGACGCCCGACGCTCCGCGTGTTCGGAGCGGGGCGTGCCCCGCGTGAGCAGATCTCGCGCGGCGATGCCGACCAGGACACCGGCGGCGGCGCCGAAGGGGGCGCCGATGGTGGACAGTCCGCCGATCCCCAGGCCGAAGATCGCTGATGTCTCGGGCCCGACTACGGCTCCGGCGACCGCGCCCGCGACGGCGGCCATCCCTGTGTGGTGCGGACGCAACGGGGTGAGGCCCGCTGCCTTCGATGCGTTCGTCTCCATGCCTTGACGGTGGGCGACGGGGGCTCCGTGAGCCATCCGTTCCCGTACTCAGATGGTGGGAGGGGCGCATGCTCAGCCGCCCGGCGGCGAAGCACGGCAACAGGGCCGTGCGTCCCCGCACATCGGCGAGCACCACCTCATGCCGGAGCAGCGGCGCACCTCTGTCCGTGCTCGGCGGTCGGCACGCGCCTGTGCTCGGGGCGCTTCGTTTCTCCGGGGCCGGGGTGGGACTCGTGTCACCGGTCGCAGACGGTCCGGAATCGCGCCGGGGCTCGTGCTGTCGAGACGGCGAGAGCTCATGTGCCGTTGACTTTGTCGCAATGCTTGACGCATTATGTTGCTACAAAGCTTGCGACAAAGGAGGTGTCATGACCCGCGAACCGTTGCCGGACGCCGGTCCGCCGGTGCGTGAGGCCGATCTGCGACGGGCGGGCGAGTGGCTGGCCTGGCACGATCTGGCCGGTGCCCGCCCGACCCCTCTGCTGGCCAGCCGGCTGGCGGTCCGCAGACGCGCCCGCCTCGCCACTCTGGTCGTCCCGGGCGTGCTGATCATCGCGAGCGCGCTCGCCGTCAGGTCCGCCTTCGGCGGCCTGCCGCCGGATCGCCCGCTGTCGCAGCTGATCCTGGCCGCGCTGGTGGTCGGGCTGCTGCTGGCACAGTCGCTGCTCGACCGGTGGGTGCGACGCGTCGACCGGCGGGCGGGCGCGACGCTGTCGCGCCGGGCCGCCCATCTCGTCCAGCCCGGCTGGCAGGTCCTGCTCGGCCGGCCGTACGCCGTCTTCGCGGCCGGCACGTTCGCCGGTGCGATGGTGCTGGCCGGGAGCGCCCTGGCCGTTCCCGATCCCACCGTGCGGCAGCTGGCCGTCGTCTCGTTGATCGGCCTGTTCGGCGTGACGGCCATCACCGTCTTGCAGCTGCGCCACCTGCTGCGGCGTCCGGTCGTGGCGCAGGACGAGGAGTCGCTGACCGCCGACGTCATCATGCGCGTCGAGGACGTTCGCGATCGGATCATGCCGAATATGCAGTTGGCGCTGCCCACGGTGTTGCTGTTCGGCACCGCGCCCGGCTGGTGGGGCGTCGCCGCGGTCGCCTACCTGCTCCTGGTCCCGGCCGCGTTCGTCGCCCTCCAGTCCAGGATGCCGCCGAGTGTGACGGTGGCCCGGCGGGTCATGAGCGTTTGATGATCGTCATCGACGCGGCCTCGCCGGTGCCGCCGTTCGAGCAGCTGCGGGCCCAGCTCGCCCGGCAGATCCAGGAGCGCACGCTGGC